>DATBEZ010000059.1:0-7151 GCA_036558745.1 Acidimicrobiia bacterium
AAGGACGACTGGATGAGGAGCCCGGCCGGTGGGCCGAGCCCGACGAGGAGCACCGGGCGAACAAGCAGCAGGGCGACCCGGACGCGCTCGCGCGCGAGGGCGACCCGCGCGGCGGCCTGGGGAGCGAGGCGTACCGGCGGGCCGACCCGCGGGACATCGTCGAGGAGGACGGCGTCGCCATGAGCGGGCCGGGCGGCTCGCCGCAGGAGGACGGCGACGAATAACCCCTAGGCTCCGCCCGTGCCGGATGTACGGACGGGAGCCGACGGCGTCGCACGGTGCCGCTGGGCCGGCGACGACCCGCTCATGGTCGCCTACCACGACGACGAGTGGGGCGTCCCGCACCACGACGACGACGCGCTTTTCGAGCTGCTCGTGCTCGAGGGCGCGCAAGCCGGGCTGTCGTGGTCGACGATCCTGCGCAAGCGCGAGGGCTACCGCGACGCGTTCGCGGGCTTCGACGTCGAGCGCGTCGCCCGCTTCGACGACCGCGACGTCACGCGCCTGCTCGGCGACGCGCGCATCGTGCGCAACCGGCAGAAGGTCGATGCGGCGATCGACAACGCGCGCGCCCTGCTCGACCTCCGTCAGCAGACGGGCGCGTCGCTCGACGCGTTCCTCTGGTCGTACGTCGACGGCGCCCCGGTCGTGAACCAGTGGACCGAGATGGGCCAGATCCCCGCGGTGACCGAGACCTCCACGCGACTGAGCAAGGATCTGCGCAAGCGCGGCTTCCGCTTCGTCGGCCCCACGACCCTCTACGCGTTCATGCAGGCGACGGGCATGGTCGACGATCACGTCGTCGACTGCTTCGTCCGCACCCGCTGACGGCGCGCTCAGCCGTCGAGGACGGCGAGCTCCAGGGCGCGCAGACGTTCCGGGTCGGCGACGAGCTCGTACGCGGCGATCCGGTCGCCGTCGACGGTGACGACGAGCGCCGCGCGCAGCCTTCCGTACGGCGCGACGACGATCCCGACGTCGCCACCGACCAGCGCCGGCGCGGCGAAACGCGCGTTGGCACCGAACACCGCGATCTCCTCCGCCACCGTGCGCGCGCCGCGCACCTCCCGCGCCCGTCCGGATGGCAGCGCGGCCGGGTCGGCGCGCCGCACGACGTCGGGTGCCAGCACGGTGAGGATCGCCTCGAGGTCCCCGGCCCGTGACGCGGCGAGGAACGCCTCGACCAGGTGTCGGTGGCGCGCGAGCTCGGGAGCGGGAACCGACGACGCTCCCTGTACCCGCTGGCGGGCGCGGCTCGCGAGCTTCTTCGTGGTGGGTGTCGTACGCCGGACGATCGGGGCGATCTCGTCGAAGGGCACTGCGAACAGGTCGTGCAGCACGAACGCGACGCGCTCGTCGGGCCCGAGCCGGTCCATCATGACGAGCAGCGCACGCCCGACGGAGTCGACGAGCACCGCCTCGCGCTCCGGATCGACGTCTTGCCCGAGGTCGGCGTCATCGCTGCTGCCGTCACCCACGAGCTCCTCCCTCCGCGACGCACGGACGCGCAGCGCGTCGAGGCAGATGCGTGACAGCACCGTCGTGAGCCACCCGCCAAGGTTGTCGATCTGGCCGACCTCGGCGCGCGCGAGCCGCAACCATGTCTCCTGGACCGCATCCTCCGCTTCGCCCGAGGAGCCGAGCATCCGGTACGCGACCGCGTGCAGCCGGGAGCGATGGGTCTCGAAGCGTTCTGCGACCCGCTCTCGCTCCTCCATGCTCGCCGCTCCTGCGCCTGCGGCGCCGGGCCACTCGGGCCCACGCTTCCACTCGCCTGGCTCGCTCGCTCGTCGGTCACCTTTGCGCGTCGGCCTCCGTCAACAGTAGAGAAGCCAGCACGCGACGACGGAAAGCGCGGGAGATCCGATGGACGTCTACGACGCGGTCACGACCCGGCGCGCGGTGCGCGCGTTCACCGACGAGGAGGTCCCGGTCGGGATCCTCGAGCGCGTGCTCACCACGGCGGCACGCGCACCGTCGGGAGGCAATCTCCAGCCGTGGAACACCTACGTGGTCACGGGCGCGCCACTGGGCGAGCTCAAGCGCCGTGTAGCCGAGCGCGTCGCAGCGGGCGACCGTGGCGACGAGCGGGAGTTCGAGATGTACCCGCCTCATCTGAGGTCGCCGTACCGGGAGCGCCGCTTCGCGGCCGGTCGACAGCGCTACACCGCGCTCGGCATCGCGGAGGACGACGTCGAAGCGCGCGAGCGGGCGGTCGCCGCGAACTGGGAGTGCTTCGGCGCGCCGGCCGCGCTGTTCTGCTACATCGACCGCGACATGGGCCGGGCCCAGTGGGCCGATCTCGGCATGTACCTGCAGACCGTCATGCTGCTGCTCCGCGCCGAGGGACTGCACAGCTGCCCACAACTCGCCTGGTCGGTGTACCGCACGACGGTTGCGGAGATCGTCTCTCCGCCCGCCGATCTGGTGCTGTTCTGCGGGATGTCGATCGGGCGCGCCGATCCGAGCGCGCCCGGCGCCGACATCGAACGCGCGCCGCTCGCGGAGACGGTCACGTTCGTGGCGTAGGAGCGGTCACGCGTCGCGCAGCAACCAGCTCGCGTGCCCGCCGTAGAGACCCGGGTGCTCGTCACGCGTGACCTTGCCGTGCGAGAGCGCGGCGTACTCCTCCAGCGCGTGCTCGGTCCCCTCCGAATGCGGCCAGTCGCTGCAGCACATGAACAGGTCGCCCGCGGCGCGCTCCAGGTGCTGGGGCTGCTCGAAGCTGAACGCGGCGATGCGCACCTGGCGCTTCACGTACTCGCTCGGCGGCAGCTCCAGCTCTGTGTGCTCGCTCCCCGCGAGCTTCGACGTGAAGGCGTAGCCGCCGTCCATGAACTGCAGGAACATCGGCACCCACACCGCGGCCAGCTCCATGATCCCGACGCGCAGGTCGGGATGGCGCGCGAACACACCATTCAGCGCCATGTCGGCGAGCGCGAGAGCCGGCGCCGCCCAGATGAATACCGACGTGAGCAGGAGGTTGTTCGGGTCGGGGTCCTCCTCGGTCTCGTACCACGCGTCGGGGAACGGCCGGACCGTGCTCGCGATGTGGAACACCGGCGCGACACCGTGGTGCTCGAACGCGCTCCACACGCGGTCGAGCTCGGGATGTGACAGAGGGCGGTTGTCGACCAACCCGGGCGGGATCATGGCCAGGCGCACGTCCGCGGCCGCGAGCGCGGCGAGCTCGCGCTCCAGCCACGCGGGATCACGCAACGTCAGGTGGCCGACGGGACGCAACCGTCCGCGGCCCTCCTGCGCGACCGTGGCAGCCCAGCGGTTCCAGGCGGTGAGGTTCACCTTCGTCGCCGCGAGATCGCCGGCCAACGCGTGCTCCCACACCAGCCCGTAGTTGGGGAACAGCACGGCCGCGTCGAAGCCGAGACGGTCGAGCGTCGCGACACGCGCCGCAGGGTCCCAGTAGTCGCGCGGGAGCGCGTCGTCGTAGTGCACCTCGGGCGGGAGGCCCTCCCGGGCGCGGGCTTGCTGGCGCCCGACGTCGTCGGGGTCGCCGGGCGTCGTGACGTGCGCGAGCGAGATCTGCGTGCCGTGCCACGAGACCCACGCGTTGCCGGCCTCGTCGTCGACGATCTCGAGCGCAACGTCCCGGTCGCCCGGGTCGGCGTGGTCCCGCCACATGGTCCGCGACTCGAACAGGTGCTGATCGGCGTCGAGCATGATGGTCATGCACGCGATGGTGCCCCTCCCGCAGCGACCGCGCCAGCGGGCTGCCGGCGGTCGATCGCGTCTCGCCGCGCAAGTTGCCGTTGGCAGGGGAGCGGCGAGCCTGCGAGCGCGACCGGAGGCACGAGCCTGCGAGCGCGACCGGAGACTCAGATACCGGGTCGGAAGCCGGGCTCGCTGGGGACGGGCGCCTCGGCGACGACGGTCGGCACCTCGCGGTCGAGCGCTTCGACGAGGATCTCCGCGATGTCCTGCACCTTCACGTCCTCGTCGGCGCCCTTCTCCTTCACGCCGTCGTCGAACATGACGTAGCAGAAGGGGCACGCCACCGCGATCCGTTGCGCGCCGGTGCCGAGCGCCTCCTCGGTGCGCTCGGTGTTCACCTTCTTGCCGATGCGCTCCTCCATCCACATGCGCGCACCGCCGGCGCCGCAGCACATCCCGCGGGTGCCGTTGCGCGGCATCTCGACCACCTCGATGCCGCCGAGCGAGCCGATCACCTTGCGCGGCGCGAGGTACACGTCGTTGTGGCGCCCGAGGTAGCAGGAGTCGTGGTACGTGACCCGCTCGTCGAGTGACGCGCCGGCCATGTTGAGCTTGCCGCTGCTGATGAGGTCCATCAGGAACTGCGAGTGGTGAACCACCTCGTAGTTCCCGCCGAGCTGCGGATACTCGTTCTTCAGCGTGTTGAAGCAGTGCGGGCACTGGGTGATGATCTTCTGCACGCCGAGCCCGTTCAGTGTCTCGACGTTCTGCATCGCGAGCATCTGGAAGATGTACTCGTTGCCCGAACGTCGGGCCGGGTCGCCCGTGCAGAGCTCGGTCGGACCGAGGATCGCGAAGTCGACCTCCGCGCGCTGCAGCAGCGTCGCGATCGCGCGGCTGGCCTTCTTGTTGCGGTCGTCGAAGCTGCCCGCGCAGCCGACCCAGTACAGGTACTCGTGCTCGAGGGTGCCGGTCGGCTCGATCACCTCGACACCTTCGACAGTGCCGGCCCAGTCGCCGCGCTCACCCTGGTTCATGCCATACACGTTGGAGCTGTTCTCCATCGAGCGGTACGTGTTGCCGAGCTCGGTGGGGAAGTCGCTCTCCATCAGCGACTTGTAGCGGCGCATGTCGAGGATCTTGTCGAGGATCTCGATGTTCACCGGGCAGATCTCGTCGCACGCCTTGCACGACGTGCACGCCCACAGCTCCTCCGACGTCACCCGCTCGAAGACGGAATCCGCGGTGATCGTGATCTGGGGCACGGTCCCGACCGGCGGTGACACCGGCGGCGTGCCCGTGGCGTCCATCACCTCGCCCACCTTGAGCACGATCTCGCGCGGGTCGAGCGGCTTACCCGTCGCGTGCGCGGGGCACACCGACGTGCACCGTCCGCAGATCGTGCACGCGTCGGTGTCGAAGAGCTGCTTCCAGGTGAAGTCCTCGACCGTCGACGCGCCGAACGTCTCGAGCTCCGTCTCCATGAGGTTCGGCATGGGACGCATCGCGCCCTTGGGCCGCTCACGGTCGCGCAGGTACATGTTCATCGGCGAGGTGATCATGTGACGCAGCTTCGTCGTCGGCAGGATCACGAGGAACGCGATGAACAGCACGAAGTGGCTGCCCCACAGCCACCGGTGCAGATCGCTCAGCGTCTGGTGGTTCCAGCCGTCGAACAGGGCGGAGATCGGGTAGCCGACGAGCGACCACTTCTCGAACGACGGACGGCCGACGAGCGCGATGCGGAACGCCTCGACGAAGAAGCCGGTCAGCCCGATGAGCAGGAACGTGCCGAGGATGAACGCGTCCTCGGGCTTGGTCTTGATCCGGATGCGGTACGGGCGCTGGATGTAGCGGCGGACGATGGCCCATGCGATGCCGACGACGAACACGACGCCGAAGATGTCGGCGACCGCGGAGTAGGCCATGTACGTCTTGCCGTGCAGGAACTTGAGCGACTCCGGCATCTGGTGGTCGATCTCGAGGATGACCGTCGCCATGAACAGCACGATGAAGCCGAAGTAGATGAAGGAGTGCATGACGCCGGCGGAGGGGTCGCGCAGCAGCGTCTGCATCCACACGCCGGCCCTGAAGTCCTCCATCCGGCGCTTGAAGTTCTCCCGGCGCGTGCGCCGGTCGTCGGGCGCGCCGCGCTGGATGTTCTGGACGCGCAGGGACGCGAGCCACGCGACCGCGAAGAGCATCATCGCCGCGACGAAATAGAAGGCGACCTGCATCGGCCCGGGGATGTCACCGAACACCGTCCGGGCGACGTGGGAGTGGTCCTCCCAGTGGGTCAGGTGCGGGACCAGGCCGGACGCGAGCGTGCCGAGCGCGGCGGCGACGCCGATCCACAGGACGACGGTTGACGGTTTGGGCCTGCGCACGGTGGCGAACGCTACCGCGGCGCTCCCGAGCGGTACGGGTTGGGCCGGGTGCGCGCGCGATTACTGGACGCTCTTGGCGCGCGGCCTACTGGACGCTCTTGGCATCCGACTCGCGCAAACGGTGCGCGAGACCGGCGAGGAGCTTGCGGGCGAAGCCGGGGACCTCGTCGAGGATGCCGGCGAACTCGCGCTGGCCGAGCACGACGAGCTCCATCGGCGTCTCCGCGACGACCGTCGCGTTGCGCGGCGCGCGGTCGAGCAGGGCCAGCTCGCCGAACGCGGCGCCCGGGCCGAGCGTCGCGACCTTGCGGCCCTTGCGGGTCACCCGGGCGGTGCCGTCGACGATGACGAAGAACTCCGAGCCGGGAGCACCCTCGTTGACGAGGACCTTCCCCGCCGCCACCTTCACGTCCTCGGCCCGACGGGCGACGAGGCTCAGTTCCTTGCGCGACAGCGCCGAGAACAAGGAGACGTCACGGAGGTGGTCGAGGAACGCGTCGCCTCTGGGCATGGCGGAAATGTAGCCAGCGCGTTCACCGTTGTCTCGGTCCCCGTGGGGAGGCCGAGCGGTTCGTTCCGGAGGGGTTGCAGTGCCCGAGAGCAGACTGCTCAACGCGTTGCGACAGAGCCCGTGGCTGCGACCCGTCGCCCTCGTCGCCGCCCTGGTCGCGGTGGCCGTCACGGTCGAGGCCGTGGCGCAGCCCGCCTTCGAGACGGGCCTCCAGGCCGCCGTCCTCTGGGCCGTCGCCGCCTTCCTCGCCGTCGCCGCCTTGGGGGGCCGGCAAGGCTGATCCTCCGCCCGGGACCGATCTCCCGGGTCCGGGAATGGGTGCGCACTCAGAGAAGTTGATAGCGTCGTACTCAAACTTCTAGCGTCACGGCGAGGCATGCGCCAGACTGGCGTGCCCGAGCTGTTGTTGCACCCCACCCCCCAGACCCACGGAGGCCACACCCATGCCCAAGGCCGTCGGCATCGACCTCGGCACCACCAACTCGGTCGTCTCGGTGCTCGAGGCGGGCGAGCCGGTCGTCATCCCCAATGCAGAGGGTTCCCGTACGACCCCGTCCGTCGTCGCGTTCTCCAAGACCGGC
>DATBEZ010000060.1:0-61123 GCA_036558745.1 Acidimicrobiia bacterium
CGCCCTCGAATTCAACGCAACCGAAGAGCCGTGGCGGGCAGAGGCGCTCTGCCGTGACGGGTCCGCGTCGCTCACCGAGCTCTTCTTCTCGGAGCAGCTCGACGACATCGCCGCGGCCAAGGCGTTCTGCCAGGCGTGCCCGGTCCGGGTGTCGTGCCTCGACGCGGCCTTGACCCGGCGCGAGCCCTGGGGCGTGTGGGGCGGTGAGCTCTTCGCGAACGGGAAGATCCTGGCCCACAAGCGCAAGCGGGGACGGCCGCCGAAGGTCCGGCCCGAGACCGAGCTCCCGGAACCGCAGATCGCCTGACCGGCAGCGAGGTCCCGTCCCGCCACGTTCAACCGCAGCGGCGGGCCGGGGTGACGTCACGGGGTGCGTCCCCCCGTCGCCCCGGCCCACGAGCCCCGGCCCGCCCGCGGTCAATCGAACCGACCGACGATGCACGAAGCGGCCGTCGGCCGCGGTCCGACAACCTGCCCGAGTCCCCCTCAGGGCAGGAGGACGACCCGGCCGACGGCCTGGCGGCTCTCGATGTAGGCGTGGGCGGCCGCGGCCTCGGCGAGCGGGAACGTCCGGTCGACGATCACCCGCAGCTCGCCGGCGGCAACCTCGTCGATCAGGCGACCGATCATGGCGTGCGCGCGTTCGTTCAGCATCTCCGCGCCGAGGAACACGCCGGTCAGCGAGTGGTTGCCCATCGCGAGCACCGACACGTCGAAGGGCTGCGGGTCGCGACCCGCGTTGCCCACGGTGATGCACCGGCCCCGGTACGTGAGACAGCCGACGCTGCCGACGAGGGTCGGGCCGCCGACCGAGTCGACGGCGAGGTCGACGCCGCGCCCAGCCGTCGCGCTGCGGACCCTGTCGATCCAGCCCGGCTGCGTGTAGTCGATGCCGTGGTCGAGCCCGAGCTTCGTCAGGCGCTCGAGCCGCTCGTCGCTCGACGCGGTCGCGAGCACGGTCGCACCCGCGCGCTTCGCCAGTTGGATCGCGGCGATGCCGACGCCGCTCGCGCCGGCCTGCACCAGCACCGCTTCGCCGGGTTGCAGGTGTCCGAACTCGAAGAGGCAGTCGTGCGCGGTCCCGAACGCGACCGGGACGCACGCGATCTCCAGGATGTCCGCGCCCTCGGGCACCGGCCAGGTGAGCACGGACGGGACCGCGACCTGCTCCGCGTGCGAGCCCCAGAGCATCGTCGCCACGACCCGTTGCCCGACCTGACGGTCCGTGACCCCGTCGCCGACCTCGGCGATCGTTCCGGCGCACTGGTAGCCGACGATGTGGGGCGTCGTCGCGAGCTCGCCGCCGGCGCGGTTCAAGGTGTCACCGCCCTCGATGCTGATCGCCTCGACGACGATGCGCACGTGGCCCGGCGGACACACGGGGTCGGGGACATCCGTGTAGCGGAGGACGTCGGGCGGTCCGGTGTGGTCGTACACGGCTGCCTTCACGATCGGAAGCCTACGGTCGGACCCGCGAGCGTGCATCGGTGTCGGCGTCCTGACCGCGTCCGAGCGGGCCGCGGCGCGACGTGCGACCCTGGAGCGCATGACCGATCGCTCCGTGCTCGTGACCGGTGCCTCCAGCGGGATCGGCGAAGCGTGCGCACTGCATCTCGCGGCCCGCGGGTGGTTGGTGTTCGCCGGTGTACGACGGATCGAGGACGGTGAACGCGTGCAGGCGGCGGCGTCGGGCGCGGTGGAGCCCGTGCTGCTCGACGTCACCGACGCCGGCGGCGTCGAGCGCGTGCTCGCCGACATCCGCACGCGCACCGGTGGCCGTCTCACCGCGGTCGTGAACAACGCGGGCATCGCGGTGGGCGGCCCGATCGAGTATCTCCCGCTCGACGACTGGCGCCGTCAGTTCGAGGTCAACGTGTTCGGTCAGCTCGCGGTGACACGCGCCGCGTTGCCGTTGATCCGTACCGCGGGTTCGGCGGGGCGGGTCGTGTTCATCGGTTCGATCGGCGGTCGTCTGTCGACGCCGCTCCTCGCTCCCTACGACGCGTCGAAGTTCGCGCTCGAGGCGATCGCGGAGTCGCTGCGCCACGAGCTCCGGCCATCGGGCATCAAGGTGGTGCTCGTCGAGCCCGGGGGCGTGAAGACGCCGATCTGGGAGAAGGGCCGGCGCCGCGCCGACGAGATCGAGGCGTCGCTGTCCGCGGAGGCGCGGGAGCGCTACGGCTGGGCCGTCGCCGGGGTGCGCAAGGGGATCGACATGCAGGAGCGCCAAGGTGTGGCCCCGGGTCGCGTCGCGCAGGTCGTCGAGAACGCGCTGACCACCCCGCGGCCGCGAGCGCGGTACCTCGTCGGGCTGGACGCGCGGGCGACCGCGGTCGTGGCCCGGGTGCTGCCCGACTCGGCCCGCGACGCCGTGGTCCGCCTCGTCACCCGTCCGTAACGGTTCCGGCGCCTGCGGGCACCGGTAACGTGGCCATTCCGGGCGTTTAGCTCAGTTGGAAGAGCGCCTCCCTTACAAGGAGGAGGTCGGGGGATCGAGACCCTCAACGCCCACCGAGACGTTCGGAGGTGTCGTGGCGGTCGTCGACGAGTCTGCGTTCCTGCTCCTCGTGCAGGCGGTGATCGCCGACGACGCACCGAGCGTGGAACGCATGCTCGCGACGTCGCCCTCGCTCGCGCGGGCCCAGGCGGCGCGCGGCGCGACACGCCAGGAGGCCGAGCCGTTCTATTTCGGTGAGATCGGCCACTACCTCTACGTGGGCGACAGCGCGCTGCACATCGCGGCCGCGGGCTATCGAACCGGACTCGTCGGGACCCTGGTCGCGGCGGGATCCGACGTGCGCGCGAGGAACCGCCGCGGGGCGGAGCCACTGCATTACGCGGCCGATGGCGCGCCGGGATCGAAGCGATGGGACGCGGATGCCCAGGCCGCGACGATCGCCGCGCTCATCGCGGCGGGGGCCGATCCGAATGCCACCGACAAGAGCGGTGTCGCACCGTTGCACCGTGCCGTGCGGACACGATGTGCCGACGCGGTGCGCGCGCTGCTCGAGGGCGGTGCGGACGGGCGACTGGCGAACAAGAGCGGCTCGACACCGATGAAGCTGGCGACGCAGTCCACCGGTCGCGGCGGCAGCGGCTCGCCGGAGGCGAAGTCGCAGCAAGAGGAGATCGTGCGACTCCTGATCCGGCACGGGGCGGGGGAGGAGCGACCCGAACCGGACGGCGTCGACGGCTGAGGGGGCGCACCGCGAGTACCTAGCCCCGGACCCCCGTGGTGCGCCCCCTGGCGCCGCCCACCGCCCCCTGCTTCTGTCGCACCCTGCCCCGGTGGACAGCGAGACCGTAGCCACAGGTGCCCGACGGTGCACGCACCTCCTGGGTGATGCTGTGAGTTCGTCATGGACGCGCGCGCCGTATGCGTCGCCCGGTTACGGGAGGCTTACACGCGTTGGGCCCACGACCGGGCCGACGGGCGGCGTCCACCGGTGGGCGGACGGCCGGGCCCGCGGTCCCGACGCCTCGGGCGCGGGCGGCCCGTCGAGCCGGCACCGTCCCCACCTCCGACCGCAGGCGACGTCGCTGCGTCCTGACCCGAGCTCGCTCCGACGGTGCGCGCGACATCGGCGATCGATCCGTCGTCGAGGCGCACGACGAACCAGACCGTGCTCCCGCCCGCGCCATGCCCGTCGCGGATGCCGAACGAGTCCGCGAGATCCTGCACGATGCGCAACCCTCGCCCCGACAGCTCCGTCGGTTCCGGCGACTTCACGCGTGGCCGGCCGGTTCCGTCGTCCGCGACCTCGACCCGGAGCGAACCGTCGTCGACCTGTACGGTGACGGTGAAGCCGGTCGCGGCGTGACGAACGCAATTGGTCGCAAGCTCCGACACCATCAGCGCGATCTCCTGACGGCGCTCGTGCGAGACCGTCGGCAGCAGCTCCACGACGTAGCGACGTGCCTCGGGCACGGCCGACGTGTCGCCGGTGAACGCGCGTCGCTCGATCATGTCTCGACCGCCAGGACCTGCAGCAAGCCGTTGGAGTCGAGGATGCGCACGAGCAAGGGTGACGGGCTCCGAAGTGTCACGGTTCCCACCCGTGCTGCGGCCTGGAGGAGAACCGCGAGGCCGCTGCTGTCGATGAAGTCGACGGCGTTCAGGTCGAAGACGAGCCGTTCGTGGGTGCCGTCGAGCAGCGGCTGCACCACCGCCTCGACGGCGTCGATGCACGAGATGTCGATCTCACCCGCCAACGCGACGACCGGCACGCCCGACGGATCGGGCGCAACGGTCGCAGGGCGGTCGCCGTCGTCGCGGCGTCCTACGCCGTCCATCGCACCCCCAGCACGGCGGTGTCGTCGTCGCCGACGCCATCGCTGAGCTCGCGCAGCACGGTGGTGAGCAGATCCTCGAGCGAGCCGTGCGCGCGCCGCGCCGTCTGCTCCAACCGTTCCAGGCCGACGTCGATCGTCTGGCCGCGACGTTCGACGAGCCCGTCGGTGAACGCGAGCAACGTCGCTCCTTCGCGCGCGCGGATCGTCACCGTCTCGTACGGCCGGACGAGGTCGACACCGACGGGGACGCCGACCGGCGTGGAGACGAAGGTCGCTTCGTCGCCGTCGAGCAGCAGCGGCCGCAGATGGCCGGCGTTCGCGATGGTGATCTCGTGTCGCGCGACGTCGATCGCTCCACACACGACGGTCGCAAAGCATCCGTCCTCGCCGACGTCTACGAGCGCGCCCAACTTCGTGAGGATCGTCGCCGGATCGTCGCCCTGCGCCGCGTACGCGCGTATCGCGTATCGCAACGACGCCATGACGATCCCGGCCGGAACGCCCCGACCGGAGACGTCGCCGACGACCACGACGACGCGGTCACCCTGAGGGATGACGTCGTACCAGTCCCCGCCGATCTCGACGCCCGCGACACCGGGCAGGTACCGGACTGCAAAGGTCAGGCCCGAGACGTCGGGGAGCGTGTCGGGCAAGAGGCTGTGCTGCAGGGTCTCCGCGACGCCGCGTTGCGTGGCGTAGAGCCGGGCGTTGTCGTTCGCGAGCGCGAGCGCTTCGCTCCGGCGACGGACGAGTCGCTCCGCCGTGAGCGCGGCCACGATCGCGAGCGCGAGCCCTGCGCCGAGGACGATCCACGGGAGCCGCGCGAGCAGCGCGCCGCCCAGCTGCCCGGTCGGCTTGAACACCAACGTCAGCGCGCTGTCGCCGAAGGGGACCGTCACCGCGGTGGTCCGGCCGCGAAGCGGCAGGTGCGGCGTGGTCGCGGTGAGCAGGTTCTCCGGTCGCGCCGTCGGTCCCAGATAGATCGCGTTCTCCAGGTCGCTGAAGGCCTGGTCCTTGCGGACGACCGACGTCCTGTTCTTGGGCAGCGCCGTTTCGGCCGAGACGACGAAGGTCTGCGCCGGCTGGCTGGTGACGAGGTACGCGAGCCGCGGCGCAGGCTGGTCGACCAAACCGGCGACCGTCAGCTTCCCGGAGCGAGCGGCCTTGGCGAAGAGTGCCTGCACCTCGCCGGCCGGTCGGCTCGCGAGCTCCGGCGCGATGCCGGTCACCGCGATGGGACCGGTGGGATCGTCCATGCGCCACAGCGCGAGCGACACGAAGGAGCGTCCGGTTCCCACGACCGACGCCGCGACGCGACGGAACTGGTCGACGTTGCCGTTCGTCGCCTGCGCGACCTGCGCAGCGGACGAGAGTGGCGTCTGCAGACCGGACACCGCTGCGGTGACGGTCACGCCCGCCTCGCGAGCTCGTTGCTTGAGGAGACGGTTCTCGTTGCTGTTGTGGAGGCTCGCCGTGACGAGGAACAGCCCGATGGTGAACGCGACGATGACGAGCAGCGTCACGAGCGACGCGAGGTGCAACCTCGGGAACGGCGTCCGCTTCCGCGGACGCGCCTCGGCGCGATCCGGACGCGCGGGCGCCGCCTGGGTCGCTTCGGTCCGGCTCTCCGGATCGCGAGTCCGGCTCTGCATCACCGCGCGAGCTCGTGCGGGCCCTCACCCGACGAGCTCGACGCCAGACCCCCCGCGAAGCGCCCTTGCACGGGGCAGACATTACGGGTCGCGTCGCGTCGCCGCCCGGGAAATGTGACTGATTCTGACCTCGCCACAGACCACAATTTTCTCTCCCGTCGCGTGTCGATCCGTTGTCCCACGGCCACCGCGATGAGTTCGCGGCGGCCCAACGGTCGGAGCCCTACATCGTCGAGATCTCGGAGGGTCAGGCATGCCAGTGGTGGTTCGGTACCGGACGAGGCCCGAACGGGCGGACGAGAACCAGAAGCTGATCGAGAACGTGTTCGCGCAGCTGGCGGAGCGTCAGCCGCTCGGCTTCACCTACACCGCGCTCCGACTCGACGACGGGACGAGCTTCGTGCACGTCGTGACCGAGACCGGCGCCGGCGGCGACTCGCTCGCCGACCTGCCCGCCTTCCAGGACTTCGTCGCCGAGATCGCGGACCGGTGCGTCGAAGCGCCTGTCGCATCCGGCGCCGCCGTCGTCGGTGCGTACCGCGCCCCCGACGCCTGACGCCCCTCTGGGGGTGCCCTTGCGGGAAAAAGAACGTTCGTTATGCTCTCGGGCCGATGGGGCGACGCGCGGGAGCGGTCGGGGAGCAGACGCGGTCGGATCTGATGGAAGCCGCCGTGCGGGTGTTCTCGGCCCGGGGCTACGAAGGGTCACGGGTCTCCGAGATCGCGGCGGAAGCCGGCCTGAGCACCGGTGCCATCTACGCGCATTACGACAACAAGACCGAATTGCTCTGCGACGCGATCCGGGCCGGTGGTCCGAAGGCGATCCGCCGGCTGATCGACGCCGGCTCGTGCGGCTCCGCGCTCGACCTGTTGAGGGCGATGGGCTCACGGCTCGCGGGCGCGGTCTCGACCCAGGCCGGCAACGCGAAGGCGGCGCGCGCCATCCTCATCGAGTCGCTCGCCGCGAGCCGTCGGGAACCGCAGGTCGCCGAGGTGCTGCGCTCGAGCCTCGCCGAGCGCGAGGCGATGTTCGCCGCGCTCGTGCAGCGGGGTCAGGACGCGGGTGAGATCGCGCCGGGCGTCTCCGTGAAGGCGATCGCCCGGCTGTGCATGTTGCTCCTTCTCGGCTCGATCGTGGCCCGTACGATCGAGCTCCCACCGGTGCCAGCGGACGAATGGGGGGCCGTGGTGGCAGGGATGGTCGCGTTGCTGGAGCCGGCGACGGACGCGGTCGCGCCATGAGCACACCGCCCGTCACCGAGATCGGCCCGTCTTCGGGCAGTGGCGGCGGTCGGTTCCGCCGACTGTCGCGGCACTGGTGGTTCTGGCTCGCGTCCGGGGTCATCGTCGCGATCGCCGCCGTCGCGGTCTACGTGTGGTCGGTCGTGCATCCGTTGACGTCGGCGAAGTACCAGAACATCGCCTACACGGTCCCGGGCGCGCCGCACCTGAGCCCGCAGCCCGGAAGCACGATCTACCGGATCGACCCCACCCGCTCCGAGCTCAGCTACTCGGTGCGGGAGAAGTTCCTCGGTCACTCGACCAGCACCGCCGTCGGGAAGACGAACGGCATCGCCGGTGACCTCTCGGTCGACCACGCGAATCCGTCGGCGAGCCGCGTCGGCGAGATCGTCGCCAACGTCGAGGAGCTGCACTCCGACAACAACCTGCGCGACGCGAAGATCCGTGCCGAGTACCTGCAGTCGCACGACTACCCGCTCGTCACGATGACCGACAGCGTCCTGCGCGGCCTGCCGGCGTCGATCGTCGACGGTCAGACGTACCACTTCACGATGCAGGGCCGGCTCCTCGTCAAGCAGCGGCCGGGGCAGGTCGTGTGGGACGTCACCGCGAGCACCTCCAACGGCAAGCTCACGGCCGTCGCGACCGCGCACACGAAGATGTCGCGCTTCGGCGTCGGGCCCATCAGCGTCGCCGGGCTCGTGAGCACGTCCGACGACGTGACCCTCACGATGCACCTGACCGCGATCGACCCGGCGAAGTTCGCCGTCCCGACGACGATCCCGACGCCGACGGAGAAGGCGAAGCAGAGTCACGGCCCGTCGTTCAAGAACGTCGTGATGCCGCTGCTCCAGGCGAACTGCGCGTCGTGCCACAAGCCGGGCGAGGTCGGCGCCGTGCACTGGACGCTCGCGACCGCGGGTGACGCGGCGGCGGTGTCGGATGGCATCGGCACCGTCGTCAACGACGGGTACATGCCGCCGTGGCCCGCCTCCGACAAGGGCCTCGCGCTCGCGCACTCGAAGAAGCTCAGCAGCAAGCAGGTCAAGGAGATTGTCGACTGGGCCAACGCCGGTGGCCAGCTCGACGTCGCGGCGTCGACGCGCGTCAAGCCGACGCAGGGTCCGGCGGGAACACCGCCACGCGACGACGTGACGATGAAGATGCCGCAGGCGTACACCGGGTCGCTGTCGAACCCGAACGACTACCGGTGCTTCGTCCTCGACCCGCACTTCACCGCGCCGACGTACGTCACCGGCTACCAGGTGACGCCCGGGCACCGCACCGAGATCCACCACGTCCAGATCTTCCACATCAACGCGGCGCAGGCCGCGGCCGGGAACCAGAGATCGGGATCCGACGGCCAGCCGGGCTGGAGCTGCTACACGGGCCCGCTCCTTCCCGGGGGCGACCGGGGACCGAGCACCTCCGTCTCGCCGCGCTCGGGGAACGACAAGGGACGTCGTCGCGGCGGCTTCGACATCAGCCGGCTCGTCGGCCAGCCCGGCCTCATCGCGGGGTGGGTCCCGGGTCAGGACCCGGTCGTGTACCCCGAGCACTCGGGGATCCTGTTCCAGCCCGGCGACGCGGTCGTCCTGCAGATCCACTACCACTACGCCCAGCCACCGGTGCCCGACCAGTCGACGGTCTCGCTGCAGACCGATCCCGGCACGGACAAGATCAAGGGGCTCGAGATCGTCAACCCGCTCGGTCCCGTGGAGATCCCGTGTGATCCCGGGGCGACCGCACCGCTGTGCAACCGCAGCGCCGCGCTCGCCGACGACGCGCACCTCTACGGCCCCGCGGGCTCGTTCATCGAGCCGGGACTGCTCCTCCTCTGCAACCGGACCGCGGAGCAGCTCGCGGCCACGTACCACGACGGTGTCGCGACCTCGAGCTGCGACTCGAAGGTGCCCGAGTCCGGACAGATCGTGAGCGTGATGGGCCACATGCACACGCTCGGCAAATCGTTCCGGCTGACGTTGAATCCGGACGCGCCGGATCAACAGGTGCTGCTCGACATCCCCAACTGGAACTTCGACTGGCAGATGAACTACCAGCTGCAGAAGCCGCTCCACGTGACGGCCGGCCAGACCGTGCGCATGGAGTGCAGCTGGGATCGTTCGCTCGATCCCAACCGGCCGCAGAAGTACATCGTGTTCGCGGAGGGCACCGAGGACGAGATGTGCTTCTCGACGTACGCGCTCATCCCCGACAACCAGAACATCCAGAACCAGGGCTGAGCACCGAGCAAACGTCCGGCGCGGGTCTTCGGCCCGCGCCGGTCAGCCCGGGTGCAGCACCTCGTTCCATTCGCGGATGTGCCACGCGCGAACGACGCCGTGTTGCACGAACGGATCACCCCGCACGAACGCCTCCGCCGCCTCGCGAGTGGTGAAGATGGCCATGGAGCCTTCTTCCTGCGGGTTTGCGAACGTGCCCACCATGAGGAGCGTGCCGCGGGACGCGAACTCGTCGAGGCGGGCCTTGTGGGCGGGGAAGTGCGGTGGCGCCTTCGTCGCGACGTCGTCGGCCGAGTCGTAGAAGACGACGTACTTCATGGTTGCGCGCACCTCCGAGCGGGCCCGAGAGAGCGCACAGTGTGCCATTCCGCGTCGTCCCCGCGGATCGACGACGTGGGAGCGCAGCGGGGCAGACGCCGCGGTCGTGGGCCGTCACCCGGGCGACGAGCTCGTCGCGGAAGTCCGGGTGCGTGCGGTCGACGTCACGGAGCCAGATGACCGTACTCGCTGCGTCGCCGCGGCCTGACCACGATGTCGCTCATGGTGCGCTCCTCGTTGCCGGCACGCCGGCCGTTCAGTCGATGAGGTCCGTGCGGTATTCCTCGGGCAGCTGGCCGACGACGTCGGCGCGAGCGGCTCACCGAGCACCGACAACGTCGCGACGAACGCGTTCTCCGCGTCGTCGGCCGTGTCGAACTCGCCCCGGCGCCGGACCTCGTGGACGATCTCTCCGCGGTTCATCCACCGCGTGGCCTACCCGCCTCTGGGGTGACGCATGCGGCGACCGGTGGGCGTGTCAGTGGCCGTCGTGATCGCCGTGCGAGGACAGGCTGGTCAGGAACGGGATGAGGTTCGCGAGGAAGTCGTTGTTCGGGCTCGCCGCGCTCGGGTCGTTGTGCGCGTACGTGCTCTGGCGATTGACGAGGACGAGGTCGCGGTCGGGCACGTGGGACTGGTGCGCGAGCGCGACGGTCGAGTCGAGCACGCCCTGGCCGCCGAGCGCGGCGCCGAACGCGTACATCGGCACGTCCACGTCGTCGCCGTGTATGGCGCGCACGCCGAGCACCGTCTGTGCCGGGTTCGCGTTGCCGTTGCCCACTGCGCCCGCGTCGATCGTGAGGCGCATCGGGTGGTACCACGCGCTCCCGTCGAGGCCGAGGAGGCCGGTCCCGGCGAGCATGGCCGCGTACCGCTCGATCGGGGTGATGGCGCCGTTGCGCACCCAACCGCGCGGGTCGCCACTCGCGGCGAGCTGACCCGCGTGCACCTGCGCGGCGCGCAGGTTCGGAGGCGACGTCTTGGTGTCGACCGCGAAGCCGAAGTTCGCCTGGTTGGTCGCGCGCACCGGCGGCTTGAGGTTCGCGGGCAGCAGCGGGAAGTCCTGGAGCGGCGCCGGCTCGTTGGGCTGATACGACGCGAGGCTCGAGCCGACGGCCGAGAACAGGCCGAGGAAGGGCGACGGGATGCCGCCGAACGCCAGCCACGGCGTGCTGGTCTGAAGGGTCTGGAGCGATTGGGTGGCCAGCTGTGCGGTGACCGGCGTGGGGGAGCTGGCGCCGTCGATGAAGACCAGACCGGCGAGATCACGGGCACCGGCGCGCCCGTGGAAGTCCCACGTCGCGTACGCGGTCGTGATCGAGCCGCCGAGCGAGTGGCCGCCCATGACGACGCGACGCCCGTGCTCGCGCGCTTCCTCGACCACGCGGTGCAGGTCCTGGATCTCGACGTTCAGGCCCCACCCGCGTGCGAAGGGGACGGCCGAGTCGGGCACGGGCTGCAGGTGCTTCGTCACCGTGGGGTCGACGAGATAGCCGAGGTAGTAGTTGACGAGCTGCAACGCCGTCGCCTTGCCCTGCTTGAACGCGTCGAGCATCGACTGGTCCTCGAGCTGGTTCTCGCGACGCTCGACGGACCACACCTGCCAACGACCGCGCGTGCGCGCCACGATGTCCTTCGCGAGCGGGTAGAAGTAGCCCGCGCCCGCGGACGTTCCGGGATTGAGCACGAGCACGTTGCGCGCGCGGTCGGGACCGACCTTGAGCACACCGACCCGGTCGAGGGAGTCGGGCGTGGCCGGGTCGTTGTAACCCTTCATCCAGCCGAACCTGACGTCGATGCACACGCCCGCCTGCTGGGCCTGCCCGCGGCGGCAGCCGCGCGGCCCGCGCTGCCCGTCGGCCGACGCGGCCGTGGGCGCGAAGAGCACCGCGATGGTGGTCGCCGCGGTGACGAACGCGGCGACGCGCCGCGAGCGGGAACGGATGACACCCTTCATCGACGTACCCCCTGGACCCAACGGCACGCGTCGCGCCCTGGTGTGGCGCGTATCATCAAGGACCTTGATCGTCCACTGTTGTCGCGCGCGCGGTGCGTGTCAAGCAGCGAGGTGCCCGTGACGGATCCGTCGCCCTCCCGGCTGACGTATCTGGTGAAGCAGCTCCAGGAGGCGTTGCTCGCGCGGCTCGAGGAGATCACGCAGGAGGTCGGGCTGACGCCCAAGCAGTACACGGCGCTGAGCGTCCTCGTGCTGCATCCCGGCGTCTCTGCCGCGGTGCTCGCGCGTCTCACGTTCGTCACGCCGCAGGCCGCGCACGAGATGGTCACGACGCTCGAGCGCAAAGGACTGCTCGAGCGTTCGGTCGACGAGGCGAACCGCCGCCAGCTCGAGGTGCGCGTCACGCGTCGCGGGCGAGCCCTCCTCGCGACTTGCGACGAACGCGTCGACGTGCTGGAGCGAGACGTGTTCGGCGCACTGGGACCCGACGAGCGCGTCGGGCTCCGTCGCGCGTTGGAGGCGAGCCTCCGCGCCGCGACCACGTGACGACTTTGGCCCCTGCTGCCGCTCGCCCGTCGACGGGCGGCGGTAGCGTCGTGGGGACGCGTCGCAGCGATCGCTGCGACGTGACGCGGGAGGTCGTCATGCCGCAGATCCGGAAGCGCTCGACGCGGGTCGGATCGGAGACGAGCCGGTGGGTCACCGACCCGATGGCGCGCCTGCTGTTCAAGAGCGGACCGCCCGCACCGGCCCGGGAAGGCGTGATGCCGCCGTTCCCGTTCGAATCGCTCGCGCAGATGCGCGACGCGTGGCTCGAAGCACGCGACGCGCTGCTGCCGGAGCTGCGGGCAGAGCTCGCGTCGACGGGAGCCGAGCCGTGGGCCGAACGCGAGTGGGGAGCGGGCGAGCGCGGATCGGTCTGACGACGCGGCTCATCCGCGCGGCATGCCCGCGCCGAATGAGGGGTGGCCGGGGGTCTCCGTCTCTACGTGCGGGGCTGGCACTTCGAGACGGAGACCCACTCCGGCCGAGCACGCCGGCCCGACAGGGTGGTGGGGCAGCGGCGCGCCCTCTACTTTCGCAGCTTCCTGACATCTCGTCAGCGACCCGGTCTCGAAACCCCCCTGACGAGGCCCGACGCCGGTCCGGTCAGAGCCAGCTGGCGCGCACGCTGTCGGCGGCGTCGACCGGCGGCTGCGCGAGCTCGCCCGCGCGCACGCCGTCCAGCAGACGCCGGAGCGCGTCGACGATCTCCGGGGCCGCGGCGCGCAGGGCATCGACGTCGGCCGCCGGGACCTCACCGGGCGCGATGCCCGCCTCCTCCAGGAGGGTTTCGGGATCGGCGAGCCGCTTGCCGACCCACCCGACGGGGTCGGCCGAGAGCTCTTCCACGAAGTGCCGCCGGCCCGGCTCCCACTCCCGGAAGCGGGGGTGGTGGTGGGCCCGGTCGAGGCTGCCGGGGCGCTCGACCGATTCGAGCAGGTCGGCGCGCCAGATCGGACGCTCCACCGCGATGGGCCGGGCCGAGTACACGGACCCGCGCAGCTCGCCGCGCTCGAACATCCGCAGCTCGAGTCGCACCCCCTGCTCCGCGCCCTCCTGGCCGGGACCCGGCCGGGGGTCGACGAAGTAGAGATCACCGGCGACGACGCCGATCCGGCCGAACCCGAACGCGTAGAGCATCGGACCTCCCGCTTCACGAACCTCGTGTCAACGGTACGCGGCACCGGGCGCGGAAGGCAGACCAATTCCGATCGATTGGATCGTGCACCCCCGCTCGCGGTCGGTCATGGTTCGCACATGACAACCGTGATGAGCGACAGCCAGGCGGACGCCTTCGTGGCGTCGTGGATGGAGGCGTGGAACGCGCACGATACGGAGCGGATCGTCGCCCACTACCGCGACGACGTCGAGTACCACTCGCCGTTCGTCGCCCGGCTCGCCGGCGGCGACGGCGTGCTGCACGGCCTTGGCGCGGTCCGTGCGTACGTCGCCGCGGGTCTCGGCCGCTATCCCGATCTGCACTTCGATCCACCGTCGACGATCGCGGTCGGGGCGGGCAGCGTCGCGATCGTGTATCGCAGCGTCGACGACCTGGTCGCGGTCGAGACGCTGGTCCTCGACGACGACGGGCTGGTCGTCCGGGCTCACTGCCACTACGCGCGGGCTTGAACCGGTGCCGCTTCACTCAGCTGCGCGCACGGGCGAGCGCGAGCGCGCCCACCGTCAGCACGAGCACGAGCGCGATCGTCTCGATGCCGATGAGCGCGCTGGACGCCGCAAGGTGCGCGGGGTGGTCCTGGTCGAACAGCACGAGGACCTGACGGGTCGGCGGTGCATGCGGCACGACGGTCTGGGCCAGGACCACGAGCACGCCGATCACGAACACCCAGCCGGCGCGGCCGACGAGCGGCCGGGCGAGCCAGGCACCCACGGCGACGCCGGTGGCGGCCACGAGGAGGTGTGCGACCGCGCCGGCGGCGACGTCGCCCACCGTCGTGCCGCCCGACGACGTCTGCAGGATCACCGGCACGAGCACCGCGACGAGTGCGAGGCCCGCGTCGGCGAGGAACGCCACGAGCAGCTTGCCGATGCGCAGCCGGGTCGTGCCGCCGACGGTCACGCTCGTGATCGCCGCCTGGGTCGGATCCTCGCTGTTGGCCACGACGACGGTCAGCCAGATCGCGACCGGGAGCAGACAGGTGGCGGTGTCCGCGTAGGTCGTGAGCAGCGGCCCCGCGTCGGCGTTGAGGATGGCGACCGCGGCGACGAAGAGGACTGCAGGCGCGATCCACCGTTGCGAGCGCGCCACGTCGGAGGCGAGGTAGCGGACGAGCGCGGAGCTCACGGCTCGTCCCGCGTCGGGGGTGATGGGCGAACGTCGAGCGGCGTCACCGCGACCACCGACCACCCGCCGCGCACGGCGGCAACCAGGACGTCGTCGACCCGGCCGCGGCGGACGGTGAGTGCGAGCTCGTCCGTCGCGGCGAGGTGCTCCGATGTGGTCACGCCGGGGAGCGAACGCAGCGCATCGCTGGACGCGGCCGAGGACGCGGCGCGGACGACGACGCGCGTCGTCGTGACGTCCGCCGCCGGTGCGCGTGCTTCGATCGCGAGCCGTCCGTCGCGGAGCACGTAGACGTCGTGCGCCGTGGTGTCCGGAAGGACATGCGACGTGAGGAGCACGGCCGCGCCCTGCTCGACCCGCTCGTCGACGAGCTGCCAGAGCTGGTCGCGGGCGTCGTGGTCGAGGCCGCTGAAGGGCTCGTCGAGCACCACGAGGTCGACCGGTGCGAGGAACGCCTGCGCGACGGCGACCTTCTGGCTGTTGCCCTTCGAGAGCGTGCCCACGGCGACGTCGGGACCCGGTGTCAGCGCGAGCCGTTCGAACAGCTCGTTCGCGCGTGCCCGGCCGGCGTCCGGATCGAGACCGCGCAAGCGGGCCATGTGCGCGACGTAGACACGGGCGCTCATGCGCAGCCGCGTCGGGAGCCGTTCCGGCGCGTACGCGAGCGGGCGTGCCCGCGTGTGCACCCGCCCCGAGGTCGGACGCGTGAGCCCGGCAACGATGCGGAGCAACGTGGACTTGCCCGATCCGTTCGCGCCGGTGACGACGGCAGCCGAACGGGCGGGCACCCGCAGGTCCAGCCCGTCGAGGACCCACGGGCCGTGGCGCTCGTAGCGCTTCCTGACCGCGGACACCACGCACACGTCGGCGGTCGGCGACATCGTCGTCGATTCTGACACCGTGCCGCGCCCGCGCATGCGCGATCGGCCGCACAGCCCTGTCAGCGCGGCGGCATCTCCATGACCCAGAACTGGCCGACGTGCGCGATCACACGGAGCTGGGGCAGGAGCGCCTGGATCTGGTCGCGCCGTGCCCGATAGGTGAGGAACGTGGGAGCGTCGGACATCACCAGGACCCCGTGCTCGCGCTGGAGGAGGTGGCCGAGCTGGTGGACCTCGTCGACGAACCGCGGGTTGGCGTCGTCGGTCACTGGATCGCGGTGCGACGGTGTGAAGATGGATGAACGCCCAGTGGCGACGTACACGCGGTCGGGCGAGTTGGTCGCGATGAACGTCCCGCCCGGCACGCCCGCGAGCACGTGGCGGAGCGGGGCGATGTCGGTGGCACGCGGGTGGTGGTCGACGACGGAGTGCTCGAGCGAGCGTGCCGACGTCGACGCCATCGCGACCGCGACCGCGACGAACGCGACGCTCGCGGTCGCCAACGCGGCGCGCGTGCGTGCCCGTCGAGCGAGCAGGAACGCGGGGGCGCCGAACAGCAGCAGGTAGAGGGCTCCACGGGCGGGTGACAGCAGACGGTCGTCGATCGGCGTCGAAGCATCGAACCACGTCCGCGCCGCGAGCACACCGAGCACGTAGACCGGAACGAACACGACCAACACGCGCACGACCATGATCCCGGGGTCGGTGCGACGGCGTCGCCGCACGGACACACCGATCGCCGCGAGTGCCAGCACGACGACCGTCGGCACGATCACGGAGAACACGTGCGGCGTCGACTGGAAGCCGAGCCACCCGGTGACGAGCTCCCGCAGCGATCCGACCACGTCTCCCGGCGGATGGAACCGTACGGTGCGTGTCGCCGCGCCCCGCGTGCGCTGGATCGCGAGGAACAGCGCGGCCGGGCCCATGCCGGTAGCGGCGAACACCAGCGCGTGACGCAGCCGAACGCGCACGGCGCCCCGGGCCCACACGAGGATCACGACGGCGGCGGTGAGGGCGACGGTGAACCCGACGTAGCGGGTGAGGGTCGCGGCCGCGGCGAGTGCGGCCGCCACCCAGAACCATCGACGTCGGTTCGGTGATCGGAGCCAGAGCACCAGCGCGAGGAACGCGCCGAGCGCGCAGGCGAGGAACAGCGGCTCCGACAGCGCGCTCCCGTGGAGCGCGAGCCACGGGATCTGCAGACCCCCGCCGGGGCTCACCAGCGTCACGCCCGCCGCACAGATCGCCGCGACCCGGAGCGGCCCCGACATCTGCAACGCGAGCAGCCCGACCAGCACGAGGTTGACCGCGAACAGCAGCGCGCCGAGCAGCCGGATCCACAGCGAGCCGCCACCGCCGAGCGCGAGCGCGAGCGGATAGAGCGGCGGGAAGTGCTGGAGCGGGAATCGACCGTAGTGATCGATCGCCTGAGCCGGCGTGTACCGGTCGGTGTAGGTCGTGAACGGCACGGTGAGGCCGTGGCCGTGCGCGAGGTTGTGCGCGACGCCGAGGTACACCGCGCTGTCGGGCTCGATTCCGGGACCGGTGCTCCGGGTCTCGAGCATGACCGCGACGAACCCGCACACCGCGACGACGGCCAGGACGAGCGCAACCGCGCTCACGCGAGCGGTTCGCGCCCGGGGCGGCGGCCCGGTCAGAACAGCCGGGCGAACCCGGACTGCCGGCGGCCGTTGGGGTTGTGGTTGGACGACCGCGCGTGGTGTCGAGATGTCCGTTCGTGTTCCCGGCCCGACGGGAGCGGAAACCCGTTTGCGGCCGGGCCGAGCTCAGCCTTGGGACGCGTTGGCGGCGTCGATGCGCGCCACGAGGATGCCGAGCAAGCGGTCACGATCGACGGTGGGCGGCTGACCGCGTCGCTGGGCGAGCAGCGCGACGACGACGCGATCGACACGCATCATGTCGACGTCCACGTACTGCACGGTCGAACCGCGTGGATCCGTGATCGTCACCGTCACCCGGTACGAGACCCGCTCCGCGCCGCGGGGCCGGGACCGGAGCGGCGCGACGGTCGCCTCCACGGTCGCCGGCGCGCTGTGGGTCGCCGTGAGGTTCTGCTGCGCGGCCGTCGTCAACAACGACTGGAGGCATTGGCGGAACGCCGGCAACCGGACCGTGCGCATCACGAGCGCCGCGCCGGCCGGGCTGTCGTAGACCGACACGCTCTGCTCGGCCTGCTCCACGTCGCCGTCGGCGAACTCGGGTGAGGTCGCGCGCGCCTTGCGGCCCCGGGTGAGCGCGGGGCCGGCCTCCGGACAGCGGTCGAAGCCGTTGGGGTCGGCGCGGTTCGCCACCGCGCGCCACGGTGGCGGGAAGGCATCGAGCGTGAGGAGGCCCACGGTCGCGAGGCGCTGCGGATCGAGCACGCCGACCGGGAACGCGTTCGACCCCGAGCTGGAGCAGCCCGCGGCGACGATCGCGAGGACGCTCGTCGTCGCGAGGAGCGCGCGCCAGGCCGCGCGTCGGACGTCGCGAGGTCGTCTCACGCGGCCTGCTTCGGTGACACGGCCTCGAGCAGCTCGGGAAGGCGCGGCGCGACGCGTGCGGTGGCGATCCTCCGGCCGCCCCACCACGCGACGAACCCGTACGCGCTCGCCGCGCCGACCCCCAGGACCGTGGCCGCCGCGAGCGGCAACGTTGCGAGCGCGATGACGACGATCACCGCCGCCGGCACGAGCAGGACGAGCTCGAGCGCGAGCCCGGCCAGGCTCGTCAGCGCCGTGAGGCACCCCTGGCCCGAGCTCGACGCGAGCGGGTTCCGGCGCTCCGCGACCGCGTAGGGAACGACGACCGAGGCCACGTTGCCGACGCCGAGCAGCACACCGAGGACGCCGGGCAGCAAGCCGAGGGTGAGCGGCAGGTAGGCCCAGCCGTCGCTCGCCACCGCGAACGCGACGGATGCCAACACGACGAACGGCACGACGAACATCGCGGTCGCGATGTTCTTGCCCGTCATGTCCTTCCCGGGATCATCGCCCGACGTGAGGTACGTCCACGTGGCCGCGCCGTCGAGGCCGAACTGGTTGAGCGAGAGCTGCGACGCCGGGAAGAGGGCGAGTAGACCGAGCAACGTCGACGCGGGCGACGGCGCGCGCGACGTCACCGTCGAGAGGAACAGCACCATGGGCACGGTCAGCGCGCCGATCAGGGCGGCGCGCCGGCGGGGATCGCGCATGAAGTAGCGGAGATCCTTCGCCGCGACCGCGCCGACCCGGTCGTGCGGCAGCCAGCGGAAGAAGCGCGGGAACAGCGGAAGACTCTCGGCCCGTTCCCGGTGACGGTGCTTCGGCGATGCCGACGTGTCTGCAGCGGTGAGCGCGTACCGCAGCGCGGCATGCCACAGCACGAGCAGCACCGCGATCAGCGCGGCGAGCGCCACCAACGCGAGGAACGAGCGGGCCAGATGCCCGCGGCCCGCCTCGCTCGCGACCGTTCCGCCGAGCGCGAACGGCGTCCACCGCACCGCCCGTGCCGCGAGCTCGAGCTGATGTCTGGTGTTCCCGCTGCCGGAGTGTCCGGGGCCGATGAACCGCAGGGCCTGCGGGAGGATCGCGAGCAGTGTGATGGCGATGATGATCACGTCGCGTCCCCGCCGCGACCGGAGCAACGGGCTCAACGCGGTCACGAGGGTGCGCGACGCGACCAGGCACAGAACCACCGTGCCGACGACTCCGGTCAGCACGAGCAGCGCCTCGAGTGCGTCGTGGGGGAGTGCCACCAGCGCGCCCGACAAGCCCAGCAGCGTCGCGACGGGCGCGATGCCCACGGCCGACGCGGCGAGCAGTCCGACGACGAGCTGCGGTCCGCTCAGCGGGAGCAGCGCCAGGCGCTGCGGGTCGAGCGTCTCGTCGCTGCCGTACCCGAGGACGGGCAGCAACGTCCATCCGATCGCGACGCTTCCGAACAGCACGACGGTGAGGTCGCCGGCCTCGGCGGGATCCGTGCGCAGCGACGCGAGCGCGGAGAACGCGAGCGCGCCGAACCACATCGCCACGATCGCCGCGAGGACGAGCATCACGGCCCGCTGGCTGCTGCGCATGCCGTTGCGCAGCAGGCGCAGCTTCAGTCGTGCGAAGACGAGAGCCAACGCAGCTCCTGGCCGGCACGGTCGGGTGCTCCGACGAGCGCGACGAACGCGTCCTCCAACGTGCCGCCGCCGCGCAAGGCGTCGAGCGGTCCGGCCCACACGACCCGTCCGTGTGCCATCACCGCGACGTGGTCGCAGAGGCGTTCCACGAGCTCCATCACGTGACTGGAGAAGACGATCGTCGAGCCGCCGGCCGTGAACTGCTCCAGGACCGAGCGGATCGCGCGCGCGGACACGGGGTCGATGGCCTCGAACGGCTCGTCGAGGAAGAGCAGACGCGGGCCGTGGATGAGCGCGGCCGCGAGCGCGAGCTTCTTGCGCATGCCGTGGGAGTAATCGACGACGAGACCGTCGCCCGCGTCGACGAGGCCGAGCAGGTCGAGCAGCTGGGCCGCGCGCTCGGCGACCACGCCGGGATCCATGCCCCGCAGCAAACCGTGGAAGGTCAGCAGCTCGCTGCCCGTGAGCCGCTCGAACAGGGCCAGGTCCTCGGGCAGCACACCGATGCGGGCCTTGGCCTCGACCGGCCGGGCCCAGACGTCCACCCCATCCACCCAGACCTGACCCGCGTTGGGGCGCAGGAGCCCGGTGGCCATCCGCAGCGTGGTCGTCTTCCCCGCGCCGTTCGGGCCCACGATGCCGAAGAAGGATCCCGCCCCGACGTCGAGGTCGACGCCGGCCACCGCCTGCTTCGCCCCGAACGACTTCACCAACCCCCGCGCGGAGAGGGCGGGCCACGTCGGTGCCGGGGGGCTCACGGCACCACGGTAGGCGACGTCGCGTGAGGCGCGACCGCAGATCGTCCATGTTCCGGAAGCGGTCTTGACGCCGGCCCTGCGGTAAGTACAGACTAACGGTTAGTGGTGACGAACCGATCCCGACGAGGCGCGCCGCCGGCGGCCGAGGCGATGGACGCGCTCGGGGACCCCACCCGGCGGGCCATCTTCGAGCGCCTCGCGGGCGGGGCCCTGGCCGTCGGGGAGCTCGCGGCGGAGCTGCCGGTCACCCGTCCCGCGGTGTCGCAGCACCTCCGGGTGCTCAAGGAGGCGGGCCTCGTCACGGACCACCAGGTCGGGACCCGTCGCTACTACCAGCTCGACCCGGCCGGCGTCGGCGCGGTCCGCGCCTACTTCGACCGGTTCTGGACCCAGGCCCTCGCCGCGTTCGCGGACGCCGTGCACGCGACGGGCGACGAGTGACGAGTGACGAGTGAACCGATGCGAACGAGAAGGGAACCAGGATGGTCATGAGCCGGGAATCGAGCATCGTCGTGCGCAGGAGCGTCACGGTCGCCGCGAGCCCGCAGCGGGCGTTCGACGTGTTCACGACCGCGATCGACACGTGGTGGCCGCGCTCGCACCACATCGGCGGGCGTGAGCAGTTCACCGCGGTGGTCGAGCCGCACGTCGGCGGCCGGTGGCTCGAGCGCGGCGACGACGGCAGCGAGTGCGACTGGGGTCGCGTCCGGGTGTGGGACCCGCCGGCGCGGGTGGTGCTCACGTGGGAGATCGGTGCCGACTGGAAGGCGAACCCCGACGTCGTGAGCGAGGTCGAGGTGCGCTTCGTGGCGGAGGGCGACGGTCGCACGCGGGTCGAGCTCGAGCACCGCGGCATCGAGGTCTACGGCGAGCAGGCCGAGCAGATGCGCGAGACCTTCGAGGGCCCGGGCGCGTGGCAGGGCATCCTCGACCTCTTTGCCGGGGGCATCGCCGCGAGCTGACCCGACGCAAGCGGTGAACGTGCGCGCGGGGCGTGGTGGTCGGCGCGGGGCGGGGTGCGCGAGCAGGCAGACTCGCGGGATGGAGAACGTCGTCGCTGCGCCTTCGTACCCGGAGGCGGTCCTCGACTTCATCGAGCCGGGGGCCGACGTCATCGTGCCGCTCGCGAACGGCGAACCGATCGCGCTGCTCGACGCGATGGAGGCGAACCACGAGCGTCTCCAGGGTGTGCGCGTCCACCAGATGCACGCGCTGGTCGATCGTCCCTATCTCCACGGCAAGGCCGGCGACCATCTGCGTCACGTCAGCTACTTCCTCTCGCCGGTGACGCGCAAGGCGTTCTGGAACGGTACCTGTGAGCTGGTGCCGAACCACTTCTCCGAGGTTCCTGCGCTGCTGCAGCACTCGACCAAGTGCTCGATCGTGCTCGCGGCCGCGTCACCGCCCGACCGGCACGGCTACTTCAGCCTGGGGACGAACGCCGACTACGTGTCGAGCCTGATCGGTCGCGCGCCGTTCTTCCTCGAGGTCAACCCGAACATGCCGCGCACGTTCGGTGAGAACCAGCTGCACGCGTCACAGCTGCTCGGCTGGTGCCGCGTCGACCGTCCGTTGATCGAGGTGCCTCCGGCGATGCCGGGACCGAAGGACGACGCGATCGCGAGCTTCGTCGCGGAGCGCATCCCGAACGGGGCCACGATGCAGGTGGGGATCGGTGCGATCCCGGCGGCGGTGCTCAACGCGCTGCGCGACCATCGCGATCTCGGCATCCACACGGAGCTGCTCTCGGACGCGATCGTCGACCTCGTCGAGTGCGGCGTGATCACCGGGACCCGCAAGTCCCTGCGACGGCACAAGATCGTGACGACGTTCTGCCTCGGGACGAGCGCGCTGTACGCGTGGCTGCACGAGAACGCGGCGGTGGAGCTGCTGCCCGTCGTCTGGGTCAACGACCCGCGCGTCATCGCAAGGGAGAGCAACTTCGTGTCGATCAACGCCACGACCGAGGTGGACCTCATCGGTCAGTGCGCGTCGGAGACGATCGGCGGACGCTACTGGTCGGGGAGCGGCGGGCAGGCCGACTTCGCCCGCGGCGCGATGTACTCGGAGTCGGGCAAGGCGTTCGTCGTGCTCCACTCGACCACGAGTGACGAGAAGACGAGTCGCATCCGCGTGCGCCTCACCGAGGGCTCCGTCGTCACCACGCTCAAGAACACGGTCGACCACGTCGTGACCGAGTACGGCGTGGCCGAGCTCCGCGGTCGCTCGTTGTCGGAACGGGCGTCCGCGTTGATCGAGATCGCGCATCCGGCATTCCGCGACGAGCTGCGTCGTGACGCGAAGGCGAGCGGCCTGCTCTGCTGACGTGGGTCGGGGTCAGGCCACCTGCTCGACCGCCGGTTGCGCGAGGACCATGCGCAGCACGTCGTCGGCGCCCGCAGGCTCGAAGTGCGCGAGCACGTAGCCGTCGGCGACGACGTCGCCGCTCTCGAGCGCGGCCAGGGCCGCGATGACGAGGGGCGTGGTCGCGAGCTCGGGATCGGCGCGCAGCT
Organism: Acidimicrobiia bacterium; assembly: GCA_036558745.1. Lineage (GTDB taxonomy): Bacteria > Actinomycetota > Acidimicrobiia > IMCC26256 > JAMXLJ01 > JAMXLJ01. The sequence goes on from DATBEZ010000060.1 coordinate 22,814, forward strand.
CGCGCAACAGCTCCCACGCGTCCATCCCGGCGACGAGGACATCGACGAGGACGAGCGCGGGCGGCTCGATGCGCGCCTCGGCGAGCGCGGCTTCGGGGGTGCCGACGCCCTTCGCGCTCACGCCCATCGTGCGCAGCCACGCGAGCGTGCGCTCCCGCAGCGCGGCGTCGTCGACGACGACGATCGTGGGACGGGTGGCGGACACATCGGCTGCCGTCATCACAGCCTCCTCGAGGTCACGACGCCGGTCTCGCGACGTCTGCCCCGTGTATCGGCATCACACACCGTGGCCGAAGCCCGGCGCCCGTCGATGTGACGAGATGCCCGAGCGAGCCGCTCGGGCTTCCGGTCGCGCTCGCAGGCTCGCCGCTGGATGCGCTCAGCCCGCGAGGCGCCGGGCGAGGGGCTCCGGGACGAGGGCGAGTCGCAGCACGGCCGGGACGTCGGACCGCTCGAAGAGGGCCGCGTCACCTGCGGCCCGGCCGACACCCGGGCCGAGCACGTCGGCCAGCGTGGCTCCTCGGTCGCGGGCGTCGAGGAGCTCGCCGATCGCCGCGAGCGAGAACCCGCGGTCCTGGAGGCGCCGGATCGTGGACAGTCGCTCCAGGTGGCGGTCGTCGTAGACGCCGCTCCGTCCCGCGAGCCGCGGGCGGGGCAGCAGTCCCCGGGCCTGGTACGCCCGGACGTTGCGGCTCGTCTCCCCGGCCCGGCGGGCCAGCTCGTCGATGGTCACGGTTCATGAGCCTACCCGGCCCGGGCCCTTGTCGGACACCATTTCATGTGACATCAATTGATGACATCCTCGACCGGACCGGCCGTCCACGGAGGCGGACATGGACGACGACACGCTCGCCGCGGCGAGCCGGCGGCTCCGGAGCCGGGCCGACGCGATCCTCGCCGCGGTGTGGTTCATGCCCGAAGCCGCGGGCGGGTGGCCCGAGCTCGGGCTGCCGCCCCTCGGCCTCGCGTCACGCGCCGCGTGCATGGGTCGGGTGCAAGGCACGGTCGCCGCAGCCGCGTTCGCGCCGATGAACCCCGCCCGCGTCGCGTCCGCGATCGACACGGCGTGGACGGTGACCGATCCGGACACTCTCGTCGCGGCACGGCTCGACGCCGCGACCCGGTTCCTCGCGAGCCGGCTCGGTGGGGACCAGCCCCCGGGCGTGGAGCGTGCCGTGGCGCTGCTCGTCCCGGCGGCGCGCGCCGCTCCACCCGGCGGACATCCCGTGTACGCCGGGCTGCTCGCGCAACCGGCGCCCGACACGTCGATCGGCTCCCTCTGGCGCGCCTGCGATCTCGTCCGCGAGCACCGGGGCGACTCGCACGTCGCCGCCTGGCAGGCCGCGGATGTCGACGGGGTGGAGATCAACCTGCTGAGCGAGGCCTGGCGCGGGCTGCCCGCCGGTTCGGTCGCCGCCGGGCAGATGGGCTGGAGTCCCGACGAGGTCACCGCGGCCACGCACCGGCTCGCCGCGCGCGGCCTCCTCGTCGACGGCGCGCTCACCGCCGACGGTCGCGCGTTGCGGGAGGAGATCGAGACCGCGACGGACCGTCAGGAACGGCCGATCGTCGCCGCGCTCGGCGACGCGCTCGACGAGGTGCTGGACCTGCTCACGCCCTGGGCACGAGCGGTGATGGCCGCAGGCGCGTCGCCGGCGGAGCTGGCGCGCGGTGACGTCAGGTCCGCGGGCGGCCCGAGCGTGCCCCGTACAGCGACAGGACCAGGTCGATGATCTGGGCCCGACGCGCCTCGGGCAACGCCGCGAAACGGATGCCGTAGAGCATCGTGTCGCCGCTCCCGGCCGAGCGCACGACCTCGCCTGCGACCTGCAGCACGAGCACGTCCCCGCTGTGCAGGCGGACGAGCACCGTGTGACCGGGCCGGACGTCGAGGTCGTCGAGGACGATGGCCGCGCCGGACGCGGAGATGTCGCGCAGCTCGCACGGCATCCACCGGCGGAGCGTCGAGCCCGGCGCGAGGGCGAGCACGTCCGCAGGACGCCCCACCGGCACGCGCAGCGAGTCGCGCCGAGCGAAGCCCGACGGGCTGAAGGGCCCGACGACGTCGGTGGACGTCCGGCGCGAGCGCGCGTCGCCGTCCGGGAACGCGCCCGGCGGCGTGTCGTCGCCGTGGTCGGGTCCCGGGTCGGTGCCCGGGTCGACGCCGGTGTCGGTCTCCGTGCCGGCCGGGCCCGTCATCGGGCGCCGCCGGGTGCCGTCTCCGTCATGCGGTCGAGCCGTTGCCGTCTGCCACTGCCAGCCTCGGTTCACGTCGTTGTGTCGGGGCGCGCCGCGCCTCCCGCCGGGATGCTCATCGACCGGCCCCGCCCGCAGTTGAGCAGTTCGCGAAGATCTCTTCCAGGTTCTTCTTCGCCGCCCCGGAGTCCGCGTGGGGCGAGCGGGACTGGTGGCCGGCGGCGCCCCGCCAACCGGGGCTCCCGTGGCGTCGACGCGCCCCGGCCCCCGGCCCGTTCAGACAGCCGGTCAGGACCTGAAGTCGAAGGCGACCTTGATGGCGCCCGACTGGGCCTGGGTCGCCAGCGCGGTGAACGCGGCCCGCCAGTCGTCGAGGGGGAAGGTGTGGGTGAGCATGCCGCTCAGGTCGACGCGTCCCGCCGCGGTCAGGTCGAGGTAGTGACGGATGCCGTGGGCCCGCACCCCGTCGACCTCCTCGACGCCGAACGCGTTGGAGCCGACCATCGAGAGCTCCTTGAAGTAGAGCGGCGTGTCCTCCCACTGCGCCGGGCCGTGCACGCCCGCCTTCACGAGGGTGCCGCGCGCCTTGAGGACGCGCGACCCGATCTCGAAGGTCTCCTTCTTGCCGATCGTGTCGTACACGACGTCGATGCCACCCGGGTACGCCATGGGGAGGCCGTCGCTCGGTTGGAGCACCCCGCCCGACCACGCCGCAGCCTCTTCGACCACCTGCATCGCGGGTTCGTGCGCGATGACCGTCGCACCGAGCTTGCGCGCCATCTCGGCCTGGGACTCGAAGCGCGCGACGACGAGCACGTCGACGTCGGGGTACAGCGCTGCGAGGATCGCGGTCGCGCACGTGCCGAGCGCGCCCGCGCCGTAGACCATCGCGCGGCCACCCGATGTGGGCGGATGGCGCGTCACCGCGTGCAGCATCACCGCGAACGGGTCTGCGAACACGGCGAGCTCGTCGGGAACCGACACGGGGACCTTGAACAGCATCGAGTCGTGCGCGGGCATGAGCTGCGCGTACCCGCCGCTCGCGTCCTTCGACGTCCCCGTGTGGATCCCGGGCGCGATCGGACCCACGCCGAAGCTCGCGCAGAGGCTGAGGTCGCCGCGCTCGCACGACGGGCAGATCGGGTCGACACCCCGCGGCGCGCACGACAGCCACGGGTTCAGCACGACGCGGTCACCGATCTCGAGGCCTTCCGACTCGGGGCCCAGCGCGGTGACGTCGGCGACGACCTCGTGCCCGAGCACCTGCGGCAGGGAGAAGAACCCCTTCATCGGGTTGTCGGGCGTGCGCACGTCGCCCCAGTCCATGAAGACCTGCTTGCTGTCGGAGCCGCAGATCCCCGTCATGCGCGGCGCCGTCACGACCCAGTCGCGCCGCAGGAAGCCCGGGTCGTCCATGTCGACGAGCCGCATCGGGGTCTGGGCCAGCGCGCGCAGCAGCGGGTTCTCGGTGTCGGGCTCCGGTTGCGGATCCGGGCGTACGCCGTAGAGCAGTGCCTTCATCGGTTCACTCCGAGAGCCCGAGGATGCCCGGATGCGCGGCCGCGCACTTCGCCGCCTGGACCGGGTCGATCGTCGCGGTCGCGAGCGTCGGCGGCTTCAGGAAGTGCGGATGGTCGAAGTCGAAGTAGTCGAGCAGGTTGTCGGCGTGGGCGTCGCGCTGGGTCAACGGCTTCAGGCCGAAACGGGTCTCGATCAACTTGAGGATCGAGGTGTGGTCCTGCACGTCGTCGGACACGAAGTGCGGGCGCGAGAACGGCGAGACCATGACGAACGGCACGCGGATGCCGAACCGGTCGAAGGCGACGTTCACGTCACCGGGCTCCAGCATCGGCGCGATGTTGTCGGGCTTCGGTGCCCGCGGCGGCGCGACGTGGTCGTAGTAGCCGCCGTGCTCGTCGTAGGTGAGGATGAACGCGGACGAGCTCCAGTTGGGGCTGGTCATGAGCGCGTTCACGATGGTCGACGTGAACTGCTGGCCGACCTGCGGGTTCGCTGGCGGGTGCTCGTCGTTCTCCTGCGTCGAGTCGCCGATGTAGCGCGGCTCGATGAACGTCACCTGCGGCAGCGTCCCGGCCTTCGCGTCCGCGTAGTAGTGGTCGATCGTGGCGAGGTGATCCGGGTGCGCCTGCACGTCGGCGAAGAACGCAGCGGTCGGGAACGTCGCGTAGTACACCTTCCAGCTGATCCCCGCGGCCTGCAACGCGCCGAAGATCGTGGGCTGGCTGTAGCCGCCCGAAGGCGGCAGGTCGTTGCGGATGTGCCCGAACGACGTGCCCGTCATCTCGTAGAAGCGGTTCGGGAAGGTCGGGCCGAGCACCGACGCGAAGTTGCGGTCACCGACCCCGAACGTGTTCGCGAGCGAGTAGTAGAAGGGCAGGTCGCTCTGGTCGAAGTACCCCATCGTGCGACTGCCCGTCGGGTCCTTCGGGTCGACGTTCTGCGCGGTGAAGCCGTCCATGCGCCCGTTGTCGAACTCGAGGTGGGTGCCGGTCCACTCGTGGTTGAGGTCGGCGACCGTGCAGAGGTCGGTCGCGTGGAACGGCTTGATGTTGGGGCCGTCGGGGTTCGTCGGGTCCGGGTTCCCGCGGCGTGGCTCGCGGTCGGACCGGGGCTGGCCCTCGTTGTGCAGCTGGCCGAAGTAGGAGTCGAACGACCGGTTCTCCTGCATCAGCACCACGATGTGCTGGATGTCGCGCAGGCTCCCGCGATGGTGCTCACGGTCGACGCCGTGACCGTTCCGCCCGTTGTCCCCTTCGCGGCCGCGCCGCCCGTCGGCCTGCGCGGTTCCCGTCGTGACCGCTGCGGTGAGCACCAGCGTCCCCACGAGCGCGGTCAGTCGCGTCCGCCATCCCATACCGATCCCCCCGGATCGCCCCGTCACCTCGTGCGACATCCTGGGCGCTCACGGGCGCCGGTGTCGAGCGCGATCGGTGGCGTGACGCCGAATGCGCGGCGTCAGACGGGTGTGGTGAGGAAGCTGGAGAGCGCGGTCGACTCCTCGCGCACCCGCTCGGCGAGCGTTCCGAGCCGCTCGAGGCGCACCCCGAGGAGCGAGAGGAGCCGCTCGACCTCGCCGTTGCGGTCCTCGCCGTCGGCGGCGACGTGCGCGACCGCGTTGGCGGCGGCGACGACGAGCGCGAGCGGCGGGTCGGTGCGGTCGAGGGGCAGGTGGTGCATCTCGACCGCCGCGTACATGACCGACGGAAAGTGCAAGCTGTCGAGCACCGTCGCGCCGATGTGCGCGTGGGTCACGCCGAACTCCTCGCGTTCGGCCACCGGCAGCGTGCGCTCGCCGCTCTCGACCCGTTCGAGCACCTGGCGGTAGCGGCGCGGCACCCGGCGAAACATCAGCGCGCTGCCGATGTCATGGAGCAGGGCGGTGCTGAACGCGTCGGCAGGTGCCGTGGCGACCATCGGCGCGAGCAGCGCGGCGGCCGCGGCCGTCTGGAGCGAATGCGGCCAGAAGCCCGGGGGTACCGACTCCCCCTTCTCCGAGAACAGGTCGAACGCGGTGCTCGCGGCGAGGGCCCGGACCGTCTCGAAGCCGAGCACCGCGACGGCCCGCTGCGCGCTCGTCACCCGGTTGGCGAGGCCGAAATAGGGGGCGTTGGCCATCCGGATCACGTGCAGCGACAGCGCGGGGTCGGTCTCGATGAGCGCGCCGATCGACCCGGCGGACGCCTGGGGATCGTCGAGGAGCCACAGCAGCCTGACCGCCGCGCCGGGCTGGACCGGGAGTCGGGTCACCTCGGCGAGCAGCAGGTTCGGGTCGTTCATCGATGCCGCCCTCGTGTCACGCGTCCTCGGGTCGCTCTCGCTCCCGCTCGGGAGGCCGCGCCCGACAGAGCTCTTCTCGCTCCTCTTCGTGCCTGATCGGCGGGCCCGGGCATGACCTGAGGCGTGGCGCCCGGTCGCCGCCGAACCGGCCGCGTACGATCCGTCGTGCCCGCTCGGAGACGCGGCGTGAGGAGGGGACATGGAGTACCGGACGCTCGGCCGGACCGGCATGACCGTGAGCACCCAGTGCCTCGGGGCGATGATGTTCGGCGCGTGGGGCAACCGCGACCACGACGAGTGCGTCGGGATGGTCCACACCGCCCTCGACGCGGGCGTGAACTTCGTCGACACCGCCGACGTCTACTCCGTGGGCGAGTCCGAGGAGATCGTCGGTCAGGCGCTGCGCGGACGGCGCGACGACGTTGTCCTCGCCACCAAGGTGCACGCGCCGATGAGCGAGGACCCGAACCAGCGCGGGAACTCGCGCCGATGGATCGTGCGCGAGGTCGAGAACAGCTTGCGCCGGCTCCAGACCGACTGGATCGACCTGTACCAGATCCACCGTCCGGACTTCACCACCGACATCGACGAGACGCTCGGCGCGCTGACGGATCTCGTGCGCTCGGGCAAGGTGCGTTCGATCGGTTCGTCGACGTTCCCCGCTGAGCTCATCGTCGAGGCGCAATGGGACGCGGAGCGCCGCGGCCGCGAGCGGTTCGTCTGCGAGCAACCGCCGTACTCGATCTTCGCCCGAGGCATCGAGCGCGCGGTGCTGCCGACGTGTCGTCGCTACGACATGGGCGTGATCGTGTGGGGGCCGCTCAACGGCGGGTGGCTGACGGGCAAGTACCGCCGCGGCGCGCCCGCGCCCGCGGGCTCGCGTGGGGCGAGCGGCCGGATCCCGGCCCGGTACGACTTCGAACGCCCCGACGTGCAGCGCAAGTTCGACCTGCTCGAGGAGCTCGAGAAGGTCGCGGCCGACGCGGGTCTGTCGCTCACGCACCTGGCCCAGGCCTGGGCGGTCGAGCACCCGGCCGTGACCTCCGCGATCATCGGACCGCGCACGCCCGAGCAGCTCACCGACGTGCTCGCGGCCGCCGACGTCCACCTCGACGCCGACACGCTGGATCGCATCGACGAGCTCGTCGAGCCCGGAACCGACGTCGCCGCGCCCGACGCGGGCTGGGTCACACCCGACCTCGCGCCCTCGCGCCGCCGGCGCCGCGCGCGCGGCTGACCCGCACGCCAAGATCCGGCGCTCAGTACCGGTGTCGCGTACCTGGGTGCCGCATGTTGCATTTGGTGAGACGCGTCACTCGACGGTGATCGCGAACTCCGGGCAGTTCTCCGCGCCGACACGCGCCTGCACCTCGAGGTCACCGTCGACGGTCTCGTGGCGCACGACGCAATGCCCTTCGTCGTCGGCGTCGTAGACCTCGGGCGCCAGCGCGTAGCAGCGCCCGTGGCCGACGCAACGATCGGGATCCACACGCACTCGGGCCATGGCTCAGTCCTCGATCCGTGACGCGTTCTGTGACGGAGGTGTCAGTGTACGCGGGCGTCGCGGTGTCAGGCTGGGTCAGCGGCGGGGGAGCTCGCCGTAGCGGGCCTCTGCGAAGGAGTAGAGCCCGTAGGCAGCGAGGCCGGCTGCGACGAGGACGAGGAGGACAGTGCCGTACGCGTGGTGACGCACGCGTTCGAGCGCGCCGTCGATACCGGTCGACTCCGCGGGGTCGTACGTGATCGCCGCCGCGATCAGGAATGCACCCACCAGCGCCGCGACGACACTCCGGGCCGTGATGCCGATCTTCGCCAGCGTGACGACGATCGCGCGCACGCGCAGCGACGCGTCGGGCATGCGGAGGTCGTGACCGAATCGACCGGTGATCCCGCGCCACGCGACCACCGCGCCGCCGACGACGACGCCGGCGCCCACCACGACGACGAGCACGCGCCCGCCAGGCCAGTGGAGCATGCGTCCCGTCCAGTCCTGCTCGAGCTTGTCGGAGTCCGCGGCGCTCGGTTTCTGCCCGAGCAACAGCTCCACCGCGACGATGGCGAGACCGCCGTACAACAGCGCGCGCCCGACGTCGGCCAGGCGCGCGCCCACGCTCCGGGGCTCGTCACGGGTCGCGAGCTGGGGCGCGACAGCACGCGCGATCCGCCAGCAGGCCTGCGCACCGAGGCCCGACGCGAGCAACGCGAGGAGGATCGTGCCGAGCGGCTCGTGCGCGACCGCGAGCAGGGCGCCCTGACCCGTCGGCTGCTGGCCCCGGCGCCCCAGGGCGACGTCGAGGGCGAGCAACGCGACGACGAGGTAGATCGCGCCGCGTGCCGCGAGCCCCCACCGGGCCATGAAGTCCATCGCGTCGCTGTCGACGGCTCGACGGGCGGCGGCCCGAGCCTCGCGTCTCGCGCCCCGAGCCCGCGTCGACCCGGCATCGGGTCGACGGGCCGGGGACGTGGACACGGGCGAAGCATGCCAGGCCGCACGGAGACGGTTTCGCGACGGATCAGCAGCGGCCGCCCTTGGTGTCGTACGTGTCGCCCTGCTGCGGGATGGTGAGGCACGCGTACTGGTCGCCGACCTTGACCTCGACCCTGCCGTCGTCGTCGAGCCCGTCGTGGTTGGCGTCGACCACGCCGCTGACGTCGGGCGTCCCGGGGATGTCGTTGATCGCGGCCTGGATGACCGCGATCGACCGCGGGGACTGGTGCTTGTCGGAGGCCTGGTGCTTGATCGCCTCCCGGAGCGCGTCCGCGATCCCGATTGCCGTGTCCCGCTTGATGTCGTTGGTCGCGTTCTTCACGGTCTTCTTCGCCGCATCGGTCGTCGACTTCGAGCAGCCGATGCCGAACGTCACCATCGAGACGAGTGCGACCGCGCCGACGACGAGTCGTGAATTCATGCGCCCCCTTCCCTCGAACACGCCCCAGCCTTACCCCGCGTGCCGGTCCCGGTGAACGGCGTTTGTGGAGGCCACCCCGGTGGGAATGTCCTGGTCCCAGGAGTGCAACGGAGGGGGAGGACATGACCCGCCTGAGCACCGTCGAACGACGGAAGGATCGGCTCGAGCTCGTGCGCGATGCGGGCCACGGGCGAGTGTCGGCGCCGGCAGTGGCCGGAGGCGTGCTGAGCGCGTTCGGCGCGCTCGCGGTGATCGTCGGCGTGATCGTCGCGATCGCGGAGGCGGTGGGTGTCGACGCGCGCGGGTTCAGCCACGGCGACTGGCGCGTCGCCGGGCTCGCGTGCGCGATCGCGACCGGCGTGATCGCCTGTGTCGCGTGGGCTCTGGGCGGCTACGTCGCGGGGCGCATGGCCCGACGCGCGGGTGCGCGTCACGGTCTGGTCGTGTTCGTGACGTCGGTCGTGATGCTCGTCGTGGCGGCGGCGATCGTGTGGGCGGAGCACGGCGCGAGCACCCTACGTGACGCGCTGGCGCGCCAGGGCGCGCCGACCGCACGCGGTGACTGGTGGGACATCGCGGCCCTCGCCGGGCTGGTCTCGTTCGTCGGTGCGCTCGTCGGCAGCATGCTCGGCGCGGTGCAGGGTGAGCGTTGGCACCAGCATCTGGTCGAGCGCGCCCTCGATCCCGCGTACGGACCCGAGGCCGAGGCCCGCGCGGCTGCGGACGCGCGCGGCGCGGCCGCGGCAGGCCGGGTGGATCGCACCGCACCGACCGCGAAGGCGGAGCCGGTCGATCCCGACGCCGAACGGGAGTGGATCCAGCCGGCGCGTGCCCGCGACCGCGGCACCGTCGACCTGCCGGAGGAAGAGGCGCGCGAGACGGATGTGCCCGCGAGGGACGACACCGCGGCGACGCCTGATGACCGCATCGTGCCCCAGGACGATGGCCGCCTGACGAGCCATCGGGGTGGGGCCTGGCGCGAACGGTAGCGATCGGGCAGCATCGCCGCATGCGTTACGTCGAAGTGGGCGGGGTCCGTGTCTCCGCGATCGGGCTCGGCACGTGGCAGTTCGGCGCACGCGAGTGGGGCTACGGCGACGACTACGCGCGCCACGAGGCGCGCAGCATCGTCGAGCGCGCGCTCGACCTCGGCGTCAACCTCGTCGACACGGCCGAGATGTACGCGATGGGCCGGTCGGAACGCATCGTCGGCGACGCGATCCGCGGCCGGCGCGAGGAGGTGTTCCTCGCGACGAAGCTGTTGCCGATCGCGCCGTTCCCACCGATCGTGCAATGGCGCGCGCGGGAGAGCGCGCGCCGCCTCGGTGTCGACCGCATCGACCTGTACCAGATCCACTGGCCCAATCCCATCGTTCCCGACGGCCCGGCGATGGAGGGCATGCGGCGGGTGATGGACGCGGGGCTCGTCGCGCACGCGGGCGTCAGCAATTACTCGCTGCGCCGGTGGCGCACCGCGGAGGCGAGCCTCGGCCGGCCCGTGCTGTCCAACCAGGTGAAGTTCAACCTCGCCGAGCGCAAGCCGCTGCACGAGCTCCTGCCGTGGGCGCAACAGGAGGGCCGGATCGTCATCGCGTACAGCCCGCTCGCGCAGGGCTTCCTGTCCGGCCGGTACGACCCGGAGCACCTTCCGTCGGGCTCGGCGCGCCGGACGAACCCGCTGTTCCTCCCCGAGAACCTCGCGCGCGGTGCGGAGCTGATCGAAGTGCTCCGCTCGGTCGCGAACGCGCACGACGCGACGCCCGCACAGGTCGCGCTCGCGTGGTTGATCCGGCGTCCGAACGTGGTCGCGATCCCCGGCGCGAGCAGCGTCGCCCAGCTCGAGGCGAACGTCGCCGCGGCCGACCTCGACCTCTCGGACGACGACGACCACCGCCTGAGCGAGGCGGCCGAGCGCTACGACCCCCAGCGGGGCACGCAGGCGATCCCCGGCCTGGCCCGTCGCGTCCTCGCGCGTTCGTGAATCGACACTCGAGATGCGGCACTGAGCGTCGGTATCCGACGCTCGGTGCCGCATCTGTGCAGGTGGCGCCGGCGCCCGCGCCCCGGGATGCGGCGTGGTCTGTGACATCCTGGGCCGCTGGTGCGCCGTCTGTTCCGTTTCGTCGTGATCGTGGTGGTGGGGGCTCTCGGGATCGGGGCGTGCATCGCCGCGCTCGTCCCCGGCACCGAGACGCTGTTCGCGAGCAGCCGCTTCAGCTCGAAGATCGCCGACCACCTGAGCACGCTCTCGCAGCGCACGCTCGTCTACGACTCGGCCGGCAACCAGATCGGGATCTTCGCCGCCGACGACCGCGAGCGCGTGAAGCTCGACGAGGTTCCGAAGGTGCTGCAGAACGCGGTGATCGCGACCGAGGACCGCACGTTCTGGAAGAACCCGGGCGTGGACATCGCGTCGTCGGTGCGCGCGCTGTGGGCGAACGTCCGGTCGGGCTCCGTCGAGCAGGGCGGCTCGACCATCACCCAGCAGCTCATCAAGAACCGCATCCTCACACCGAAGCGCGACCTCAACCGCAAGCTGCGCGAGGTCGTGCTCGCCTACCGGTTCGCGAGCCAGTTCTCGAAGAAGCAGATCCTCGAGGAGTACCTCAACACCGTCTACTTCGGGCAGGGCTCCTACGGCGTGAAGACCGCCGCCGAGCGCTTCTTCAACGGTGAGCAGCTCGACCAGCTGACGCTCGGGCAGTCGGCACTCCTCGCAGGGCTCATCCGCAACCCCGAGGGCGACAACCCGTTCTCCCACCCCGACCGGGCCCGGGCCCGGCAGATCGCGGTGCTGGAGAACATGTACAAGCAGCACTACATCACGAAGCAGCAGCTGTACGGAGCCGCGCTCGAGCCCCTGCCCACCAAGGTCCCGCCGCCCGAGCACAAGCCCGACAACTACTTCGTCGCCGAGGTGGAGCAGCGTCTGTTCGACGACCCGCGTCTCGGTGCGACCGCGCAGGAGCGCCAGAACAAGGTGCTGCGCGGGGGCCTGCGCGTCTACACGACCTACGACCCGAGCCTCCAGTACCTGGCCCAGCTCGCGGTCGACGGGACGCTCCAGCAGGCGAAGCCGCGGGATGCCGACATCACCGCGTCGATGGTGGTGACGGACCCGCAGACCGGCGCGGTGCGCGCGATGGTCGGCGGACCGGGGTTCAACACCAACCAGTACAACATCGTGACGCACTACCCGGGTCGCCAGCCGGGCTCGACGTTCAAGGTCGTGTCGCTCGCGTCGGCGCTCGAGAACGGTTACTCGCCGAACGACACGGTGAGCGGCGACTCGCCGTGCACGGTGTCGTTCCCGAAGGACAGCCCGCCCGCTGGGCCGCCGGTCGTCTATCCCACACGGAACGCGGAGCCCGGCGGCGGCACCGAGAGCATCCGCACCGCGACCGAGAACTCGGTCAACTGCGCGTACGTGCGCATCGGCGCGAGCCTCGGCCTCGACAAGGTGACCGAGATGGCGAAGCGGCTCGGGGTCTGCGCCGGCTCGGGCCCCGCGTGCACCGACGCCCAGCTGCCGCACTACCCGTCGATCGTGATCGGGTCGGTGGGGGAGACGCCGCTCGACATGTCGACGGTGTTCAACACGTTCGCAGCCGACGGCGTGCGCCACGACCCGATCTTCATCACGCGAGTCGTGGGGCCCGACGGCAAGACGATCTTCGACAACACCCGCATCCCCGGCGACCGCGTGATCTCGACCCAGGTCGCGCGCGGCGTCACCGACATCCTCCAGGGCGTCATCAAGCGCGGCACGGGCACCCGGGCCGACATCGGCCGGCCGGCCGCGGGCAAGACGGGCACGACCGACGGCGAGCGCGACGCGTGGTTCGACGGGTACACGCCCCAGCTCACGGCGGTGGTGTGGATGGGGCGCACCGACAGCGAGCAGCCCATGGGGCGCGTCGGCCGCTTCGGCTCGGTCTTCGGTGGGACGTGGCCCGCGCAGATCTGGCACAACTTCATGCAAGCTGCGCTGGCGAACCAACCCGTGTTGGACTTCACGCCGCCCGACCCGAGCTTGTGGCCCAGGTCGCGCTACATCACCGACAAGGGGCGCGGCACGGGCTCGTCGTCGTCGTTCGTGCCGTTCCCGAACTTCCCGGCTCCCACCACGCCGACGACCCTCGAGCCGAAGCCGACGAAGCCGACCACCCCGACGACCAAGAAGCCGCCGCCGACGAAGCCGCCGCCGACGTCGACACCGCCGACCTCCGACACGACACCGACGACGTGAGCACGGGGGGTCGTGCTCGCGACGGCCGCCGGTAGGCTCGACGACGTGCTCCCGCTCGATGCCCTGCTCCTGCTCCAGGAGCGCGACACCACGCTCGACCGCCTCCGTCACCGGCGCGAGACGCTGCCGGAGCGGGCTGCCGTCGCGGCGGGAGAGGCCCGCATCGCCCAGCTCGCGCCTCGACTCGACGCGGTGCGGGCGCGCCGTGACGACGTGAGCCGCGAGGAGCGGCGACTCGACGACGAGGCCCGCAGTCTCGAGCAGCGCGCGCTCGAGGTCGAGAAGCGCCTCTACTCGGGCGAGGTGTCGTCGCCGCGCGAGCTGCAGGCGATGCAGGCCGACATCGAGCAGCTGCGCCGGCACCGCAGCGACCTCGAGGACGAGGAGCTCGAGCAGATGGAGCGCCGGGAGTCGCTCGACGCGGAGGTCGCGGCGGCCGAGTCCGAGGTCGCCGAGATCGAGCAGAGCATGCAGGGTCAGCGCGCCGCGCTGGCGGAGCAGCAGTCGGCGATCGACGAGGAGGTCGCGCGAGAGCGTGCCGCGCGCACCGAGATCGCGGACGGGGTACCGCCCGATCTGGTCGCGCTGTACGAGCGGTGCCGGGCCCAGACGCGTGGGGTCGGCGCGGCCCGTCTCGTGGGCCGGACGTGCCAGGGCTGTCACCTCGACATCCCGTCGACCGAGGCGGAGCAGATCCGGCGCGAGGCCGGTGCGAAGGTCGCGCACTGTGACAACTGCGGCTGCATCCTCGTCCCCGCGTGATCCGAGCGGTGCTATGAGTCCCGAGTCGCATCAGCTCACGTTCGAGGGCGAGCGGCCGGGCGCGGACGCGCGCCGCGACGTCGTCGTCGTCTACAGCGACGGCGGCGCGCGCGGGAACCCGGGACCGGCCGCGATCGGCGCCGTGGTGCTCGACCCGTCGACCGAGCCGCCCGCGACCCTCGCGTCGGTGAGCCGCCGCATCGGGGTCACGACGAACAACGTCGCCGAGTACGAAGCGCTCATCGCCGGCCTCGAGGCGGCCCAGCCCTTCCGCGCGCGGACGGTGCGGGTGCGGGCCGACTCGCAGCTGCTCATCCGCCAGCTGGAGGGGCGCTACAAGGTGAAGCACGCGGGGTTGCGGCCGCTGCACGCGCGAGCGCGTGCGCTGCTCGCCGACTACGACCACGTCGACCTCATGCACGTGCCGCGTGAGCACAACACCGTGGCCGACGCGCTGGTGAACGCCGCGCTCGACGGCGCGCCCGATGCCGTGTCCGATGCCGCGCCCGATACCGCGCCCGGGACGGACGGGTCGTAGCCCGTGTTCTTCTGGTACGTCGCCGGCTCGGTGCTGATCGTGTGGGGTGTGTTCCGCAGCCACGGCGTCGACTACCGCTTCGTCGCCGCCGGCGCGCTCCTGCCGCTCGTGATCGACGCGCCCTTCCGGCGTCCCGCGTTCGGTCACACCCTGCTCGCGGCGGTCGTGCTGCTCGCGCTGGTCATGGTCGCGACGATCGGGCGGCCGCGCCTGCTCCGCCGGCGTCTGTTGTGCCTGCCCATCGGGATGCTGTGCGGTCTCGTGCTTGCCGGCGCGTGGACGAACACGCACGTGCTCTGGTGGCCGACGCTCGGCACCCACTTCCCGCGTCGCGCGTTGCTGCCCGCGTGGGGCGTCGTCGGTATCGAGGAGGTGGTCGGCATCGGGCTGGTCGTGTGGATGGTCGAGCGCTTCGGGCTCCGGCGCGCCGCCGAGCGGGACGCGTTCCTGCGCACGGGTCGCCTCGTCGCGGCGCCCCGGGTCGATCCGCGCCGGCGACCGCGACCGCAACGCTGATGCTGGCGCTCGTCCGCCACGGCGAGACTCGCGACAACCGCGAGGGACGGTTGCTCGGTCGATCCGACCCACCGCTCACCGCGCTCGGGAGGGTACAGGTGCGCGCGGTCGCGACCGCGCTCGCATGCGAGGCGCCCGTCGCCATCGTCACCAGCCCGCTGCGGCGCGCGGTGCAGACCGCGACGATGATCGGTGACGCGTGCGGCATCGCCCCGGTCCTCGACCGCAGGCTGATCGAGATCGACTACGGCGCGTGGGAGCGGCGCACGCTGGCGGATGTCCCGCGCGACGCGGCTGCGGTCTCGTCCGACCCGAGCGCGCCGTTCCCCGAGGGCGAGAGCATCAGCGACGTCGCACGGCGGGTCGTGCCGCTGTGCGAGGAGCTGCTCGCGCGGCGCGACGGGCTCGTCGTCGCGGTCTCGCACGTCACGCCGATCAAGGCCGCGGTCGCGTGGGCGATCGGTGTGGGCGACGAGGTCGCGTGGCGCATGCACCTCTCGCTCGCGTCGGTCAGCCGGATCGGCGCGCGCCGCGAGGGTCCGTTCCTCCACACCTTCAACGAGCAGCCCTACCGCCCCCGCTGATCAAGATGCGGCACTCATGCACGCGAACGCGTGTATGAGTGCCGCATCTCGACGGGAGCTACTCGGCGGAGACGGGGATGGTCACGCGCGGGGGACGGGCCGGGAGCGCGTGCGCACCGCGGTCGTCGACGACGAAGCGACCCTCGCCGGGACCCTCCGCGACCGGCATGCCGAGCGCGTCGAGGAGCGCGTGGTCCTCCTCAGCGGTGCGCCCGCCGGTCGTGAGGTAGTTGCCGACGATCAACGCGTTGGCGCCCGCGAGCATGCCCATCGACTGCAGCTCGCCGAGCACCTTCTCACGACCACCGGCGAGACGCAGCCACGCGCCGGGGAGCACGAGCCGGAACAGCGCGATGGCCTGGAGCGCCTCGCGTGCGGAGAGCAGCTCTCGACCTTCGAGCGGCGTGCCCGGACGCGGGTCGAGGAGGTTGATGGGCACCTCGCACGGATCGAGCGCGGCGAGCTCGAACGCGAAGTCGATCCGCTGCTCGAGG
Organism: Acidimicrobiia bacterium; assembly: GCA_036558745.1. GTDB lineage: Bacteria > Actinomycetota > Acidimicrobiia > IMCC26256 > JAMXLJ01 > JAMXLJ01. Next base: position 38,860 of record DATBEZ010000060.1, read on the forward strand.
GTCTCGCCCATGCCGAGGATGCCCCCGCAGCACAGCTCCATCCCCGCGTCCTTCGCCCGACGCGCGGTCTCGACCCGGTCGTCCCACGTGTGGGTCGTGCAGATCGAGGGATACAGCTCGCGGCACGTCTCGAGGTTGTGGTTGTAACGACGGACGCCCGCGGTCGCGAGGCGTTCCGCCTGCTCGCGGTCGAGCAGACCGAGTGAGCACGCGACCTCCAGACCGGTCTCGTCGTGCACTGCGTCGACCGCGTCGATCACCTTGCGCAACAGCCGCTCCTCGGGGCCGCGCACCGCGACCACGATGCAGAACTGCGTCGCGCCCGCGGCGCGCGTCGCGCGTGCGGCCTCGAGCACCTCGTCGAGATCGAGGAACGCGTACACGTCGACGCCGGTGTGGAAGCGGACCGACTGCGAGCAGAACGCGCAGTCCTCCGGGCACGCGCCCGATTTCGCGTTGATCAGGCTCTCGAGCTCCACCTCGGGCCCGCAGTACGCGAGGCGCACCTTGTGCGCGAGCGCGACGAGGTCGGGGAGCTCGTCGAGGGGGCGGGCCGCCACGGCGAGCACCTCGTCGCGGGTCGGCGGACGGCGTTCCTCGAGCAGCGCGCGTTCTGCGATCGCGAGCGGTGCGGTGTTCGACGACATGAGCCGGGAGCGTACCGTCACTCCGCACCCATGCCGGGCAACGGCGCCTCCCCGGCGTCGTAGACGAGGTGGCCGTCCTCGATGCGGGCTTCGGGCGTCGGTCGGTGGGGCGCGCGCCGGCCGTCGTGGAAGAGGTGCACGACCTCGGTGTCGTGGAGCAGCACCACCGCGTCCGCGAGCAGACGACGATGGCAGCGCCACCACACGCTCTCGGAGCACATGACGGTGGTGGGTCGGGTCGCGGCGGCGTCGAGCAGGTCACGCAGCGCGGCCGCGAACTCCTGCTCGGCCATGTGGTCGGCATAGGCCCGGAACGCCGGATGCGTGAGCGCGATGTTGGGCGAGTCGGGCCGACCCCTCCGGCGCCCGCCGAGGCGCGGTTCCCAGCCGTACGCGATCCCCGACGCGGGCAACCAGCCCTCGAGCTGTTCCCGGCCGTACTGCGGGTTGCGACGGCTGCCGGGGAACGAGCGCACGTCCACGAGCGCCTCGACGTCGGCACGCTCGAGGAGCGCGGCGAAGTCGGGTGCGGCCAACGTCCCGTGCCCGACGGTGTAGAGCGTCATCAGGCGCGGTCGAGGAGACGACTCACGGCTCGCCGTTCGCGTTCGTGCAGCGTCGGGTTCTCGAGCCGGTAGCGGACCGCGGGCTGGAGCCCGTCGCGGACCGCGGCGCCCGAAGGGTCGGCGGCGCGGGAGAACCACCCCGTGGTCAGCTTTCTCACGGACGCGGCGATGAGCTGCATCGCGCGGTTGTCGTCGGGAGCGCCGGTCTGCAGCAGGAGCCACGTCAGCGCGATGTCGACGTCGGCGCGCCCGCGACCGGCGTTGGTCCAGTCGATCACGACGGGACCCTCCGGCCCGATCAGCACGTTCAACGGATGGAGATCCAAATGGACGACGCACGCACCCTCACCGGCGGGAGCGAGGTCGAGCCAGTCGGGCGCGGGGATCGCGTGAAGGCGGTCGTGAAGCTCGGCGAGCATCCGCATGCTGGCCCGGAACGTCCATGGGCGACGCACGATGGCGTCTGCCATCGTCGGTCCGTGCACGCGATCGAGGACGAGCGCGTCCGGGCGGACCTCGTGAACCGCGGGTATCGGGTAGCCGTGCGCGCGCACGTACTCCATGAGGCGAGCCTCTCGCTGCGCGAACGACGTGCCCCGGTACCGCCGCAGGACACGGTGCCCGTCGAGCGCGTAGACGTCCGACCCGCGTCCGTGGGCCAACAGCTCGCCGGGTTCCGGATCCGAGGTCTGCGACATGCGGCCCTATCCTGCTCGCCGTGGCCGAGCGGATCGAGACCGAGACGGTCGTCGTCGGTGCGGGGCTGGCCGGATTGACCGCCGCTCGCGCGCTCATGGGCGAAGACCGCGACGTCGTCGTGCTCGAGGCGCGCGATCGCGTCGGTGGGCGCACGCTCAACCACACGCTCTCCGACGGCACGACCGTCGTGGAGCTGGGCGGGCAGTGGATCGGTCCGACGCAGCTGCGTATGGAGCGCCTCGTCGCCGAGCTCGGGCTCGAGACGTTCCCCACGTTCAACGAGGGCGAGCACGTCCTGCGCTTCGGTGACACCCAGGCCCGCTACCGCGGCACGATCCCGCGCATCAGCCCGCTCGTCCTGGCGGACATGGCCCAGGCCCAGACCCGCTTCGACCGTATGGCCCGTCGCGTCCCGCTCGAGGCCCCGTGGGCCGCGCCTCGTGCGGAGCAGTGGGACGCCCAGACGTTCGAGACGTGGATCCGGCGCAACGCGTTCACGGCGAAGGCGCGGTCGCTGCTGCGCCTCTACAGCGCGGCCGTCTTCGCGGCGGAGCCCGGCGACTACTCGTTGCTCCACGCGCTTCATTACACCCACTCGGGTGGTGGCGTGGACATGCTCGCGGGAACGCATGGCGGCGCGCAGCAGGATCGCTTCGTCGGTGGCTCGCAGCTCGTCGCGCTGCGGATGGCCGAGCAGCTCGGTGACCGGGTGCGGCTCTCGACCCCGGTCCGGCGCATCGAGCACCGCGACGAAGGCGTCATGGTGCTCGCCGACGGTCAGCTCGTCGTCGGCGAGCACGTGATCGTCGCCATCCCGCCCACGCTCGCGGGCCGGATCGTCTACGACCCGGCCTTGCCTGCGTACCGCGACCAGCTCGTGCAGCGGCTGCCCGCGGGCGCCGTGATCAAGACCCACGTCGTCTACGAGCGGCCCTTCTGGCGTGACGACGACCTGACGGGGCAGGCGACGGGTGATCACGGCCCGGTGAAGGTCACGTTCGACAACTCACCGCCGTCGGGCACGCCCGGTGTGCTGCTCGCGTTCCTCGAGGGCGCCGAGGCGCGCCGCCTGAACCGTGTGCCCTTCGACGACCGGCAAGCCGCGGTGATCGGGTCGCTGGTCGAGTTCTTCGGACCGAAGGCGCGCGACTTCGTGGAGTACGTGGAACGCGACTGGTCGGCGGAAGAGTGGACGCGCGGGTGCTACGGCGCGCACTTCACGACCGGGACGCTCACCCAGTACGGGCCTGCGCTCCGCGCGCCGATCGGGCGCATCCATTGGGCCGGCGCCGAGACCGCGACGGTGTGGACCGGCTACATGGACGGTGCGGTGCAGTCGGGCGAACGGGCCGCGGCGGAGGTGCTGCGCTCGTCCTGAGCGCAAGGGCGCCCGGGCGCAGCCTCCCGTACACTCCGGGCATGCCGTTGCTCGACGAACGCCACGACTTCGCCCATCCCGTCGAAGGCGATCAGGCCTGGAGCGAGTCGTACTACTTCAACGCGTACGACCCGGTGAGCGACACCGGGTTCTTCACCAGGGTCGGTGTCCGTCCCAACGACGGCACCATGGACGTCGGCATGTCGGTCTGGTTGCCGGGCAACCGGCTCGCGCACCTCGCGGGCGTCCGTGAATGCCACGAGATGACCGACACCGACCTCGTCGTCGGCGGCGTGCGCTACGAACGCCTGGAGCCCATGCGCGCGTGGCGGATCACCGCGACCGGCAATGCGCCCGCGCGCGACCTGGCCGATCGCGACGCGCCGAAGCAGGAGGTGTCGCTCGCGCTCGACGTGCGCTTCGACGCGCTGACGCCCGCGGTGGGCGTCGACGGTCAGGGCCGGGAGGGCAGCGGCGCGAGCGCGGCCACGCGTCAGAGCGTCGGCAAGGGTCACCTCGAGCAGGCGGGCCGATGGACCGGGTGGATCGAGGTGGACGGCGACCGTCGTGAGCTCGCCGACGCGCGTGGCAACCGCGACAAGTCGTGGGGTCCACGACGGTGGGGTGGGCCGCGCATGTGGCGGTGGTTCTCGGTGAACGTCGGTGACGACGTCGCGTTCGGCGGCATCCGCATCGGCACGGAGCTCGGCGACCTGCACCGGGGCTGGGTCTGGCGCGACGGCGAGGCCACGTCGATCAAGGAGTGGGACGTCCGCACGAAGCTCGAGGACGACGGCCTCACCCACGCGGTGACCGATATCCGCGCGACCGACAAGCGTGGTCGCGTCCACGAGCTCCACGGCGAGCTGCTGCGCGTCGCTCCCGTCGCGCACGACCACGGCGGTCGTCGCACCGTGTTGAACGAGGGTCTCGCTCGCTGGGACTACGACGGGCGGACGGGCTACGGCATCTCCGAGTACCTCCACCAGCTCGACGAGGACGGCCACCCCGTCGTCCCGATCGAATAGCGCCCGCGGAACCCCGTCAACGACCGCGCGCGCGTCACACGCGCACCGCGACGTAGATGAGCGCGGCGGCGTAGAAGGGGATCAGGCCGAGCGCGGGCGGCACCGGCAGCCGATCGACCAGGTGACGACGTCCGGCCGTGAGCGCGACGAACGCAAGCGGGAAGAACGCGAACAGCAGCCGGACGTTCGTGAACACGGTGGACAACGACCCCGGCGCGCTGCAGTACACCGCGAGCCCGGTCAACACGAAGACGAGACCGAGCACCGCGGTGACCAGGAGCAGCGCCCTGCGGCTCGGACCGAGGTCGACATCGGCGTCGCTCGTGGTGCGTTGGAGCGCGAGCGCCAGGAACCCGACCAGGATCAGCACCGCGAGCGGGCCGGGCCAACTGTGCGTGAGGTGGACCTCGATGCCGGCCGCGTCGTGGACCCAGTTCCACGCGTTCGCGCGAACCCCGTGGGCCATGTTCCCGACGTAGTGCAACGGATCCGTGAGGATCAGGTGGACCTGCCGCGACGGATTGGGCGTGACCTCGAAGTAGCGCACGTCGCACACGAAGAGCGGACGTTGCGAGCGTTGCCACAACGTGGAGAGCCCGCCTGCGAGCACGACCGGCGCGAGCAGGAACCACGGACGGCCCGCGATCTCCCGCGTCGACGAGCGCAGCGGGAGCAGCGGGAGCAGGTACGCGAGCGTCACGATCCAGTACGTCGGCTTGCAGAGCGCGAGCGCGGCGGAGAGCACGAGCGCCTCGGTGAGCATGGCCCGCATGGTCGTCGGCCGAGCGGTCATCCGCAGCGCCGAGCTGACGACGAGGAACGCGAACGCGGCTGTGATCGCGTCGGGCGTGACCGTCGACGCGACGAACAGCGACAGCGGCAGCAGACCGGCCGCGCACAGCGGCCACTTCGCCCACGGTGTCCGCCGGATCGCGAGGAACACGATGCCGACGAACGCGAGGAGCTGACCGAAGCGGGCGAGATGCAGGATGCCGGCGAAGTCGAGGCCGACGATCCGCGCCACGCCGACACCCGCGGCCGACGGAAGGTAGGGCAGGGGTGAGTACCAGGCGAACGTCGAGGTGTCGAAGAAGACCTTGCCCGCGTGGGCGCCGCGGCACGGCGTCAGCGCCGCGGTCAGGCCGGCCTCGAACTGGGCGAGCAGCTGCTGCTCACGCGGCGACAGGTCCTGCACCGACGCCGGGGGAGTCGTCGCGTCAGCCTCTCCATCGGCATAGGCGCGATTGCGCACGGCGGCACGGAAGCGCGCCGCCGTGAGGTCGATCGCGAACTTGCGGGGCAGGCAGACCCCTCCACCGTGGAACGAGCGCGTCGGCGACCCGATCGCGAGCAGGTCGCCCGTCGACACCTGGTAGCTGCGCGCGAAATGCGACGTCTCGTCGACCCCGTCGAGCGAGGGGATGAGGAAGCACAACGTCCCGCCGACCACGAGGGCGACGACGAGGAACACCCACGCCGGGTCGCGGGCGCGTTGCAGCAGCCTGGGACCGAGCCCGGTGGCGCGGGGCGCAGGTTGGACCGGGGCCGCGAGGTTCAGGAGTCGCCGCTCCCGGTACCCCGAACCCGGGTCCCACCGCGCCGCGATCGCGGCGCGGCTCTGTGGTCGAGCTCCCTGCCCGTGGTCTCACCCCCGCTCGACTACTCCTGCTCGCCGAGCAGGGTCGCCAGCCGGGCCCCGTTGCGGACCCCGTAATCGGCGTAACAGTTGTTCATGAGAGCGTGCACGCTGGCCGCCTGGTCACGCAATGTCGCGAGGCGCGATGTCCAGCCCCGCAGCTCGTCGTCGGGGTAGTCGTAGGCGAAGCGCTCGGCGGCGGTGACGCCCTTCTTCTCCCACGTCTCGGCGTTGCGGCCGTGGAAGCGCACGACGGCGACGTCTTCCACGGTGGCGGCGGCCACGGGCGGTACCGAGGTGGTGAACCCCTGGGGTTCGTCGACGGCGACGTACGCGAGATCGTGCTCGGTCAGGAAGTTCAGCGTCGTCTCGGCGTGGCGGTCGTCGAGCCACAGGTGCTGTCGGAACTCCACCGCCACCCGGTCGGGTGCGGCGGCCTCCGCGATCTGGGCCATCCGGTCGAACGCGTGTCGCGACGGCACGAACCACTGCGGGAACTGGAAGAGGATCACGCCGAGCTTGCCCGCCTCGCGCAGTGGCGTCAGCGCGGCGAGGAACCTGCGCATCACCTCGTCGTAGAAGTCGGCCGGGAGATCCTTCGGGTAGACGTTGCGCTTCTTGGCGAGATCGTCGGGCAGCTCGCTGCGCAGGTCCTTCCACAACGACCCCGGCGGCGTCGGGTGCTCCGTCAGGTACCGGTACGCCTTCACGTCGAACACGAACTGATCGGGTGTGCGCCGGGCCCAGGCATCGGCCACGGTCGTCGCGGGCGGTGCGTAGTAGGTCGCGTCGACCTCGGTGATCGGGAAGCGGGACGCGTAGAAGCGCAACCGGTCCTCCGCGCTCGTCACGTCCTCGGGGTAGAAGAGCCTCGACTTCACCAAGGTCGGTTCGGTCCATGCCGTCACGCCGACGAGGAGCCCGCGGTCCTCCAAACCCCACGCCGGGCCCTCGGGGTGGAACCGGTCATCCTCGCCCGCGTCGCCGTTCCCGTCGGCCGTGTCCCGGCGCTTCCGTGGGCTCATGGACCCAGTCTTCCCCGGCGGTCGCGACGGTTCCCGCCCGGCGAAATGGGGACCTTCGCCTCTGCGTCGTGTGGGCCGTCCGGTCGAGGATGCGACGATGAGCACCACGACCGCACCGCCGCCGGGCCTGAGCACGTGGGAGCGGGGCGTGTACCAGCGCCTCGCCCAGCACCTCGAGGACGAGGCGCCGTTGATCGCGGCCTACACCCGCCTCGCCGAGGAGTCGGAGTCCGAGTACGTCCGCTACGTCGTGCACATGATCCTCGAGGACGAGTCGCGTCATCACCGCATGCTGCAGGAGCTGCTGCGCTCGCTGACCCTGATGGTGGCGCCGCACGAGCCCGGGGAGCGGCTGCCGCACCTCGACCGGGTGCAGCATGCGGACGAGCTCGTCGAGGTGACGGACCGGCTCATCGACTTCGAACGCGACGACAAGCGGTCGTTGCGTCGGCTGCGACGGGAGCTCCACGACGTTCGCGACACGAGCCTGTGGGATCTCGTGGTCGACGCGATGCAGCGCGACACCGACAAGCACCTCGCGATCCTCGGCTTCCTCCGCGACCGCCTCGCGAGCGCGGCGCGCGCGGGAGCGTGAGCATCCGAGCGCGGTATCGGGCGCGGAAAGTTCGCCACTGAACCTGGACAGTCGCCAACAGGTCGCGCCACGATCTTGTTGTGGTGCCCCTGTTGCGCACGATCGACGAGGCCGAGGCGTTCATCGCCGCCCAGCCCCGGCTGTCCGACCCGCTCGCGGTGCATTGGCTCGACCAGGGCTCGGCGCGCCTGGCGGAGCGCGCGTCGATCCGTCGACTGCAGGCGGTGTGGGCCGAAGGTCGCGACGCACCCATGGACGACGACCCAGTCGGCCGCGAGGCGGCGCGGCTGTTCCGCCTCGTGATCGCGATGGCGATCGTCGCCAAGGGCCGCCCGTCCGCGTGTCGAGCCGCGCCGCGCTGAAGCCCCGAAGGGTCGCCCGTCACGCTCCGTGACACGAACGGGTCGCGCCGCTACGCTCACGCCGCCGGCGCCTGCCCCAGCCCCTGCGAAGAGGCGCCGGCATCTGCCCCGGGCGTCGGGGGAAGGCTGCGGGCGCCCGGGGCCCGTCTCGTTGGACCCGCTCCTGCCGCGATGGAGCATCGCGATCGGATGGGATTACGGTTCACATGACGCGCGATCGGGGGTGGGGCCATGCGAGTTCGCTCCCTGTTGATCGGTCTCATCACGCTGGTGGTGGTCGCTTCCGGGTGTGACTGGCCACAGCTCGGCGACGGCCCGACGCACACCGGCTTCATCAGTGACACCGGAATCACGACCACGAACGTCGGGACGCTGCACCAGGTGTGGTTGTCGGCGGGCATCGCGCAGGCGGCCAACAGGGCACCGCAGGTCGTCGTCGCGGACGGCAGGGTGTTCGCACGCGACGGCACGAACGTGCTCCGTGCCCTGGATGACGCGAGCGGGGATGAGAGGTGGACCGCGGCCTACGGCGGTGTTGCCGCGGTCGCGAACCAGGTGATGTACGCGGAGCTCGCCCCACAACCACACCCCGAAGTCGTCGCGCTCCAGGCGCGGAATCTGGACGGGTCGATCGCATGGTCGGATCTGTTCGTCGCGAGCGCGCTGCTGTTTCCCGGCGACGCGGTCGTCTCCGCTGGGCAGCTCTTCGTGACATGGACCGGCCTCGGTGCCAGTGTCGGCTTGCAGCGGTACGACGCGTCGAACGGCGCGACCGACACGACGACCGGAACGTTCGGCACGCCGGGGACGGTGAACACGCCCGCCGCATCTGGCGCCATGGTCTACGTGACGACGACCGACGGGATCCTTCATGCGCTCTCGGCCACGGATCTGCGTCAGGAGGCGTGGGAGGCGAGCGTGCCTGCGGGCGGTGTTCCGTCGATCGACTCCGGACGTGTCTACATCAGCTCGGGGAACAGCGTCATGGCCTTCGATGCCGCGGGACAGGCGAACTGCGCACCATCGGCCACGACGACCGTGTGCACGCCGTTGTGGACCGCGACGACGAGCGACACGCTGAGCCAGCAGGCACCGGCGGTCGGTTCGGGCATCGTCGCCGTGCGCTCCGACACTCACCTGTTCGCGCTCGACCCGTCGACCGGAACCGCCCGCTGGAGTGCCGTCATCGGCTCGACGGCGCAGGCACCGCAGTCGCTCGGCTCACCGTCGATCGAGCATGGTGTCGTGTTCGTCGGCTCACTCGACGGTGCGCTCGACGCCTTCGACGCAGCGGGCTCCATGAACTGCTCGGGCGCGCCGACGACGTGCACCCCGCTGAAATCGGTGCCGCTGGTCGGCCCGACCGGCGCATCGCAGCCCGCGATCGCCAACGGCAATGTCTACATCGGTGCACTGGACGTCGCGCGCCAGGCCGCGTTCACGTACAAGCTCGGTCTGTAGCACCGGCACGCACGCAGAAACGAGGAGCGCCTGCTCCCAACTCGGTCCCGAGCGGCCCAGCTGGTCAGGGAGCCGCGGCGCCGGTGCGCGGCTGAGGCTCGGAGCCTTCGAGTTGGGCGAACAAGTCCGCGGTGTTCAGTTCGTCCCAGTGCTCGGCGAACTTCCCATGCTCAACCCGCCAGATGTCGATGCTTCGCATGACAATTCGCTTCCCGGTCGGGGCGAAGCCCAACAACGGCTTCTTGAAGGTGCCCATGTACGTGAAGCGACCGACGACGGTGCCTTCGTCGAGGGTTCCTACCGCGATGGCGTCTTCGCATACGACCTCCGTGTCCGGGAGTGCGTCCAGCCACTGCTCGAAGAACGATGCCGCACCCCCAGCCCCGGGTTCGGCTGACACAAACGGGTTGTGATTGATGTAGTCATCGCGCGGAAGGGTGCTCAGTGCGCCGAGATCCCGTCGGTTGAGCGAATCGGCGAAACGATGCGCAAGATCCGTCAGGTTGGTGTCCGGAGCCATTGGCCTCCTCTCAACTTCCACTTGGAATACCGTTGTTCGCCTGTCCTCGCGCGTACCCCGAGGAGATCGCGTCGACACGCGACGGCATCGGCCGCGCCGGTCGCGCTCCACCTCGGGCTCCGCCGTGACGAAGGCTGCGGACTTCTCGCGGACTTTGGAAGCGGGCTCACCGTGTTCCCGCAGGTCAGAGGAGTCGCGGTGGCGAGTCGGCCTGTACGCCGGGTTCTGTCCGGACCCTCGCGGGTCCGTGGCGGCCATCCCTCTCGGCCGGCGGTTGCCCGCCGGCTCCAGCGGTCTACCCGGGGGTCTCGGGGCGTGCGCCCCGGTCGGACGGACCGTCCTCCCCCTGTCTGACCTTGCTCCGGGTGGGGTTTGCCGAGCCGCCCGGGTCGCCCCGGGCGCTGGTGCGCTCTTGCCGCACCGTTTCACCCTTGCCTGTGCGTGTCGCCACGCCATCGGCGGTCTGTTCTCTGTGGCACTGTCCTGCGGGTCACCCCGACTGGGCGTTACCCAGCACCCTGTCCTGCGGAGCCCGGACGTTCCTCGGACCGGTCGAGCCGGTACGCGGCCGCCCGGCCGGCTCGCCACCGCGAGCCACCATTGTCGCGCCCCGCTCGTTCATGTGGATGTGAATCACGAAATCCGGGACTCACATCCACATGAAGCGACGATCTAGAGCTGGCCCGCGCGCTTGGCCTGCTGACGGGCTGCGATCAGCGCGCCGATGATGCCGACGGCGGCGCCGAGCACGAACGCGCCGAAGAGCTCGCCGAGCGTGATCGCGGGCTGGGACCCGGTGAACAGCCCGTGATGGTCGCGGCGGATCACCCAGATGACGATCCGCAACGGCAACCACAACAGGATCGCCCCGAGCGCGGCCAGGGCGCCGTTCGTCAGCGGCGCCTCCGGGGCGGCGGTGCCCGCCACCCACCCCGCGATGCCGTACGCGCCGAGGATGAAGAAGAAGAACAGGACCGCCCAGCCGCTGTGGTCGAAGTCGGCGACGCCGTGGCTCGCGATCGCGCGCGCGACCGTCACCGGCACGATCACGACGAGCCCCGCCAGCGCGCCCCGGGCCACGGCGTTGCGGTCGACGACCTCACGTGTGCTCACGTTCGTTCCTCCACGAGCTCGTCGCCGTGCGCGAGGTCGTGCACGGGCGTGCGGAACGCGTCGCGGAAGAGCCGCGGGATCACCTTCCGCCGGCGCGTCGCGATCACGGCTGCGAGCACCAGGTACACGGTACCGACACCGAGCCGCTCGAGCGCGCGCAGCTCGTGCGGGAGCACCGCCCCGAGCACGAACTGCGAGAAGAACAGCACGAGCAGGGACCAGGCCTCGCGCACGCTGATCGAGCGGTTGGCCAGGATCGCGACCGCGAACGCCGATTGCGCCGCCGTGAGGAAGAGCTCCTCGCGCTGCACTGAGTCGAGCGGCAGCCCGTGCAGGCTCGATGCCGACACCGCGAACACGATGGGCAACGTGCCGACGAGCAGCGTCCACTGGTTGACCTTCGACGACAGGAGGGAGCCCAGCGCCCCGTTCGTGTTGAGCCGCCACGCGAACAGGACCGCGACGATGAGCTCGGGCGCCTCGGACGCCAGTGGGGCCAGCCACTGCACGAGCAGGAACGTGCTGACGCCGAACTGCTCGCCCGTGTGGACGAGCGCCTCGGCGAACGGGTCGGCGCAGGCGAAGATCACGCCGGCCGAGAACGCGAACGCGATCGTCAGCGCGATGCGTCGCTGGCGCGTCGGCAGCGTCCCCAGCACCTCGGCCGGTCCGACCAGGTCGGGTTCCTCCGACGGCGCTCGGGTGATGCGCGCGAGATACAGCACGAACAGCGTCACGAGCACGAGCGAGTCGAACAGCGTCAGCGTGTGCTTGAGCGGCAACGTGAGCGAGTAGAGCGTCGCGGCCGCGAGGAAGCCGATCTCGATCGAGTGCGGGCGGTCGAGACGCACGTCGGTGTCGAGCTCGCCGTGGTACCCGGCCCGTTCCGCGTTCCGCCTGATGCGCAGGGCCGCGACGAGCACCACGAGGGCCCATCCCACACCGATGAGGAGCCGGTTCCCCCCTGTCATGTTCGCGAGCGCGAGGGGCGCGAACTCCTTGGGGTCCTTGCCCGCCTTCCACGTGAAGACGAAGTCGACGACGTACTCGGGCAGGACCGCGATCAGGGCGAGCAGCGCGAGCGCGAGGCCCTGGGAGACGTCGACCTGGAGCGCCTCGGCCGCCCACGCCAGGATGAACGCGGCGCCGACGACGGCGAGCCCGAAGCAGAGCGCCTGGATCGCCGGATCGAGCCCGAAGCCGCCGATCCGCACGACGAGGCCCGGGATCGTGACCGCGACCGCCGCGGGGATCGGGAGGAACCGGCGCAGCGCGTGGTCGCCGGCGGTACGCGACCGCCCTTCGCGCACGGAGGACACGGTCCCCGATCCTACGGGTCGCCCTGCGATGGACCGGCCCGGCCGGTCGCCCGGCGACCAGCGGTTTTCCCCTTCAGCCCGGACGGCGAACGACCGAAGAACCGTCCTGGGTCGGGGAGCAGTCGTTCGAGGGGGCAGTGCAGTGTTGAGGATGCGAGATCGATCGAGCATGTCGTGGCGGCAGGCGGCGCTGTGTCGCGGCGTCGATCCGGAGGTCTTCTATCCCGACGAGGAGGAGGACCCGAGCGGGGCCAAGGCCATCTGCGAGGCCTGCCCGGTTCGTGAGCCGTGCCTCGAGCACGCGCTCCTGGTGCGGGAGAAGCACGGCGTCTGGGGCGGCCTCACCGAACGCGAGCGTCGGCGGGTCATCCGGCAGCGTCGCCGCAGCGCCTAGCGGCGCGGCCGCCGAAGCGGGCGTACCCCGCGCGAGGGAGTCGCGCGCGCGGAGGGTGATCCCGGTCTCGCGGGGCCGGGCCGGTAACCTGGGCCGCCGTGGAGTTCGACCTCTCCCCAGAGCTCGCCGAGCTCCAGGCCACGGTCCGCAAGCTCGCCCAGGAGAAGGTTGCGCCGCGCGCGCGGGAGATCGACGAGACCGAGGAGTATCCCGACGATCTCTTCGCGCTGTTCGTCGCGAGCGGGCTGAACGGACTCTGCATCCCCGAGCGTCACGGTGGTTCCGGCGCGGGGATCATGGGTCTCACGCTCGCGATCGAAGAGGTCTCGAAGTACTCCAACGCCGCCGCGCTCATGCTGCTCCTGACCCGTCTGCCGACCGGTCCCGTGATGATCGCCGGATCGGAGGAGCAGAACGAGCGCTACGTCCGGCCGATCGCCACCGGTGCGTCCCGGGCGGCGTTCGGGCTGTCCGAGCCCCAGGCCGGCAGCGACGTCATGGGGATGCGGACCCGGGCCCGCCGCGACGGCAACGACTGGATCCTCTCGGGCACGAAGTGCTGGATATCGGGCGTCCGTCAGGCCGACTGGTACACGGTCTTCGCCAAGACCGGCCCGGTGGATTCGCGCCAGCACGACAGCGTGAGCGCGTTCATCGTCGAGCGCAGCTGGCCCGGTGTGAACGTCGGCCGGGTCGACCGCAAGATGGGCGTCCGCGGCGTCGACACCGGCGAGCTGCTCCTCGACGACGTACGCGTCCCCGCCGAGAACGTGATCGGCGAGATCGGCGGCTTCCGGCTCGCGATGCTCGGGCTGAACTCGATGCGCCCGATCGTCGCGGCGCGAGGGATCGGGTTGGCCGAGGGCGCGCTCATGTACGCGGTCGACTACGTCAAGGAGCGGAAGGCGTTCGAGCGCACCATCGCCGACTTCCAGGGTATCCAGTGGAAGATCGCGGAGCTGGCCACGGAGATCGAGGCCGCGCGGCTGCTGACGTATCGCGCCGCGCAGATGGCCGACGCGGGCCAGTACACGAAGGAGTACGTGCCGTTCCTCTCGATGGCGAAGTACTACGCGACCGAGGTGGCGGTGAAGGCCTCGGGCGAGGCGCTCCAGCTGCTCGGCGCCGCGGGCTACATGAAGGACCACCCGCTCGAGCTCTACTACCGCGACGCGAAGCAGCTGACGATCGTCGAGGGGACGAGCCAGGTGCAGCTCGGGCTCGTCGCGCGCGGCGTCCTCGACCACGACCTCTGGTGGGACTGACCGTGCCCGCCGCGTCCGTCTGGCCCGACGTGCTCGCGCCGTTGCTGCGCCGTGAGGCGCTCGACGCGCAACGGGTCGAGGCCGCGATGACGACGATCTTCGAGGGCGAGGCCAGCGACGCGCAGATCGCGGGCTTCGCGGTCGCGCTCCGGGCCAAGGGTGAGACGCCCGAGGAGCTCGCGGCGATGGTCCGCACCATGCTGCGCTTCGCGACGCCGGTCTGGCTGCACGACGCCACGACGCCCGTCGTCGACACCTGTGGCACGGGCGGCGACCGCTCGCACAGTGTCAACGTCTCGACCCTCGCCGCGCTCGTCGTCGCCGGCGCGGGTGTGCGCGTCGCGAAGCACGGCAACCGGGCCGCATCGTCCGCGTGCGGATCCGCCGACCTGCTCGAGGCGCTCGGCGTCGTGATCGAGCTCGGCCCCGAGGGTGTCGCGCGCTGCGTCGACGAGGCGGGCATCGGGTTCTGCTTCGCGCCGCGCTTCCATCCCGCGATGCGCTTCGCCGGTCCGGCCCGCGGTCAGCTCGGCGTGCCCACGACGTTCAACTTCCTCGGCCCGCTCGCGAACCCCGCCCGCGTGCGTCGTCAGGTCGTCGGTGTCTCCGATCCGGCCATGGCCGAGCGCATGCTCGCGACACTGGTCGAGCTCGGCGCCGAGCGGGCCATGGTGGTGCACGGTGCCGACGGGCTCGACGAGCTGACCACGACGACCGTCTCGGACGTCGTCGAGCTGGTCGACGGCGACGTGCGCCGGCGTGTCGTCGATCCGGCCGAGCTCGGGCTGGCGCGCGTCGAGCCGGGCGCGCTCGTCGGCGGCGACCCGCAGTGCAATGCGGACATCGCCCGGCGCCTGCTCGACGGCGAGCCCGGACCCGTGCGCGACGTGGTCGTGCTGAACGCAGCGGCCGCGTTGCACGTCGCCGGCGTCGCCGCGGATCTCGCCGAAGGTCTCGTCCAGGCGTCCGACGCGCTCGAGTCGGGTCGTGCCGGGACCGCGCTCGACAAGTTCGTGAAGGTCAGTCGGGCGGCGGCCGAAGCGGAGCGTGGCTGATGGCCCAGGGCCTGCGTTGTCCGAACTGTGGCCACAAGCATCCCGTGGCGCAGTTGCCGGGCACGCCGACGTTCCACTGCGCCGGATGCGGTCAGGTGCTGAAGACGCCGCGCGAGTACCGCAAGCCGGCACCGGGCGCGACGCGGGTCGTGAGCTCGCCCGAGCGGCCCCGTCCCGCGCCTACGACGCCGCGCCCCCGACCGGCACCGGAACGTGATCCTCAGCCCGCGCGCGTGGCCGCGACCCGCGCACGGGTCGACGAGACCGAGGCGATGGCTCCGGTCGCGGCCACGCCGGCGCGCCCCCCGCGTTCTTCGAGCCGTGCGCCGGTCGCGCCGCCGCGCGCTCCAGGTCCGTCACGGCCGCCGGCTCTCGCGTGGCCGTGGCGCGTGCTGATCTGGGTGATCGCGGTTCCCCTCGGGCTCCTCATCGTGGCGCTCATCGCGCGCTGGCTCGGCGTGCTCAACGGCAACAGCCTCTTCGACATCATCAGCGGCAGCGGCGTGGGTCGCTACGTGCGGGTCTTCGCGATCGCGCCGTTCGCAGCCCTGCTCATCGCGACCATGGCGCACGTCGCGTTGGAGCAGCTGCCGGTGGTGTTGGAGCGACGTCGTGTCGCAGCAAGTCCCGCGACGCGCCGCGCCGAGGCTCCGGCGGGGGAGAACGGGCACCGCGACGGCGCGGGTCCCACGGTCCGGCGGGCCCCTCAGCGCGCCGGGCGCCCCGCGGGCCGGCGGCCCACGTCGTAGACCGGGAGCGCGGGCACGGGCGACGCCCACACGCCGGACGAGGTCAGGAGCCGTACATCGCGTCGACCGCCTTCGCGCGCGAGCCAGCGCGCGGTGAGGAGGAGCTCGTCGATCTCGTCCCGACGGGGTGGTGTGCCGGGCACGGGAGCCGGCGGCGGCTGGTCGCCGGTCGACAGCAGGTCGGGCAGCCGCAACCGTCCGCGCCGGAGCTCGAAGTGCGCGTCGCCCGCGGTGACGACGAGGGTCTCGACGGCGCGCAGGCCCTCGGCCGCGCGTTGACGGGTGAGCGCGTTCGACACCGCGCGCAGCCGGTCGCGCGCGAGCGCGGCCTCCTCGAAGCGCTCGCAGCCGGCGAGGCGGTGCATGCGTCGCTCGAGAGGATCGAGCAGCACGCGCGGTTCTTCGCTCAGGCCGCGCAGCACGGTGCGAACGACCTCGTCGTACGCGGCTTCCGGAGTGTGGCCCGAGCACGGGCAGCACGCGACACCGAGTTGGGCCGGAACACACGCGTCCCCGCCGAGCGCAGCATGGCGACCCATCCGGCGTGTGCACCGTCGCAACGGCAACGCGCTCTCGATCGCCTCGCGCACCGCGTGGGCCGCGGCACTCGACCGGAACGGGCCGAGGTACCGTCCTCCGTCGGGCTTCGCGTCGCGCGTGACGACGAGACGCGGGAAGCGCTCCTGCAAGGCCAGCTTCAGGTACGCGTAGCGGCGCCATGCCTTCGCCTCACGGTTGAACCGGGGCTCGTGGCGCTGGATGAGTCGCAGCTCGCGCACCGCGGCCTCGAACGGATGCGCGCACTCGATGTGGTCGATGCTCGCGAGCTCCCGAAGCAGTTGAGGCACCTTCCGCCGGTCGTCACCTCCGAAGTAGGAGCGCACGCGGGCCCGCAGGTTCGTCGCCTTGCCGACGTAGAGGATGCGCCCTCCACGGTCGCGGAAGAGGTACACACCGGGTCGGCGGGGGAGCTTGGTGGTGAGCCGCAGCTTGTCGGACGACGGATGGGCGCGCAGGCGGGGAAGGTCGAGCAGGTCGTCGAGTCCGAGCACGCCGAGGCAGCCGGCGCGCTCGAGCAGACCGTGCAACACCTCCGACGTCGCGCGCGCGTCCTCGAGCGCGCGGTGCGTCGGTCGCACCGCGGTGCGGAAGAACTGCGCGAGCGTCGCGAGCCGGAGGTTGGGTACCTCGTCGCGTACGAGCCGGCGCGCGAGGCCCACGGTGTCGACACGATGGTGAGCGATGTGCTGGTAGCCGAGGCGGTCGCACGCCGCGTCGAGGAAGCTCATGTCGAAGCGCACGTTGTGGCCGACGACGGCGGCGTCCGGGCGGGACGTGCCGACGAACTCGAGGAACGCGGGGAGCACTTCGTCGATCATCGGCGCCGGCCCGACGAGCGCGTCGGTCAACCCGGTGAGCAACGTCACGAACGGTGGGATGGGCACGCCGGGGTTCACCAGCGTCTGGAACGTGGCGAGGCACTCGCCGGCGCGGTACTTGACCGCCCCGACCTCCGTGATCTCGCAGCCGGCCGGGCTCGCGCCCGTCGTCTCGAGGTCGAGGACGACGAACGTCACGTCGTGCAGGGGGACGCCGAGCTCGTCGAAGCTGCGTTGGGGCGCCATGCGGCCCACAAGCCTATCGAACGTGTGTTCGGTCCGCGCGGACCCTCGACGGTCGCCGCAGCGTCCGGCTCTGCAAAGGGCGCGGCCGGTACCCTCGGTCGCGTGCCGATCCGCTACCGCTGCACCGCCTGCGGGAACCTCACGCGCTTCGACGTCGTGGCCACGCGCCGCACGCGCGAGTACCACCACTTCAGCGTGGGCGGTGAGCTCAACGTCGAGGACGGGGAGCTGCTCGACGAACGGATCGAGCAGGTGACCTGCCGGTGGTGCGGCGCCGCGGGCGACGCGATCGAGCAGGTCGCGGCGGGCGTCTCCACGGCGTCACCGGCGGACGGGACGTGACGTGAGGGCGGGCCGCTCCGGCACCGCCGGACGGCCGCGCCACGCCGAAGCGCGAGGGCACGGGCTAGATGCCGAGGAGCTGGACCATCACCTTGCGGGTGCGCGGGCGGTCGTCGAAGTCGATGCAGACGATCTTCTGCCAGACCCCGGTGAGCAGCTCACCCCGGGCGAACGGCACGCTCACGGACGGGCCGATGAGCGCGGCGCGCGCGTGGCTGTGCCCGTTGGTGTCGGCGTTGCGCTCGTTGTGCTCCCAGTGCCCGTGCTGCGGCGCGACGCGTTCGAGCAGGTCGTTCAGGTCGGCCGTGCAACCGGGCTCGTGCTCGATCGTGGTCATCCCGCATGTGGAGTGGGCGACGAAGACGGTGCAGAGGCCGTCGGTGAGGCCCGAGTTGTCGATCACCTTCTGGGCGTCGGCGGTGACGTCGATGACGTCGCCGTCGCCACCCGTGTCGAGCGTCATCTCTTCGTAGCGAGCCTGCATCGGAAGCCTCCCGGGCCGGCCCCGGTGTCGGCGCCGGGCCAGAGTCTACGGTTTCGTCCGGAGGTCATCATGTCCAGACCATCCCGCCCGGAACCGCACGGGAGGACGAGGTGAACGACCCCGGCGGCCCGCCTCTTCCCGAGGCGTTGCTCGCACCATTGCTCGACACCGCCGCGGACCGCCTGCGTGACCTCGCGCCCGCGGACGTCCCGTTGTCACTGCGACCCCTCGTCGGGTTCGACCGTCGCGGGCTGTCGCGAGGCGCCGCCCGTCAGCAGCTGCTGCGCGCGCTCGAGGGCGAGGAGGGTTTCCGCAAGGAGATGTTCGACCGGTTCCTCGAGCGACCCGAGGTGAACGACGCCCTCGAGCGTTGGTCGAGCGCTGACGCGGTCGCGCTGGCCGACGACGCGGCCGACCGGGCCGACCTTCCGTTCCTTGCATCGGTGCTCTACGCGGCGCGTCCCGACGGTTGGATCTTCGGGCTCGGCGCGGTGGTCGCGACGTACGAACGCCGACGTACGGAGCAGGCGGTCGACGACGACGTGAAGGCGCTCCAGACGCGTGTCGCGAACCTTGACGAGGCGCGCCGTCGGGCCGAGAGCGCGCGCGACGAAGCGGCCGCGTCGGTGCAGCGCGTCGAGCGAGAGCTCCGCGACGAGCGGCGATCGCGTCGCGCGCGCGAGGAAGAGGCGCAGCGCCACGCCGACGTCGCGGCCCGTCGTGCCGAGGCGCTCGAGCGCGAGCTCGCGGAAGCGCGCGAGAAAGCAGACGCGATCGAGACCCGACTCCGTCGCGAGGTCGAGCGTGTGCGCGGCATCGAGTCGGAGTTGCGGACCGCGCGTGCCGACACCGCACGCGCCGAGCGCGAGCTCGCCGACGCGCTCGAGGCCGACCCGGGTCGCGCCGCGAGCCTCAGCGCGACCGAGCTCCAAGCTCTTGCCGACGCGGCGGAGCTGGCCCGCCGGGTCGCGGACGGGTTGGGCGTGCTGGCCGGTCGGACGAGCGCGGCACGGGAGACGCCGTCGCCGGGCACGAAGCCGGCCGGCGCGAGCGCGAGCACGGCCACCGCCGCCCCTGCGGCTGCACCGCGTCCCGCAGCGGGGAAGCCGGGCCGCGAACGCAGCCGCCGGCCGCGGGTGCCCGGGGGGCTCGTCGCCGACACGCCCGAAGGTGTCGGCGCGCTGCTGCGGACGCCGGGCGTCGTCATGGTGGTCGACGGCTACAACGTGTCGATGCGGGGTTGGCCCGATGCGCCGCCCAGCCTCCAGCGCGACCGGTTGGTCGCCGGCCTGACCGAGCTGCAGCTGCGGACGCGCTGCGGGGTGGTGTGCGTGTTCGACGGCGCCGACGTCGGTCCGGTGCCGTCGTCGCGACGCAGCGGCGTGCGGGTGGTGTTCTCGAAGCCGGGGGAGGACGCCGATCCCGTCGTCGTGCGCGAGGTCGCGTCACGCTCGGGTCACGGCCCGGTCCTCGCGGTGTCGTCCGACGGATGGGTGCGGGAGCACGCGGAGGCGAGCGGCGCGCTCGTCGTCGGCGCGAATGCGTTGCTCGGGGCGCTCCGGGGCTGACGGGCGGCGCGGGTCAGGCGAGCGCCGAGTCGGCCGCCGCGTACAGCTCCTCGTTCTCGCGGGCGATGCGGTCGCCGAGCGCGGCGAACACCGCCGATGCCTGCCGTTCGAACTCGGCGGGATCGTTGCGGATGGCCTGCGCGGTCGGCCACGCACCCGCGAACTGCTGGTACGCGCCGGCGAGGTCGCCCATCTCGGTGATGTAGCGGTCGGCGACGGCCCGCAGCCTCGCGTCGGGTTGCGCGAGCAGCGCCGGGTAGAGCTTCTCGTCCTCGCGCGCGAGGTGGAGACGGATCGCGCCGGTCAGGCTCACGAGCAGGGTATGCGCCTGTTCCGCGTTCGCCGCGACCGTTCCGGCGTCGAACAGGTCGCGGATCCGGTGCACGATCGTCAGGAGCTCACCGTGTTGACGGCGGTATCCGTCGGTGAAGCGGCCCTGGCGGGCGTGGCGGCGGTCCACGGCCGCGAACTGGCCCGCGATCGCGTCGAGCGCGGCCGCGATGCCGGACAGCTCGGTCGCCGCCCGCTCGGCGTGTGCAGCCGACGCGGTCACGTCGCCGGCTGCGAGCGCGACCGCCCCGATGCCGTCGGCGATGTCGGCGGAGCCGGTCGCCGCGTCCGACACGTTGCGGCCGATCTCGTTGGTGGTCGCGGTCTGCTCCTCGACCGCGGACGCGATCGTCGTCTGCGCCTCCGCCATCCGGCCGATGATGCTCGTGATCCGGGTGATCGCGTCGCCGGCCTCGCTCGAGTCGGACTGGATGACGGCGACGCGGTCGGAGATCCGGCTCGTCGCTTCCGCGGTCTGCTTCGCGAGCTCCTTCACCTCGTTGGCGACGACCGCGAAGCCCTTCCCCGCCTCGCCGGCCCGGGCCGCTTCGATCGTGGCGTTCAAGGCCAGCAGGTTCGTCTGCTCCGCGATCGAGGTGATGAGGTCGACGACCTCGCTGATCTCGGCGGTCGAGGTCGACAACTTGCCGACGGTCGTGTTCGCCATCTCGGCCATCGTGACGCCCTCGTTGCCGACCGAGACGGCATCCTGCGCGGACGCGGCGATCTCGCGGACCGACGCCGACATCTCCTCGGTGCCGCCCGCGACGGTCTGGACGTTGCCGCAGACCTCGCCGGCAGCCGCGGAGACGCGGTCGGCCTGGGCGGCGGTGTCGTTCGCGTTGGCCGTCATGTGTCGCGCGACCGACGTGAGCTCCTCGGCTGCGTCCGCGACGTTGCGGGCGTGGTCGGCGACGTCACCGACGACGGAACCGAACCGGTCGACGATCGCGTTGGCGGCGTCCGCGACCCGGGCCGTCGCGTCGTCACCGTGCACCGGCAACGTCGTGCCCAGGTTACCGTCGGCGATCGCACGAACGGCGTCCGCGAGCCGCCCGAGCTCGCGCGCCATCGACCAGGCGACGGTGGCCGCGACCATCACGGCGACAGCCGTGGCGACGGCGACGGGCGCCGCAGAACCGTGCGTGGCGACAGCGGTCCCCGCGACGAGCGCGATTCCCGCCGCGAACCCTCCACACACCCGTTGCGACAAGGTCAAACGGACCATGTCTCCCGCCTCCGTCCTGCGCGCCCGCGCACGTGTCGTCTACCGATATGTCGGCATGCCGGCCGGCCACTTGAGTCGCAACGCGATGCGATCGACCCCCGCCGGGGTCAGCCCGCGGTGACGGTGAAGTCGTCGAGCTCGACCTCGGCGTTGTCGGCGCGCACGCCGACCCGACCGGCCTGGCGGATCGGCACGCCGTGCACGCCACGGTCGGTCGCGGTCGTGAGGAGACGGCCGTTGTCCCAGAGCGCGATGGTCACGCTCCCGTCGCGGTTGTTCACCACGCGCGCCTGCACCGATTGCCACGCGCCGTAGGCCACGGGGTTCCGTCCGGTCGCGAGCGTGTAGTACGTGCCACCGTTCGACGGACCGCCGGGCACCTTCTTCTTGATCGCGACCGTGCCGTCACGGCGGTTGACCGACGCGTAGTACAGGTACTGCTCGCTCTGGTAGCGCAGGAACACGTGCACGCCGTCCCAGTCGGTCCGCGGCGTGCGCGGCGTCGACGTGAGCCTGACGTTTCGGAGCCGCATCGACACGGTGACGTCCCCGAAGTCGGCCCGGCGGGTCGTCACCCGAAAGACCGCCGAGTCGGTGTGTCGCAGCGAGCGGGCGTCGGGCGTGGTGGCGTCGGGTACGCCGGTCCACGCGACGCCGTGATGGCGCAGGAGCGATCCGCTCGTCATGTCCCACGCGGGCGAGATGACCGCGTCGCGATGGGTCCAGTTCCAATGCGCGTACTCGTTCGTCACGAGGCCGTCCGGGCCGGTGAAGTGGTCGGCGAAGAGCACGCGGGGTGGCGCCGGGGCCGCGGATGCGGTGATCGCGGGCTCGCAGGCGGCGCCGACGGCGACGAGCACGAGGAGCGTGGCCAT
>DATBEZ010000061.1:0-11553 GCA_036558745.1 Acidimicrobiia bacterium
GCGTACGAAGCCGGCGTCGTGGCCCCGGGGGTGGCGTGACGCGCGGGTAGCGTGAACGCCCTCGCGGGTGTAGCTCAATGGCAGAGTCCCAGCCTTCCAAGCTGGTCATGCGGGTTCGATTCCCGTCACCCGCTCTGTAGGTCGGAGACCGGTACCGCACGTGTCCATGCCTTGACGTGCGTACGACTCGACCTAGCGCGTGCGGGCGAGGACGAGCGCGACGGCGAGCACGACCATGCTCCACGAGAGCGCGCGGAGCGCTTGTTCCAGGGGCGCGAGCAGGAGGCGCTCGTCGACGGGGAGTCTGCTCCCGTCGTCCACTCGAACGGTGCCGTCGACCCCGGTGACGTGCCGACGCACGAATCGTGCCGGCGTGCTGAGGCGACGCTGCGCGAGGGAGAAGCCGAGCGCGGCCGTCGCGGCGGCGACCGCGACGAGGTCGAGGCGCTCGGCCTGGACGAAGTAGCTCGTCAGCACCGGGAACGCACCCCACGAGGTGGCGAAGCCGAGGTCGGTGTGCAGGCGGCCGCCGAACAGCTCGAGGTTGTACGCGAGCAACAGCACCGGTCCGATGACGATGAACGCTGCGAGCCCGGGACCGACGCGGCTCAACCCGGCGATTCCGAGCACGATGGAACACGCGAGACCGACGCCGGCGGCGAACCAGAGCGCGCGGTCGGAGATCTGGGTGCGGAGCGGGTGCCCGTGCAGCTCGTCGAGCGCGTGCGCGGCGACGCCGACCGCGCAGAAGAAGGCGAGGAGCGTCGCGATCAGGCGTACGTCGTCGAGGTGCGGCGCGAGTGCCGCGCCGATGACGACGTAAGAGAGGTGCCAGGTGGTGTACGGCAGGTGCAGGATCGTCCACCAGTCACGCCACCCGCCGGGGCGCGCGGCGTAGAACGCCGGTCGACGACCGTGCACGTCAGCCACGCTTCGTTCCCCACATGACGAGTCCGCCGCCGAGGCTCATCAGTCGCGCGTCGGCGCGCTCGATACCGGCGGCGCGCCATGCGTCGAGGGTCCATGGCAGGGGGTAGCGCCTGTAGTGGCGCGAGATGTTCGGCCCGAGGAACCGTCCGACCTCGAACCAGGACCGTCCGGCGAGGCCCCCGGCCGCGGGCAGGAGCGTGCGCGTGTACAGCCACCACCAGAACCGCCAGAACGGATCGGGCGGGACATGGAACTCGAGACTTGCGATGGGTCCGCCCGGCTTCACGACGCGTGCGAGCTCCCGGAGCGTGGCCGCGGGGTCCGACACGTAGCGCAAGAGATACGTGAAGGTGAGTCCGTCGAACGTCTCGTCGGGGAATGGCAGCCGTTCCGCCCCACCGAGGACGAGTTGCACGCGCTCCTGCTCGCCCGCGCGTGCGACGTTGTCCTGCCCACGTCGCAGCATCGCGTCGGTCAGGTCGATACCGACGACGCGGCCTCCCGTGCGTTCCACGAGCTGGAGCGCGACGCCGGCCGTCCCCGTCGCGACATCGAGCACCCGCGCCGGTGCTGCGGTGACGACGTGGTCGACCATCGTGCGTCGCCAACGTCGGTTCTGGCCCAGCGAGAGGATCTCCTCGAGCACGTCGTAGTGCTTCGGGAGGCCGCTGAAGAGCTGCTGGGCGAAGCCGTTGGGCTCGGTGCGTCGTTCGCGGGGGCGATCCGGTTCTCGCCGAGCGTCTCGAACCGACGACACGGCCGTACAGTAGGCCTCTTCCGTCAGAAGGGGCCCGCGTGGGTGAGCAGCGCTTCGACGCCCTCGTCGTCGGTGCCGGGCCCGCAGGCAGCGTCGCTGCGCTGGTGCTCGCACGAGGCGGTGCGCGCGTCGCCCTCGTCGACAAGACACGCTTTCCACGCGACAAGGCCTGCGGCGATCTCGTGGGCCCGCGCGGTCTGCAGGTGCTCCGAGACCTCGGCCTCGACGTGGCCGGTACGGAGCGGATGGCCGACATGATCGTCACGGGCCCCACCGGGCGCAGTGTGCGGCTCCCCTGCTACCCGGGTGTGACGTATCCCGGGTACGCCGTCGCGGCTCCCCGCGTCGAGTTCGACAGCCGCCTCCGGGAGGCTGCCGTGTCCGCGGGCGCGCAACCGTTCGGCGGACGGGCGGAGCGTCCCCTGTCGCGCGAAGGCCTCGAGGGCTTCGTACTCTCCACCGGCGAGCGCGTCACGGCCGACGTGGTGGTCGGCGCCGACGGCGCGACGAGCCGCGTCGCCGAGACCGCCGGACTCGTCGATCACGACCGCGTGCTCTGGGGCTTTGCGATCCGCAGCTACATCGAGGCGCACGTCACGTCACCGCACATCTTCTTGTGGGAGCCGGCCCCGTGGCGCGGGTTCCCGGGGTACGGCTGGGCCTTCCCGGGGGTGGAGGGTCGCGCCAACGTCGGGTTGGGACTGGGGGTGCTCGCCCAGCGCGGCAACGCGCAGCGCGCGATGCAGAGCCTCGGCCCGTTCGTCGACCATCTCGTTCGGCGGGGCGTCGTCGAGCCTCCGCAGAGGTCGGCGATCACGGAGGAGCGCCTCGGCGGGTGGCTCAAGATGGGCATGGTGGGCACGACACCGGCACGCGGTCGCGTCATCCTCGTGGGCGACGCGGCCGGGCTGGTCAATCCGCTCCAGGGTGAGGGCATCTCGCAGGCGATCATGAGCGGGCGTGCCGCAGCCGAGTGTGTGTTGGCCGGACCGGGAACCGCGGCCGAGCGGTACCGGCGGTACCTCGCCGGCACCTTCACTCCGTACCAGTCCGTCGCAGCCGCCGCGCACGCAACGTTGCTGCCCCGATCGCTGGCGGTCGCCGCGGCCGGCCGGCTCGTCACCGCTCCGGGCGTCGGGCGCGCGATAGCCGGAGGCTGGTCGATCTTCTGGAACGACCTGCTCGACGGCGCGACGCCGGGGCCGCCTCGGACACTCGCGGGGGCTGCCACCCGGGTCGGGCGGGTCGTCACCGCACCGAGCCGGGTGAGGCATTGGTTCGCACGCGAGTTCCCTCGCGGTGTTCCCCTCGATCGTTTCGAGTGATGCCGGCCGCTCGGTGGCGCCGACGTCCGCGTTATTCGAAGCCGGGCGGGACCTCGTAGCCGCCGACGACGTCGGCGAGGAGCTCGGCGACGCGGATCGCGCGGCGGTCGTGGAGGTAGGGCGCGATGATCTGCATCCCGACCGGCCGGCCCGCGGTCGTCCGCCCGATCGGGACGACGACCGACGGCAGGTGCGCGACGTTCACGATCATCAACCACTGCGAGATGTCGAAGGGCGTGCGGGCGACGCCGTTCACGAGAACGGTCGGTTCGGTCATGCCGCGAGCGGCCTTCTGCTCGAACGGGGGCGTGCACCACGCGGGTGCGAGGAGCACGTCGTAGCCCTCGAACCATGCCGCCCAACGCGTGCGCAGCGCGGCGCGCTGCTCGTCGTTGCGGAGCCACGCGAGGTGTGAGCCCGAGATGCGCTCCGCGAGGTCGTCGGGCATGCTCGGCGACACCGCCGCGGCGACGAGGCGCGTGTAGAGATCGATCTGCTCGCGGATACCGACGTCGGGACGCGCGTCTTCGACGCGCGCTCCTTCATCGGCGAGCGCGTCCGCCGCACGTCGCAGCATCCCGAGATATCCGGTCTCGACCGGGCATGCGTCGTCGTCGAGCCACGTCGCGACCCTGAGCCCGGCCAACGACGTCACGCCGGCCGACGGCAGCTCGACCCGCCAGGCGCGGGCCTCGTCGGGGCTCGGACCCGCGAGCACCGACAACAGGAGCTCCAGGTCTGCGGCCGAACGCGCCATCGGCCCGAACACGTTGAGGTCGGTGCGGGTCGCGCCTCCGTCGACGTGGTCGAGGTACCCGAGGTTGGGCACGATCCCGTAGCTCGGCTTCAGCGCGTACACGCCGCAGCAGTGCGCGGGCGCGCGCACGGATCCGCCGATGTCGGTGCCCAGCTCGGCACCGGTCAGTCCTGCAGCGAGCGCGGCTGCAGACCCGCCCGACGATCCGCCCGGTGTGTGCGCGGGCGACCACGGGTTGCTCGTGGCACCGAAGAGCTCGTTGTGGGTGTGCGCGTCACCGCACCAACGGGGCAGGTTCGTCTTACCGAAGACGATCGCCCCCGCGCCCTTCAAGCGCGCGACGGCCGGCGCGTCCTCGGTGGGAACGTGCGCGGCGAGCTCCGCCGCGCCCGCCGTCGATCGGATGCCCTCGGTCGCGATCGCGTCCTTGATCGTGATCGGCAGTCCGTGGAGCGGCCCGGTGGCATCGCCACGCGCCAACGCCGCGTCCGCGGCCTTCGCCCCGACGCGAGCACGGTCTGCGTCGAGGGTGACAACCGCGTTCACCCCGCCCCGATCGAGCCGTTCGATCCGCTCGAGATACATCTCGAGCAGCTCGCTCGCGGAGATCTCCAACGACCGCAGCGCAGCGGTCAGCTGCACCGCCGATGACGTCGCGTCGACACCGGTCACCTGCGGCCTGCTCCTGTCACCCGTGATGTGTTCCGGGTCAGGGTCCCACACCCGCCGCGCTCGTGACGCTCGTCACCGTGTCAGCACACCGCTCGCCGTGGTACGACACCCTGCAGGGAAAGCATTCTCGGCACGGAGGGGATCATGCGCAGGTCGCATCGGCGGGACATGGCTCCCGAGCTCGCGGCAGTTGGGATCCTCGAGGACTGCCCGACGCCCGAGCTCGAGCTGATCGGGCAACGGACCCGGATCGTCGAGGTCCCCGAGGGTCGGGTGCTCTGCGACCAGGGTGCGCTCGCGCTCGACTGCATGCTCGTGGAGTCGGGCCATGCCGACGTCTTCGTCGGTGGCCAGCGCGTCGCCACCGTCGGGCCCGGAGAGACGATCGGCGAGATGGGCATCCTGGAGCGACGGCCGCGGTCGGCCACCGTCGTCGCCCGCACCGGGATGCGCGTGCGGCTCATCAGCGCCGGCGACCTCGACTCGTTGACGGAGCGGACCCCGGTGTTCACCCGCGCCCTGCTCCGTGAGCTCTCGGCGCGGGTTCGCGGCGCGAACCGCGCCGCCACGCACGCCACGCACGCCTGAGCCCGGGGCCGCCATTGTGGGAGGTGACGGCGCCGCGTAGCGTTTCGCCGTGGCCACCCGTCTCGCGACGCGGGCGCCGCCGATCACCTGGGAAGGACCGTCGCGCCCGCGACGCCTCGGACTCGTCCTCACGATCGCACTCCCCGCGCTCGCCCTGGGTGTGCTGGCGTGGCGTCACCGCTGGACCGCCGACGACGGGTTCATCCACTTCCGCGTCGTCGAGCAGTTGCTGCACGGCAACGGGCCGGTCTTCAACCCGGGTGAGCGGGTCGAGGCCTCGACGAGTCCGGCGTGGGTCGGGGTGCTCGCGCTCGCGAAGCTCGCCCTGCCGGTGCGACTCGAGTACCTCGCGCTCTGGCTGTCGCTCCTCGCGTCGGTGTTCGGGCTCGTCGCTTCCGGACTGGGCGCAGTGCCGCTCGCCACCGGGGCGGAGCCGACGTGGGCCTCGCGCCCGAACCGGCTCCTCGTACCGTGCGGAACCCTGATCGTCGTCGCGCTCCCGCCGTTCTGGGACTACGCCACCTCGGGGCTCGAGATGGGGCTGACGTTCGGCTGGCTCGGCGCGTGCTTCTGGGCAACCGTCGCGTACGCGCGCGCATCCGCACGGGTGCAGAGCCGGCGGCGCTGGTGGGTCGCGGTCCTTGTGGGGGTCGGACCACTCATCCGTCCCGACCTGGGGGTGTTCTCGGTCTGCTTCCTCCTCGCGCTGCTCGTCGTGAGCGACCGGCGAGGTTGGCGATCACGACTCGCGATGGTCGGCGCCGCGGTTGCGATCCCGGCCGCGTACGAGCTCTTCCGCATGGGCTACTACGCCGCGCTCGTCCCCAACACCGCGATCGCGAAGAGCGCGGGGACGGCGGAATGGAGGCGTGGCGTCCACTACGTCGGCAACTTCGTCCGGCCCTACTGGCTCGCCGTTCCGCTCGCCCTCCTCGCGGTCGTGCTGGCGACGCTCGGGTTGCGCTTGGTGCGGGACAACGAGCGGCGGCTTCTCGCGGTCGCGGCGGCACCGATCGTCGGCAGCGCGCTGCACGCGTTGTACGTCGTGCGCGTCGGTGGCGACTACATGCACGCGCGGATGCTCCTCCCGGCTCTGTTCGCGTTCACGATGCCGGTCGCGGTCGTCGCGGTGCGGACCCGGACCGCGACGGTCGTCACCAGCCTCGTGGCCGTCTGGGCGCTGGTCTGCGCGGTCGCGCTCCGCGCACCTGGGGACGACCGGCGGCTCGCGGTCGACTCGGTGCACAAGGCCCATCCGGTCACCCTGGAGGACTTCCGCAACCACCCCTGGCTCGTCTACACGCGCCAGGCCAAAGTCGACCTTCGCAGGTACGGGCGGGTCCTGCTCATCCCGAACGGCTCGACTTCGCGCGTGCTGCCGCTGCTCGCAAGCGTGGACGCGCGTGGCGCGCTCGCGGCCGGCGCGATCGGCATGGAGTCGTATGCGGCCGGAACGGACCTGTTCATCGTCGACGAGTTCGGGCTGGCCGATCCCGTCGGGAGCCGGTTCTCCGGCCAACCGCTCACGGAGAAGGGTCACGACAAGCACATGTCGACGCCGTGGGTCGAGGCCCGCGTGACACAGCCCGGGTCGGATCACGACTTCTACGTCGCGTACCCCGCTGCGGCGGCCCGGCGCGCGATGAGTTGTGGTGACCTCGCCCGGCTGCTCCACGACGTGCAGGCCCCGCTCACGTTCGGTCGGTTCCTCGGCAACGTCGTCGACTCGCCACGCCTCACCCGCTTGACGGTTCCGAGCGACCCCTTGAAGGCGACGACCCGGTTCTGCGGCCGCTGAGGGCTCCACAATGGTGGGATGAACGTCGGACCCGGCGCCGCGTCGGCCGGACACACCCTGTACCATCTCCACAGTCTCGGCGCGGCCGGCGCGCCCGCGGTCAACCCCGACGTCGACGCCGACACACCGTGCGGGCGCGGACTGCGCGTGCTGCGCGCATGGCTCGACCACGTCGCGGACCTCGGGTGCACCGGTGTGCTGCTCACACCCATCTTCGTGTCGAGCACCCACGGCTACGACACCGTCGACCCGTTCCGCATCGACCAGCGACTCGGTGACGACGGCGACTTCGACGCGTTCGTCGAGCGCGCGCACGAGCTCGGGCTCGCCGTCGTCCTCGACGGGGTGTTCAACCACGTCGGTCGCGCGTTCGCGCATTTCCGGGATGTGCTCGCGCACCGCGCCGAGGCTTCGTCCACGGGCTGGTTCCGGCTCGACTTCGCGCGCGACGACGGCGACGGGTTCGCGTACCGGTGCTTCGAGGGTCACCGCGAGCTGGTCGGCCTGAACCATCGCAGTGACGACGTGTCGGCGTGGGCGGGTGACGTGGTCGCGCACTGGATGGGTCGGGGTGTGGACGGGTGGCGGCTCGACGCCGCGTACGCGATCCCCCGCCCGTTCCTCGCGTCACTCGTCGAGCGCATCCATGCCGTCCGGCCCGACGCGTTCGTGTTCGGCGAGATGATCCACGGCGACTACGCGGCCTTCGCGGCCGAGACCGGGCTCGACGGCGTGACCCAGTACGAGCTCCACAAGGCGGTGTGGAGCTCGCTCAACGACGCAAACCTCTTCGAGTTGGCGTGGGCCCTCGAGCGCCACGGGGCGTTCGACGCGGCCTGCACGCCGGTCACCTTCCTGGGCAACCACGACGTCACCCGTCTCGCGAGCAAGCTCCACGACGCGCGTCACCTCGGCGCCGCGCTCGCCGTGCTGTTCACGGTCCCGGGGCTGCCCTGCGTGTACTACGGCGACGAGCTCGCGTGGCGCGGCGTCAAGGAGGACCGGGCCGGCGGCGACGACGCGGTGCGCCCTCCGCTTCCGTCGAGCGCGACGCCCGCGGACGAGGAGCAGGCCCGCGCCCTCGCGCTGCACCGACAACTCATCGCGTTCCGGCGCGCCCATCCGTGGCTCGCACGCGGCGAGCTCGAGGTGGTCGACGTCGCGAGCCGCCGCCTCGCGTTCACGCTGCGGGGCCCGGATCCCGCCGCGACGCTGACCGTCGTGCTCGACACGACCGGCGGCAAGGCGGTCCCGCCGGACGGTTGGACCCGCATGCTCGCCGACGACGGGTTCGCCGTGTGTGCACCTGCGTGAGGCGCCGCCGTCGCCTCAGCGTGCCGGGCCTCGCGCCGGCTCCCGATTCGCGTCCACCTCGCCGGCGTCGGCCGCCGCGGTGTCAACGCGGTCCTCCGCGTCGGCGTACTGCTGGTATGCCCGGCGGTCGGCGTCGGTCGGGGGCGGTGGGAAGAGCGCGCGCGGGTACAGGCCACGAACGCGCACCACGTTTACCTCGGCGGCGTAGAGCAGGACCTGCGCCTGCAGGTAGATCCATGCGAGCAGACCGATCACGATGGCGAAGAACCCGTAGGTGCTCGAAGCGTTCTTCACCGTGTGCGTGATGTAGTAGCCGCCGACGATCTGCAGCACCTGGAACGCGAGCGCCGCGACGATCGCGCCAGGCACGAGATCACGCACGGCGACATCACGCGCCGTCATGACGCGGAACGCAACGACGAACAGGACGACGTTCAGCGCCGTCGCGAGCACGAAGGCGCCGACCTTGACCGGGTCCACACCGCTGCGCCCGGCGGCGAAGCCGTTCACGAGCGTCGCAACGAGGATGCCGCCGCCCACGACCGCGAGCAGCAGCAGACTTCGGGTCAGTCGC
The DNA here is from genome assembly GCA_036558745.1 of Acidimicrobiia bacterium. Classification (GTDB taxonomy): domain Bacteria; phylum Actinomycetota; class Acidimicrobiia; order IMCC26256; family JAMXLJ01; genus JAMXLJ01. The sequence continues at coordinate 8,716 of DATBEZ010000061.1, forward strand.
GGGAGAAACCCCGGCCGCTTGCTGCGCGGCACGTCCCACACCTCGTTCAGCGCGTTCTGGGCCGCGTTCGCAACACCCAGACCCCCGTAGAGCGTGCCGACGAGCCCGATCGTGAGCGCCAGCGCGTTGCCGTTGAGCGAGTGGACGTTGCGTTGGAGCTGGTCGCCGATGACCGGGAACTGCTTGAACGTCGAGTTCAGAATGTCGTGCTGGAGTGACGGGTTGCCCTGCAGCGCGAAGCCGAGGATCGTCACGAGCACGAGGAGGAGCGGAAACAGCGAGAAGAAGCCGTAGTACGCGATCAGTGCGGCGAGGTTCCCGGCCTGGTCGTCGCCGAACTTCTTGTTGACCGCGAGTGGGAACGCGAGCCAACGGCGACGCTGCTGGTACTCGTCGAGGCGGCCGAGGAGCCGCTTCATCGCCTTCACGGCCGACTCACGCGACCCGGCTCGCGCCCATCGCCACGCGGATGAGCTCGTCGTAGACCGAAGGGTCGTCCCGCTCGACGCGCGGGAAGTCGCTGCCGTCGCCGGCCGGCTGCATCGTGATGCCCGGGTTCGCGACGTCGACGCCGTCGGGCAGGAAGAGGTGCGGGCTGCCCTTTGCGACGGCGCGCGCCTCGGCGAAGCCCTCCATCAGGGCGCGTCGCGCGCTCCCGCGATCCAGCGCGTCGGCGATCGCGTCCGCGTCGACACCGGGTGTCGCCGTCGCGACGTCCACGACCACGTGCCGCATCGTCACGCAGCGGCCGTCGCGGAAGAACGCGAGACGCAGCGCGCGGTCGAGCTCCTCCGCGGCCGCGAGCCCTTGCGCCTTCGCGGCTTGGACCGCCTCCATCGCCGGCAGGGTCGTGACGGGCCATTCGTACGGTGATGCCGACCACACGGCCCATCCCGCGTCCGGCTCCAGGCCGGCGACGATGGGGATCTCCCCGGCGAGCACGCGCTGCGGTGTCGGACGCTCGTTCACCAGCTCGAGCGCGAACGGGCGATGGTCAATCAGCAGCAGGCCGTCGACACCGGCGCGGGCCCGCGCCCGGCGCAGGCGGTGGACGGCGACGTGCGCCCACGGGCAACCGATGTCGGAGTACAGGCGCACCGTCTTCGCGGCTTTGTCCGAACCGTGCGCGGCCTCGTCGTCTCGAGCCATGGGCCCATCCCGTCCAGCGGCTCTCGTGCGGTGATACGACGCCCTGTGCCCGACGGCACGAGCCCGCAAACGTCACCGCCCGCCACGCCACCGTCGGCGGCCGTGCGACCTACGCGTGCAGCGAGGGATCGCCGCCGAGGTCCTCCGCCTGGCGCCGCGCTCCGTCGTCGCCCGGTTCACGCGGCGCACCCGGCGGCCGGTGACGCTCCTCCTCCACGGCGTCCCGGCCGATCTGCACGAGGCGCAGCACCGTGACGAGCCCGAGACCACCGACGATGTTCGCGAGCGCCGCCCACGCGGCCGCGCCCGCCCAGTCGAGGTAGTTGAACGGACCGTGCGCGTGGAGCGCGGCGAACATCAGCAGCGAGGCGACGATCGCGTGGTTGAGCGGCGCGGCCGCCAGCAGGAAGCCCACGGAGATCGCGGCGACGATCTTGCCGCCCATCGACTCGGTGCTGTGCTGCATCCACGTCATGAGCGTGATCGCGCCACCACCGAGGATGCCGGACGCGAACGCCTGCCATCCGATCCCGAGAGACGTGTAGTGCACTCCCGAGTCGATCGCGACCCCGCGCAGGTGCGGCAGCGCAGCGAGGGTGAGGCCCGTGATGACCCAGCCCCCGAGCAGGTTGGTCGCAGCCGTGCCGCTCCACAGCCGAAGGACGTCGCGCACGCGCGCTTGACCGGCGACGACCGTCGCGACCGGGACGAGGAAGTCCTCGGTGAAGAGCTCGCTGTGCGCGAGCGTCAGCGCGACGAACCCGATCGTGAACGCGAGCGCGGCGTACAGCTCGTTGTGGGTCTGCTGCTTGACGACGAGGAGACCGAAGATCCCCGCGCCGACGTCGAGGCCGCCGACCACACCGGTCGCGAAGAGGGCCGGCCACGTGCGCCCGAGCCGCCGCCGACCCTCGTCGATCGTGCGGCCGAACGTCTCGCGGAGCGCCTCGTCGACAGGCTCGCTGTCCCGCGCCGACGGGACGTCGCCCGCGCTGGTCAAGGTTCGCACCGCAACCGCCTACCCGGTGGAATCTGGATGCATGCCCTGCGACGCACGAGCCCCACGTCGCCGCGATGCGGTGCGCACCGACGCGGGTAGCAGCGGGCGCGACGACAGGAGCGACATGGATCTCGCCCCTGAGCTGCCCAAGGAGCTCCAGGTGGAGGTGACCGCGGCGTGCAACCTGCGCTGCCGCATGTGCCTCGTGCGTTACCGGCCGCCCGTGAGCCGGTCGGTGCGCAGCATGTCGTTCGACACGTTCCGCGCGCTCGTCGACGCCGGGCTCGACTGGCTGCACGTGTCGGTCGACGGTGCAACGCGCGCGACGTATGCCGACATCCGCGGGCGCGACGCGCGCGAGCGGGTGGGCCGCAACGTGAGCACGGCTTGTCGCGACGCGCGAGCGGCTCGGAAGGCGACGCCCGAGCCTTTCGATCGTTCTAGGTCGTCGCCGACGTCACGAGAGGCGCGGGCGGAGCTCCTCGCGCCAGAAGCGGAGAAACTCGTCCTGGTCCGGCCCCACCTGCACCACGCAGACCTGGTCGAACCCCGCGTCGCTCCACGAGCGGAACGCCTTCACATAGGCATCGACGTCCGACCCGACCGTCACCGACTCGGTGACGTCCTCGGGCCGGATCTTCTTCGTCGCGGCCTCGAAGTTCGCGGGGTTCGGCAGCTCGGCCTGCACC
>DATBEZ010000062.1:0-32949 GCA_036558745.1 Acidimicrobiia bacterium
CGGCTACACGATCGGCCAGATCGCCTCGATGATGGACCCGGAGATCCCGAAGAACGAGGGTTTCTTCGACCAGATCAAGCTGATCGTGCCGAAGGGGTGCGTGCTCAACCCGCACCCGAACAAGCCGGTGAGCGCGGGCACGCACCACCCGGGCGCCGACGTCGGCGAGGTGATCGCGGTCGCGATGCAGGACGTGCTGCCCGACAAGGCCGTGCCCCAGACGTACAAGACGGGCATCCCGACGATCATCGTGGGCCAGGATCCGCGCACCGGCGCGACGTTCACCGACCACTCGGCCGAGGTGTACGCGGGCTGGTGCAACGCGGCGAAGGGCATGGACGCGTGGGGCGCGCAGAACGCGAGCTTCGGCAACTTGTGGAAGGCCACCGCGGAGATCAACGAGAGCCTGTACCCGCACATCCAGTGGAGCCGCGACTACCGCACCGACTCTGGTGGTCCGGGCCAGTGGCGCGGTCTCTGCGGTAGCCACTACGAGAAGGAAGTGCTGGTCGACGCGAAGGTCTACACGTACGTCGTCGGGATGAAGTACCCGATGCCGGGGATCTGCGGCGGCGAGCCGGGCGAGCCGAACAAGATGGTGATCCGCTACGGCTCCGACGACCCGTTCGTCGTGGCGCACACCGCCGACTGGGTGCCGATCGGCGCGGGTCAGCGCATCATGTACGACTACGGCGGCGGCGGCGGTTGGGGTGACCCGCTCGATCGCGACCCGCAGGCCGTCCTCGACGACGTTCTCGACGAGTACGTGAGCGTCGAAGCCGCGGGCACCGACTACGGCGTCGTGCTCACCGGCTCGCTGGAGGACCTCACGCTGGCGGTCGACCACACGGCGACCGAGGAGCTGCGCGCCCGCCGCCGGGCACGCGGCTAGGGAACGGCGGCCCAACATGGGATACCGCGTCGGCATCGACGTCGGCGGCACGTTCACCGACCTCATCTGCGTCACACCCGACGGTCACGTCGTCCTCGACAAGACGCCGACCACGCCGGACGACCAATCGGCGGGCGTCATGAACGGGCTGGCGGAGCTGGCCGAGCGCTTCGAGCGCTCGCTCACCGACTTCTGCCGCGAGCTCGACATCGTCGTGCACGGCACCACGACGGCCGACAACACGATGATCGAGATGAACGGCGCGAGCACCGGGCTGCTCGTCACCGAAGGTCACCGCGACGAGATCGAGATGCGCCGGGTCCACAAGGAGGAGATCTGGGACCCGACGTACCCGCCGCCCGAACCGATCGCGCGGCGCCGCGCCCGCATCCCGATCCCCGAGCGGATGGACTTCCAGGGCAACGTCGTGAAGCCGCTCGACGAGGACGCGGTGCGGCGCGGTGTGCAGCGGCTGCAGAAGCTCGGTGTCCGCTCGATCGCCGTGATGTTCCTCTTCAGCTTCGTCAACCCGGAGCACGAGCGGCGCGCCGCCGAGATCATCCGTGAGGAGTACCCCGACGTCGAGCACGTGTCGCTGTCCCACGAGGTGATGCCGCGCGGTCCCGAGTTCGAGCGCACGTCGACGACGCTCGTCAACGCGTACGTCGCGCCGCGGATCCAGGCGTACGTGCAGCGGCTCACGGAGAAGCTGCGCGGCGCGGGCTACGCGGGTCAGCTGCTGATCATGCAGTCGACCGGTGGCGTCATGCCGCCCGACTACGTCGCCCGCCGCGCGGTCTCGCTGCTCGCGTCCGGGCCGACCGGTGGCGTGATGGGCGCGACGCTGGCCGCGGGCAAGGCCGGCGTCGACCAGTTCGTCGCGGTCGACATGGGCGGGACGAGCTTCGACCTGTGCCTGGTGCGTCACGGCCGGCCCGAGATCAAGACCGACTGGAACTGGCGGTACCGCTACTACATCGGCATGCCGATGGTCGACGTGCAGAGCGTCGGCGCGGGCGGCGGCTCGATCGCCCGTGTGCGTCAGGGCGCGCTGCTCGTCGGTCCGGAGAGCGCGGGCTCGCAGCCGGGTCCGGTCTGCTACGGACGGGGCGGCACGCGCCCGACCGTCACCGACGCGGACGCGGTGCTCGGCTATCTCCCCGCCGAGGGCTTCGCCGGCGGTCGCATGCATCTCGATGTCGACGCGGCCCGGGCCGCGATCACGCGTGACGTGGCGGAGCCCCTCGGTCTCGACCCGGTCGAGGCCGCGTGGGGTATCGAGCGGATCGTCAACTCGAACATGGCCAACGCGACGCGCAAGGTGCTCGCGGGCCACGGCGCCGACCCGCGCGATCTCTCGATCATCGCGTACGGCGGCAACGGCGCGGTCCACGCGTGGGCGATCGCGGCCGAGCTCGGCGTCGACCGGATCTACGTCCCGAAGGCCGCTCCCGCGTTCTCCGCGCTCGGCGTGCTCGTCGCCGACTACGTCGTCGACCTCGTGCGCGCGTACGTCGTGCCGCTCTCCCAGGTGGACCTGGGCCGGTTGCGCGCGCTGATGGGCGAGCTGGCCGACGAGGCGCGCAAGGAGCTCGAGCCCACGGGTCTGCCCGAGAGCCAGGTCGACGTCGGCTTGTACGCGCAGATGTGCTACCCGGGCCAGAACTTCGACATGAGCGTGCCCGTGCCCGAAGGCGCCGCGCTCGACGAGCCCGGGCTGCTCGACCTGATGGAGCGCTTCCACGACGAGCACCAGGCCGACCGCGGGTTCTGCTTCCGCAACCAGCAGCCGCTGCTGCGCGGCGTGCGACTCGTGGCGCGCGGCGAGACGCCCAAGCCCGGCCACCTGGCCGAGACCGGCACGACGGCCGACGCCGCGGGCGCGCGGAAGGGCTCACGGCGCGCGTACTTCGGCGTCGAGTTCGTCGACACCGCGGTGTACGACGGCACCAAGCTCGCGCCCGGAGCGACGATCACCGGGCCCGCGCTCGTGGAGGAGCCGTTCACGGTGGTCGTGGTGCCGCCCGCGTGGCGCGTGATGCTCGACGAGCTCGGGAACTACGAGCTCGGCGCCGAGTAGCTGCGCGGCGGTCGTCGCGACGTGCCGATCTGGCTCAACGAAGGGCCGTACGCGGTCATGCGCGCCGCGGTCGACCGGCTGATCCCGCCCTACGAGGCGCACCCGGGCGCGGCCGTGGGGGGTGTCGCCGACTACATCGACGGGATGCTCGGCGCGTTCCTCGTCGACCCGCCCCGCATCTTCGCCGGCGGTCCGTTCTCCGGACGCTTCGGCGGCGACGCGGGCTTCGCGCGCTTCACGCCGCTGACGAAGCAGCAGGAGCTCGCGTGGCGCACGCGCATCGAGGGCTCGCAGGGCATCACGGAGCGGGAGTTCAACGGTCCGGTCGTCGGGCTGCAGGAGCGCTACCGCGAGGGCCTCGCCGCGCTGGGTGCCGACTTCGCCGAGGTCGACGGTGACGAGCAAGACCGTCGGCTCGCCGCCGTGCCCGGGTTCAAGGCCCTGCTCTACGAGCACGCGTGTGAGGGGATGTACGCCGCGCCCGAGTACGGGGGCAACCGCGACCTCTGCGGGTGGAAGGCGATCCAGTGGCCCGGCGACGTGCAACCCCGCGGCTACACCGACGAGGAGGTCAGCGGCCGTGAGTGACCGAAGCACGCTGGAGTCGATTCACCGGAAGAGTTCCGGTCAAGTGACTCCAGACGCGTGATGAACGACTGCGACGCGGTGATCGTCGGGTCCGGACCCGCGGGGTCGACGGTCGCCGACGTCCTCACGGGTGCGGGGTGGTCGGTGATCATGCTCGAGAAGGGCGCGAACCACCTGCTGCACCTCGACGCGCCGTTCGCGGGGAAGGGCGACATCAGCAACGACGAGCTGAAGTTCGCGCGGCGCTGGTTCCTCGGCCCCGACCCGTTCCTCGAGCCGCGCACGTACCGGCGTTCCCACGGCGACGGCGAGCGCCTCATGACCGGCGAGGTGAACAACCTGCCCTCGACCGTCGGCGGGGGCGGCTTCCACGCCGACGGCAAGCTCCCGCGTTTCCGCGAGGTCGACTTCCGCGCCCGCAGCGAGCTCGGGCCGATCGAGGGCGCCGACGTCGTCGACTGGCCCGTCGACTACGACGAGATGGAGCCCTACTACGCGGCGGGCGAGCGACTGATCGGCGTCGCGGGCGACCACACCGCGAACCCGTTCGCGTCGTGGCGCTCGGGCCCGTACCCGATGCCGCCCGGCCCCGACATGTTCTGCGCGGTCGTCACGAGCGAGGCGGCCACCGAGGTCGGCCTGCACCCCTACCGGGCACCGACCGGCGCGAACTCGGTCGAGTACGACGGCCGTCCCGCGTGCAACAACTGCGGCTTCTGCGCGTTCTTCGGCTGCCCGATCGAGGCCAAGGGCGACCCCATCGCGCCGTTGCGCAACGCGCTCCGCACCGGGCGCTGCGAGGTCCGGCCCGAGAGCTACGCCGTCGACGTCGTGCTCGACGGTAGCGGGAAGCAGGCACGTGGCGTCCGGTACCTCGATGTCGACGGAACGGAGCACGAGGTGCGCGCGCGCCACGTCGTGCTCGGCGCGGGGGCGTTCGAGACGCCCCGGCTGCTCTTGCGCAGCGACGTGGGCAACTCGTCGGGTCTCGTCGGCCGGTACCTCATGTACCACTTCCAGACGTACACGCTCGGGTTGTTCCCGTTCCGCATGCACGCGCACCGCGGGCGCGCGGTCACGCACCTGCACGACGACTTCCTCGTTCCCGACCGTGAGGCACTCGCGGCGGCGCGCGACGCGGGGCTCCCCTACTTCCGCGGCGGCATCGTCGAGCACGGCGGCGCAGGCTTCCCGTTGATGGAAGCCATCCACACCGGCCCGGGTCGCCACCACAGCGTCGCGATGCTCCGTTCGTCGATGCGCGACCGGATGGCCGCGTTCACGATCCAGGGCGAGGACCTCCCTCAGCCGACCAACGGCATCGACCTCGACCCGACGGTCAAGGACGTGTGGGGCTTCCCCGCGGGACGGGTGACGTACCAGCCACACCGTCACGAGATCGCCGCGTCACGCCACTGGGCGCCGAAGCTCGAGCAGGTGATGAAGCGCGCCGGCGCGGAGCACGCGTTCAGCGTGACGTCGCCGCCCCTCGCCGGTGAGCCCGGTGCCGACACCGACTTCATGGCGCCGACGTCGCGTCACGTCATGGGCACGACGCGCATGGGTGACGACCCGGCCACGAGTGTGTGCGACCGGTGGCAGCGGCTGCATGACGTCGACAACGTGATGGTGGCCGACTCGTCGGTGTTTCCCACCTCGACCGGCTACGGCCCGACGATGACGATCGTCGCGCTTGCGCTGCGTGCCGCCCGCAACCTCGCCGGCCTCGAACCACTCCGGTCGAAGCGCGTCTGACCTCCGCTCGGCACGGATCAGGTCGTCGCGCCCGCCGGCTCGGCGGCGGGCGCGGTAGCGCGGCTCTTCGCGAAGGGCAGGGCGGCGGCACCGAGCACCGCGACCACCGCGCCGACGCGCAGCACGCCCTCGATCGCGATCCCCTCGGCGTGGGCACCGTGGCCGTGCTGGAGCTGCTCGATGAGCATCGCGGCGAGCGTGGTCGCGAGGGCCGCGCCGATGAGCAGCGCGGTCGTGACGAAGCCCGACGCGGCGCCCGACTGCTGCGCCGGTACCTCAGCGAGGGTGCCCGAGTTGGTCGCGGCGTACGCGAGACCACAGCCGATGCCGAGCAACGACGCGCCGACGAAGTAGAACGCCCAACCCGTCCCGAGCGAGAAGACGGCGAAGCCGACGGCGCTGATGAGCATGCCGGCACCCATCAGGCCGCGCAGCGAGTACCGGGTGCTGAGCTTCCCCGACAGCGGGCCGCCGACCGCGGCCGCGACCGACAGCGGGAGGAACAGCACGCCCGCGACCATCACCGAGACGCCGTGCACCTGCTGGAGGAACAGGGTGACGCAGAAGATGGCGAGCGCGAAGTTGAAGTTCCCGGCCAGGCCCGAGCCCGACATGACCATCAACGGACGGTTCCCGAGCAACGCCGGCGGCACGAGCGGCGCCTGCACGTGGTGCTCGAGCACGACGAACCCGACCAGGAGCACGACCGAGATCGCGAAGACGCCGACCAGGCGCGGCGACGTCCATCCCCACGCCGGCCCACGGTCGATCGCGAGCGTCAGCGCGATCACGCCACCGCTCACGGCGACGAGCCCCGGCAGGTCGATGTGGCGCGGAACGGTCTCGTCACGCGACTCCCGCACGACACTGATGACGAGCGCGATCGCGGCGATCGCGACGGGGACGTTGAGGAAGAAGATGTACCGCCAGCTCAACGTCTCGGTGAGCACACCGCCGACGAACGGTCCGAGCGCGGCCCCGATGCCGGCGATGCCGACGATGAGGCCGATCGCCTTCGCCTGACGCTCGGCGGGGAAGGCGTCGACGAGCACGGCCATGCTCGCCGGGAAGAGCGGCGCCGCACCGATGCCCTGCACGATCCGGGCGACGATGAGCACTTCGACGCTGTTCGAGACGCCGCACGCGAACGACGCCGCGCCGAAGAGTGCCGCACCCGCGACGAGGAGCTTCTTGCGTCCGAGGATATCGGCGAGACGGCCGGCGGCGATCAGCGCGGCAGCGAACGCGATGATGTACGCGCTGATGGCCCACTGCAGGTCGGTCGTGGAGACGTGCAGGTCGTGCGACATCCGTGGCAGCGCGACCGACAGTGACCAGTAGTCCAGCGTGACGCAGATCTGCGACAGACCGGCAGCCAGCAACACCAGGCCTTCTCGCTCGCTCCCTCGCCGCTCGGCTCCGGCCATCGTCCTGCTCCATCACGTCGTTCGCTCGCTGGCGAGCGACCTCGCTCGTCCCTCGCTCCGGTCACCGCGCGCGCGTGCCCGTCCCGCTTTGCTCGTCCCACGACCCACCCGGGGCGCCAGATTGTACGTCCTGGCAGGGGGGTGTGATTCCGTGTCACGCTCGGTCGATGGACGAGGGCTCCTTCGACACGCTTCGGCTCGAGCGCGATGGCGGTGTCGCGTTCGTCACCATCGACCACCCGCCGATCAACCTGCTCGACGGCGCGCTCATCACCGACCTGAACCGGCTCTACGACGTCGTGGCCGATGACGACGAGGTGCGCGTGGTCGTGTTCCGCAGCGCGGACACCGACTTCTTCATCGCGCACGCCGACGTCGCGATGATCGCGGCCATGCCCCGGGAACCGGCGACGGCTGCCGCGGTGCTGCAGGGTATCGACGGCTTCATGGAGCGCTGGCGCACGATCCCGAAGATCACGATCGCGCAGCTCGAAGGTCGCGCCCGCGGCGGCGGGAGCGAGTTCGCGCTCGCGCTCGACCTGCGCTTCGCCGCGATCGGGCGCGCGCGCCTGGCTCAGCCCGAGGTCGCGCTCGGCATCATCCCGGGTGCCGGCGGAACCCAGCGCCTCGCACGCCTGGTCGGACGCGCGCGTGCGCTGGAGGTGATCGTCGGGTGCGCCGACGTCGACGCCGAGCTCGCCGAGCGCTACGGCTGGGTGAACCGCGCCCTCGCCGCCGACGAGATCGGCCCGTTCGTCGACGCCCTCGCGCGACGCATCGCGTCGTTCCCCGCGCACGCGGTCCGGCTCGCGAAGTCGGCCGTCGACGCGGCCGCACGAACCTACGACGACGGGCTCGCGGCGGAGCGGCTGGCGTTCGGCGAGACGCTCGCCGATCCGGGCCTCGACGCGCGCTTCGACCGTGCGTTCACGGCCGGCATCCAGACCCGCGACGCGGAGCTCGACCTGGAGCGCGCCCTCGACGGTCTCGCCGACTAGCGCGCGTAGCGGCCCGTCAGTCGACCCTCCGCGAGGACCGCACCATCCATCGCGCTCCGCAGCTGCGCGATCGTGGCGCCGTCGGGCACCGACACGGCTCGCGAGAGCGCGTAGAGCGTGAAGACGTAGTGATGGGGCGCGTTCCCCTTCGGCGGGCACGGCCCCGTGTAGCCCCGCTTCCCGGTGCCGTTGACCCCCTCGTGCGCGGAGGCCGGAACGACGCCCTCGTCGAGCTCGTGGACCGACGCCGGAACGCCCCACAGCACCCAGTGCACGAACGTCCCGCTCGGCGCGTCGGGGTCCTCCGTCGTGAGCGCGAATTCCACCGTCCCCGCTGGTTGCCCGGTCCACGCGAGCGGCGGCGACAGGCCCTCGCCGTCGCACGTCGAACGCGTCGGGATCGTCTGGCCGTCCGTGAACAGGGCACTCGTCAACGTCATCGCCATCGGGGACTCCGTGGTCGCAGCGGTCGTCGTCGACGACTTCCTTCCCGTCTTCGACGCGCTGGACCCACATGCCGCTGCGGTCACCGTCGCGACCAGGACCGCGACCAGGACCACCGGCCGTCCGCGCCGCCCGAGTGCCCGCATGGACGCGCACGCTATCGAGCCGCGAGGATCGGGTCATGGCGGTCGCCGCGGTGCTCCTCGACTTCTACGGCACCCTGGCGCGGGCGACGCACTGGCTCTCGGCCGACGACGTGCTCGCCGAGCACGGGTACGCACTGCCGGCCGAGGCACGCGAGCGCTGGTTCAACGATGGTCTCGACGGGATCGAGCACCTCGAGCAGTCGCGCAGCCGTGAGCACTACGTCGCGTGGCAGCGCGAGCGGACGCTCGCGATGCTTGCCGAGACCGACGTGCACCCGGACGAGTACGAGACGATCATCGAGAAGTTGCGCAAGGGCGCGACCCAGCGTGTGCTCGAGGCCTATAGCGAGGTGCCGTACGCGCTCGCGGCGCTGCGTGAGCGCGGTGTGCGCCTCGCGGTGTGCTCCAACTGGGACTGGGATCTCGCGGAGGCCGTCGACGACGCGGGCCTGAGCGAGTTCTTCGACGTGCTGGTGTCGTCCGCGTGGGCCGGTGCGCGCAAGCCGCACCCGCGCATCTTCCGTCGCACGCTGCGCGAGCTCGCGGTGGAGCCGTCGGCGTGCGTGTTCGTCGGCGACACCTGGGGCCCCGACGTCGAGGGCCCGACCGCAGCCGGGATCCCAGCCGTCTACGTGCGCCGACCCGGCCACTGGGACGACCCCGGCGCGCCGCGAGAGGTGGGCCGGCGCGTCCTCGCCGTGCTCCCCGACCTGGGCGGCCTCCCCGACCTGCTCTGACCGCGCCGGCCTGGCCGCCGCACGCAGCTCGCTAGCGTGGGCGGATGACTTCCATCACGGCCACGCCTGTCGGCGACATCCCCGACGTCGTGAAGCGGCTTCGTGCCGCGTACAACGGGGGCCGGACCCGCGGGGTCGACTGGCGACGGGAACAGCTCGGCCGGCTCGAGACCATGCTGCGCGAGCGCGAGGCCGAGCTCCTCGCCGCGCTCCTCGACGACCTGGGCAAGGCGCCGACCGAGGCGTACGCGACCGAGATCGGCTTCGTGCTCGCGGAGCTCGACCACGCACGCAAGCACCTGAGTCGGTGGATGCGACCGGAGCGCGTGTGGACGCCGCTCTTCGTGCAGCCGGCCAAGGCCCGCCTGCACCGTGAGCCGGTCGGTGTCGTGCTGATCATCGGTCCCTGGAACTACCCGGTGCAGCTCGTCCTCGCGCCGCTCGTCGCCGCGCTCGCGGCCGGCGACTGCGCGGTGATCAAGCCCTCCGAGGTCGCGCCGAGCTCGTCGCGGGTCCTGGCCCGCATCATCCCGGAGTACCTCGACGGCGAGTGCGTCGCGGTGGTCGAGGGCGCGGTGCCGGAGGCGACCGCGCTCCTCGAGGAGCGCTTCGACCACGTCTTCTACACCGGCAACGGCACGATCGGGCGCGTCGTGATGCAGGCCGCGGCGAAGCACCTCACGCCGGTCACGCTGGAGCTCGGGGGCAAGAGCCCGGCCATCGTCGACCGTCATGCGGACCTCGGCGTGGCGGCGCGCCGCATCGCCTGGGGGAAGTACGTGAACGCCGGCCAGACGTGCGTCGCGCCCGACTACGTGCTCGTCGACGCGGAGCTCGAGGACGCGCTCCTGACCCACGTCGAGGGTGCGGTACGGGCCTTCTACGGCGACGAGCCGCGCGGCAGCCCCGACTACGCGCGGATCGTGAACGACCGTCACTTCGAGCGGCTCGAGCGTCTCGCCGGCGACGGCGACATCGTCTACGGCGGCGACCGCGACGCCCGCTCCCGCTACTTCGCGCCGACGGCGCTGCGCAACGTGCCGCTCGAATCGCAGGTGATGCAGGAGGAGATCTTCGGGCCGATCCTGCCCGTGATCCCGGTCGCCGATGTCACGGAGGCGATCGAGTTCGTGAACGAGCGCGACAAGCCGCTCGCGCTCTACGTCTTCTCCGAGTCGGAGGCGGTGCAGGAACGCGTCGTCGAGGAGACGACCTCGGGCGGCGTGTGCGTGAACGCGACCATGCTGCATCTCGCGGTGCCGGAGCTGCCGTTCGGCGGCGTCGGCCCGAGCGGGATGGGCGCGTACCACGGGAAGGCCGGGTTCGACACGTTCAGTCACGTCAAGAGCGTGCTGACGAAGTCGACCCGCCTCGATCCCGACCTCGCGTATCCGCCCTACACCAAGCTCAAGCGCGCCGTGATCCGCCGGTTCCTCTAGCGCCTCGCACCCTCCACGCCGGTTCATGCGCGTCCTGCTCACCGATGGTTCCGGACTTACGTCGCGACAGGTCGCGACGCGCCTGCACGGACTCGGTCACCGGGTCGAGGTCCTGTGCCCGGACCCGTTCTCCCTGACGCGCTTCACTCGTCACGTCGCGCGCATGCACAAGGTGCCGGCGTACGGGGACGACCCCTTCGCGTGGCTCGATGCCGCCATCGCAGTCCTCCGCGAGCAGCGCTTCGACGTCCTGTTCCCCACCCAGGAGCAGGTCGCCGTGCTCGCGTGCGAGGTGCAACGGGTCCGGGCCCTGGGTGTCGCGCTCGCGGTGCCACCCTTCGACGCGCTGCGACGGGTGCAGGACAAGCTGTCCGCGCGGTCGACGCTTACGGAGCTCGGCATCCCGCAACCGCACGCGACGGTCGCCCGCGCGCCGACGGACCTGCTCGCGGTCGCCGAACTCCCTGTGTTCGTCAAGGTCCCGATCGGCACCGCGACCAGCGGCGTACGTCGTGGCGCGACACCGTCGGATCTGCGGGCGATCGCCGGCGAGCTGGAGCGCGCCGACGCGTTCGCCGACGGCGGCGTGCTCGTCCAGCGCGCGGTCGACGGACCCCTCGCCATGGTGCAGGCCGTCTTCGCCGACGGGACGCTGCTCGCGTCGCACGCGAACCTCCGTACCCGCGAGGGAGCATCGGGCGGCGCGAGCGGCAAGTGCAGCGTCGACCTGCCCGAGGTCCGCGACCACCTCGCGACGATCGGCACCGCGCTGGGCTGGCACGGCGCGTTCTCGGCCGATGTGATCCTCACCGACGCGGGGCCGCGCTGGATCGACCTGAACCCGCGCCTCGTGGAGCCGGGCAACGCGCTCCGGGCGGGCGTCGACCTGGTCGACGTCCTGCTGCGCGTGTCGGTCGGCGAGACACCTCCGCCCGTCGGGCCCGGCCGGCCCGGAGTCGACACGCACCAGCTCGTCCTCGCACTCCTCGCGGCCGCCTCCCACGGCCGGGCCGCGCTGGTGCGCGAGCTGGGTGACGCGGCCCGCCGCCGGGGGCCCTACGCTGGGAGCACCGAGGAGCTGACCCCACTCGCCGGCGACGCGAGAACCGCGCTCCCCGTGGCGTTCACCGCCGTCGCACTTCTGGCTCGGCCGTCGCTCTGGCGCGGGCTCAGCGGCGGCGCGGTCCGCAACTACGCACTGAGCCCGCAGGGGTGGCGCGCCATCTGCGCCGCTTGTGGGACGGACGGCGGCGCGACAAGGTAGTCCCGGCTCCGGTGGAGGGTCGCCGACGCGAGGGGGAGGCCGATGGCCGCAGGACCCACGTTCATCGACGCCGACGGACACATCCTCGAGCACCCGACGGGCATGCTCGAGTATGCGCCCAAGGAGTACGCCGACCGGATCTGGCACATCGAGACGGACGGCTCGGGTCGCGAGTGGTGCGTCTTCGGCGACCAGCGCCTGCCCGCGAACCAGCTCGCGCTCGCGGGCACCGCGGGCATGTCGCTGGAGGAGCGCGAGCGGGCGCAGCGGGGTGAGCTGCGCTACACCGAGATCCGTCCCGCGGCCTACGACGTGAAGGCGCGCCTCGCCGATCTCGACGCCGATAGCATCACCCAATCGGTGCTGTACCCGACGATGCTGCTCGGCATCGGCGGCCTGCGCGACGTCGACTTCGCGGACGCGCAGTGCCGCGCGTACAACGACTGGCTCTCCGACCACGCGTCACGCGGCGAGGGCCGCCTCTTCGGCGTCGCCATCGTTCCGCAGCAGGATCTGGAACGTGCCGCGGCGGAGATCCGGCGCGTGGCGGGCAAGCCCGGCATCGTCGGCGTCATGCTGCGTCCGAACCCGACCGAGGACTGGAAGCCGTTCTCGGACCCCGTCTACGAGCCGCTGTGGCGCGCCGCGTCGGACGCCGGCCTGCCGATCGGTCTGCACCCGTACCTGCTCGCGGACATGCCCGGCACGTGTCGCGGGCTGCGCATCAACCGTCTCGGCTCGTCGGCGATGCCGATCGCCGCGGGTGAGGAGACGCCGATCGACAACGTCTACTTCACGCAGGCGATCTCGAACCCGTTCGACATGATGGCGACGATGGCCTTCCTGCTCGCGGGCGGCGTGTGCGAGCGCTTCCCCGACCTGAAGGTCGTCTTCCTCGAGGCCAACGGCGGGTGGGTGGTGCCGTGGCTCGAACGTCTCGACCATCACGCGAGGATCTTCGCCTGGGACGTGCCCGCGTTGCGGATGGCACCGTCGGAGTACTTCCGTCGTCAGTGCTGGATCAGCTTCGACCCCGACGAGTCGACGCTCGCGTTCACCGCCCGGTCGCCACTCGTCGGCGCGGAACGGATCGTGTGGGCGAGCGACTACCCGCACCCGGACGCGAAGTTCCCCGGCGTGACCCGGGAGCTGGGCGAGGCGATGGAAGGTCTCACCGACGCGCAGCAGCAGGAGATCGCCGGCGACAGCTGCCGGCGGCTCTACGCGATCTGAGAAGCGTCGCGAAAGGGCCGGACCGCTGGGGCCCGGCCCTTCGCTCGACGTTGCCGGTCAGGCGGAACGGACGTTCTGGGCTTCGTCGCCCTTCCTGCCCTGCGCGACCTCGAATTCGACGCGCTGCCCTTCTTCGAGCGTCTTGTAGCCCTGCATCTGGATGTTCGAGAAGTGGACGAAGACGTCCGGGCCGTCCTCGCGCGAGATGAAGCCGTACCCCTTCTCGGAGTTGAACCACTTGACGGTGCCTGTTGCCAATTACCTAGCTCCCTGGTGCCTGCGACGGCCCGTGCACGTCGCGAGACGCGAAAAGTACCAGGCCAGGGCGGCCGTGAACACCGCCACCCTGGGGACCCGCTGTCAGCGGTAGTGCCGGAGCTCGACGAGGTTGCCATCGGGGTCGTGGACGTAGAGCCCGGTCCCGTCCCCCTGCGCGCCCCAGAGGCGGCTCGGACCCGCGACCACGTCGAAGCGACCCGACGCCGCGAGCGCGTCGAGGTCCTCGGGCTGAATCACGAGGCACACGTGATCCATGTTGATCGAGTCGCGGTTCGGCTCACTCTCACCGCGCGGCGCGGCGAGCAGGTCGATGACCGTCGTCGCGTCGACGCGCACCGACGGGAACAGGATCTTGCCGGCGCGCCACTCGTCGACGCGCTCGGGTTGCAGGCCGAGCTCGTCGCGGTACCACGCGAGCGACCGCTCGACATCGGCCACCCGCAACACGATGTGATCCATCCCGACGACGCGCGTCATGCGCGCGACCCTACGCCTTTGTGTGGATCTCAGTCACGAAAGCGTGACTGACGTCCACACAGGGCTCGGGTTCAGCGCGGTAACCCCAACATGCGGTCGCCGATGATGGTGCGCTGCACCTCCGACGTACCGCCTGCGATCGACGCGGCCTTGCTCCACAGCCACTGCTTCTGCCAGCGACCGTCGCCGGGCGTCTCCGGAGCGCCGGCCCACAACGGCGAGGCCTCGCCGACGATCGCGAGCCCGAGCTCCGAGAGACGCTGGGTCATGTCGGTCCACGCGAGCTTGACGACGCTCGACTCGGGGCCGGGCTCGATGCCGTGCGACAGACGCGACAGCGTGCGCCAGTTGTGCAGACGCAGCACGCGCAGCTCGACGAAGCTCTGTGCGAGCGCGTCGGAGCACTCGGGATCGTCGAGCGCACCCTGACGCGCCGCGAGGTCGTAGAGCTCGTCCAGGTACACCTCGTGCACGACCTGTTCCTTGAACGGGAACGCCGTGCCGCGCTCGTGCGCGAGCGTGGTGTTGGCCACGGCCCAGCCCTGGTTCAGCCCACCGACGAGATGGTCGTCGGGGACGAAGACCTCGTCGAAGAACACCTCGTTGAACTCGGCGTCGCCGGTGATCTGCACCAGGGGCCGGACCTCGATCCCGTCGGCCTGCATGTCGACGACGAGGTACGAGATGCCGCGGTGCTTCGGCGCCTCCGTGTCGGTACGGGCGAGGCAGATGCCCCACCGGGCGAATTGGGCGTAGCTGGTCCACACCTTCTGGCCCGAGAGCAGCCAGCCGCCCTCCACCGGGGCCGCCCGGGTCGTGAGCGAGGCGAGGTCGGAGCCGGCACCGGGCTCGCTGAAGAGCTGGCACCAGATCTCCTCGGCGCTCAGGATGCTCGGGAGCCAGCGGCGCTTCTGCTCCTCGGTGCCGTGCGCGAGCAGGGTCGGACCGGCGAGGTTGATGCCGACGCGGTTCACGGGCTGCAGCGCGCGCGAGCGGGCGTACTCCATGTTGAAGATCGCGACCTGGACCGGCGACGCGCCGCGCCCGCCGTAGGCGGCGGGCCAGTGGATGCCGATCCAGCGGTCGGCCGCGAGCTTGGCCTGCCACCGCCGTCCCCACTCGATCTCGTCGGCGAGGTTGGCGAAGCGCGGCGGCATCTCGAGGTTGGCGCGCAGCCATTCGCGGATCTCCTCCGCGAACGCCTGCTCTCCGGGGCTAAAGCTCAGATCCACGCCTTCTCGCTCGCTCACTCGCTCGCGGGGCACCGGCGCGCACCCGGGATCGCCCGCGTCGTTCGCTCGCCGGCGAGCGCACTGCGCTCCTCCGTCGCTCCGTGCGCCGCCCGAGTCGAGCCCGAGGAGGCCACTACAGATCCCAGAAGCGTTCGCGTTGGTAGTGGACGAAGGACTCGTGCAGCGCGCGCTCGTCCGTCTCGGTGAGCTCGCGGTAGTGGTCCTCACCGCGGCCCCGGACGTACACCGCGTCGCCGTCCACGCGGTCGGACCGGAACTTCTGGTGCACGAGGGTGCGCTTCACGATCTTGTTCGTCCCCGTGGTCGGCGGATCGCGCATGATGCGCACGTAGCAGGGACGCCACTTCGGGCCGATCGCGTCCTGCTCGTCGAGCCACCGGGCGAACGTCTCCGGATCGAAGCGGGCGCCGTCGCGCAGCACGAGTCCCGCCATCACCTGGTCGCCGGCCTGGTCGTCGGGGACGCCGTACGCCACCGCGAGGACGACGTCGGGATGCTTCCCGAGCACGCTCTCTATGGGCGCAGCGGGGAAGTTCTCGCCGTCGACGCGGATCCAGTCGGCGTTCCGACCGGCGAAGTACAGGTAGCGGTCCGCGTCGAGGTAACCGAGATCGCCGGTCCAGTACCAGCCGAAGCGCATCGTGCGCTCGTTCGCGTCGGGGTTGTTGTAGTAGCCCTCGAACGGCCCGACGCCCGCGGTGTTGACGATCTCCCCCACGCACTCGTCGGCGTTGGCCAGTCGCCCGTCGGCGTCGAAGCGCGCGGCCGGCTTCGGGTTGCCGTCGTCGTCCACGACCGCGACGTTCGGCCCCGCAAGCCCGAGGGCTCCGGCGCGCTCCTCCGCGTCGCGGTTCACGGCGACGCCGCCCTCGGTCGCGCCGTACGCGTCGATCACGTCGACGCCGAAGCGGGTGCCGAAGCGGTCCACGACCTCGGGGGAGCCCTCGTTGCCGAACGACACCCGCAACGGGTTGTCGGCGTCGTCGGGACGCTCGGGTGTCGAGAGGATGTACGCAAGCGGCTTGCCGGTGTAGTTGAAGTACGTCGAGCCGTAGTGGCGGATGTCGCTCAGCCACCGCGACGCGCTGAACTTGCGGGCGAGACCCACGGACGCGCCGAGGACGATCGAGGGCGCCCACCCGACCATCACCGCGTTCGAGTGGAACAGCGGCATGCAGATGTAGCCGACGTCGTCGGGTCCGAGATCCATGATGATCCCCATGCGGGTGCCGGTGACGAGGATCCGGCGCTGCGTGGTGATGACGGCCTTGGGTGCGTCCGACGTGCCCGAGGTGAAGATCAGGGTCCACAACGCGTCGGCGTCGGGCTCGAGCCCGGGATCGCTGGCGGGCTGCGCCGCGAGCGCGTCGCCCAGCGAGCGGCCGATCGTCGACGGCGGATCGTCGGCGTCGCCGTCGCGCGTCGTGACGAGGACGCCGTCGTCACCGACGGGCAGGCGATCGACGATCGGAGCGAGCAACGCCTCGTGACGCGGCTCGGTGATCACGAGCGAGCAGTGGGTGTGCTCCGCGTCGCGGAGCAAATGCTCGTCGCGCCGGGTGTGGTTGAGCCCGACGACGCACGAACCCGACAGCGCCGCGCCCCCGAACGCGAACAGGTAGTCGGGCAGGTTGTCGAGCAGCACCGCGACGTGCAGCGGACGGTCGGCCGGCTTGTGCGTGAGGAACAGGTTCGCGAACCGGCACGACTCGTCGAAGTACTCCCGGTGGGTCCACACGCGGTCGCCGAAGCGCAACGCCGGGCGGGTCGCGATCGTCGGATCGGTGGCATTGCGACGCAGGAGCGCGGCGGCGTTGGGCGCCGGCATCGGGGCCTCGCCGGGCGCTGGGACGGCACGGTGCTTGAGCGAGGTCCGGGACCCTTCCGGATCTGACATGCGTGTCACTCTAGGTCAGGGGCGCGAGCGCGGGCCGAGCCGCGCGAGCAGCGGGATGGCTGCGATCTTCTCGTCGGTGAGCTCCGACCACCGCAGCCGGGGCCGGCGCCGGCCACGACGCGGGATCCGGACGATCCGCGTCGGTGTGACGACGAGATCGAGCTGGAAGTCGTGCGCGGTGACCGGGATGCGGCCGGGCTCGAGCACCTGCTCGTCGTGGACGGTCGTCGCGATGACGGTGCCGGCGTCGACGAGACCGGCCTCGGCCGCGATCGCGAGCTCGAGGTCGCTGAAGCCGCCGCCCTTGCCGAGCCGCGCGCCGCGTTCGTCGACGGCGACGCAGCCCGCGACGACGAGGTCGACGGGGTCGAGCTCGTCGACGTCGACGGTACGGGCCGAGCGCGACGCGCCCTTGATCGAGCTGGCAGCACGAGGCGAGTCCGCGAGGTGTGCGGGGTCGAGCAGGAAGAACGGCTTCGCCTCCGCGAGTCGCGGCACCGCCATGTAGAGGGTCTTGCCGTCCTCGAGCGCACGTTGACGCACCGGCCACTGCGGCGAGTCGGGGTTCGCCTTCACCGTGCGCGCGTCGCGCCACGCGTCCGTCTCGCGCAGGTGTTCGGCGGCGCGCTCGGCGCCGACGAAGTTCGGGATCCGGTTGCGCGCGCCCGGAAACCGAGCGACACGGGCCTTCGTCATCGCGTCCCAGACCTCGTCGCGCAGCGCGGCCTTGCGCTCGAGGATCTCGGGCGGCCCACCCGCGTCGACGTCGTGTTGCCTCATATCCTCTTGCGCCGCGACGGAGTCGCAGCGGGGCGAGCATCGCGGGCGTCAGGCGGCGCCCCACCAACGGCCGCACCCGCCGCGCAACGCGTCTCGGCCTCGCACCGCGTCATGAACTGGGGACGATGGTCGCGGGAACGGGTCCCGGCGGCGGTGGGTCGCGGCGGGCCCAGACGGTGAGCGGCCCGGTGAGCGTGCCCGTGAGCGGCAGGGGCGGGTGCCGCGGCGGCACCAGCGTGCCGACCCGCACGTACGTGCGCCGCAAGGTCTTCGGCAGGTACGAGAACGTGGGGACGTTGTCGACGATGACCCAGTCGAAGCGCCCCGTGGCGATCTCGTCGCGGATCTCGTTGCGCAGCGCGTGGCCGGTCCCGCGCACGTCGGCGCGGATCACGTCCTCGATCGCAGCCGACTGCGCACCCGTCGTCTTGTGCGCGCGGGCGAGGTACCAGCCGTGGCCCGGCAGGTACACCGTGCCGGGGAGGTCCCGCAACGCCGTGAGCATGCGTTCACCCCTTCGCCGGTCGGCTGCGGTCGGGATCTGCTTGCCGGGGTCGTACGTCAGCGTCGCGAGTTGGACGATCGCGAGCACCGCCGCGACCGGCGCGAGCCACGTGAGCCGACGGAAGAGCGAGCGCGAGGCGTGGATCCCGAGACCGAACAGGATGGCGAGGGCGCCGAACGCGGGGAGCAGCACGTTGTCGTAGCCGCCGCTGTGCAGCCGGGCCTGGTACGCGGCACCGAGCAGCGCGGCCGTGACCGGCACGTGGAACCACGCGAGCCGCACACGGTCGTCGGTACGGGTGCGTCCGGTCCACCACAATCCGAGCACGGCGAGCACGACGGTCATCCAGAGTCGCAGCAGGATGTCGTGGGTCCAGAAGAGGCCGTACTCCTCGGAGACGATCTGATGCGCGGCGGGGACGTCGAGGACGTAGAAGCGGTACCAGCCGTGCGTGGCGGCGTTCCACAGCACCGTGCTCCCCACGATCCCGGCGGCGAGCGCGCCGCCGTACCAGAGCGCGAGCGATCGCCGGCGCATCCAGAGGAAGAACACGACACCGACCGCAGGGAACACCGCGGACTGCTTCGTGAGGAACGCGAGCACGAGCAGGAGCGCGGCCGCCAACACGCCGCGCGGTGAGCGGGCGCGACGCGCGACGAGCAGCCCCGCGAAGAGCAACGCGAGGAACAACGGGTCGACGCGCGCGAGGTCGAGCCATGCACCGCCGAGCCGGAAGCACGCCGCGAAGAGCGCCGCCGCCGCGAACGCGGCCACCCGGTCGCGGGTCTCCGTCCATGCGAGCGCGCCGATGCACCCGAACGTCACGAGTGAGGCGAGGAACGAGACGAGCCGCAGCGGGAAGTACCCGACGCCGAGAATCTTCGCCGGTACCGCGGCGACGTAGTAGTAGAGCGGCGTGTAGATGTAGGGCACGAAGTGCGTCGACGGCCGGACGTAGAGGCTGTGGCCCGCGAGGATCCGGCGCACGTCGTCGACGACACCGCCCTCCATCCACTCCAGCTCGAACGGGTACCGCATACGCGTGACGGCGATGACGACGTAGCCGACGACGAACGCGGCGCCGACGAGCACGAGGAGCACCCGCAGGAACCGGTCGACGCCCCGCAGGACCGAATCGCCACGGCCGGAGCCGGCCGGTGTGCTCGCGACGGCGTCCGGCCGGTCGTCCGTGACCGATTCGGGGCGCGCGACGTCAGGCGGCGTCCCGGTCACGCTCAGGGGGTCGCGGCGAGCGACGAGATGGTGATCCCCGTGAGCACCGCCATCGCGAGCGCGCTGATGCCGAGGAGCGCGACGAACGCACGGCCGTGCACCTTGCGGCCCGCGGCGATGGCGACGGGGAACGCGGCGAGCAGCAGGCGCGGCCGTGGTCCGACGTTCACCGACGCGCACGCCATCAGGATCGTCGTGACCCCGAAGACGAGGACGGGCCACGGCGGTCGCCACTGGATCATGAGCACGATGCCGACGATCGCGAGCACGGCACCCACGGCCACCATCTGGATGTTCAGCCCGCCGGGGCTCAACGACGGAGCGGGGCCGGTGATGCTCTGGAACACGCGGTGCACCGCGGTGATGCCGATGTCGAGGTGGTCGCGCCACGTCGTGCGCTCCGACTCGAACCACCCCATGAAGCTGCCGGTCCGCACCCAGAGGAAGGTGAAGAACGCGATGCCCCCGAGCGGCGCGAGCAGCGGCGCGAGCCACGAACGCAGATCACGTTCGCGACGGGTCGCGATGATGGCGGCCGCGAGGCACGCGAGCACGATCGGCGCGGCATTGGGCCGGGTCGCGGTCGCGACCGCGGCGCTCAGTCCCGCGAGGACCCAGCGCCGGTCGAGCAGCGCGAGCAGGCACACCGCCGACGCGAGAACGAGCAGACCCTCGGCGTAGGCCATGGAGAGCACGAAGGCGCCGGGGAAGAAGCAGAACAACGCGACGGCCCGATCCGCGACCCGCGGCCCGGCGAGCCGGCGCGCGAGCAACCACACCGCGACTGCCGCGCCCGCACCCGCCAGCACGGTGAGCACCACGCCGACGATGAGCGGCGAGACGTGCAGTGCCGCGGAGACGCCGCGTATGAGCATGGGGAACAGCGGGAAGAACGCGTCGCTCGCGTGGCCGCCGGGGGGCGAGGTCTCGACGCGGTACCCGTGGTGCGCGATCGCCAGGTACCACGCGCTGTCCCAGCGCCCGAGCGCGCGCAAGAACGCGATGCGCGGTCCTCCCAGCACGGGCCATGGCCCCGCGCCGGGGTCGGCGTGGCCGAACGTCGTCACGATCCCGACCGTGAGGAATACGAGCGCGCGCGACGCCGCGTAGACCACGAGCGGACGCAACATCCACCGACGGCTCGGACGAACCGGGAGCGGCAGAGCAACCGGCGCGGGCGCGCGCGTCACGACTCGCGTCGCGTCGAGCGTCGTCGTCACTGTCGGCTGCCTCCTGCCCGGACGTTGCGCACCGGCTACCCGGGGCCTATGTCAGGTAAACGGTTGGGGATCATTGGCGCGCGGGCGGCTCGTGCGCCAGCCGGATGAGCCCGGCGCGCGCCGCGACCGCCACCGCTTCGAGCCGCGAATGCGCCCCCAGCTTCGCGAGCACGCTGCGGATGTGGTTGCGAACAGTATGCGGGCTGAGCACGAGATGCTCGACGATCTCGTCGGTCGACAGGCCCTCGGCGAGCAGCGCGAGCACCTCGCGCTCACGCCCCGTGAGCTCGGGCCCACTCCGCCGTGCCGCCGGCATGCCCGCGGGTGGCAACGCGCCGGTCGCCGCGAACCGGATCGCGTCGAGCAGCGCCTCGACCGGCTGGCCCTTCCACACGAAGACGGACGCCCCCGCCGCCAGCGCGTCTGCCCGCTCCGCGTCGTCGTCGGTCAGCCCGAGGCCCACCACCGCCGTACCCGGGAGTGCGGCCCGGATCCGGCCCGTCAGCTCCGGTCCGGTGCCGTCCGGAAGGCCGGAGCCGATCACCACGACGTCGGGACCGCGCTCACGGGCCACCGTGATCGCCTGCTCGGACGAGCCGGCGCGCCCTACCACCTCGACGTCCGGCTCCGACGCCAGGGTCCGGATCAGCGCCTCGACCACCATCTCATGATCATCGACCACGACGACGCGAATGTGGTCGCGCGCGGGCGCGCCAGGACCCGTCTCACCACCCGGTTGCATTGGTTCTCGACGGTACTCGGCGTGCGTTGCACGTTCCGGATCGGTGTGACCACCAACCGTGAGATTTCCGGCGGGATCGCTCGTCCGGCGATCGAGGCTGCCGAGAATGAGCAGGTGGAGCACGTGCCCGCGCCCGCGACCTCGGGACCGCTCGAGACCGCGCGTCCCGGCGACGCGATCGTGGTGCTCGCCCTCGTCCCCGCGCCGACGCTTCGGCCCGCCGTGACAGCCGAGGCCGACACGCTCCTCCACGAGAGCCTGCGCCACATCGTCGAGGGGTCGGTCCCGGCCGGTGCGCGCGTCGTGCCGTGGCCCCAGGGCCAGCTGCTCGTCGTGCTCCCCCACACGACTCGCGGCGACGCCGTCGCGATGACGGGCGAGGTGCGCCGCCATTGGCACTGCTCGTGGACCGCGCCGGTCGCGGTGGCGAGCGGTGTGTGTGTCGTCGACGCGACGTCGTCGCCCGACGCGGCGGTGTTGTGTGCGAGCGCCGAGGTCGACGCGGCCAGGGAGCGCGTGGGTTCCTGACGTCGCCGTCATACACTCCCGGCGATGGAGGACCGGATCACACCGGGGCTGTACCTCGAGATGACGGACCGCGACGTCGACGCGTACGTCGACGACCGCGTGCCCGCGCTGCTCGCGACACCGGGCGTGACGCGCGCGACGTGGTGGCACAACGTCTCCCGCGATCGCTCCGACCTCCCGCGCACGCTGCCCGAGTTCGACCACCTCGCGATCTACGAGGTGCACGACGGGTTCGTCGCACCCGCCACACCCGCCGACGTGCGCGGCCATCACTTCCGACATACGCCCCGGCCCGGTCAGGGCCGCCTGACCGGTCGCCGGACGATCGGGCTCTCCGTGGTGCTCATCAGCCCGCGCGACGCGCACGACGCGCAGGCGTTGCGCGACTGGGGCGACTTCGTGCACATCCGGCTCATCGCCGAGGCCGCGGTGCCGGGCTACTCGATGATCACCCCGTACGAGAACGCGGTCCCCGGCGGGACGCCGCGCTTCTTCCACTGCTACGAGATCGACCAGGACGATCCCGAGGCCGTGTTCACGTCGATGACCCCCCTCGTCACCGACATGATCGGCGGCCAGGACACGCCCCACTGGCGCGACTGGGCGACGACCCCTTCGCTGCGAATCGACTACGTCAACACGTTCCGGCTCCTCGGCGAGCGCGTCGCCGGTCGTGTCGCGTGACCAACGTGCGGACGGAGCGCAGCTCCGCCGGGCACAGCCCTCTGGAGCGGGAGCGGAGGGAGCCATGAGTGACGACGCGGCGTTCTTCCACGTCGTCCACCATCAGCGCGCGCACCGTGCCTTCTCGCCGGAGCCGCTCGACGACACGACGATCGAGCGCGTGCTCGAGGCCGCCACGTACGCGCCCAGCGCCGAGAACAGCCAACCGTGGCACTTCGTCGTCGTGCGCGACGACGAGCTGCGGGCCCGCATCGGCGAGCTCACCCGTCAGGCGTGGGAGGCGGGCGGGCGCGACTTCGAGCGCGGTCGCCTCCCCGACGCGATGCTCGCCGACGTCGACCACGGCGCGACGGGGGGCGTCGCGGGCGCACCCGTGCTCGTCGTCGTCTGTGGCGACACGTCGTTCTGTCTCGACGCGGTGCTGGAGGCGAGCGTCTTCCCCGCGGTCCAGAACCTGCTCCTCGCCGCAGGTGCGATGGGGCTCGGCTCCGCGCTCACGACGCTCGCGATGGGCTTCGCGGCCGAGCTCCGCGAGCTGTTGCTGCTTCCGCCACACGTGCGCGCGCTGGCCGTCGTGCCCCTCGGGCATCCCGCGCGCGCGTTGGGCGTGCCCCGGCGCGAGCCCGTCGCGTCGAAGACGTCACGCGACCGCTACGGCACTCCCTGGTAGCGCGACCGTCTCAGCGCCCGCGCGAGACGTGCACGACGTCGCCGCCGGCGGCGGCGGACCTTCGGATCGCGTCGAGGACCCGCATGCACTCGAAGCCGTCGGCGAACGTCGGGACGGGAACGGCCGCGTCGTGGGCGCGTCCCTCCACGCCCGCGCGCAGCACCTCGCACAGTCGCGTGTAGGGACCGAGCTCGAGATGGGTGAAGCGGTGACGCGGGTCGTCGCTCGGCGCCTCGACCGGTGGCAGCGCGAGCTCGGGTGGCACGGGCAACGGCTCTGCGCCCGATCGCACCGCGATCCACGCGCGCTCGCCGTCGACCCATACGGTGCCGAGCGACCCGGCAACGCGCGTGAGCCCGGCGGGCGGACCCCATGCACCGGCGGTCTGCTGCGCGACGCCCTCGGCGCCGGACTCCACGCGGAACCGGACGGTGAACGAGTCCTCAGCGGCGACGTCGCGCGACGACACCACGTCGAGCGTCGCGCTCAACGACTCGAACTCACCCAGCCACGTCCGGACCTGGTCGACGACGTGCGAGCCCGACGCGCCCAGCCAACCTCCGCCGGCGCCGGGCTCGAACCACCATGCCGGCATCCTCGCCGTCGGGTCCGCGACGAGCGGCGTGAACGACACGAGCGACGCGAACCGTGGTGCCCCGATGAGGCCCTCCGCGATCGCCCGTCCGACCACGGCGCGCTCGGTGGCCCAGCGGAACTCGTGACCGACGAGGTGCGTCACACCAGCAGCCTCGGCCTCCTCCAGCATCGCCGCGGCCTCCGCGATGTCGAGCGCGAACGGCTTCTCGCACACCACGTGCTTGCCCGCGCGCAACGCCGCGATCGCAAGCCGCGCGTGGGTGTGCGGCGGCGTCGCGATCGTGACCGCGTCGACGCCCGGCAGCGCGAGCGCGTCGTCGACCGACGTGAGGCCACGCGGGATCTCGAGTCGCGCCGCGCGCCGCGCGGTGCGGTCCGGGTCTGTGCCGACCAACGCCTCGACGCTGAAGCCGGCGGCGCGCAGCGCGGGGACGTGCACGCGCGAGCCGAAACCCGTGCCGATGACGACCGCGCCGGGTTTGCCCATCGGCCTGAGGGTCAGAACGAGCGCGTGACCGCGCGCGTCGGCCCGAAGCTGTGGAGCGCGAGCGCGTGCAGGTTGCCCAGGCCCCCGCACACCATCACGATCATGTGCTCCGGGCTCTCCACGAGGTGGACGACGCCGTGCTCGTCGGCCCGCCCGTTCTCACGCATGACCTTCTGGTGCGACGCGGGCCAGAAGTCGACGGGCAGCGCGGCGTGGGCCCACAGCCGCTCCTGCACGTCGTCGATGTCGGGATAGGCCGACGCGATGAGATCGGCCCACGGTGGCGCGATCGCGACCATGATCTCCGCACCGTGATGCGTCGCGATGAACGCGTTGGTCCCGACGAACGCGAGCGACTTCCCGACGATCTCGAGGAGGTCGACGCCGTTGTCGGCGACGATGTCGGCCACGTCGATCGTGCCCGTGCAGCCGTGCACCGTGAGCGCGTTCGCGCCACGCGGCGCGCCACGACGTTCCGCGAGGGGCGCCCAGGGCGACCGCTCCTCCCACTCGGCGACCACGATGCCCGTCACGCGGCCGGGCTGTCCGAACACGCTCTTCGAGCTGACCCCGACGACCTGACCGCCCACGTTGCGCATGAGCAGACGCAGCGCGCGCCCGATCGCGGGCGCGCTGCCCGCCTCCCCACCGAAGCAGCCCGCGGCGAACGGCAGCTCGAGCTCGTGACGGACGGGGCCGTTCACGAAGACACCGGGCACCACGCAGCACGTGGTCGTGTTGAGGGCGAACAGGTTGAAGACCGGATCGCTCATCGCTTCCACGGACGCGCACAGCAGCGGCATCGACGACGCCGGTGCACCCGCCATCACCGCGTTGATCGCGATCTTCTCGACGGTGCAGCGGCCGTTGCGGGGCGGGAGGTCCGCGACGAGCTCGTCGGGGTAGCGACCCGACGCGGCCACGAACTCGCGCACGAGCGCCTCGCGCGGCGGGATCAGCGGCAGCCCGTCGCCCCACCCCGCGTCGGTCGCGAACTTCTGGAACGCGACGGGATCGTCGTCGACCTCGATGCGCGGTGACGCCAGCCAGTCGATCTGACACCCGTCCGGCCCACAATCGACCCGCGACGCGATCGAGGATTCGACACCGGTCATGTCACGGCTCCGAGCGTCTGCAACAAGCGTTCCCAATGGTCGCGCGCGATCGCACGCACCTCGTCCTCCGGTCGCGACTCGAGCGGGTACGGCAGCACGTGGACGCGCAGACCCGACCGCCCGGCGTTGGCGGCCATGGTGTGAGCCAGGCTCTCGAACTCCGCTGTCACGACGACGACCGCCGTCTTCCCCCTGTTCGCGACCCCGACCGTGTCGTGGACGCTCCAGGAGGTGCAGCTGCCTCAGTTGCCGAGGCCGACGACCGCGAGATCGACGTCGGTCGCGAAGTCCTCGAGCTCGCGTCGGGTCGCGTCGCCCTCGTCGCCGATGCGGTTGCCGGGCTCCCACACCCGGACCGTCGCGCCGGCGGCCTCGAAGCGCGGGATCCACTCCGAGATCGTCCACTCGAAGCTGTCCCACGTGCGGTCGGATCGGATCCCCACCACCGTGCCGGTCAGCGGGCCGGCGTCGGGACCGGGATCCGCGTCGACGTCGGGCGGACGGGCGGTGGGGTCGAGCACTCTGATGCGCGCCATGGCCGCATCGTAGGCCAGGTCCCTGACTCGCGTGTCAGCTAGCGTGCGCGGGTGTGAGAGCCGTCACGGTCGCGACCGGACTCCGCTTCGGCGAGGGCCCGGTCTGGTGCGCGGACGGCACGGTGGTCGCGACGAGCGTGTGCGACGGCGCGCTGTACCGGGTGCACCCCCACGACGGACGCGTCGAGCGCGTCGCCGACACCGCGGGCGGCCCGAACGCGGCGTACCCGGCGAGCGACGGCGGGTTCGTCGTGACCCAGAACGGCGGCATGGACTTCTCGCGCATGGGTCCGCGCGTCGCCACGTTCGCGACCGAGCCCTACCGCCCGACGTCGCCCGGCCTGCAACGCGTCACCCCGGAGGGAGCGGTGACGTACCTCGCGGACGACGGCTTCCTCGCTCCCAACGACCTCGTGTGCGCGTCCGACGGGACGCTGTACTTCACCGACCCGCACCACTTCGTGCGCGGCGCGCGCGAGCCCGGCCGGGTATGGGCGTACCGCACCGACGGGTCGCTCGAACGCGTCGCCGACGGCTTCGCATACTGCAACGGCATCACGCTCGAGCCGGGAGGCACCCTCGTCGTCGTCGAGGCCCGCGGCCTCATGCGACTCCTCCCCGACGGCACCCGCGAATGGGTCGTCGAGACGCTCGGACCGGGTGGCGGCGACGGGTTCTGCGTCGACGCGCAGGGCCGCTTCTACGTCGCATCGACGAGCGATCACGGGGTGCGCGTCGTGGAGCCCGACGGCCGTGAGGTCGAGTTCCTCTCGATCGACGGCGAGGGGCTCACGACGAACTGCTGCTTCGGGGGCACCGACGGCCGCACGCTGTTCGCGACCGACGCGGTCCCCGGCGCGCTCGTCGCCTGGGAGGGCATGCCGACGCCCGGCCTCGCCCTCACACCCTGGCCCGCCCCCACCCCCCTGACGTCCGTTGGGACATGATCCGCGCTCAGAAGCGCGGATCATGTCCCAACGCGGCGTGGGCGGGTCAGCCGAAGACGACGGGGAGCGTGCGCGGCGCGCGGAACGTGAAGCCCATGATCGGGTTGGCGTCCGCGTCGGGGTCGAGACGCAGGTTGGGCAGGCGGTCGAGGACGATCTCGAGCATCACCGCGGTCTCCATGCGCGCGAGGTGCATGCCGAGGCACATGTGCGGACCGCTCGCGAACGCGAGGTGGTTGATCTGCGTGCGCCGGATGTCGAAGTCCTCGGGGTTCTCGAACCGTTCCGGGTCGCGGTTCGCGGCGCCGAGGCACACGCCGATCGACGCGCCCGCCGGGACGTGTACGCCGTCGATCTCGACGTCGCGCACCGCCGTGCGCGCGATGCCGGTGAGCGGCGGCTCCCACCGCAGCCCCTCCTCGATCGCGCCGGCCATCAACGAGCGGTCGGCGCGCAGCGCGTCGAGCTGATCCGGATGGGTGAGCAACCCGTAGAGCAGGTTGCTCGACGACCGGTACGTCGTCTCCGACCCCGCGGGGAGCAGCAAGCGCAGGAACGCGAAGATCTCCTCGTCGGTGAGGCGCTGACCGTCGAGCTCGCACTGCGTGAGCAACGAGATGAGATCGGTCCCCGGCGCATCACGACGCTCCGCGGCGAGACGGCCGAAGTACTCCCCCAGCGCGACCGACGCCGCGAACCCGCGCTCGGGCACCGACGCCATGTTCGTGATCTCGACGGCCCACCGGTAGAACTGCGGCCGGTCCGCCTCGGGCAGCCCCATCGCCTGCGCGATCACCTGGTTCGGGAAGCTGAACGCCAGCTCCTTGACCAGGTCGGCACGGCCGCGCTCCTCGAACGCGTCGATCGACGCGTTCACGGTCGGACGCACGAGCTCGTGCTCCCAGCGCTCCATCTCCTTGCGCGTGAACGCCTGCTGGATCAGCCGCCGGTACCGGCCGTGCTCGGGCTCGTCCATCTCGAGGATGGTGTGGCCCATGACGAGACCCATGCTGTTCGCGTACGCCGACGACGAGAACGTCTCGTGATCGCGCAGCACCTGCTCGACGCCGCTGTACGAGAACACCGTGTACGTCGGCCCCGATTCGAGCATGTCGAGGCTGATCGCGTTGTCGATCCCCATGAGCTCGCCGGCCGAACCCTGGTGCACCGGACAGCGCGACAGCAGCGCCGCGAAGCCGGTGTGCGGGTCGGCGACGGTCTCCGCGCCCTGGGCGCGGTCGAACGCCTCGAACGGGTCGTAGTCGTCGTTGTCGACGTCGAAGACCACCGGTTCCGTCATCGCGCGCTCCCCTTGATCACCGGACGTGCCGACCGGCACGGGATCCCTGACGCGGGCGTCAACTTCAGTCTCGCGCGAGCAGCGGGCGGACGTGCTCCGCCAGGTCGACGGCCCAGCCCACGGGGTCGGCCAGCGGCCAACCCTGCTGGGGCAGGTCGAAGTACTCGACGCTCAGGCACCCGCCGTAGCCGAGCTCGTCGAGGCGTCGCAGCACCGCGCCGAAGTCGACGACACCGCTCGGGTCGTCGACGTGGACCTGGGTGCTCCCGGGCCGACCCTGGCGCAGCTGCACGTGGTCGGCGAACTCGAGCATCTCGAGCGGGTCGCCGCCCCAGTCGGCGACGTGGCCCGTATCGACCAGCAGCCGCAGCCCCGGCACCGCGCGCATCATCTCGCGCGCCGCGTCGATCGAGTTGACGACCGATCCCGCCCACGGCTCGAGCAGCGCGCCGGGCGCGGCGCGGAACTTCCGCACCGTCCAGTCCCACATGCCGTCGCCGTCGCGCGCCGCGGGCGTCGCGCACCATCCGGGCCGCGGTGACGGGAACGCGGTCGGACAACCGACCGGCAGCGCGATCGACGCCGGGTCGACGTCGACCATCACGTCGATGTGCTCGAAACCGAGGTCGCGGGCGCGCAGCGCGCAGCGCTCGACCGGATCGGGCCAGAAGACGACGTCGACGACGCCGAGCCGGTACGTCACCGCGCGGCGTGCCCGCGTTACGACTTGGGCGCGTCGTGGCCCATGCCCTTGGGCATGACCATGCCGACGGGCTGGAGGTGCTGGCCGAGAACGGTGTCGAAGTTCGCGGCGACGCCGTCGACGTCCCATCCGCCGTCGCGCCACATGAACGCGATCTGCCGCGGGGTCTGGAACAACGTGTACGCGTAGTCGCTGCGCCCCAGAATCTGGCCGTTCACGTGCCCCGCCTGCTCGGACGCGAGGAACGCGACGAGTGGCGCGTTCAACGCCGGGTTCTGCTCCGGCGGCGGCTCCGTGCCGCTGCGTTCGTAGAGCCCCGCGGTCATGCGCGTCGCGCCCGCGGGCGCGACCGCGTTCACCGTGATGCCGGACTTGCCGAGCTCCATGGCCCAGATGAACGTCATGCCCATGATCGCGGCCTTGGCCGAGCCGTAGTTCGTCTGCCCGAAGTTGCCGCGCAGACCGGCGGACGACGTGATGTTGATGATGCGGCCGTAGCCCGCCTCGCGCATGACCGGTGCCGCGTGACGCGCGCAGTTGAACGTGCCCTTCATGTGCACGGCCACCACGGCGTCGAAGTCCTCCTCGGTCATCTTCACGAGCGTGCGGTCGCGCACGATGCCCGCGTTGTTGACGAGGATGTCGAGCTTCCCGAAGCTGTCGAGCGCGGTCTGAACGATGTGACCCGCGCCCTCGAAGTCGGTCACGGAGTCGTAGTTCGGCACTGCGCGCCCGCCGAAGCCCTCGATCTCCTTGCACACCTGCACCGCCGGATCGTCGTCGGTGCCGCGCCCGTCGAGGCCCACGCCGACGTCGTTGACGACGACCGCCGCGCCCTCCCGGGCGAGGCACAGCGCGAACTCGCGGCCGATTCCCCGGCCCGATCCGGTGACGATGGCGACGCGGTTCTCGAGCAGCATCAGCCGGCCTTCGCGACCCGCGCCGCGGCGGCACCCGTGAGGCAGGTGTCGCCCTTCTGGTTCGTCACCTTGATCTCGCACTCGGCGATCCCGTGGTCGCCCTCCTCGCGCAGCGCGGTGACCGTCGCCGTGCACGTGAGCGTGTCGCCCGGCCACACCTGCTTCGAGAACCGCACCTGGTACCGGGTGAGGGCCTCGGGGCCGAACCAGTCCTTGAGCACGCGAGCCATCAGCCCCGCGGTCAGCATCCCGTGCCCGAACACCGACGGGTTGCCGACCTGGGTCGCGATCGTGTCGTCGTGGTGCATCGGGTTGAAGTCGCCCGACGCGCCGGCATAGCGGACGAAGTTCGTGCGGGTCAGGTTCTCGACCACGAGCGGCGGGGCCTCGTCGCCCACCTTCAGGTCCTCGAACCGCGGTGCGGTCGCCGGCTTCGTGCTCACGTGCGCGTCCCCCAGAGTTGCGTCGCCGAGTCGTTGCGTCGTGCGGAGTACGGCGGAGCGTAGCGCCGAGAGGCGAAAAAGGTGACATGTGCGTCGGAGACCGCCTAGCCTGCACCGATGGCCAGATCGAGCTCCCGGGGCCCGGAGTCGCCTCGGCGTGCCCGAGGCCGCCCGCGCGCCGACGGTGACGCCGCGGCCCGCGATGCGGATGCGCGAGCAGGCCGGCCGGCGCAGAACCGGGAGCTGCGCGCCCGCGGCAAGCGCACGATGCGCAAGCTGCTCGACGCGGGCGTCGAGGTGTTCGCGCAGCGGGGCTACTACGCAGCGCGCGTCGACGACATCGTCAAGCTGGCGAACACCTCGCACGGCACCTTCTACCTGTACTTCTCCAACAAGGAGGACCTGTTCCGGGCCCTCGCGCTCGACGTCGCCGAGCAGATGATGCGCCTCGCCGAGGACCTCCCCGAGATCGCGCCGGACGCGTCCGGCTACCGGGACCTGCGCGCCTGGCTGGAGCGCTTCAGCGACCTCTACGACCACTACGGGCCGGTCATCCGCGCGTGGACCGAGGCCGAGATCGGCGGCAGCGAGTTCGGCCGCCTGGGCAACGACGTGCTGGGCGAGTTCACCCGCGTCCTCGCCGAGCGGATCCGGGTCGCGGGACCGGAGGGAATCACGGCGGCCGTCGCGTCGTTGGCCGTCGTCGCGATGGTCGAACGGTTCAACTACTACGTGCTCTCCCGCCAGGTGAAGGTCGCCCGCAGCGACATGCTCGACACCCTCGCGTTCGTGATCCACCAGGGGGTGTTCAACGGCGCCGCGGTCCCCGACGCCGGCCGGGCCGCGACCGCCGCGGCGCTGGCGGCGCGCCGCCGCTGACGCGATGGGCGCGACGCTCGTCACCTTCCACGCTCACCCCGACGACGAGGCGATCGCCACCGCGGGGACGATGGCCGCGGCCGCCGCGGCAGGCCACCGCGTCGTGCTGGTGGTCGCGACGCGTGGCGAGAACGGCGAGGTCGAGCCGGGCTTCCTCGATCCCGACGAGACGCTCGCGGCGCGGCGCGAGATCGAGACCCGGCGGGCGGCCGAGATCCTCGGCGTCGCGCGTGTCGAGTTCCTCGGCTACGTCGATTCCGGGATGATGGGCACGCCCGAGAACGACGGGCCCGGCTCCTTCTGGCGCGCCGACGTCGACGAGGCCGCGGGCCGGCTCGCGCGCATCCTCCGCGACGAGCAGGCCGACGTGCTCACGGTCTACGACGAGCGGGGCACGTACGGGCATCCGGACCACGTCCAGGTGCACCGGGTCGGGACCCGGGCGGGCGAGCTGGCCGGGACCCCGCTCGTCTACGAGGCGACGATCGACCGCGACTACCTGCGCGAGCTGATGCGCGCGCGACCCGACGACCTCACCGACGGCGACGGCGCGCCCGACCCGGACACCTTCGACATCGGCGTCGACGCCGACCGCATCACCACCGTGGTCGACGTCCGCGCCCACACCGCGCAGAAGCGCGCGGCGATGGCCGCGCACCAGAGTCAGATCTCGGAGAACTCGTTCTTCCTGAAGCTCGCCGACGACGCCTTCGACGCCGCGTTCGGCCAGGAGTGGTTCATCCGGCAGGGCACGGCGCGCGGCTCGCCCCGCGACGCGTCGCTGTTCGACGTGCTCCCCCGGAGCTGACGCGCCCGCTCACGGTTCCGTCCGCGCGCGGGGCTGACGACCCGAACGCCAGCGGATGCGCGGGCGCTGGTAGAAGGACCGGTCCGACGACCACGGCGCGTACGGCGCCATGGTGAGCCCCGCCAGCGCGATCAGCACGCGGTCGTAGTTGACGCGCCAGCCCGCGAAGTCGCGCCACGCCTGCTCGCGGTCGTCCTTGAGGGGCACGCCCACCGTCTCGAGGCGGCGGCACACGTCTTCCCACTCTTCGCGGGCGATGCTGATCGGGTCGGTCGGCGCGGGGTCGGGGTCGTACGCGATGCCGAAGAAGTCGGCGATCGAGCGCAGCGCGGTGAAGCCGGACCGGATGCACAACGCGGCCATGGGCTGCCATGGTCCCTCGATCGTCGAGTTCACCAGCGCGGCGGAGTCGAGCACGCACCCCGCGGCGGTGACCCACGAACGATCGGGCTTCGGCGATCGGAAGAACGTCAGCGACGCGAGCGACGTGTGCGTCTCCTCGAGCTCCGCGAACCACAGCTGCCACGACACCCAGAGATCGTCGAGGTCGAACAACCGCTCGATGCGGTACGCGCGCACCAGGAGGTCGACCGGCTCCGGCGGCTCGCCGGCGCGCGCGGACATGTGGGCCACGAGCACCTCCCGACGCGAGAACGCGGCGTAGATCGTCGGGAGGTACGAGATCAACAATGCGAGCAGGAAGAGGCCGATCGCGGCCTCCGAGAACGCGACCACGGTCTTGGGCAGGTCGCTCGGGCGCACGAAGCCGAGCGTCAACAGCGACGAGCCGCTCTCCTGGAACGCGATGCGCCAGCTCGTGACACCGAGCCCGCGGTTGATCAGCGTGTAGCCGCCGACGACGAGCGTGATCCAGATCGCGGGCAGGACGACGAGAGCGGTCGGTGCGTAGAGCGCCATGACGGCGTCGCGCGACTCGTAGGTC
>DATBEZ010000063.1:0-57539 GCA_036558745.1 Acidimicrobiia bacterium
CTCCTGTCCCGCGACGTAGCGACGACCGAGGTGGTTCATCACGACGTTGCCGTGCCCCTCGAGCAACGACATGAGCGCCTGCACCTGGGCGATCACGCCCCGCTGCTCGGGTGTCGCGAGGAGACCGACGAGCCCGCCCTCGTCGAGCGGATTGCGGCCGCGACGCAGCTCGTCGGCGGCGCGACCGAGCGCCTGCACGAGACGCTTGGGGTCGGGGTCGACCATCGACAGCGACTGGTCGACCAGCGAGAGGAAGTAGCCCCGCAGCCACGGCACGCCGGTGAACTGGGCCCGGTGGGTCAGCTCGTGGAGCGCGATCCAGAGCCGGAAGTCGCGGGGACGGAACGCGAAGCGCTTCTCGAGCCCGATCACGTTCGGGCCCACGTAGTAGACCGCGTCACCGCTCGGTCCGGCGACGGCGCGGCCGTCCTCCTCCGGCACGAGCAGGTCGTACTGACCGAGGACCCGCTGCGCGAGGTACCCGAGCAGCGCACCCATCTCGGCGCCGGCGATGCGCCGGCCGAGCGGCGCGACCGGGCTGCGCGCGACACGCTCCGCGACCCGGTCGGTGAAGGGACGCAGCAGCCGCTGCATGGAGGTGACGTTGGCCTCGACCCAGCCGGCGCGGTCGAGCACCGTGCCCCGGGCCGGTCCGGGGCTGCGGAGGCCGGTGAACTCGGCCACGAGCTCCTCGGCCTCGGTCGTGACGTCCTCGAAGTCGCGGCGCAGCGACGCGCCGAGGTAGGAGGTGGCGATGGGCTCGCGGCCGGCGAAGCGGCGGGCGATCTGCAACGCGAGCCGCCAGTCGACGGGATCCGGCAGCGGCCGCGTCGCGGCGTCGGGTGCTCGGAGGGTGACGCTCCCGGCGTGTGTGCTCACGTGCCTGTGCCCCCTCGGCCCCTCCGCCGGGACCGGACTCAGCGCCCCCGGTACTTCGGACGCAGCACCTTCACGTAGTACCCCACCATCAGACCGATGAGGATGAAGAAGAAGCTGAGAGCGAGGATCGGCGCGATCCAGTAGTGCCACGGCTTGGGCGGGCTCGCACCGAGCGACCACGCCGGGGAGGCGCCGACCACGACCAGCGCGAGCGCCGAGACCGCGACCACCGAGAGATTGGCGAACAACGTGCGGAGGGTCTTCAACCAGGCCTCCGAGACCGGGCAGACGTTGCGTTCGTGGTCATCGTAGAGCGGACCGGAACGCCCGGGCCGAACAGGGAGGCGTTCCTAGATGACCGGTTCCTCGTCGGGCGGGAGCTCGTAGCCGAGGACGACGGCGATGCGGCGCCTGAGCTCGGGCGGCACCTCGTCGCGGCACTTGAAGGCGATCACCTGTCGGAGCTCGATCTCGAAGTCGAAGCCCTGGGCGCACGGCGGGCAGTCGTCGAGGTGACGGGCGATGGCGGCCCGCTTCCAGGGGGTCAGCTCACCGTCGAGGTACTCGTAGATGCGCCGGATCGCGCCTTCGCAGTCCATCTACCTCACCACGTCCGTGCCATCCGTTTCGCTTCCCGCGCTCGGCTTCTCGCGCTCAGCTTCCCGCGGCGGTCGGCGCCCGGGGGACGAGGCCCCGCTCCTCGGCCAAGTTCCACAACCGCTTCTGGAGCTGCTTTCTTCCTCGGTGCAGCCGGCTCATGACCGTACCGATCGGGACGTCCATGATCTCGGCGATCTCCTTGTAGGAGAAGCCCTCGATGTCGGCGAGCAGCACGGCCATCCGGAACTGCTCGGGAAGGTCCTCGAGGGCCGACTTCACCACCTCGTCGGGGATGCTCTCGAGCACCTCGACCTCCGGGCTCCGGGCGGCGTCGGCCGCCTCGAGCCCGCCGAGGCGCCGGAACAGGTAGAAGTCCTCCACGTCGTCGAGCTCGACCTGCTCGGGCCGCCGCTTCCGGGCCCGGTAGGTGTTGATGAACGTGTTGGTGAGGATCTTGTAGAGCCAGGCCTTGAGGTTCGTGCCCTCCTTGAAGCCGCCGAAGCCGCGGTACGCGCGCAGGTACGTCTCCTGGACGAGGTCCTCCGCGTCGGCGGGGTTGCGGGTCATGCGGAGCGCGGCGGAGTACAGCGCGGACATGTAGGGCATCGCGAGCTCCGCGAACTCCGCCTGGTCGGCCATCGCCCGGCAGCCTACCCGTCGCCCCTTCCCGCTCCCGGGCCGGTTTCCGGCGCGGTAGTCTCTCATGACGAGACGAGCTGTCTCATATAGCGAGAAGGCTGCAGGCTCCGGGAGGACCGATGAGCACGCCCGCGCCCGATCACGCGCCCGATCAGTGGGACCCGGCCGTCTACGCGCGCAACGCCGCCTTCGTGCCCGAGCTGGCGGGCCCGGTCTTCGAGCTGCTCGGGCCACGCGCGGGCGAGCGCATCCTCGACCTCGGGTGCGGCGACGGCGTGCTCACCGAGCGCATCGTCGCGGTGGGTGCAGAGGTCGTGGGCGTGGACGCCTCGCAGGCGATGGTCGACGCGGCCCGAGCCCGAGGGCTCGACGCGCACGTCGTCGACGGCCACGAGCTCGCGTTCGACGGCGAGTTCGACGCCGTCTTCTCGAACGCCGCGCTGCACTGGATGCGCGACCCCGACACGGTCATCACGGGCGTCCGGCGCGCGCTGCGGCCGCGTGGGCGCTTCGTCGCGGAGATGGGCGGCCACGGCTGCGTCGCCGCGGTGACCGTCGCCGCGTTGGCTGTGCTCGCGCGACGCGGCATCGACGGCACGACGCGCATTCCCTGGTACTTCCCCACCGTCGCCGACTACGGCGCGCGACTCGAGTCGGCCGGGTTCGTGATCGACGAGATCGCGCTCGTTCCCCGCCCGACCATCCTGCCGGGCGACGTGCGCGACTGGCTCGACACGTTCGCGTCCTCGTTCCTCGACGCCGTCACGCCAGGCGAGCGCGCGGCGGTGCGCGACGAGATCGCGACGCTCCTGCGCCCCTGCCTGTGCGACGAAGCCGGCCGCTGGACCGCCGACTACGTCAGGCTGCGCTTCTGCGCACACCTCGACGGCCCGGCCTGAGCCCGCGGGCCGAGTCGCTCGAGAAGTCGCCTCAGCTGAGGATGTTGACGGCGCGCGCACCGACGATCACGACCACCGTCACCGACGCGAGCGACTGGGCGAGCATGAGCAGCTTCGCCATCGACGTCATGGGCATCGTGTCGGTCGGGCTGAACGCGGTCGCGTTCGTGAACGAGACGTACAGGTAGTCGACGAACTGCGGCACCCAGTTCAGGGGCGCGGCCGCGGGCGTCGTCATCTGCGGGAAGAGGAAGTCGGGCTGGCGGTGTTCCGGCTGGCAGCGCGCCAGCGGCCCGCCGCGGTCGAGCTCCCAGTACCAGAGCGAGAACGCGATCACGTTCGTGAGCCAGATCGCGATCGCCGCGTAGATGAGAGGACGTCCGCCCGCCTTCCCGCCGCGCAACAACCGGTGCACCAGGAGGGCGAGCGAGCTCGCGTTCGCGGCGCTCACGAGCGCGATCAGCGCGATCGACAGTGCCCGCAGGTTGCGCGACTCGCGGTTCATCCGCGACGGGTTGGCCGCGATCAGGGGGACGAGCAACGCGAGCTCCAGGCCCGGGAGGAGCCACACCGGCCCGATGCGCAGCCGGTGGGGCAACGCGACGTGGAGCAAGAGGGCGACGACGACCGCGAACGCGGCCGGGAGGCGCGACTCGCCGGGTGACACGCAGCCCCACGCGGCCTCCACCTCGACCGCGCCGGATTCCGGGGCGGGCTCCTCGTCCACGTCGCCATTGTCGGACGCGAACGCCTCGATTCGGTGGACCCGCGGGAGTGGACCTCGCGCCCGGTCAGCCCGCCGTCGCCCGTTGCAGGTACGCGTTCGGCGGCACGAGGTCGACGCTGCCGGGCAGGTTCAGCATCCCCGAACCCCGACCGGGCTGACCGCTCTGGCCGTACTGCCAGACGATGGCGTCGGTGCTGGGATCGACGACGAGGACGCGGTTCCCTCCCTCGTCGGCGACGACGAAGTCGCCGTTGGGCAACGGCAACGCGAGCGTCGGGCGGTGCAACGCGTCGGCGCCGGCCGGCGCGAAGCGCCACCGCGTGCGACCCGTGCGGTCGAAGACGACGACCGCGCCCGGGTCGGAGCGGTCGACGGTGAGGAAGACACCCGGCGACAGCTCGTTCGTGCCCGAGGGACTGGCGACCTGTCGTGGTCGGACAGCGAGCGCGACATGCCCCTCCACCGCGACCTGATCCACCCAGCCGCCGGCGGTCTCGGTGACGAGGAGCTCACCGGATCCGGTCGGGAACGCCGCGTTGGGCTCCGCGAACCCGTCCGTTGGGCCACGACGGCAGGCCGCGTCGCCGAGCGAACGCGACGGCGCGTGCGCGCCGAACCGGATCAGGAGCACACGGCAGCTCTCCGCGTCGGCGACGACGAGCGTGCGGTCGCGCAGCAGCACGGCGGTCGCGGGCGTCGAGAGCCGGTTCGGTCCCGAGCCGGGCACACCGCGCGCGCCGTACTGCCACACGATGCGGTGGCTGGCCACGTCGATCACGCTCACCGTGGAGTCGCCGGCCTGGGTCACGACGATGTACCTGCCGTCGGGGCTGAAGAACGCCCGATCGGGTGCGCCGAAGGTCTGACCCGGCGCGAGGTCGCCGGGGCGGGGGAAGACCCACAGCTCGCGTCCCTGCCCGTCGATCTCGACGAGCCGGTCGTTGCCGCGGTCGGCGATCAGGAACGCGCGCGGAACGACGCTCGGGTCGGACCCGTCGCGAATGGTGGGCACCGCGACGGGTGGCGGCGGCAGCGTCGTCGACGGCACGGTCTCGCGGTGGTGCACCGCCGCGCGTCTCGGCGCGTTCGACGATCCGCGCGCGAGCTGGTACACGCCGAGCACGACGGTCACGAGGCCCAGGAACACGACCAGCCGGCGCCGACGCAGGACGCGCGCGGACGGGCGACGACGGGGAGGTGTGGAGGAACGCGCACGCGGGCGCGGACGCGGTCGAGCGGGCGTCACGCATCAAGCCTACGAACCGCCCCCCGCCGAGTTGGGGACTCGCCGATGACCTGGTCGCACACGCAGACTCACCGCGTGCAAACGACGAAGGGCCGCGCCTCGTCGCGCGGCCCTTCGTCAGTCGTGGTGCACGCTCGCGCGCGCACCCGCGCCTCAGCTGAACGCGTCCTTCACGTCCTCGACGGCGTCCTTCGCACGCTCACCCGCCTGCTTGAGCGAGCTCTTCGTCTGGTCCGTCTTGCCCTTCGCCTCGAGGTCCTCGTTGCCGGTCGCGCGACCGGTGGCCTCCTTGATCTTGCCCTTCGCGTCCTGCGCGGTGTTCTTGGCCTTGTCAGTCGTTGCCATCTCTTCCTCCTGGTTCGCACAGCGCCATACCCACCGGCACCCCGGGGCGAACCCGGGCACGAGCGTCGCAGGTCACAGCGGCGGCGCGGGAGCCGGGGCGGTCGTTCAGCGCTGGGTCGCGCGCCGCGCGCGGCGCGACACCGCAGCGCGTCGATCGCCCCAGATCGCGGCGCGTGCAGCGTTGGCGCCGGGCGCGCCGTGCACGCCGCCACCCGGATGCGCCGACGCCGACCCGAGGTACAGACCCGCGACGGGCGTCTCCGCGCGCGCCAGCCCGGGCACCGGCCGGAACACGAGCTGTTGCTGCAGCTGCATCGTCCCACCGCCGATCGCGCCACCGACGAGGTTCGGGTTCTCGCGCTCGAAGCCCGGCGGTGTGACCACGTGACGTCCACGGATCAGGCTCCGGAAGCCGGGCGCGAGCCGTTCGATCTCGCTCTCGATGCGGTCCGCGAACGTCTGCGCCTCCGAGTCGTCCCAACGGCCCGTCAGCGCTCCGCCCGCGTCGGCGCGCACGTCCTGGGGCACATGTGTGTACGCCCACACGGTCTCGCGGCCTTCGGGCTGTCGCGTCGCGTCGGTCATGCTCTGCTGACCGACGAGGAGGAAGGGACGGTCGGGGATGATCCCGCGCACGAGCTGCGACGCGACGACGGTCAGCGCGTCGACGCTGTCGACGACGTGGATCGTGCCCGCGCGGCGCGCGTCCGGCGCGCTCCACGGGATCGGGGCATCGAGGTTCCAGTCGACCTTCACGGTCCCCGAGTCCCATTGGAAGCGGTCCAGATCGTCGACGAGTCGCGACGGGAGGTGCTCCTCCCCGACGAGCGCGCGGTAGAGCGTCGGCGCGTCGACGTCGGCGATCACCGCGCGCCTCACCGCGATCTCTTCCCCGCCGGCGATGCGAACCGCGACGGCACGCCCACCGCGGACGACGACGCGTTCGACGCGCGCGTCACAGCGCACGTCCCCGCCGAGGGAACGCAGTCGCCGCACGAGCGCGTGCGTCAGCGCTCCGGCACCGCCTTCGGGGACCGGCCACCCCGCGTCCTGGCCCAATGCGCACATCAGCCAGCCGAAGAAGCCCGACAGCGTGGACTCCGGCATGAGGTCTGCGTGCAGCGCGGCTGCGGCGAGCAGCCGGCGCGCGGCCTCACCACGGAACTCCTCCTGACCGAGACGGCGCACGGGCAGGAGCGCGAAGCGTGCGAGTCGCAGGAGATCGTACGGACGCCGGGCGAGGAGTCCCGGGAGCGCGCGCACCGGTGGGAACGGTCGCAGCACCGCGTCGAGCAAGGGCACCCGGAGGTCGAGCCACCGCTCGTACAACCGCACCCAGCCCTCCCCGTCGCCGGGCATGTGCGCGTCGAGCGACGCGACGGTGCACGCGAGATCGCGCGACAACACCGGGCAGTCGTCGAGCGTCGGATGCGCGAGCACGAGCGGCGCGTGGCGCCACCGCAATCCGTGCTGCTCGAGCTGCAGCGAGCGGAAGATCGGTGAGCCGGCCGCCAGCGGGTAGAACGCGCTGCACAGGTCGTTCACGAACCCGGGCTCGATCAGCTCCGCGGAACGGACCGCGCCACCGGGCTCGGGCGCCGCCTCGAGCGCGAGCACGTCCCAGCCGCGCTCCGCGAGCAGGTTGGCGGCGACGAGCCCGTTCGGACCGGTGCCGACGACGACGGCGTCCATGGCGCCAGCCTCCCTCATGCCGGCCCTCCCCTACCCGATCGGCCGCTTCCACGACCGGAGCCGTCGCCGCGTGCCGTTTCGTGCCCGGCGCCACTTGACCCGCGCGATACCCTCAGGGGGTATGAAGCAGCGACGCGGGAACCAGCCGGTGCGATCGACGCCGGGATACAGCGACGAGCGCGACGCCGTCCTCAAGCGGCTGCGCCGGATCGAGGGGCAGGTACGGGGTCTGCAGCGCATGGTGGAGGAGGACACGTACTGCATCGACGTCCTCACCCAGGTGTCCGCCGCGACCAACGCGCTCCAGGCCGTCGCGCTCGAGCTGCTCGACCGGCACCTCGACCATTGCGTGCGCGAGGCGATCGAGCACGGTGGCGCCGAGGCCGACGACAAGGTCGCCGAGGCGTCGGCCGCGATCGCGCGTCTCGTGCGGGCGTGACGGGACCGCGACGGCGATGACGACGCACGGCCTCACAATCGCGACGTCGGTCGGTGACGTCGGCACGGGTCTCAAAGAGGCGTTCTTCATGTTCTGGGAGACGCTCTGGGCCCTCGTGCTCGGCTTCACGCTGTCGGGCGCGGTGCAGGCGTTCGTCTCACGCGACGAGATGCGTCGCGTGCTGGGCGACCGCCGGCCCGCGACCGTCGCGCGCGCCACGGGCCTCGGCGCCGTCTCGTCGTCGTGCTCCTACGCCGCGACCGCGATGGCCCGGTCCTTGTTCCAGAAGGGCGCCGACTTCTTCGCCGCGATCGTCTTCATGTTCGCGTCGACGAACCTGGTCGTGGAGCTCGCCCTCGTCCTGATCGTCCTCATGGGATGGCAGTTCGCAGCGGCCGAGTTCGTGGGCGGACCGATCATGATCGTGCTGCTCGTCGCGCTCGGCGGCCTGTTCATCTCGAAGGCGCTCATCGCGCAGGCGCGCCGTCACGGGCAGCGCGAAGCGGTCCGCGAACACGGGCACGACGGGTCGGGGTCGGACGCCGACGCCGCGCTCGCGAGGCGGCCGTGGCGCGACCGGTTGCGCGCGAAGGCGGGATGGAGCGACGCAGCGAGCTTCACGATGTCGGACCTCTCCATGCTGCGCCGGGAGCTCGTGATCGGCTACGTGATCGCGGGCCTGCTCGCCGCGATGGTGCCGATGGACGTGTGGAACGAGGTGTTCCTCCGCGGTCACGGCTTCTGGACCACGTTGGAGAACGTGATCGTCGGCCCGCTGATCGCGTGCATCACGTTCGTGTGCTCGGTCGGCAACGTGCCGATGGCCGCGGCGCTGTGGCACGGCGGGATCAGCTTCGGCGGCGTGATCAGCTTCATCTTCGCCGACCTCATCGCCCTGCCGCTGCTGGTCATCTACCGCAAGTTCTACGGCGGGAAGGTCGCGCTGCGGCTGTTCGCGCTGTTCTGGCTCGTGATGGCGGCGGCCGGGCTGATCGTCGAGCTGCTGTTCTCGGCGTTAGGACTCGTGCCGACCGAACGGCCCGAGCAGGTGGTGCACACCGGCTTCCAGTGGAACTACACGACGTACCTCAACATCGTGTTCCTCGTCGT
Source organism: Acidimicrobiia bacterium (assembly GCA_036558745.1). Classification (GTDB taxonomy): domain Bacteria; phylum Actinomycetota; class Acidimicrobiia; order IMCC26256; family JAMXLJ01; genus JAMXLJ01. The sequence goes on from DATBEZ010000063.1 coordinate 8,577, forward strand.
GTTCGCAGTACTGGTGTGGCTGGCCCACAACCGCCGGCGCCTCGGCGGCGGGCAGGAGCACGCGACCGATCCGGTGTGCGGCATGCAGGTCGAGCGCGCCGCCGCGCCCGTGACGGCGACGTGGGCGGGTACCCGGCGCTGGTTCTGCTCCGACCACTGCCGCGATCGGTTCCTCGCATCCCCCGAGGAGTACGGCGACGACGGCGGCGCCGCGCGCGCCGCGGCCGACACTCACTCCTAGCGCGAGCGGGAGACGACGCCCGTGACAACGCGGCGTCCGGGCACCAGTATTCGTTGCCGTCCGGCACGCGTCCGGCCGCCCGCCCGCCGCGGGTGACGGGGACACCGAGCGGGTACGACCAGAAGGACCGGTGTTGTGCGGTCGGGGCAGGTCGGAGGTGGGCATGCGACGCATGGGCGGACAGGACGCGGCGTTCCTCTACGGGGAGACGCCGTCGTGGCACATGCACATCTCGGCGCTGATGATCCTCGACCCGTCGACCGCGTCGGGCGAGTTCACCTTCGAGCGCCTGCGTCGTCACACCGCGGAGCGCATCCCGCTCGTACCGCAGTTCCGGTTGAGGCTCGTGGACGTGCCGTTCGGCCTCGACCGCCCGGGCTGGGTCGAGGAGCGCGACTTCGACCTCGACTACCACATCCGTCGGATCGCGGTGCCGGCGCCCGGCGGGCCGCAGGAGCTGGGTGAGCTCGTCGGGCGGCTCGCGTCGTACAAGCTCGACCGCCGCAAGCCGCTGTGGGAGATGTGGGTCATCGAGGGCGTCGAGGGCGGTCGCGTCGCGGTGCTCTACAAGATCCACCATGCGATCGTCGACGGCGTCTCGGGCATGGGCCTCGCCGAGGTGAGCTTCGACCTCGAGCCCGACCCGCCGCCGCGCCCGATCGAGACCGTGCCCTACGCCGACGACCATGTGCCCAACGTCGCGCAGCGCTTCGCGCTCGGTCTCGTCAACGCGACGACGCGCGTGCCGTACCGGATGGCCCGTTTCGGCTGGCAGAGCATGCTGCAGAGTCGCACGTTGGTCGACTTCGCGCGCCGGCGCCGCGTCGTCGCGCCGTTCCAGGCGCCGCGGACGTCGTTGAACGGGGAGTTCACCCCGCACCGGAAGTTCGCGTGGGTCAGCGTCCCGTTGTCGCGCACGAAGGCGATCAAGCACGCGTACGACGTGAAGCTCAACGACGTCGTGCTCGCGCTCTGCGCAGGCTCGTTGCGCCGCTACCTGGAGCTGGCCGACCAGCTGCCGGACGACCCCCTGATCGCGCAGGTCCCGGTGTCGCTGCGGGGGACGGGGAACCAGGAGCTCGGGAGCAAGGTGGGCTCCATGTTCGTGAACCTCGCGACCGACATGGCCGACCCGGCCGAGCGTCTGCTCGCCATCCGCGAGAGCACGAGCCACGCGAAGGAGATGGGCCAGGCGCTGTCGGCCGACAAGATCATGGGCCTGACCGAGACCACACCGCCCGGGCTCGTGGGCCTCGCGGCGCGGATGTACACCCGCGTCGGCCTCGAGAGTCGCATCCCACCCCCGATCAACGTCGTGGTCTCCAACGTCCCGGGGCCGCCGTTCCCGCTCTACCTCGCGGGCGCGCGCCTCGAGGCGATGTACCCGATGGGCCCGCTGCTGCTCGGAACCGGGCTCAACATCACGGTGATCAGCTACCGCGACTCGCTCGACTTCGGGTTCCTGTGCTGTCCCGAGATGGTCCCCGAGCCCCGGCTCATCGCTGAGGGCATCACCACGACACTCGACGAGCTCGACGCGCGCAGCAACGCGCCGCTGTCCGACGAGGTCGACCTCACGGTGACATAGGAGCGAAGCGAAGGGGAGCTCCACCGGGCGCCGTCGCTACCATCGGGTCGTGGTGCCGATCGCGTACCTCGCCGTGAGCATCTGGGGCGCGCTGTTCACGTTCTCCAGCCTGGTGCGCTTGCGCCGTCCAGGGTTCCTGCTCTTCCCCTACTTCATGAGCGCGTGGCTGACGGGCGAGCTCGCGCTGTTCCACATCATGTGGCAGGCGATCGCGACCGTCGTGTTCATCGCGCTCGGCGCGCTCGACAGCTGGCCGGGCTGGCTCGGTCTCGCCATCACGATCTGCTCGTGGGCCGGGTTGGCGCTCGATCAACAGCGCGCGCAGGAGGCGCCCGACGTCCTCGAGCGTGCACTGCGCGACGGTCTCGGCGACGAATACCGCAACGCGATCGATCCCGACCTCGCGTCGAAGCTCGTCGGTGAGCGACGCTTCCGCGGCCTCGTCCGCCCGTTCCGCATGAAGGACCGCACGGTCGAGCGCATCGTCGACATCCCGTACGGCCCGGCGGGCAAGCGGAACCGTCTCGACCTGTACCGGCTCGCGACGCCGCCGGCGGAGCCGATGCCGGTCCTGGTCCAGGTCCACGGCGGCGGCTGGGTCGTCGGCCACAAGCAGCAGCAGGCGCTCCCGCTGATGTACCACCTCGCGGCGCGCGGCTGGGTGTGCGTGTCGATCAACTACCGGCTCGGTCCGCGCGCGACGTGGCCCGAGCCCATCGTCGACGTGAAGCGCGCGCTGGCGTGGGTACGCGCGCACGTCGCCGAGTACGGCGGCGACCCGAACTTCGTGGTCATCACCGGCGGATCCGCGGGTGGACATCTCTGCAGCCTCGCCGCGTTGACGCCGGGTGATCCCGCGTTCCAGCCCGGTTTCGAGGACGCGGACACGAGTGTCGCCGCGTGCGTGCCGATGTACGGCGTGTACGACCTCGTCGACCGGCACGGGAGCCGGGTCAAGCGCGGCATGGAGATGTTCCTCCGTCACGTCCTCATGAAGACCTCGCCGGTCGACGACCGCGAGACGTGGGACCGCGCGTCTCCCGTGTGTCGCGTGCACCCTGGCGCGCCTCCCTTCTTCGTGGTGCACGGCACCTACGACTCGCTCGTCTTCATCGACGACGCCCACGCGCTCGTCGCCGAGCTGCGGGCCGTGGGTGCACGGCCGCTCGTGTACGCCGAGGTCCCGGGGGCGCAGCACGCCTTCGACATGTTCCACTCCGTGCGCGCCGACGCGGCCGTCGACGCCATCGGCCGGTTCCTGGCCTTCGTGTACTCGGCCCACATCGCCGCGGCCCGCTCGGCGTCCTGAACGACAGGCCGGGCAGCCTCCGCTGCGTCTCTCATCACACGGGTCGACTCCGCGCCGGCCGACCCGGAGATGTCAGCGGGCCGGCACGCGCGGGCAGCCTCCGCTTCGTCTCTCATCGTCGATTCATGGCGGGATCGCGATGCTCGGGCCGACCCCATGCAGACGGCCCGTCGGCGATCGTGAGCCCCCACGTCCACCGGCGGGTCGCTGCGCGTCCGGGCTCCGCCGCCCCCCTCAGAGGATTTTGACGTTCACGTCAACTGCGCTACCGTCGCCTCGCGAACTTGACGTTGACGTAAGCATCCGGAGGACGCGGTGGCGGTCGCGACACGGAACCGGGACCCCGAGGGCACCACCACCGACGACGCCGGGCGCTACAAGTGGATCGCGCTGTCGAACACGACGCTCGGCGTGTTCATGGCGTCGCTCGACTCGTCGATCGTCCTGATCTCGCTCCCCGCGATCTTCCGCGGCATCCACCTCGACCCGCTGCAGCCGTCCAACATCGGCTACCTGCTGTGGATGCTGATGGGCTACCTCGTCGTCACCGCCGTCCTCGTGGTGACGTTCGGCCGCCTCGGCGACATCTTCGGACGCGTCCGCATGTACAACGGGGGCTTCGCGGTGTTCAGTGCCGCGTCGCTCGCGCTGTCGCTGTGCCCATGGACGGGCGGTCAGGGCGCGATGTGGCTCATCATCTGGCGCGTCGTGCAGGGAATCGGCGGCGCGCTGCTCACCGCGAACTCGGCCGCGATCCTCACCGACGCGTTTCCCGCGACCGAACGCGGCTTCGCCGTCGGGGTCAGCGTGATCGCGGGGATGGCGGGTTCGTTCATCGGTCTGGTCGTCGGCGGCATCCTCGCCGACGTCGACTGGCGCTCGGTGTTCTGGATCAACGTGCCGATCGGCGTCTTCGGCACCGTGTGGGCGTACCTGAAGCTGCGCGAGGTCGGCATCCGCACGAAGGCGCGCATCGATTGGTGGGGCAACATCACGTTCGGCGTCGGGCTCGTGATGATCCTCATCGGCCTGACGTACGGACTCATGCCGCACCACGGGCAGTCGATGGGGTGGACGGGCCCGTGGGTGCTCTTCGAGCTCGTCGGCGGCGCCGCGCTGCTCGTCGTCTTCTGCGTCATCGAGACGCGCGTGAAGGACCCGATGTTCAACCTCGGGCTGTTCAAGATCCGCGCGTTCGCGGCCGGCAACATCGCCGGCCTGCTCGCGGCCATCGGTCGCGGCGGCCTGCAATTCATGCTCATCATCTGGCTGCAGGGGATCTGGCTTCCGCTGCACGGCTACAGCTTCGAGCGCACGCCGCTGTGGGCCGGCATCTACATGCTCCCGCTGACGGGCGGCTTCCTGCTCGCCGGCCCGGTGTCGGGATGGTTGTCGGACCGGTACGGCGCGCGCCCGTACGCGACCGGCGGGATGCTGCTCGCCGGTTCGACGTTCGGCCTGCTGATGCTGCTGCCCGCGAACTTCACCTTCTGGACGTTCGCGTCGCTGCTGCTGCTCAACGGCATCGGCACCGGCATGTTCTCGGCTCCCAACATGACCGGCATCATGAACAGCGCGCCGCCCGAGCAACGTGGTGCCGCGTCGGGCATGCGCGCCACGTTCCAGAACACCGGGATGGTGCTGTCGATCGGCATCTTCTTCTCGCTGATGATCGTCGGCCTCTCGTCGACGCTGCCCTCGTCGATGTCGTCCGGTCTGCGCGCGAACGGCGTGCCCGCGGCGAGCGCGGAGAAGATCGCGCATCTGCCGCCGGTCGGGTCCCTGTTCGCCGCGTTCCTCGGCTACAACCCGATGCAGCGTCTGCTCGGCGCGCCGGGCGCGAACGGCCAGCCGAGCGTGCTCGCGCAACTGCCGAAGGAGAAGGCGTCGTACCTGACCGGCACGACGTTCTTCCCCCACCTCATCTCGGGTCCGTTCAAGGACGGTCTCGTGATCGCGTTCACCGCGTCGATGATCATGTCGTTCATCGCGGCATGGGCCTCGTGGCTGCGAGGGCGCAAGTACGTGCACGAGGGGGCCGGCTCGCACGACGTCGGCGCGTTCGGTGCACCGCTCGACCCGAACGCATCCCCCGACGAGGCGCCCGAGCCGGAAGAATGGACGGCGTGAGCGAGCGAGCGGCCAGACCGGCGAGACCCGGGTCGAGCGGCCCGGCGTCAGAGGCTCACGAGGTGCCGGAAGCGGAGCCCGAGGCCCTCTACGCGATCGGCGAGGCGGCCCAGCGCGCCGGCGTGTCGACCCGGACGCTGCGCTACTACCAGGAGCTGGGACTGCTCACGCCGTCGGGTCGCAGCCCCGGTGGCAACCGTCGTTACTCGTCGGCCGACGTCGCCCGGCTGCTGCGCATCCTCGAGCTACGCGACGTCATGGGCTTCGACCTCGAGCGCATCGGCACGATCCTCGCGGCCGAGGACCGGCTGGCCGAGCTGCGCGACGAGGTGCAGCGGGACATCTCCACCGAGCGGCACCGGCAGATCGTCAAGGAGGCGATCGCGCTCAATGCGCGCATGCAGGCGCAGGTCCGTGACAAGCTCGGGCAGCTCGACGGGTTCCTCGACGAGCTGCGCAGCAAGGCGAGCCGCTACCGGGAGATCGCGCACGACCTCGGCATCGACGACCCCGATCCGGACCTCGCGTCGTCCGGGCGCTGACGCTGCGAGGCGACGCGGGCGCGCACCCGGTGTCTGGGGGCGACGCGGGGTACACCGGGGACGATGAACCCCGCCGAGCGGGCCGCCCGGGCGGTCGACCACCTCCAGCAACGGCACCGGCCGGTCGCGTTCGTGGTCGGGGTGGTCAAGAAGTTCGGGGACGACCGCGGCTCGATGTTGGTCGCGCTGCTCACCTACTACGGGTTCATGTCGCTGTTCCCGCTGTTGCTCGTCGCGACGACGATCCTCGGGTTCATCGGGAACCGCTCGCTCGTCAACAACGTGATCGGCGAGACACTCCGGCAGTTCCCCGTGTACGGCGACCAACTCGGCCGCGACGCCGCGCACCCGTTGCACGGGAACTCGTTCGCGCTGGCGCTCGGTCTGCTCGGTCTCATCTACGGAAGCCTCGGGATCGCGCAGGCCGGTCAACACGCGATGGCGGAGGTGTGGAACGTCCCCGGTGTCCGCCGGCCCGGATTCTTCCCGCGGCTCGTGCGCGCGCTCGTGCTGTTCGCGACCGTCGGGTTGGGCATGGCCGCGGGCGCTGGCGCGAGCGTGCTCGTCCTGCGCGCCGGGAACCCCAACGTCGTCCGCGTGCTGCTGCTGCTCGCGCAGCTGCTGCTCAACGTCGGCCTCGCGATCGGTGTCTTCCGGATCCTCACGCCGAAGGACATCCCGACCGGCGACCTGGTCCTCGGCGCGATCCTCGCGGCCATCGGCTACACCGCGCTGCTCAACTTGGGAACCGCGCTCGTGCAGCACCAACTGCGCCACGCGCAGGCGGTGTACGGCCAGTTCGGCTTCGTGCTCGGCCTGATCGGGTGGATCTATCTCGTCGCCGAGCTCACGATGTACTCCGCCGAGGTCAACGTGGTGCGCGTCCGGCGACTGTGGCCCCGCAGCATCGTGCAGCCGCCGCTCACCGACGCCGATCGCCGCGTGCTCCACGACATCGCGCGTCAGGAGGAGCGCCGGCCCGAGCAACGCGTCGGTGTCGGGTTCGACCCGGACCCGGTGGCGGAGGCGACCGACGACGCGGAGCACCCGCGTCGCTGAACGCCCGCAGCCGCGGCCCGTCCGGATGCGGGCGTTTCCGTCGCCGACGTCACGTGCCACGCTGTCGCGGGCGAGCGAGTGGGGGAGCACGCCAGGTGCGGACGGAGCCGGCACCCCGGGCGGAGCCCGGGAGGGTGCGGCGGAGGGAGCCAGGAGATCATGGACGCGTACCAGCCCGGACCGGACGACCGCTTCACCTTCGGGCTCTGGACCGTCGGCAACCGCGGGCGCGATCCCTTCGGCCACGAGACCCGGCCCGCGCTGGATCCCGTCGACTCGGTGCAGCACCTCGCGGAGCTCGGCGCATACGGCGTGAACTTCCACGACGACGACCTGGTCCCGTTCGGCTCGTCGGCGTCGGAGCGCGAGGCGATCCTCAAGCGCTTCCGTCGCGCGCTCGACGAGACCGGCATGCGCGTGCCGATGGCCACGACGAACCTGTTCTCGCAACCGGTCTTCAAGGAGGGCGCGTTCACCGCCAACGACCCGACCGTCCGCCGGTACGCGCTGCGCAAGACGCTCGATGCGATCGACCTCGGGGCCGAGCTCGACGCGCAGGTGTTCGTCATGTGGGGCGGTCGCGAAGGGGTCGAGTGCGACGCCGCGAAGGACGTGCGGTCGGCGCTCGACCGGTATGCGGAGGCGGTCGACGCGTGCTGCGCGTACATCCGCGACCGGGGCTACGCCATGCGCGTCGCGATCGAGCCCAAGCCGAACGAGCCGCGCGGCCACATCCTGCTCCCGACGGTCGGCCACGCCCTCGCCTTCGTCGCCGGGCTCGACCACGCCGACATGGTCGGGCTCAACCCGGAGTTCGCCCACGAGACCATGTCGGGGCTGTCGTTCCACCACGGCGTCGCCCAGACGCTGCGCGCGGGCAAGCTGTTCCACATCGACCTCAACGCCCAAGCGGTCGGGAAGTACGACCAGGACTTCCGCTTCGGGGCCGAAGGCGCCCGCGACGCGTTCTACCTCGTCCTGTTGCTGGAGGACGCGCAGTGGGACGGGATGCGTCACTTCGACGCCCACGCCTTCCGCACCGAGGACGAGGCCGGCGTGTGGGACTTCGCCCGCGGCTGCATGCGCACCTACCTCGTGCTGAAGGACAAGGTGGCGCGCTTCCACGCCGACCCGGAGATCGCGGCCGCACGCGAGGCTGCGCTCGTCGACCGCATCACGGAGCCGACGCTGCCCGCCGGCTCGTCGCCCGAGGCGCTGGACGCGCTCCGGGCGGAGTCGTTCGACGTCAACGCGCTCGGCGCCCACGGCTACGGCCACGAGCGTCTGGACCAGCTCGTCACCGAGCTGCTCCTGGGCGCGCGCTGACGGTGCCACTGGTCTGCGGCGTCGACTCCTCCACCCAGTCGACCAAGGTCGAGCTGCGCGACGCGGAGACCGGCGTGCCCGTCGCGTCAGGACGCGCGCCACACCCGGTCACGTCGCCGCCTCGGAGCGAGCAATGGCCGGCCGAGTGGTGGTCGGCGTACGAAGCCGCGCGCGCCGCAGCCGGGCACCACGACGACGTCGCCGCGATCGCGGTCGCAGGCCAGCAGCACGGCCTCGTCGTCCTCGACGCGAACGACGAGGTGATCCGGCCCGCGAAGCTCTGGAACGACGTCGAGTCCGCGCCCGACGCGGCGCGTCTCGTCGACACGCTCCCCGGAGGCGCGGCCGCCTGGGCCCAACGGTGCGGGTCGGTGCCCCTGGCCTCGTTCACCGTCTCCAAGCTCGCGTGGCTGCGTCGTGCCGAACCCGACGGGTACGCGCGGGTCGCGCGGGTGCTGCTCCCCCACGACTGGATGACGTGGCGCCTCAGCGGCGCCCGGGTGACGGACCGCGGCGACGCGTCCGGAACCGGCTACTGGTCGCCGCACACGTCGACGTGGTGCGCGGAGCTCCTCGCGCAAGTCGATCCGGACGTCGAGTGGCGGACGAAGCTGCCGGAGATCGCCGGACCGCTCGACGAGGTCGGCCGGAACGGGCACGCGGTCGTCGCGCCGGGCACCGGCGACAACATGGCCGCCGCGCTCGGTGTCGGTCTCGGGCCCGGCGACGTCGCCCTGTCGATCGGGACGTCGGGCACGGTGTACGCGGTCAGCGCATCCCCGACCGCGGACCCGTCGGGCGCGGTGGCGGGGTTCGCGGACGCGACCGGCGCGTTCCTGCCGCTCGTCTGCACGCTGAACGCGACAAAGGTCACCGACGCGCTCGCCCGCGTGCTCGACCTCGACCACGACACCTTCGACCGCCTCGCGCTCGATGCCGAACCCGGCGCGGCCGGTGTCGTGCTCGTCCCGTACTTCGACGGCGAGCGGACGCCGAACCGGCCGCACGCGCGTGGGCTGCTCGCGGGTCTCCGCGGCGACGTGCGACGCGAGCAGCTGGCGCGTGCCGCGTTCGAAGGCGTGGTGTGCGGCCTGCTCGAAGGTCTCGACGCGCTGCTCGCCGCGTGCGACCCCGCGACCGTCGGCAGTCACGACGGGAGGCTCGTGCTCGTGGGCGGCGGGGCCCGCTCACGCGCGTACCGACAGGTGGTCGCCGATCTCGCGGGCCGCCCCGTGACCGTGCCCGCGGCGGAGGAGCAGGTCGCGACGGGCGCATGCGTGCAGGCGGCGGCCGTGCTGCACCGGTGCCCGCCCGCTGCGGTCGCGGACGCCTGGGGCCTGCGCGCGGGGACGATCGTCGAGCCCACCCCCGGCGTGGACGCGGCCGCGATCAGGACCCGCTACGCCGAGGCGCGCGCCTGACCACCACGACCAGAACGGCGGGCGCGGGGCGTTCGTTAGCATGCGCCGCCATGGTCGCCGAACCGCTCGAGCCGTCAGCGTCCCTCGACGGCAGCGACGACGCGACGCCCGACCCGCGGGCGCGGGTGCGCTTCATCGCCGAGATGGGCTTCCACTGCGCGCCCGACGGCGAGGGCGCGATGGTCGGTCACTCGGGCCCGCCCGTCCCCGCACTCCTGGTCCCGGGCACCGACGCACTGCGCCCTGCTGTGCTCCTCACACTGTCCGACGTGCTGATCGGGTCGCTCGCGAACGAGGCCGTGCTCCCTCGCGTCACCATGACGTCGGACCTCAACGTCTGCGTGCTGCGACCCATCACCTCCGCGACGGGCTTCTCCGGGCGCGCCCGCATCCTCAAGTCGGGTCGCACGACGACGTTCGGCGAGGCGCTCTTCGGGCCGGAGGATCCGGACGGACCGGATGGGTACAGCGAGCCCGCGGTCCTGTCGCACGGCACGTTCATCGCGTCGCCGCGGCCTCAGGACGTCGCGTTCTCGATCGGCAGCGGGTTCCCGCGTCCGCCCGTGGCCGAGCCGATGGCGGTACCCATCGCGGAAAGGGTCGGGTGCGCGCGCGTCGGCGACGGCACGGCCGAGATCCACCGCCGCGACGACCTGTTGAACCCCGCGGACACGCTGCAGGGTGGTCTCATCGCGCTCGTCGCGGAGGAAGCCGCGTGCAGCCTCCGTCCCGGTGCGCTGCCGGTCGGGCTCGACGTTCGCTACCTCTCGGCGGTGCGGGTCGGGCCCGCGCGCGCCGTCGCCGAGGATCTGGGGGCAGTCACCCGCGTCGAGGTGCGCGACGCGGGGAACGAAGACCGTCTCGCCGCGGTCGCCGTCGTGCGCTTCGCGGCCGACTGACGCGCGGCGACGGAAGGGACTCCGGTGGACGATCTCGGCACGCCCCACCTCCGCTTCGAGCGCCGTGGTCCCGTCGGGTGGTGCATCGTCGATCGCCCCGAGGCCCGCAACGCGCTGACGTCGGTCATGTACCTCGGCGTGCGCCGGGCCGTGGACCTGGTGAACCGCGATGCCGACCTCGCCGCGCTCGTCATCACGGGCACCGGCGACGTGTTCATCCCCGGTGGCGAGATGGGCGGGCGCCACGACGACGACCCGGCCGGCCTCGCCGCGCTGTTCGGCACCGACGTCCTCCCGTTCCGCGCCATCCGCCACAGCGCGGCGCCCGTCGTCGCCGCGGTCAACGGGCTGTGCCAGGGCGGCGGGCTGATCATCGCGGCGCTCTCCGACGTCACGGTGGCCAGCGAGCGCGCGACCTTCCGAGCGCCTGAGGCACTGCGGGGCGTCGCCGACGCGAACCTGGCGGCCATCCTGCCCGCCCACGTCGGTCTCGCGTACGCACGCGACATGCTCATGACCGGACGGCGGCTGGACGCGCGTGAAGCGGAACGGGTGGGGCTCATCGCGCGCGTCGCCGCGCACGACGAGCTCGCGGACGAGGCCACCCGCGCCGCGCGCGAGCTGTTGCAGGCGGCGCCCGACGCGCGGTTCCAGTCGAAGCGCATGATCAACGCCCGCTACGGCCTGGTCGACGACATGACGTTCGAACGGTCCGTGTTCTCGGCCGAGACGCGAGAGGGCTTCCAGGCGTTCGTGGACAAGCGCACCCCGGCGTGGGTGCCCGAGGAGTTCCGGACGGGAGGCCGGCTCTGATGAGAGACGGAGCGGAGGCTGCCGGCATGTGCGGGCACGCTCGCGGGCACGGTCGGCCGGAGCGGAGTCGACCGGTGTGATGACGTTCCGCGCCTTCGTCGCCGAGAAGCAGGACGACGGCACCGTCCGTCGCGGCGTGACGACGCTCGAGCCCGACGACCTTCCCGCCGGTGATGTGACCATCGCGGTCGAGTGGTCGAGCGTGAACTACAAGGACGCGCTGGCCACACTGCCCGACGGCGGTGTCGCACGCCTGTCGCCACTCGTCCCGGGTGTCGACCTCGCGGGCGTCGTGACGGAGAGCACCGCGGCCGATGTAAAGCCCGGCGACGCGGTCGTCGCGCACGCGTACGACCTCGGCGTGTCGCACCACGGCGGCTTCGCGCAGCTCGCGCGCGTCCCGGCCGGATGGGTCGTGCCGTTGCCCGACGGGCTCACGACGCGCGACGCGATGGCGATCGGCACCGCCGGTTTCACGGCCGCGCTCAGCGTGGAACGGCTCGAGCAACGCGGCCTGCGACCCGACGCCGGACCCGTGCTCGTCACCGGCGCGACCGGTGGCGTCGGCTCGACTGCCGTGGCGATGCTGGCCGCTCGCGGCTACCACGTCGCCGCGAGCACCGGGAAGGCCGAGGAGCACGCGTTCCTGCGCGAGCTCGGTGCGGCCGACATCCTCGACCGGGCCGAGACGACCGCGGCGCCCTCTCGCGTGCTCGAGAAGGAACGGTGGGCGGGCGCGGTCGACTGCGTGGGTGGCGCGACGCTCGCGTATGTGCTGCGCAGTCTCCGCTACGGCGGGGCAGTCGCGGCGAGCGGCAACACCGGCGGGCGCGAGCTCCACACCACCGTCTTCCCGTTCATCCTGCGCGGCGTCGACCTGCTCGGCATCGACTCGGTCCAGACGCCGATCGACGTGCGCCGCCGGCTGTGGCACCGACTGGCCACCGACCTGCGACCTCCCGGCCTCGAGGAGTCGATCGCGCGCGAGGTCGACCTCGACGGTGTGGAGTCGGTCCTCGACGAGATCGCCGCCGGACGCGTGCGCGGACGCGTCGTCGTGCGTTTGGAGGGATCATGAGCACGCGTATCCAGCAGGATCCGGCGACGATCCCTCTCGACGGCAAGGTCGTGATCGTCACCGGCGCGTCGCGCGGCATCGGCAAGGGCCTCGCCGTCGGCCTGGCCCGGCGCGGCGCGAGCGTGGTGTGCGCGGCCCGCACGGTCACAGAGGACGGCTCCGAGCTCCCCGGGACGATCCACGCCACCGTCGACGCGATCCGCTCGGAAGGTGGGAACGCGCTCGCGCTCCGCTGCGACATCGGCGTCGCCGACGACATCCGGAACCTCGTCGAGCGAACCGTTGACGAGCTCGGCCGCGTCGACGCGCTGGTCAACAACGCGATGACACCGACCCGTGGGCTGTTCGAGGAGGCCACCGAGGAGCAGTGGGACGAGTCGATGCGCATCAACGTGCGCAGCCTCTTCCTCACCGCGAAGGCCGTGGTTCCCGTGATGCAGGCCGGCGGCGGGGGCAGCATCGTGAACATCTCGTCGGGTGCCGCCGATCCCGCGTCGGCACCGTTCATGCCGCCCGGCTTCCTCGTGTACACCGTCGCCAAGGCCGCGCTGGAGCGCTTCTCGACCGCGCTCGCGAACGAGGTGCAGCCCCTCGGCGTAGCAGTGAACGCACTGCGCCCCGGCGCGGTGAAGACCGAGATGACCGTGCACGAGCTGGGCGAGGACTTCGACTGGTCGAGCTGGGCGACACCCGACTCCGTCGTTCCCGCCGTCGCGTTCCTCGCCGCGCAGGACGGGGCCGGGTTCAGCGGTCACGTCCTCGACGTCTCGGGGTTCGGGAAGTCCTGGCCCTAGATCGGCCTCTCTGGTCGCGCTCGCGAGCTCGCCGCTCCTCCTCCTGATCGCGCTTGCGTGTGCCCCGCCGCATCGTGGCACGATGGGGCCCAGGGTTGAGGCCAGGGTTCCGCACACCTGGGGGGCAGGTCATGGTCGTGTTCGGTCGAGCGCGTCTGCGTCGCGTCGCCGTGTTCGTGGCGCTCGGTGCGCTGGTCGCAGGCTGCACCGCGGTCTCCGACGGGTTCGAGTCGGGTGATCTCCGCGGGTGGGCGGCGGAGCACAACGTGCAGGTGCGCAACGACGTCGCGCACGCCGGCAGCTATGCGGCGGATGTCGACGCGACGACCGGCCCCGCCTGGGCCGCCCGTCCTCTCACGAAGGCGTCGTCGACGGTCACGCTCAGCGCCGCGGTCCGCCTGGTCACCGCGCCCGACACCGCACACGCTGCGCTCCTGTCGGTTCAGTCGGACCGAGGCGCGCCGATCGACGAGCTCGCGGTCGACGCACAGCGACAACTGCTCGTGCACGACGACGCAACCGGCGTCGAGACACCGACCACGGCGGTGCTGGCCCTGGGCCGGTGGTACGACATCGAGCTCGACACCATCATGTCGGGTGGCGCGGGAGTGCTCGGGGTCAAGGTCGACGGTGCGCAGGTGCTCCAGAGCAGCAACGTCGATCTGGGCACGGCCCCGGCGGGCTGGATCCAGATCGGCGACCGCGCGACCAACGTGCACTGGCACGCAACCTTCGACGACGTGACGTTCGGGTTCACCGAGGACGGCCCGTCGGTGCAGCCGCAGTTCCCGATCCGGGCCGCGTTCTACTACCCGTGGTTCCCGGAGTCGTGGACGCAGGGCGGCGTGTACCCGTTCACCAACTACAACCCCACGCTCGGCTTCTACTCGTCGCGCGACCTCGCGACCGTGCAGTCGCACATCCGGTCGATGAAGTACGGCGGCATCCGAGCCGGCATCGCGTCGTGGTGGGGACGGACGCACTGGACCAACACCGCGATCCCGACGCTCCTGCAGGCGGCCCGCAACGAAGGAGGCGACTTCCGGTGGGCGCTCTACTACGAGGCCGAAGGCAACCCGATCGCCCCGGGGCCGAACCCGTCCAGCGCGGACATCGCGTCGGACCTCACGTACATCTGGCAGAACTACGCACAGGACGACATGTACCTGAAAGTCGACGGCCGACCGGTCGTGTTCGCGTACGGCGACGAGGCCGACACGACGAGCGGCTGTGCGATGGCGCAGCGGTGGGTCGACGCGCGCAACGCCGCCCCCGGCAACTTCTACATCGTGTTGAAGGTGTTCCCGCAGTACGCGACGTGCCCTGCGCAGCCTGACAACTGGCACCAGTACGCACCTGCGAACGCGACCGACAACCAGGGCACCCACAGCTTCACGATCTCGCCCGGCTTCTGGCTGAAGAACAGCCCCGTGCGCCTCGCCCGGGATCCCACCCGGTGGGCCCAGAACGTCGCCCAGATGCGGGCGTCGAACGCGAACTTCGAGCTCGTGACGACGTTCAACGAGTGGGGCGAGGGAACCGCGGTCGAGTCCGCCGCCGAGTGGGCCTCGCCGAGCGGCGAGGGCACCTATCTCGACAGCTTGCACGCGGCGCTGTTCGAGAACTCGGGCTGATCCCCGTCGGAGCGAAAGCCTCGCGCGCCAAGACAGCGCTCCAGTCGCGTGCCGGCTCCCTCCTCACGAAGCCTTCGGACCGGCCAGACTGTGCTCGTGTCGGGTGCATGGCGGCCTGGCGCTCGCAGGGGCCTGGGCGGTCCTGCGAGGCGCGAACGAACGCTCGCAGATGTCGATTGGACAACGACCGGTCGCAGGGTCGTCGAGCGCGGGTGGATACGACTCGGTGCGGTGCTCGGTCCGGAGACGCGCAGTCGACTCAGCGACGCCGCGCCCGACGCTTGGGTTCCGGAACCTCACCGGCTGGGCGACGTGGCTCTGCGGGGCCTGAGAACCGGTGGGGCGCTCGAGGGCTGCGATCGAGAGGTGCAGCAGCGCGGCGACGAGATCGCCGCGTCGCTGAACGCGCGCGGTCCCGCAGCGGACTTCTTCGACTGAGCACGACGCCCGCTCGCGGTACCCCGTCAGACGTCGGCCAGTGCGACCGGCCGGAACGCGAGCACGGGCGCCTGCACGCGGTGGACGATCGCGGCGGTCGTGCTTCCGAGCACCGCCCGGGCGAGCCCGCGACGCGCATGGGTGACGAGCGCGACGAGTGACCCGGGTGTGGTGAGCTCGGCCACTGCGGCCGCCGGGTCGGGCGACGCCACGATCTCGCCGTGGACGGGAACGGTGGTGACCGATCGCACCAGGCTCTCGAACGCGGCGTCGTCGAGGACCGCGCCGTCGTCGAGCAGACGGGCGCGCGCGGTCGGGTCCGGGTGGACGACCTGGACCACGCTCACCTTCGCGCCGAGGCGGCGCGCGAGCGGCACGACCTCGGGCAGCACGTCGTGCGAGGCGGGCGTGCCGTCGATGCAGACGACGAGCTCGTCGACCGGCGTGAGCTGCTCGACCTCGACCGACGGTCCGACGAGCACGACCGGTCGGTGCAGGGTGCGGATCAGCTCCTCGGCCACGCTGCCCAGGACTGCGCGGCCGACCCCGTGACGCGCATGTGTCGTCATGCACAGCAACGAATCCGGTCGGAGCAGGTCGGCGAGCAGCACCGGCGGGGAACCATCCTCGTCGCACATCATGACGAGCTCCGGCGCTTCGATGCCGGCGTCAGCCGCACACGTGCGCAGCTCGTCCTCGACCTCGTCGCGTCGTTCGCCGTACCGCACTGCCACGAGCTGGACCGGCACGTCGAGTCCCGTCGCGAGCACACCCGCCGGCACGAGCGCCCGGCGTGCGAACGCGGAACCGTCGAGGGGGACCGCGACCCGCGCCGGCGTCTCCATCACGCGGCACGCGGCGTGGGTGCGGGCGCTCCGGGCGCCTCGAACGCGAGGTACGCGTCCAGTCGCCGGCGCTCGGCCACCGCAGACGCGAGCTGCGCCGCGAGCCCGTGGGTCGTCGTGCTTTCCGCCAGGTAGTCCAGGAACTCCGTCGTCGTCATCACGTCACCCCCTTCCCGCAGCGTGCCCGAGCGCGCGGTGCGGAAGGAGTGCCGGAAGTCCCGACGTCACGCACCGTGGGGCCCGTCACCGCGGGCCGGCGCGCGGTCGAAGGTCCCGAACCGCTCAGCCCGCACCAGCACCTGACTGGAGCAGTGCGGTCCGCCGTAGCCACCGGTGAGGGCGCGGTACTCGATCGGCTCGACCCGCACACCGCGTGCGCGGAGGCGATCCAGGAACGCCTCCCCCGCCTGCGCGACGGCGAGGTAGTCCATCGGCCCGAGCAACAGCCCGTTCGCGGCGAATTCCCGCTGCTCGTCCTTCGTGAAGGTCAGCACCTCGACGTGCTTCTCGGCGAGGTACGCGAGGAAGCCGAGCGTGCGCGTCTTGCGGTAGCGACGCCCCGACGGCGTCTCCTCGGGCACCCACACGTCGACCTCGGGCTGGTCGGCACCGAGACGGTCGTCGCAGATACCGGCCAGGTGGCGGCCGTAGAGCGCGAAGTACGTGTCGAGATGCATCTCGTCCATCTGGCAGCGGGGGTCGCGCACGATCGCGACCTCGACCTCGCCGTACGCACCCGCGTCGAGCAGCTGACCGATCCCGTCCGCGTCCGAGAGGAGACCCTGACCCTGCAGGCAGAACGAGCCCGCGGGAAGGAAGTCGCCACCCTCCAGGAAGCCGGGTGGCGCAACGCGCAGCAACGGAGTGATACCGAGTCCGCCGAGCACGAGCGCGGCAACGTCGTTCTCCGGGCGTCGCACCGCGAGGTTCATCCGTCCGATCACCGCACCGGCCGCGGTCGTGATCATCGGGTCGCGGGTGAAGTACGCGTTGTCGGCGGGACGCACCTCGAACGTCGGGAGGAAGCGGCACGTCCGGTCGGGCGCGTGCGGGTTCGGTCGGAGCTTCAGCACCGGCCGCAGCATCACGACATCCGCGAGCGCGCGCGGCCCGAGCGTGGCGATCGTGTGCCGGTGCAGCTCGCCGAGCTCGGCGCGGTCTTCGTCGCCGATCATCGAGTCCAGCTCGTAGCGCAGCGACGCGCTCGCGGCGCCGCGCAACGCGTCGAGGTCACCGCCAGTGAGCGCGTCGCGCAGGTCGACGACGCGTACACCGCGCGCTTCCATCGCGCGCCGGAACCCGTCGTGCTCCACCCGTGCCTGGTCGAGGTCGAACGGGCGCAGGAAATTGGCCGCATCGGTGTTGAGGACGCCGAAGAGCGTCTCGATCGACGGCCGGGACACGAGCACGACGCGCGCCTCGTCCCACTCCGCCGGTTGCGTCGCCTGCTGCACCGCGGTGATCGCCACGGCCTCGTGTTACCCGACCGGCGATCGGATCGGATGGATGCTCGGTGCGATGGGCTCCTCGGCGCCGGTCACGAAGCAGGGCCGGGCGGCCGCAACGACCGGATCGCTCAGGTGAAGACGATCTGGCCGCCCGCGGCGATCTCGTAGAACTCTCCGACGGTGATGATGTCCTTGACCTGCGGGACGAAGTCGTCCTTGGTGAACCCGAACAGGTCGACGGAGGCCTTGCACGCGTACAGGCCGGCGCCGGTGTCGGAGATCATCTCGACGAACTCGCGCACCGGCGGGATGTCGAGCCCGTCCATCTTGCGCGCGAAGTACTTCGTCATCATCCACGACATCCCGGGAATGGCACCCACCCACGTCGGTACGTGCAGCCCGGGGTTGCCGACGGTGCCGACCTTGATGCGGTCGATGCGCTTGTCATGGATCGCGTCGAGCCCGAAGAACGTGAAGAACAGGTTCGCCTCGATGCCCTCGGCGCGCGCGCCGTTGGCCATGATCAGACCCGGGTAGACGCCTTCGAGCGAGCCCTTCGACACGATGATCGAGACCTTCTCGATGGTCGGTTCCATCACGTCACCTCTCAGATGCAGCCGCGGGGCTTCGGGATGCCCGCGATCTTGGCGGCGACCTTCGCCGGGCCCTTCGGGAAGAGCTGGTACAGCTCCTTCACCGACACCCCCGACTTCTTGCCGAGCACGCGGACGGTCGGGCCGGTGCCCTTCTCGAAGTACTCCTTGCGCATGAAGTCGATGACCTTGCGGTGCTCGGCGGTGAGCTCGTCGATGCCTTCGTGTCTGGCCAGCTCGGGTGCCATCGCCTCGGTCCACTGCTCCGGATGCTCGAAGAAGCCTTCGTCGTTCACGTCGACATCGACGCCGGCGACGGTCATCGTGGTCATGACGCTCTCGCTTTCTCGTTCGAAGGTTGCGTCGTCTCGCGCGTCTTGCCCGCTGCGGGCATGGCCGCGGTGATGCCGGGGAAGTCCCGGCCGGGGAGCAACGTGTGCCAGTACAACCACTGGAACATGAGCTTCCCGACGTGATTGAGCCGCGACTCCTTGAGCAGCGGCAGGCCGACACGCATCGGGAAATGTCCCGGGAGCGGCTCCGTCTCGTAGTTGAAGTCGATGAGCAGCGCCTTGCGGAAGCCGGTCTCGATGAAGCAGTTCGCGTGACCGTCGAACGAGCCGATCGGCTCCTCGCCGCGCAGGAACCGCTGGACGTTTTCGACGAGCGTCTCGCCCTCGAAGTGCGTCACCGAGCCGGCCTTCGACGTCGGCAGGCTCGCGACGTCGCCGATCGCGAACACGTTCGGCTTGGCCTTCGCCTGCAGCGTGCGCTCGTCGACCGGCACGAACCCCAGCTCGTCACCGAGCCCGGGCGAGCGCGACACGAACGGTGAGCCGCTGTGCAGGGGCACGACCACGGCGAGGTCGAAGTCGACCTCGCGCCCGTCGTACGCCACGAGCTTGCCCGCCGCGCCGTCGACCTCGCCCGTGTTGAACTCGGTGACGAGCTCGACGCCCTTCTCGGCGAGGAGCCCCGCGAGCGACCCGGCCGCGACCGGCTTCGTGAAGGCACCGTCGAGCGGCGTGACGAACGACAGCTCGACCCGGTCGCGGATCCCCCGCTCCTGGAAGTACCAGTCGGCCAGGAACGTGAACTCGAGCGGGGCGATCGGGCACTTGATCGGCATGTCGACGATGTTCACGACGACACGCCCGCCGCCGAACGTCGCCAGCGCGCCCTCTAGTGCGCCCGCTCCTTCGGGCGTGTAGAAGGTGAACACCTTCTCCATCCAGCCCGGACCGGTCAGGCCTTCGGTCTCCTCGGGCACGAGCGTCGCGCCGGTTGCCACGACGACCACGTCGTAGGGCAGGACCGAGCCGTCCTCGAGGTGAACCCGATCGGTCGCGAGCTCGACGTGGTCGACACCGGACCGACGGAACTCGATCCCCTTGCGGAGCTGGCGGGCGCGCGGACGCACGATGTCCTCGGGATGCGCGAGGCCGAACGGCACGAACAGCAGGCCGGGCTGGTAGACGTGACGGTCGTCGCGGTCGACGACCGTGATCTCGGCTTCGTCGGTCCCGTACGCGCGGCGCAGCCGGTTGGCGGTCAACGTGCCACCGGTCCCACCGCCGAGGATCACGATGCGGTGTGTCATGTGCGCACCTCCCAAACCTCTTCGTGCGCGTCGTGCCGTGGCGATGCCGTCATCCACCCGTCGTCGCGCCGTTGGTGCCGCCGGACCGGGCCGCCGTCTTGCGCAGGCCCTCCGCGAGCGCGTCGCGCTGGGCCCGGGTGAGCTTCGCCTCGGGATGCAGACCGAACCAGGTGAAGTAGCTGGGCGGCATCGATCCGTTCTTCACCGCCTCGGTGAGATCGCCCGCCTCACCGTGATGGTTGGCCCAGTCCGAGAAGTTGAGCGCGTCGCGGCCGTCGTTCACGTGATTGGTCAGCCACCACGAGATCGGCGCCACCCGCGCGTACCACGGCTTCTCGACCTCGTTGCTGTGGCAGTCGAAGCACGCGGCGACTGCGAGCTCCCGCGTGCGCGGGCTGTCCCAGTTCGGCTCCTGTACCACCGGTGGGTTGGAGATCCGGTACGGGACGAGCTGCATGAGTCCGAACGCGACGAGCACCGAAGGGACGCCGAGGATCAGCGCGCGCAGCACGCGGTGCGGCTTCCGTCGGTGTGACGCGCGCGCTGTCGGCGTGGACGCGGACGCGGCGGATGACCCGCCGCCGTCGTCGGCAGGCGGACACGGTTCGCGCTCGACCGTGCTCATGCTCCGAGGGTCGTCGCCCGCGGTGCGCGGTGGCAGTGCCGAACGTCCCGCCGCGCTCGGGGTGTTCGTCACTCGATCGGGCCGGTCTCCGTGACCTCCGGCACTTGGACGCGTCGTCGAGCGTGCCGATGGTGAAGGTGAGCACGTGACGGATCACGTGACCGAGATGGAGGCGCTCGCGATGACGGCTGCGGAGAACGGTCACCGGCGACTCCGTGTGCTCGTGGAAGCTCCCGCGCAGCCCTGGCACTTCACGGTGAAGGAGGCGCAGGAGCTCGACGACTGCGACCTCACCTTCTGTGGCGGGCCCGCCGACGGTCATGGGCCGTGCCCGATCACGGTCGGTCGTGCGTGCCCCTTCGGCAGCGACTTCGACGTCGTCGTCGCGGGGCTCGGGCTCGACACCGGCGACGGTCGCGACATCCTCGCGAACCTGAAGCTTGCGTACCCGAACGCGCATCTCGTCGTGCAGGCCTGGCCCGCGGACCTCGCGCGTCATCCCGAGCTGCTCGACGGCTGTCAGGTCATCGTGTTCCCGTGGACCACGCAGAAGCTCTGCAACGCGGTCCACAGCGCCATCGCCGCGCCGGCGCAGTCGGGACGCTGATCGGCGTCATTCGCCGATGAACGTCCCAACGGTGCGACCGCCGGGTGAGCGCGTCAGCCCAGCATTTCGTTGTGCTCACCGACGTGGGGGGCGCGGCTCTTGATGCGCCACGGCGAGCGCGGCGCGTGGAAGGGCGCGCCCGGATAGGTGAAGGTTCGACCCAGGTCCTCGTGCTCGACCGGGGTCGGGAAGCCTCGGGCGACGAAGTGCGGATCGGTCATCACCTCCTCGGGCGCGGCGATGACGGCGACCGCGAGACCGCGGCGCTGGCCCTCGACGTAGAAATCGTGGTCGGTCATGCGCGACGCGATGAACGTCAACGCGCCACGTCCGGCGGCGAAGATCTCACGGGCCTCGACGTCGGTCGCGAGGTCCGAGAGGTGCACCCCGCCACGGTCACGGCCCATCTCGAGGAAGAACGTCTCCGGGTACTCGTCGGCGAGGCCGAGATCATGGAGCCATCCGAGCAGCCCCTCGAACTCCTTCACCGTCCTGGGCGGCACCCCGGTGTGCAGGAGGCGCCCGCCCACGTCGGGCGCGAGCGACGACGCGGTCGGGAACTGGCTCGCGTGGCGGCACGTCTGGCGTTGGACCGTCTCGCGCGCCACCAGCCACTCGTACGTCGCGGCCTCGGTCGTGACGTTCGCGGCCGCGTACATCGAGACGTCGACGTGCTGACCCCGCCCCGTCACGTTGCGGTGGAGCACCGCGACCAGCGTCGCCATCACCGCGTGCACGCCGCCGATGTGGAGGGCCTGGTTCCCGCCGCCGCGCACCGGCGGCAGGCCGTGGTCGTCGTAGCCACAGCTCCACACCGGTCCCCCGCCGGCGAGCAACGTGAGGTCGGTCGCGGGATCGCCGGCGCGCGGTCCCCCGAGCCCGAACGGCGTGACCGACACCACGATGAGCTCGTCGCGTGCGAACGGCGCGATGTCGAACTGGACGTCGCCCTGCAGGAGCACGTCAGCCGTCGCCGCGAGCTCGCGCAGCGCGCGCATCTCCTCGGCCGAGTCGCGGTCGATCGTCACGCCGAGCTTCGACGTGTTGTAGTGCCAGAACCAGAGGCTCCGCTCGATGCCGGGCTCGTCGTCGACAAACGGCTCGAACGCACGCGTCGCATGACCGCCGGGCGGCTCGACCAACACGGTCTCGGCTCCGAGGTCGGCGAGCAGCTTCCCGGCGTACATCGTCCACTCGCTCGCGAGCTCGACGACGCGCAACCCCGACAGCGGCCCCATCGGCGCGCTCATATCGCGCCCTCTTCCTGCAGGGCGGCGCGGTCCGACGCCGAGCAACCCAGCAGCTCGCCGAACACGTAGTCGTTGTCGGCACCGAGCGTCGGCGCGCCCCGCTCGATGCACCAGTCGGACTCGCTGAGGTGGACGGGCAGCCCGTCGACCCGTACCCGTCCCATCGCCGCGTGCTCCACCTCGGGCCACAACCCCCACGCCGCGGTCGCGGGATCGCGGTCGATCCGCTCCTCCGGCGTGCGGACCGGTGCGGCGGGCACACCTACGGCGAGCACCGCGTCCGCGGTCGAGAACTTGTCGCGCTCCCGGGTCCACGACGCGACGATCCCGTCGAGCTCGTCCTGCGCCGCAGCTCGACCGGCGACCGTCCCGAAGCGCGTGTCGTGCAACCGAGCATCACCGATCACCCCGGTCAGCGCGCACCAGTCGCGGTCGTCACGGCACGCGATCGCGACCCAGCAGTCGTCGCCGGCCGACGGGTAGATGGCGTGGGGCACCATCACCGGTGACTGACTGTGGTTGCTGTGGGGCATGCCGGGCCGGCGCGTGCCGCGGCCGTTGACGGTGGCGTCGAGCACCGGCGGCCCGAGCAACGACGCACCCGCGTCCGTGCACGACATGTCGATCCACTGGCCCTCGCCGGTGCGGTCGCGGTGCACGAGCGCGGCGAGGATCGCGACCGCTTCCATGTTGGCGCCCTGGTGGTCCATGTACGAGTAACCCCAACCTGCCGGCGGCAGGTCGGGCAGCCCCGACGTGAACGAGAGTCCGCAGATCGCCTGCACGATCGGGCCCCACGTCTTGAACGACGAGTACGGCCCCGAGTGACCGAGCCCGCTGTTCGACACGTAGATCACGTCGGGACGGATCTCGCGCAACACCTCGTACGGGAAGCCGAGCCGGGCGAGCACGCCCGCGGCGAAGTTCTCGGCCACGACGTCGCTGATCGCGACCAGCCGGCGCACGAGGTCGCGCCCGCGTTCGGTGCGCAGGTTGATCGTGACGCCGAGCTTCTCGACGTTGTGGTTCTGGAACGCGCCGCCCAGGTCGATACCGCGCCGGTCGTCGATGAACGGTGGCGAGCCGCGCAGGATGTCCCACCGGCCGTGCCGCACCGGGTCCTCGATCCTGATGACCTGCGCGCCGAACGCGGCCAGGTAGCGGGTCGCGCCTGCTCCCGCGAGCTGGCCCGAGAAGTCGCACACCCGGATCCGCGAGAGCGGGCCGTCGCCGTTGCTCGGACGAGCATGCGACGTGGGCCGGGCGCTCGGACCCTCGGTCATCACCCGTGCTCGCGCCGGTGGCCCTTGCTCACCTCGGCCAGCGCGGCGGGATCCAACTGCTTCGCGGTCGCGACGGCGACCCGGCACGGCGTGAGGGCGCGCACGGTAGAGGTGCGCACGCCACCTTCGAGCGCAGCGCGCTCGCCGATGATCGCGCCGGGGCCCGCCTCGGCGACCGGCGTGCCGTCGACCTCGAACTCGACCATGCCGTCGAGCAACAGGTACAGCTCGTCACCGCGCTCCCCCTGCTTGACGAGCAGCCCACCCTTGCGCAGCTTCTCGAGCCGCGGCTTGGCGCCGCCACGCATGATCGCGGTCGACAGCTCGCGCTCGAGCGCGGACTCGACCGTGGTGACGAACGCGGGCGCGTTCTCGTCGCCCCACGGCGAGTGCCGACCGAACGCGCGGCGGTACCAGCCCTTGAAGTCGATCAGCCCGCTCTTCTGCACGAGCATGCCGTCGGCGTCGTAGATCCAATGACGGGGAAACGGGCTCGCGCCGACCAGCTCGTGCTCGGTGCGCCCGTCGGCGTGGATCGTGAGCGCGAGCGTGGTCCACGCGGTGGGCGCCGAGATCTTGAGCAGCGGCGCACCGCGCACCCGTCGCGGTGCGGGCGCACCCGTGCGACCGCCCGCGGTCTGCTCGAAGCGCACCCAGCCGTCGCCGCCCTTCGGCTCCGCGCGCAGGTCGGGGTACGAGGTCGCGGCGAGGGTCATCTCCGCGGCACCCAGGCGCAGCGTCGTGCTCCCGATCCGGCCGCCGCCCGAGTACCCGGCGTCGACGATGCGACCGTCGACCGCGTCGATCCAGGCGCGGAGCTCGTTCGCGAACCGGAACCGGTCGGCGGCCTGGAGCGCGCCGAGGTCGGTGATCCGGTCGGGCGGCGGCTCGTCGTAGTGGGCCACCCCGAGCTCGAAGGGCGCCTTGGTCATGCCGGTCACCGCCTCGGACGGGATCCACGACACCGACGTGACGACGGTTTCGATGCGCATGACCCTGGCTCCCTGCCTCTCTCGTGCGACGACACATGTGCGCGATACCCGGTGCAACCGGGCCCCGACGGCGGCCCGCGGAGCCTACGCTGCCGCCGTGGGGACGGCGACGGGCAGCGGACACGGGACCAGGTCGGTCCTGATCACCGACATGGTGGGCTCGACCGCGCTCCGCTCACGTCTCGGCGACAACGCGGCCGACCGTCTGCGCGACGAGCACGAGCGCATCCTGCGCGCCGCGGTCGAGGACCGTGCCGGTGTCGTGGTGAAGAGCACCGGCGACGGGATCATGGCCGTCTTCGACGCCGCGTTCGACGCGATCGCGTGCGCGGTCTCGATGCAGCAGGCGGCCGAGCTGCAGGCGCGGCGCACCGGGCTCCCCGTTCAGATTCGTATCGGCATCTCGGCGGGCGACGTCACCTGGGACGCCGACGACTACCACGGCACGCCCGTCGTCGAGGCGGCGCGTCTCGAACCGAAGGCGCGGGCCGGCGGCATCCTGGCCTCCGCGCTGATCAAGCTGCTCGCGGGCTCGCGCACCGACGTGACCTTCGTGTCCGCAGGCGCGTTGGAGCTGAAGGGCCTCCCCGAGCCGCTCGACGCGTACGAGATCGAGTGGAGCCCCGCGGCGGCCGACGACGCGATGGCGCTGCCGTCAGCGCTGAGCATCGCGGGCCAGAACGTCTTCGTCGGCCGGCGGCCGGAGTGCGAGCACCTCACGACCACGTGGGCCGAGGTGCGTGAGGGCGCGACGCGTTTCGTCGTGCTCACCGGCGAGGCCGGCATCGGCAAGACCCGACTCGCGGCCGAGATCGCGCGTCACGTCCACGACGACGGTGGCGCCGTGCTGTTCGGCCGGTGCGACGAGGACCTCGACGTCCCGTACCAGCCGTTCGTCGAGGCCCTCTCCCGCTTCGTCACCAATACCCAGCCCGCGTACCTGCGCGAGGAGCTCGGCCCAGGCGCGGGCGAGCTGGTGCGGTTGCTCCCCGAGCTGACCGAGCGGCTCTCCGGGCTCGCGCCCGCGCCGAGCACGGAGGCCGAGACCGCGCGGTACCGCCTCTTCGAAGCGGTGGTGAACTGGCTCGCGGCCGCGTCCGAGCCCCGTCCGCTGCTCGTCGTCGTCGACGACATGCAGTGGGCCTCGAAGGCGACGACGTTGCTCATCCGGCACCTCGTGCGCTCGGACACGCCGATGCGCGTCCTGCTCCTCGCCACCTGGCGCGACACCGACACCGGCGAGCGCGACCCGCTCGTCCCGTTCCTGGCCGAGACCGCGCGCACCGGCAAGGTGGAGCGCGTCGCGATGCCGGGCCTGGCCCGGGCCGAGGTCGTGCAGTTCCTCGAGGAGGCGGTCGTCGGGGTGGCCGACGACGCCGCGGCGAGACGGGTGTCGGAGCGGCTCGGCGACGCGCTCTACACCAAGACCGAGGGCAACCCGTTCTTCGTGCAGGAGATGACCAACGACCTGCTCGACGTCGCCGGCTTCGACGTCGTGGGCTTCGACCTGTCCGGCTTCGACGTGTCCGCGCTCGATCGTGACGCGCTCGCGCGCTTCGGTGTGCCCGAGACCGTGCGCGACGTGGTGCTGCGACGGGTCGGGCGGCTGGACACCGAGGTCGAGCGCGTCCTCGACACGGCCGCCGTCGTCGGGCGCACGTTCGACGCCGCGGTGCTCGAGGACGTGCTCGAGGCGGGCGGCGACACGACCCGCGCCGACGATGTCGTCGACCTCCTCGACACCGCCGTCACCGTGGGCCTCGTCCGCGAGCGGTCGGAGGTCGTCGGCCGCTTCGAGTTCGCGCACGCGCTCGTCCGCGACGTGCTCTACGGGCAGCTGAGCGCGACGAAGCGCTCCCGCCTCCACGAGCGCACCGCCGCCGCGCTGGAACGGATCCACGCCGAGGCGCCCGACGACGTCGCGACCGACGTCGCTGCGCATCTCCTCGCGTCGGGTCGTGCCGACCCGCACCATGTGATCGCGGCGTTGCTGCGCGCGGGTGAGGTTGCGTTGCGCTCGCTCGAGTACGAGCAGGCCGTCGCGAGCTTCGAGCAGGCCCTTTCGGTCCTCGAACGGAGCCGGGACGCGACACCGGTCGAACGCATCGACGTGCTGCTCGCGGTGGGCGGCGCGCGCATGCGGGTGCTCGACCACGCGGGCTCGAAGAAGGCGCTCCAGCAGGCAGCCGACGAGGCGCGCGTCCTCGGCGACCCGGACCGTCTGGCCAGTGCCGCGTTGGGCATGCTCCGGCACGCGCAACCGCTCGTGAAGGAGTTCGGGCTCGCGACACTGGCCGACGAGGCGCTCGCGGCACTGCCCGAGACCGACAGCGGCCTGCGGGCCAAGCTCCTCGCGATCCGCGCCGCCAACTCGTTCCTCAACACGTACGAGGGACCGCGCCTCGACCTCGTCGCCGAGGCCGTCGCCATGGCGCAGCGCCTCGGCGACCCGGGTGACCTCGCGTACGTGCTCGCGGGCAGCGTGCTCGCGACGTTCGGTCCCGCGATGCTCGAGGAGCGGCTGCACTACGTCGACATGCAGCTCGACGCGGCCGAGCGCTCGGGCCACACGGAGGCCGCGTGCGAGGCGCGTGGTTGGCGCGCGACCGCGCGCATCGAGTCGGCCCGGCGCGCCGGCGTCGACGAGGACGTGGAGGCCATGGCCCGGCTGGCAGACGAGCTGGGGCAGCCGTGGTACAAGGCGATGGCCCAGCAGCGCACCGCGATGGTGGCCCAGCTCTCCGGCGATCACGACCGCGCGGAGTCCCTCGCCAACCAGGCCCTGAGCGCGTCGACGCCCGACCAGATCGCGGTCGTGGCCGGCTATGCGGGCCTCATGTGGGCGCTGCGTCGCGACCAGGGACGGCTCGCGGAGGTGGAGCCCGCGTTTCAGGCCTTCGCGAGCCAGATGCCCGACGTCGCGGCGTGGGCGGCCACGCTCGCGATCACCGCGCTCGAGCTCGGACGCGACGACGACGCGCGCGCCAAGCTGCGCGCGCTCGCCGACGACGGGTTCGACGCGGTGCCGATGGACTGGCTGTGGCTCGCGGCCATGAGTCTCTCGGGTGAGGTCGCGGCCGCGCTCGGCGAGCGCGACATCGCGCAGACGGTGTACGACCTGCTCCTCCCGTACGCGCGACGCGGCGTGCCGATCGCGATCGGCGTCGGTTATCTCGGCATCACATCGCGCCCGTTGGGCCTGCTCGCGGGCGCGCTCGGCCGCCACGACGAGGCTGTCGCCCATCTCGAGGACGCGGTCGAGCTCGAGGTCGACCTCGGTGCTCCGGCCTACGAGGCCCGGGCCCGCCTCGCCCTGGCCGAGGCGCTGCACGCGCGAGGCGCACCGGGCGACGCCGAGCGCAGCGCGACGTTGCTCGGCGAGGCCGCGCGCCTCGCGGACGAGCTCGGGTTGGTCACGGTCGCCGCGCAGATCGCGGCCCGCGGCTGAGCGCGCGTCAAGCCGGCAGGAAGTCGACCAGTAGGCGGTTCACCTCGTCGGGCGCCTCGAGCTGCATCCAGTGCCCCGGACCCTCGATGCGCTCGTAGCGCCACGGCCCGGTGACGTACTTGGCCGAGTCGACCATCTGGTCCTCGAGCAGCGCGAAGTCTCCCGAGCTCCAGATGCCCATCGTCGGCGCGGCGACGGGCGGCAACTCCATCGGCGGGCCCACCCACGACTCGGGCGGGATGTTGGCCCGGTACCAGTTGAGCCCGGGCGTGAGCGAGCCGGTGGCCTCGAGGTCCGCGATGATCTCGTCGGCGTCGGAGCGGCGCGACCACTCGCGGAAGTTCGCCCATCCGTCGTCGGTCAGCCACTGCTCCGCGATGCCGGGGAACTGGAACAGGAGCATGTACCACGACTTCTCCCGCTGGGGCAGGCCGGCACCGCGGAACGCGAGCGGGTTGCCGACCGACATCGCGACGAGGTGGTCGACACGGTCACCGGCGAGCGACGCGATCGCCCACGCGAGCGCGGATCCCCAGTCGTGACCGACGACGTGCGCGCGCTCGATGCCGAGATGGTCGAGTACACCGAGCACATCACCTGCGAGGAACGGCAACGCGTACGACTCGACGTCGTCGGGCTTGTCCGACGCGCCGTAGCCGCGCAGGTCCGGCACGATCATCTGGAAGCCTGCGCCGGTCAGCGCGGGCACCTGGTTGCGCCAGAGCCGACCCGAGTCGGGGAAACCGTGCAGCAGCACGACCGGGCGCCCCTGACCCTCGACCTGCACCTCGATGCCGGTGCCATTGACGTCGACTCTCATGCCCACCTCCGGCGGTTCAGCGTGCGAGCGTGGCGACGAGCTCGGCGCGGTCGGGTCCCGTGGTCGGCGCGTCACGCCAGCCCTGGCCGAGCTCCATGACGCGGTCGAGGAGCCCGGGCTCGGCGAGCACCTCGTCGGGCGTGGCCAGCAACCCGGCGATGCGTATCGACGCGCGCATGACGTCGGGGTCCTGCCCACCGACGTGGCCCATCGCCTGTGTGAGCTCCCACTCGGGATCGTCGGTCTCGTAGCGCTCACCGCGGGCCTGGGCCTCGATCTCCGCGAGACGGTGGCGGTCGAAGGTGAGCGTCGCGCGGTACCACGGCTCGACCTCGCGCAGCGTGGCGTCGTGCCATGCGGTCGCAAGACCGACGGAGTCGTCGAGCGGGCACGCACGGAGGAGATCGCGCAGGGCGCGCGCATGCAGAAAGCCGATGGTCGCGCCACGCCCGACCGACGGGTTCGTGCACGCCCACGAGTCGGCGACCGCGACCACCCCAGTGGCGACGGGCCGGCCGTCGACCACGAAGCTGCGGTGACGGTCCTCGATCTTGGCCATGATCGCGACCTCGTCGTCGAGTGGCTCACCGTCGGCCCAGTGCGCGACGAGCGGGAACTGCTTGAGCGCGGCGGACCACTTGTCCACGTCGCGCAGCCGGCGCGCGGCCGCGTCGCGGGCGCTCGTGATGAAACCGACGCCCCAGGTGCCGTTGTCGGCCGGCAGGGTGAGGACCGACACCGAGTCGTAGTGCTGCAGGGGCGGCCCGAACGCGAACGGCAGCTCACCGTCGGCGGAACGGAAGTAGCGGCCGTAGTAGACGAAGCCGCAGTCCTCGAGCTCCTCCTCCGGCGGGCGCGCGCCGATCGCGTCGAGCCAGCCGGGCAGTGGCGAGCGGCGGCCGGACGTGTCGATGACGAGATCGACGTCGAGACGCTCGCCCTCGTCGGTGTGGACGCCGACGACGTGCGGGACGCCGGCGACGCGCGGCTCACCGGTCGCGAGCCCCACGACGGCGACGCCGCGACGGATCGCGACGCCGTCGGTCTGCTCCGCCGCGCGTGCGAGCGCGGCTTCCATGACCGGTCGCCGCGCGGTGAGCGCGTCGAACTGCTCGTCGCCGGGCCGCACACCACCCGTCACCTCGGCCGGCGCGGCCACGATCGGGTTGTGTCGCAACGCGCCGAGGTTGTCGGCTTCGACCACCACGTCGGGGAGCTCCGCGTCCAGCAGCAGGCGGAAGCGCGGCAGGAAGTAGTGGAGCATGCGGAACTGGTTGACGCCCCGCCGGTCCCACCCGTTCCAGGCTTCGTGCGCCGAGCCCAGCGGCGGTGGCGCGGGATCCCGTTCGAGCACGGTGACGCCGTGACCGTCACGCGCGAGCACGCTCGCGGTCGTGAGCCCTCCGACGCCGGCGCCGATCACGACGATTCGTGCCACCTGTCGCCCCTTTCGTCGAGCGCGGGCGCGACGGTAGTTCCCGATCCGTCGGCGCGCACCACACCGTTCGTCACCCCGCGTTTCGTCACACGGGGTGCATCACCGTGCGTTCGCCACGTCCGGGATGGCGGATCAGTCGCGGGAGCGATTCCGGCGGTCGGCGAGCGCGCCGACGGTCAGCGCGACGAGCACCCCGGTGCCGGCCGCGGCCCGCCGCGAGCGGGAGGTCCGGACGTCGGTCCGGTACTCGGCACCGAGGCGCTGGAGCTCGGCCAGCGCGTCCGCGGGTGCCGGCGCCCAGTCGGCGTCGACGTCGTCGAACGCGTCGACGAGCTCGAGCGGGATCAGGTCGTCCATCCCGGCGAAGAGGGGCTCGTCGTGGCGTCGCCGCCACCACGACACCGTGGCCCCGACCGCCGCCGCGCCGACGAGGAGCACGAGGAGCGCCCCCGCCAACACACCGATCCCGCCCGTCAACGTCGTCGCGATCAACGCGCCACCTCCTCCCGGAGCGACCACTCCTGAAGCAATCGGCGCGCGGCGCCACGAAGTAACGGCCCCATCGGGCCGGAGCCGCCGCTCGGGCTGCGAGGGCCCGGGCCGACGGGCCTTCCGGTGACCGATGTCACAGCGCCTCGTCCCCGTGTCGGCAGAGCCGATCAGGCATTCGTGAGGCCTTCGTTCCTTCGTCGCGTGCACCGCCCGTCGCTGTTGATGCGGTTCGCGGTGTTGAGCCTCGTGCTCGTGGTCGCGCTCGGCGCGGTGCTCTCGTGGCGACTCTCGCGCATCATCGAGCGCCGCAACGTCGCCACCGCGACGTCGAACGTCACCCTCGCGGTCGACCTCGTCGCGGGTCTGCAGGCACCGAAGCAGTCGAGTGTCGCGACCGCGAGCGATGTCGTGATGCTGAACGCGGTCCTCGGCTCGCTGAAGCGCACGGCGCATTTCGTCGGCGTGGACGCGTACCTGCCGAACGGCATGATCACATTCAGCGACGTGCAATCCGCGATCGGCACCTCGCGGCCGCCCTCCGCCGACCTGCGGGCCGCTCTCGCCGGCCACGTTCGCACGGCGCTCCTCGACCTGCCCGCGGCGCGACACATCTCGAACCACGCGCTGCAGCTCCAGAAGCGACACGGCGATCTGATCGCGATCACCGAGCCCGTCTACCTCAACCACTCGGCCAAGCCGGTCGCGGCGGTCGTCGCATACCTGGCGTACAGCCCGATCTCGCACGCGATCGCGTCCGACACCAAGTCGATGCAGCTCATCCTCTTCGCCGGTCTCGCCGCGCTGTACCTCGTCCTCTTCCGTCTGGTCGCAGGCGCGTCGCGCCGGCTGCGCCGGCAGGCCGAGTTGAACCGCGAGCTGGCCACGCACGACAACCTGACCGGGCTGCCGAACCGCGCGCTCCTCCGGGACCGGGTCGAGCAGGCCGTGCGCGCCAGCCGTCGCTCGGGTCGCAAGGTCGTGCTCATGCTCCTCGACCTCGACCGGTTCAAGGAGGTCAACGACACGCTCGGCCACCACCACGGGGACCGGCTCCTCCAGCAGGTCGGGCCCCGGCTGCAGAGCGCGCTGCGCGAGGCCGACACGGTCGCCCGTCTCGGCGGCGACGAGTTCGTGGTGCTCGTGCCCGACGTCGAGACGCCCGAGGACGGGATCGCGATCGGTGAGAAGCTGATCGAGGTCCTCCGCGTTCCGTTCGTGATCGACGACCTGACGCTCGACGTCGAGACGAGCGTCGGCATCGCGTACACGCCCGAGCACGGTGACACGTTCGACGATCTGCTCCAGCGCGCCGACATCGCGATGTACGTCGCGAAGGGCAGCCACACGGGGGTGAGCGTGTACACCGCCGCGCTCGACGCGCACAGCCCGAGCCGTCTCGCCCTCGTCGGCGAGCTGCGCCGCGCGATCGACGATCCCGAGCAGCTGGTGTGCCACTACCAGCCCAAGGTCGACGTCGCGACGCGGCGCACCGTCGGCGTCGAGGCACTGGCCCGGTGGCAGCACCCGGTGCACGGCATCATCCCGCCCGCGGAGTTCGTGCCCGCCGCCGAGCGAACCGGCCTCATCCGGCCGCTCACGTCACGCGTCCTCCACATCGCCCTGGCCCAGGTGCGGGCGTGGAGCACCATGGGGATCGAGATGCCCGTGTCCGTGAACATCTCGGCGCGGTGCCTGCTCGACGCGGAGTTCCCGGGCGAGGTCGGCGAGCTCCTCGAGCACTACGCGGTCGCGCCGCACATGCTCGAGGTCGAGCTGGCCGAGCACACGATCATGCGGGAACCGCAGCGGTCGCTCGAGGTCCTCACGTCACTCCACCACCTCGGGGTGAAGCTCTCCATCGACGACTTCGGCGCCGGATACTCGTCGATCGCGTACCTGCGTCGCCTCCCCGTCAACGAGCTCAAGATCGACCGGACGTTCGTCGCGTCGGTCGTCGACGACGTGAGCGACGCAGCGATCGTGCGCTCGACGATCGAGCTGGCGCGCGACCTCGACCTGTGTGTCGTCGCCGAGGGCGTCGAGACCCAGGAGGTGTGGGACCACCTGGCGCGCCTCGGGTGCGACGTGGCCCAGGGCTTCTACCTGACCCGGGCCCTGCCGGCCGATCAGCTGCTCGACTGGCTGGCGCCGACGCGCCGCGGCTCGGCGGCGTAGATCCGGCGCTCGTACTCCTCCATCATGCGGGTCGCGCAGAAGCGGGGCCCGATCGTGCGCAGCGTCGCCTTGACGCGCGCGATCCAGTCGTGGGGCAGCCCGTCGCGACCGCGGTCGTAGAACAGCGGCTCGACCTGCGATTCGACGATGTCGAAGAGCGCGGTCGCGTCACGACGGTCGCGACCTTCGTCGCCGTCGGGTCCGTCGCCACCGTCGACCGCCCAGCCGTTCCTCCCGTCATACGCCTCGACCCACCAGCCGTCGAGCGAGCTCACGTTGAGGCCGCCGTTCAACGCGGCCTTCATGCCGCTCGTCCCGCTCGCCTCGTAGGGCGGACGCGGCAGGTTCAGCCACACGTCGCATCCGGCGACGAGCGCCGGCGCCGCGGACAGGTCGTAGTCCTCGATGAACGCGACGTGCGACCCCACACCGGGCTGGTGCTTCAGCTCGAACAACCGCGTCGCGACGAGCTTCGCCTCCTCGTCGAGGGGATGGGCCTTCCCCGCGAAGAGGAACTGCAGCCGATCGCCCAGCACGCGCAGCGCGCGCGCCGGCTCGAGCGACAGCAGGTGCAGGCGCTTGTACGTCGCGAGCCGGCGCGCGAAGCCGACCGTGAGGCGGTTCGGATCGAACGTCGACGCGGCCGCGGCGACGTAGTCGATCGCCTCACCGCGAGCGAGGCGATCCCGCACGCTGCGCTCACGCACGAACTCGACGAGCTCGTGACGCAGGTCGGTGCGCACCTGCCACAGCTCGGCGTCCGGGATCTGATCGACCGCAGCCCAGGTCGCGGGATCGGCGGCGCGGGTCTCCCACCCGGGACCGAGGTGACGCGTCAGCAGCCTCCGCATCG
The DNA here is from genome assembly GCA_036558745.1 of Acidimicrobiia bacterium. Classification (GTDB taxonomy): domain Bacteria; phylum Actinomycetota; class Acidimicrobiia; order IMCC26256; family JAMXLJ01; genus JAMXLJ01. The sequence goes on from DATBEZ010000063.1 coordinate 42,318, forward strand.
GCGGGGCCATCCACGTCGGCAGGTGGACGCCGTTGGTCACGTGGGTGATCGGCACGTCCTCGACCGCGCGCCCGGTGAACATCGGGGCCCACATGGCGCGGGCCACCTTGCCATGGAGCTCGCTCACACCGTTCGTGCTGCGGGCGGTGCGGATGGCGAAGGGCGTCATCCCGGATTCCTCACGCGTGTCTGCGGGCTGGACGCGGCCGAGCCCGAGGAACTCGTCGCGATCCGCGCCCAGCTCGTCGAGCAGACCGCCGAGCGCGTCGACGAGCTCGCCGGATCCGTACGTCTCGTTCCCGGCGGGAACGGGCGTGTGCGTGGTGAACACGAGTCGGTCGCGCACCGTCGCCAGCGCGGCGTCGAGCGAGCGGGTGCCGTCGCCGCGCTTCGCCAGCGCGAGCGCGGCGAGTGCGGGATGACCCTCGTTCAGGTGCACGGTCGACGGCTCGATGCCGAGCGCACGCAACGCACGGATCCCGCCGACACCGAGCAGCGCGTACTGCGCGAGGCGGATCGCGCGGTTCCCCTCGTAGAGACGGCTCGTCGTCCAACGCGCGACGACGGAATTCTCCTCGCGGTCGGCGTCGAGCAGGTACAGCGGCACCCGACCGACGTCGACCCGCCAGATCTGCGCGACGAGCCGTTCGCCGTGCACCGGCACCGACACGGTCAGCGGCTCGCCATCGTCGCCGGTCACGAGCACGCACGGCAGGGTGTCGGGGTCGATCTCGACCCAGTACTCGTGCTGCTTGCCCGACAGGTCGAGGCGCTGGTGGAAGTAGCCCCGCCGGTACATGAGCCCCACGCCGACGAACGGCAGGGCCCGGTCGGACGCCTCCTTGAGGATGTCGCCGGCGAGCACACCCAGGCCGCCGGAGTAGCAGGGCAGCGACCGGTGGACGCCGAACTCCGAGCACATGAACGCGACGGTGCCGAGCGCGCCGTGCTCCTCGACGTGCGCGCGCGCCTCGAGCAGCCGGGCCCGGAGGTCGCGCACACGCGACACGAACACACCGTCGGCCGCGAGCCGTGCGAGCCTCGTCGCCGGCGTGTCGCGCAGGAGGCGGACGGGATTGTGGTTCACGCGCTCGAACCGCCGGGGATCGATCGTCGAGAACGTCGCGGTGCCGTCCTGCGTCCACGACCAGCCGTAGTCGAACGCGATCTCGGCCAGGTCGCGCAACGGATCGGGAAGGCGCGCCGCGAGCTCGTCGAGCGCGGCAACGACGTCACGATCGCCCGGCCACGCGTTCCGCTGCATCGAGAAACGTTACCGGCCCGGTACGGGGTCTCCGGTCACAACGCCCCTCCGGTCACAACGAGGCCAGCACCTGACGCGCGAGCGCCTCGATCTGGGCGAGTGACGCGCCCGACGCGGTGATGAGCAGGCTGGTCGTGCCCTCCTGGGTCACGACGGTGTTCGTGACGAGGCCGGTCTCGAAGCGCACGAGCACCTGACCGATGCGATCGCTCTTCTTGTAGGGTGCACACGGTCACCGGATCGTCGTTCGCAGATCAACCGCGCGCTCGCGACCTCGGCCGCGCAGTGGTGGCTGCTCTCGCGGCGATCGGCCCGGGCACGCCCGCTACGGCGAAGACCCGGGTCGCGCATGCGGCGGGCGCGGCTCAGGTGCCACGCCGCGGGAGCCCGGCCGCGTCGTAGACCGCGTCGATGACGCGCATGTTCGCAACGGAGTCGGCGGGCGGTGTCAACACCCGCGAGCGGTCGCCCGCGATCGCGTCCCGGAACGCCTCGAGCTGGTACGCGTACGTCGTCTTCTTCACGCCCGCGACCCGCTCGCGCCTCCGGCCGTCGCGGCTCCACACGCTGAGGCGGTGGTACATGTCGGGCCGGGTCGGGTTGAAGAGACGCAGCACGCCCTCCTCCCCCTGCACCGTGATCCCCATGCGCAGCAGCGTGCTCGACCACAGTGCGCACGTCATGCGCGCGCCGGCACCGTCGGGCAACGTGAGGTCGGCGGTCATGAAGCGGTCCACCTTCGTGGACGCGAGACGCGCCTCGGCCCGCTTCACGGTCGGCTCCTCCCCGGTGGCGTGCCGGAGCATGTGGATCGCGTAGCAGCCGACGTCCATCACCGCGCCGCCGGCCAGGTCGTACTGATAGCGGATGTCCTTGCGGAACGGCAGTGGGATGCACATCGCGGTCTCGACGTCGCGCAAGGGACCGAGCTCGCCGCTGGCGACGATGTTGCGCACCCGCTGGGCGACGGGGTGGTACCGGTAGTGGAACGCCTCCATGACGACGAGGTCCGGGTGCGCGTCGGCGACCGCGGCCACGTGCTCGGCCTCGGCCGCGTTCGACGTGAACGGCTTCTCGCACAGGACGTGCTTGCCCGCGGCCAGCGCCTTCTCGGTCCACTCCGCGTGCAGCCCGTTGGGGAGTGGGTTGTAGACGGCGTCGACGTCGGGCGAGGCGAGCAGCGCGTCGTAGGAGTCGGCGACGCGGTCGACGCCGTGCTTCGCCGCGAACGCCTCGGCCCGCGCGCGGTCACGAGCCGCGATCGCGGTCACCCGCACCCCGTCGACGGTCCGCGACGGTTTCACCACCGCGCCCGGCGCGATGCGCGCCGCGCCGAGCACCCCGATCCGAAGGTCCACGGGCCGACGATACGTCGCGCTCCGCCGCGCCCGCTCCTTGCAGCACGCGACGGACGCGACGGCCGCGGCCGGGAGGTTCGCGCCTTGCGCACGATTCGTGCAGCCGACAAGCTGCGGGAATGTCTTCTTCGCCGTCGAGGTCGCGGCGCGCCCCGCGGGCCGCGTCGCTCCTGGTCACCGTGGTCGCGGCGTCACTGTGCGTCGCAACGTTGGCGCCCGCGGCCGCGCCCGCCGGTGCCGCGAACGGGTCGTCGGGGGACGCGGTGTCGGCCGGCATCCGGGAGCGGATGATCCGGCTCGCGGTCGACGCCGCCCACCGCCACGCCGGCACGGGCCGCGCGGCAAACGCAGTGGTGACGGGCACGTTGGCGATCACCGACCCCGTCGGCGACGCGACCACCTCGAACTCCTGGCGCTTCCGCGCCGACATCACCAACGCGGGGCTCGACTACGCCAAGACGAGCATGCGTGTGTCGGCCCGGCTCTCGACCGGGACCAACCCGATCTCCGACCCGAACTGGCAGGGCGCGACCGGGCTCGTGTGGCTGCTCGACACCACCGGCGACGGGACCGCCGACGACGGTGCGGTGTACCTCGCCGACACCGACGGTCGGCTCCTCGGCGCGGTCGTGCAGAACATCAACTCGAGCCCGACGCTGCGCTGCCTCGCGAGCGCGGTGTGGGACGGCGCGCACGTGTACTCGATGTCCTTCCCGACCGCATGCATCGGCCAGCCGGCGATCGTGAACTTCGGTGCGGACATGACGTACGAGGTGAACGGGGTCCAGTCCGAAGATCTCGCGCCCGATTCCGGCCAGCCGCTGGCCGGGTCGGTCCAGGCCTCCACACCGACGACGACGCCCGACGCGGGTCAGTTCGTCGTCGACGGGTTCGGCGGGCTCCACTTCGTCGGCATCGGCACGCACACGCACGCACCGCACGTCCTCGGCGGGCCGTACTGGCCCGGGCGCGACATCGCCCGTGACGTCACGGTGTTCCCGGGCGGCGGCCACGGCTACGTGCTCGACGGGTTCGGCGCGCTGCACCCGTTCTCGCTGTCGCCCAACCAGAACCCGGCGGTCCCACCGGACGGGCCGTACTGGCCGAACTACGACATCGCGCGCGGCGCGGCGATGTTCACCGACGGGCGCGGCGGTGTCGTGCTCGACGGGCTGGGCGGTCTGCACCCGTTCAGCCTCGGGACGCACCACAGCGCGCCGGCGATCTCCGGCGCGCCGTACTGGCCCGGTTGGGACATCGCCCAGGGCGTCGCCATGCTGCCCGACGGTACCGGTGGGTTCGTGCTCGACGGCTTCGGCGGCCTGCACTTCTTCAGTATCGGCACGCACCACACCGCGCCGAGGGTGATCGACGCGCCGTACTGGCCGAACTGGAACATCGCGCGCGGTGTGACGATCCTCCCCGACGGCACCGGTGGCTACGTGATCGACGCGTGGGGCGGGCTCCACTTCTTCAGCATCGGCACGCGCCGCAGCGCACCGACGCTGACGGGCGCGCCGTACTGGCCGAACTGGGACATCGCGCGCGGTGTCTCGGCGATCCAGGGCGTGATCCCGACCGCGTAGGCGCGGACCGAGGTCAGCGGATCAGGGGATCAGAGGATCGCGCCCGAGACCTTGTGCTCGAGGATCTCGTCGTAGGAGAGGCCGAGCTCGGTGAGGACCTCGTCGGTCTGCTCGCCGTGGGCGGGCGCGTGGGTCAACGCGGGGGACACCTCGTCGAACTGCACGGGATTGGCCACGAGGTTGAACCGCACCCCTTCGGCGTTCTCCACCTCGGGCAGGTAGCCGTTCGCGATCGCCTGGGGGTCGTCGTGCAGCTCGCGGGCCGACTGCATCGGCGCCCACACGCCGTCGAGCGTCTCGAGGCGCGCGCGCCACTCGGCGAGCGTCTGCGTCGCGAACGTCGCGTCGAGCTCGGCCACGCAGTCGCTGCGGTGCTCGAAGCGGGCCGCGGCGTCGACGAAGCGCGGATCGGTCTCGAGCTCCGGACGGCCGATGTGCGCGCACAGGCTGGGCCACGACTTGTCGGACTGCAACATGTTGAGCTGGAGCCAGCGGCCGTCGCTGGTGCGGTACGAGTTGACGAGCGGGTTGGGCGCGGTCGCCCGCGTGAAGCGCGGCATCTCCCCGGTCACGAGCGTGCTCGCGATCACGTCGGGCGCGGTCATCCACATCGCGGTGCCGAGCAGCGACACGTCGACGACGGACGCCTCGCCCGTGCGCTCGCGTTGCAACAGCGCCGCAGCAATCCCGCCCGCGATCGTCATGGCGCCCATGGAGTCGCCGTATGCGGCGCGCTGCATCACCGGCACGGGGGCGTCGGGTGGCGTCAGCGCGTACGAGAGTCCGCCACGGCACCAGAACGACGCCGCGTCGAACCCGCCCTTCCCCGCGTCCGGCCCACGCGCGCCCTGCCCGTGGCCGCGGACGTAGACGATCCGCTCGTTCACGGCGCGGATGTCGTCGACGTCGATGCGCAGCTTCTGGCGCGCGTCGGGCAGGAAGTTGGTGAGGAACACGTCGGCGCCGGCCGCGAGTCGGTACAGCAGATCGCGCCCCCCTTCGGTGGCGAGGTCGAGACCGACGCTGCGCTTGCCCCGGTTCGACTGCTCCATCATGAAGTTGACGCCGCCCGTGTTGGGCACGAGACCCGACGTCATGAGCCCGCGCTGGGGATCGCCGGTGACCGGGTGCTCGACCTTCACCACGTCCGCGCCCCAGTCGGCGAGCACCGCGCCCGCGGCGGGGACGAACCACCACTGCGCGACCTCGAGCACCCGCACACCGTCCATCGGTCCCGCCATGCCACACGCTCCCGCGCTCGCCGTCATCGTCCGCGGCGACGCTGCCTACCACGTGCGGCGCCGCGCGGGCACGGCACGCTTCAGCGACGAAGGTCGACGAACGGCCGCTCGGGTCGCTCCTGGCGGGTGCCGTCGACCGCGACGTCGAGCTTCTCGTCGTAGAACGCGACGAGGCCGCGGATCTTCACGCACTCCGGGAGCGGGCTCCAGTACGTCCACGCGAGGTCCTCGACCACCGCACCGTCGTCGAGCACCAACGACCAGTGGCGTGCCTCGCCCTTGTACGGGCAGTGCGACACCGTCTCCGACGGGCGGAGCAGGTCGAGACGCGCGTCCGTGAGCGGCAGGTAGAGGCGCGGGATGAGGCCGGTCTCGAAGAGCATGCGGGGCTGGTGCGAGTCGGCCAGCACGACACCTTCGTGCTCGACGCGCACGTGGCGGGAGCTGTTGAGGATGTCGACGCGGGTGTAGGGGTTCCGCGGGTGCACCGCGACGGGCTCGTCCTCCTCGAACCAGTCCATCGCGTCCCAGTCGAGCCGGACGGTGCCCGCGAGCGCGGGGACGGGCGATTCGTCGTACCACGACGCGGCCTTGGTGCGGCGCTCGCCGTGACCACCGCGCACGTCGAGCAGCCTCGCGTCACCGCGCCGCGGCGAGTGGTGGGTGTCGCCGGTGTCGTCGAGGAGCTCCTTCCGCACGTCGACCGCGGGGAAGTAGTACATCGGGTAGTAGGGCGCCTCCCACACGAGCAGGGGCCGCACGGTGTCGGCCACGAGCTCGCCGCCGACGTACGCGCGCACACGCTTGCGCCCCTCCTCGACCCGCACCGTGCTCGCGTGCTGCTCGTCCATGACCGACCTCCGAAGCAGGTCAGCTCTTCGGGTAGCCCGGGAGCTTGGGTGCGTTCGCGGGATCGCAGTTGAAGATGCCGTTGTTGGGCTTGGTGATCTTCGAGTCCACGACGAAGCCCGTCGGCGTCGCCTGCAAGAGCACGAAGCACTCGCCCGCGGGCGCGGTCGAGTTCCCGGGGTGGAACGGCGCGTGGAGCCCGCCACCGTCCCACGACGTGACCTTGCTGGCGTTGTCGAGGATGCACTGACGCGTGAGCTTCGACCCGCACTGCTTCACGGCCTGCGCCCACAGCAACCACGACGAGAACGCGTTGACGCCCAGCTCCTTGGGCTTGACGCCGTGCACGTACTTGTCGAGCAGCCCAATGTACTGCTTCGTCGCGGGGTGCTGGTCGGCCTGCTCGAACGGGTTGATGTAGGTGTCGACGTATACCTGGCCCTTCCCGAGCGCGGTCCCCGCGTTCTGCACGAACGACGGGTCGTACATGTTGGGCTGGAGGATGGAGTACTTGGGCACGTAGCCGAGCTCCTCCATGCCCTTGTACGCGGGCGAGACCTGCGTGGGCGCGGACTCGATCATGAAGACCTGCACGCCCTTGGTCTGCAAATTCTGCGCGTACGGGCGCCAGTTGTCGACCTGGAGCCCGATCTCGTCGTAGTAGACGGTCTTGTAGCCGAGCAGCTGGGCCGCGGCCTGGTCCTTCTTGCCCTGGTCGCCGATCGACTGGAACTGGCTGTTGATCACGCCGAAGTGCTCGCTCGCCGCCGAGTCGTACTGCTTGAGCATCCGGAACGCACCGCTCGCGAGGCTCACGTCGTCGGGATTCGGGATCGCCTCGATCGACATCGGGGCGCGACCGGCCTCGGGCGACACGTCGTAGGCGGAGAACTCGGGCAGCTTGCACTTCACCCGCTGGTCGACGCCGGTGCCGTCGAGGCCCTCGCCGTTGCCGACGAGGCTGAAGTCGACCGCGCAGGCCTGGATCATCCGGGCCGCGACCTCCGTGAGCTTCGAGTCCCACTTGTCGAGCGTGAGCTTGCGCCCGAGGATCCCGCCCGCGGCGTTGCACCAGCCCACGAACGCGTCCGCGCTGTCGAAGAGCTCCTGGTTCAGCCCCGGCTGCGCGGCGGCGCCCGGATCCGACATCGTGCCGACGCGGATCGACGTGTCGGTCACGCCGAGATCCGTCGCGCCCTTCGCGTCACCAGGGCCGCAGACGCCCTTGAGCGACCCGAAGTCGCCCGACGCGCTCGCCGAGGAGCTCGACGTGGTGCTGCTCCCGCCCTTGTCGCTGCTGCCGCTCGAACGGCTGCACCCCGCGGCGGCCAACGCCACGACGACGAGCACACCGATCCAACGCATGACCCTCATCGGTCCCCCCGATCTGCTTCCGACTTCAGCTGCTGCCAGCGTGGCTCGCGCTTCTCCGCGAACGCGCGCGGGCCCTCCTCCTGGTCGGGATGGCCCCACATCGAGACCAGCTCCTTGCCGCCCGCGCGACACGCGTCGCTGAGGCCCATCTCGAGCGCGCCCCATAGCGCGCGCTTGGTCGCGGCCATGGCCGCGGGCGAGTTCCTCGCGATCGTCTCGGCCAGCGCCTGCGCCTCGTCGCGCAACCGATCGGGCGGGTCGACGACCTGGCTGATCATGCCGAGCTCGTACGCACGCTGCGCCGACATGCGCTCGTAGCGTCCGACGAAGGCCATGCGCATCACCGCCTCGACCGGCATCTTGCGCAGCAGTCCGATCGCCTCGACCGCGACGACCTGGCCGATCGACACGTGCGGGTCGAAGAACTGGGCGTCCGACGCCGCGATCACGATGTCGGCGTCGGCGACCCAGTGGAACGCGCCCCCTGCGCAGATGCCGTTGACCGCGGTGATCACCGGCTTCCACACGTGCTGGTGCCACGACGTGAAGTGGAAGTCGAAGTCCTCGACCGACTGCCGGTACCGCTGCATGCCGACCCCGTCGCTCGCGATCTCGGCCACGTCGACGCCGGTCTGGAACGCGCGTCCCTCACCGGTGTGCACGATCACCCGAACGTCGGGATCGGCGTCGAGCACCTCCCACGCGACCGCGAACTCGTCGCGCATCTTCGACGACATGGCGTTCAGCTGCTCGGGCCGGTTGTTGATCAACCACCCGACGGGGCCGCGCCGCTCTACGACCAACGATTCGAACTCGGGATAGCTCACGCGCCCCCTCCGCGAACCCACGCCGCCTGCCTGCGCTCGGCGAACGCGCGCGGGCCCTCCTCCTGATCGGGATGGCCCCACATCGACACGAGGTCCCGGCCACCGGCGCGGCACGCGTCGCTCAGGCCCAGCTCGAGCGCGCGCGAGAGCGCGCGCTTGGTCGCGGCCATGGCCGCGGGCGAGTTCCTCGCGATCGTCTCGGCCAGCGCCTGGGCCTCGTCGCGCAATCGCTCGGACGGGTCGACGACCTGCGACAGGATCCCGAGCCCGTACGCGCGCGCAGCGTCGATCCGTTCGTAGCGCCCGACGAGTGCCATGCGCAGGATCGCCTCCATCGGCGACTTCCGGGCCAGGCCGATCGTCTCGTACGCGCTGACCTGGCCGATGGACACGTGCGGGTCGAGGAACGTCGCGTCGGCGGACGCGACCACGATGTCGGCGTCGGCCACGAAGTGCAGCCCCCCGCCCGCGCACACGCCGTTGACCGCCGCGATCACCGGTTTCCAGACCTGGTTGTGCCAGGCGGTCAGACGCAGCGTCGCGTCACGCGTGCGCCGGGACTGCTCGCGCAGCGCGTCGCGGTCGCGGGCGAGCTGGCCGACGTCGAGGCCGGTCTGGAACGCGGTGCCGTTCCCCGTGTTGACGATGACGCGGACGTCGGGGTCCGCGTCGAGCTCCCGCCACGCGGTCTCGAGCTCCGCGAGCATCGTCGCGTCCATCGCGTTGGCCGACGCGGGACGGTCGAAGATGAGCCAGCCGACCGGACCGCGCCGGTCGACGACGAGCGTCTCGTAGGCCATCAGCTGCGCGGCACCTCCCGCCAGGGTGCGCCCTGCCACGGGTCGGGCTCGCGGGGCAGCCCGAGCACGCGCTCGCCGAGGACGTTCTTGTTGATCTCCGTGGTGCCGCCCTCGATCGTGTTGGCCCGGCTGCGCAGCATGCCCCGAACCTCGAACGGCAGCGAGTCGGCGTCGTCGTACGCACGAGCCGGGTCGTGGTGCTCCCACGCGATCGCGTCCGGTCCCAACAGCGTCACCGCGTGCTCCTGCACCCGTTGGTTCAGCGAGCCCTGGTGCACCTTGCCGATCGAGCTCTCGGGTCCCGGCGCGCGTCCGGCCTTCACGGTCGCGCGCACCCGGTCGTTCGTCCACGCCCGGATCCGCTCCTCGCTGTAGAGGCGCGCGAGCAGCTGACGGTGGACGGCTTCGGAGGCGCGCCCCGTCCGCTGCGCAAGCTCGAGGAGATGGCGCACGCCACCGCCGCCGATGCGGTCGACGCCGCCCGATCCCGCACCCGACACCATCTGACGTTCACCCGACAGCGTCGCGTTCGCGACCCGCCACCCGTCGCCGACGTCACCGACCCGCTGCGTCTCGGGCACGCGCGCACCGTCGAGGAACACCTCGTTGAACTCGCGCTCGCCGCCGATGTGGCGCAGGGCGCGGACCTCCACACCCGCCTGGTGCACGTCGAGCAGGAAGTAGGTGATGCCCTTGCGCTTCGGCACGTCGGGATCGGTGCGCGCGAGCAGGACGCCGAAGTCGCTCAGGTGGGCCCACGTCGTCCACACCTTCTGACCGTTGACGACCCACTCGTCGCCGTCGCGCACCGCCGTCGTCGCGAGCGACGCGAGGTCGGTCCCCGCACCGGGCTCGCTGAAGAGCTGGCACCACACCTCCTCGGTGCGCACGATCGGCGGGAGGAACCGCAGGCGCTGCTCCTCGGTGCCGTGCGCGAAGAGCGCGGGCGCGGCGAGGTTCAGTCCGAGCGGGTTCAGCCGCCCGAGGTTGTACGGCGCGAGCTCGCCTTCGATCGCGCGCGCGACGTCGGGCGACACGTCGAGACCCCCGTACTCAACCGGCCACGTCGGCACGACCAGACCCGACGCGCCGAACACCGGGTACCAGACCTCGTAGTCGGCACGCGAGCGGACCGACCTGATCGCCGCGGCGCCGCCCTCGGCCGCGGCCTTGCGCCACGCGAGCGGGACGTACGCGTCGATCCACTCGCGCACGGCGGTGACCACGTTGGCGGTCTCGGTTCCGCGGTCGACCGCGAGCCGCGTGCTCGTGTCGCCGCGCCCGGCGTTCGTCACACTGGCCGGCTTCGTGCTCACGCCGGTCGCGCGCCGGCCATGCCGGCAACCAGCTCACGCCGCAGGACCTTGCCGACCTCGCTGCGCGGCAGGACGTCGACACGGTGGAACGCGACGGGGACCTTGTAGGCGACGAGGTGCTGGCGGCACAGCGCGTCCAGCTCGTCGGCACCGGCGTCGCCGACCACGAACGCCACCGGGACCTCACCCAGCCGGTCGTCGGGCATGCCCACCACCGCGACGTCGCGCACGCGCGGCGAGAGTCGCAGCACCTCTTCCACATGGTCGGGGAAGACCTTGTTGCCGCCGCGGTTGATGACGTCGCCGACCCGACCCTCGATCCAGACGAAGCCGTTCTCGTCGACGCGAGCGAGGTCACCCGTGTGCACATAGCCGTCACGGTCCAGACGTTCGCCGAGCGACGATCCGTCGGCGTACCCCGCGGCCATGCGGGGCGGCCGCACGAGCAGCTCCCCGACCACGCCATCGGGCATCGGTGTGCCGTCGTCGTCCGCGATGCGCACCTCGACCCCGGCGTGGGGTCGCCCGACCGCGCCCAGCTTCTCCGGGTGCTCCTTGGCGTCGGCCGCGGTCCAGCCGATGACCTCGCCGATCTCGGCCTGCCCGTAGCCGTTGAGCACCACGACGCCGAACGCAGCCGCGAAGCGCCGCGCCTGAACCGGAGACAGAGGCGCGGTGATGCTGCGCACGTACCGCAACGGCGAAAGGTCGGTGACGCGCTCGTCGTCGCAGAGCGTCACCATCGCGGCCGGCGGCAGCACGGTGGAGCGGATCCCGTGGCGGCGCACGAGCGTCGCGAACACCACCGGGTCGAACCGGTCCATCACGACGATGGCGGCACCGGCACGGAGCCCGAACAGCACGTTGTAGATCCCGGCATTCAAGGCGAGTGAGACGGGGACAAGGTTCGGTTGTGGTCGGGCGCGGCCCGCGCCGGTTCGCAACGAACCCAAGACGCGGTCGAGGAGCTCGACGTAGTCGGTGTGGGTGTGCAGGACGGGCTTCGGGCGTCCGGTCGTGCCCGAGGTCCAGAGGACGAACGCGGCGTCGTCGGGCAGGGTCTGCGGGGCGTCGCACGCCTCGATGCCGGCGTCGGTGACGACGGCCGCCGGGTGCACGGCGGCGAGGATCTCGGCTACCTCGACCTGCGGCGCGCGCGGGTTCACCGGCACCAGCACGGCATCCGCGAGCCAGACGCCGAACATGGCCACCGCGGCCTCGATCGCGTGCGTGAGCTGCACCGCGACGGGCTGGCGCGCGCCCACGCCCGCGGCGCGAAGCTCTGCCGCCAGCCGGGCGGCGTCGCGCCGGACCGCCCCCGCGGTGAGGGCACGGTCGACGCTCAGGAACAGGTCCTCGTCGTCGCCCGCCGGGTGGGCGACGAGGAGCTCGGCCAGGGACATACTCGTATTCTGTATACAACATTGCCCGGCCGTCGGCACCGGCGGGTCGGCGGCGACTCATTGGGAGCGGGAGGGGGCGGGTGGCGGACGACGATCGGGAGAGCGGGCAGGCCGCGGGGCCGATCACCGACGACGCCGTCGCCCGGCTGCGGTCCCGCATCGGCGTCGCGCAGCCCCACCCGCAGCCGCCGCACTACCTCCGCCCGAACGAGGATGCGTTCCGCCACGTCGCCGAGTCGTACGGCGACGACAACCCGTTGTGGTGCGACCCCGGATACGCCGCGGGAACCGTGTGGCACGGCTCGGTCGCGCCGCCGCACCTCGTCGGCGGCGACACCCTCATCGGCGAGAACGAGGTCAGCCGCCTCGACGACGCGACGCGCGCCCTCCTGAGGGGCGATCCGCTGCGCGGCGCGCACGCGTTCTACTCGGGCAGCTTCCGCGAGTGGTGGGCGCCGCTGCGTCCCGGCACGCGCGTCACGCGCCGCAACGCGCTGGTCGGCGTGCACGACAAGGTCAGCGAGTTCGCGCAGCGCGCGGTGCACGAGTGGACCGCGGAGGTCTTCGCCGCGGAGGGCGGTCCGGTGCTCGCCGCGCAGTACCGGCTCATGATCCGCACGGTGCGCGAGAAAGCCGAGGAGCGGGGCAAGTACGACGAGATCCGCATCGAGCCCTACACCGACGAGCAGCTGGCCGAGATCGACGCGGTGTATGCCGAGGAACGGTCGCGACGTCGCGGCGCGACGCCCCGCCTCTACGAGGACGTGCAGGAGGGCGACGAGCTCGGGCCGATCGTCAAGGGTCCGCTGCGGGTCACCGACATGGTGTGCTGGCACGTGGGCGTCGGGATGGGCCTCTACGGCGTGAAGCCGTTGCGTCTGTCGTTCGACCAGCGTCAGCGGGTGCCGCGCTTCTTCCGCGCCGACGACCTCAACGTGCCTGACGTGCAGCAGCGCGTGCACTGGGATCAGGAATGGGCGCGGCGCGCCGGCAACCCCGCGATCTACGACTACGGCCGCATGCGCGAGACGTGGCTCATCCACCTCTGCACCGACTGGATGGGCGACGACGCCTGGCTCTGGAAGCTCGACTGCCAGTTCCGGCGCTTCAACTACGTCGGCGACACCCACTGGATGCGCGGCGTCGTGACCCGCAAGTACTTCGCCGAGGGTGCACGACCGGCGGTCGACGTCGACGTCTCCGGCGAGAACCAGCGGGGCGAGGTCACGACCCCCGGGCACGCGACGATCCTCCTGCCGAGCCGCGAGCACGGACCGGTGCGCCTGCCCGACCCACCCGGCAAGGCGACCACGTGCCAGGCGGCGCTCGACGCGCTGGTGGCACGATTCGCGGCCATGGAACGAGACGGTGACACCAACTGATGGGCCGGCCATGCTGAAGCGCTACCCGGAGGAGGTCGACGGCCTGGTCGTGGCGCGCGACGGCGCCGTGCTGCGGCTGCGCATCGACCGTCCCGACCGGCGCAACTCGCTCACCGACGACATCGTCCTCGTGATGACCGACGCGATCGAGGCCGCCGGAAGCGACGAGGACATCCGGGTCATCGCGCTGTCCGCCACCGGCGAGCACTTCTGCTCCGGGTTCGATCTGGGGACCCGCGGCGGCGACGACAAGCCGCGCGCGGGCGCGACCCAGCGCCAGATGCGCTGGCACGTCAACCGTCTGATCCCGACGATGCTCGAGACCCAGACGCCGATCGTGACCGCGGCGACGGGATGGGTCGTCGGCCTGGGTCTCCACCTCGTGCTCGCGTCCGACTTCGCGGTCGTCGCCGACGACGCGCGCCTGTGGGCGCCGTTCACGAAGCTCGGCTTCACGCCCGATTCTGGCGGCTCGTGGATGCTCCCCCGCCTCGTCGGGGTGGCCCGGGCCAAGGAGCTGCTCATGCTCGGTCGCGAGGTGAGCGGTGCGTCGGCCGCCGCGTGGGGCATGGTGCATCGCGCGGTCCCGGCCGCCGAGGTGGACGCGGCCGCGGCCGCGCTGGTCGACGAGCTCGCCGGCGCCGCGACCGTCGCGGTCGGGCTCACCAAGTTGCTCGTGGAACGAGGCCTCGAGGTCGGGTTGGAGCGACACCTGGCCGACGAGGCGCTCGCGATGGAGCTCTCGAGCCGCTCCGAGGACTTCCACGAGAACGCACGCGCGCGGCGCGAGAAGCGGACACCGCAGTTCCGGGGGAGGTAGGCGACGCATGGCACAGGACACGGGCACGTACGCGTTCGTGGAGACCGGTCCCGAGGACACGCCGGCCACGATCCCGGCTGCGCTCGACCGCGCGGTGGAGCGCTTCGGCGCGCGCGAGGCCCTGGTCGACGGCGACCTGCGCCTGACGTTCGCGCAGCTCGCGACGGAGGTGGATCGGGCCGCGGCCGCGTTGCTCGCGTCCGGCGTCGAGCCCGGCGAGCGCATCGGGATCTGGGCGCCGAACGTGGCGGAGTGGGTGATCGCGGGGCTCGCGATCCATCGGATCGGCGCGGTCATCGTCACGATGAACACCCGGTTCAAGGGCTCGGAGGCCGCGTACATCCTGCGCACCGCCGGCGCACGACGCCTCTTCACCGTCACCGACTTCCTCGATACCGACTACGTGGCGCTCCTCCGCGAGGCTCCCGACGCGCCGGAGCTCGAGGAGATCGTCGTGCTGCGCGGCTCGGTCCCGGACGGCGCGGAGGCGTGGAAGACGTTCCTGGACCGTGGCGCGGGCGTCGACCGCGAGGCGGTGACGACACGCGCCGCCGCGGTCGCGTCCGACGACGTGTGCGACATCCTCTTCACGTCGGGAACGACCGGCGCGCCGAAGGGTGCGATGCTCTGCCACGGCCCGACCGTGCGCGCGTACACGGCATGGTCCGACGTCGTCGGCCTCCGTGAGGGCGACCGCTACCTGATCATCAACCCGTTCTTCCACTCGTTCGGGTTGAAGGCGGGCATCCTCGCGTCGCTCCTCACCGGCGCCACGATCATCCCCCACCCCGTCTTCGACGTCGACGCCGTCATGGCCCGGGTGGCCGAGGAGCGGGTGACCATGCTGCCCGGGCCGCCGGCCATCTACCAGACCATCCTCGACCACCCCGACCGCGGCGCCCACGACCTGTCGTCGCTGCGCCTGGCCGTCACCGGCGCCGCCGTGGTGCCCGTGGAGATGATCCGGCGCATGCGGGCCGAGCTGACCTTCCGCACCATCGT
>DATBEZ010000064.1:0-54285 GCA_036558745.1 Acidimicrobiia bacterium
TCGAGGTCGCGCGGCGTCCGGGCCAGCACCGCGACGCGCGCGCCGTCCTCGGCGAAGCACTCGGCCGCCGCCCGTCCCATCCCCTGCGTGCCACCCTGCACGACCGCGGTCGCGCCCGCCAGACCCAGATCCATGGGCGGAACCTACCGGGGCGACCGGACCATCACACGCCCGGCGGTTGACGTGGAGCGCTTCGCGCGTGAGCGTGGGTGAAGAACGCGAAGGAGGCCTCACGATGCCGTACGTGAGCGGACGGGTGGTCCACGACGCCGACGCGCACATCATGGAGACGCCCACGTGGTTGCGCGACCACGCCGACCCGTCGGTGCGCGACCGCATCCAGCCGCTGACCCTCGCCAGCGGCAACGAGCTGCGCCAGACCGGTGATCCCGAGGAGCAGCTGCGCGACCTCGAAGCCGCGTTCGAGCGGCTGGCGCGCAAGCACGCGTCGGACGCGTACCGCTCCGTGGAGGCCGAGGAGATCATGGCCCGCAAGAACTTCGCGGCGACGGGCGCGTTCGTGGCCGAGGACCGCGGGCGCGCGCTCGACCTGCTCGGCTTCTCGAGCCAGCTCGTCTTCAACACCTTCCACAACCGGCGTCTGCACGACTGGGAGCACGGCGGTGACCTCGACCTCGCGTACGGCGCGGCGCGGGCCCACAACCGCGGCATGGTCGAGTTCTGCGCCGCGGACTCGCGCCTGCTCCCGACGTGCTACGTGCCGCTGGCCGACTTCGAGCGCGCCGCGGCGATGGCCGACGAGGCCCTCGCCATGGGCGCGGCCGCGCTGCTCGTGGCTTCCGGGTGCCCGCCCGGCCACTCCCCCAGTCACCTCGCGCTGGACCCGGTGTGGGCCCGCGCGCAGGAAGCGCGAGTTCCCGTCGTCTTCCACGTCGGAGGCACGGGCGACCTCATCGACTTCGACTACTTCCACAATGGTCTGCCGATCCCCGCCGACTTCCACGGCGGCGAGGAGAACTTCCGCTCCGTCGACTACATGGGCATCCCCGGTCCGCCCGCGCAGACGCTCGCGACGATGATCTTCGACGGCGTGCTCGAGCGGTTCCCGACGCTGCGCATCGGCGTCATCGAGCAGGGCGCGATCTGGGTGCCGTCGTGGACGCGGCAGATGGAGGCTGCGTTCGAGGCCTTCGCGCGACACGAGGAACGGCTGCGCAACCTGTCGATGCGCCCGACCGAGTACGTGCAGCGCCAGGTGCGGTTCACGCCGTACCCGACCGAGGACGTGGGCTGGATCATCGAGCAGTCGGGACCCGACGTCTGCATGTTCAGCTCCGACTATCCCCACGTCGAGGGGGGCCGCCGCCCCGTCGAGCGCTTCGAGGCGTCGCTCGGCGAGTGCGACGACGTGGTCCGCGACCGCTTCTACCGCGACAACTTCATCGACCTCATGGGCGCGTCCGCCGCCGCGCTCGCGAGCGCTTGACGAGCGTCAGTCGGCGGCGCCGGCCATGAGATCGGTGACCGGGTACGCGCCGTGCCGCCGGGCCCGGAAGTCGGCGACGGTGGAGCCCGTGACCGTCGTCGGCCTGGTCGCACGCGCGGTCGCGGAGCGCGGGAGCCCGAACAGCGGAGCCAGCTCCCCGAAGTACCCACTGGGCCCGACCGTGGTGACTCGCTCGTCGGTCCCGTCGACCCGGTGCCGCACCAGCTCGATCTCGCCTTCGTCGACCACGTAGACGAGCTCGCCCGGGTCCCCCTGGCGGAACAGCACGCCGCCGGCGTCGAGCTCGCACATCTCGGGCTCGCGCGGGTGTGACCGCACCCGCGGGCTCAGCTCGACGACGCGGTCCGCGAGCGGCAGCAGGCGCTCGTCGTGGGTCGCGACGACCACGACGCGTCCGGGTGTCGCGAGCTCGCGCAGCAGGCGCAACACCCCCTCGACCTGGATGTAGTCGAGGTGCGCCGTCGGCTCGTCGGCCAGGACGAGCGGCGGGTCGTGCACCAGGGCGCGCGCGATCGCGACGCGCTGCTGCTGACCACCCGACAGCTCGCTCGGCTTGTGGCCGGCGCGCTCGGTGAGCTCGACGCGGTCGATCAGGGCGGACGCGCGCTCCCGCGCGACACGGCGCGACACACCGGCCAGCAGCAGCGGCATGGCGACGTTCTCCAGCGCGCTGAGGCTCGGGACCAAGTTGAAGCTCTGGAACACGACGCCGACGGTGCCGCGCCGGTACTCGGTCAGCGCCGGACCTCGTAGCGCGGTCACGTCCGTGGCGCCGACGGTGATGCTGCCCGATTGGGGACGCAGGATGCCGGCGAGCGCGGAGAGCAACGTCGTCTTGCCGCATCCGCTCGCGCCCAGCAGCAGCACGAGCTCGCCCGACGCGAGGTCGAGGTCGAACCCGTCGATCGGGCGCACCGCGTACCCACCGCTCGAGTACTCGATCGTCAGGTCGTGCACACCGACTGAGAACGGATCCATCATGCGGCCCCGAACGCGAGCGCGGGATCGGCACCGACCGCGCGGCGCAGTCCCGCGAGGCTCGCGACGAGCCCGACCACGACCGCCACGACCACGAGCTCGGCGAACGCGGAGCCGGGGATCGCGACGGTGAACGGGAAGATCGGCGCGAGGACGAGCGCGAGCAGCACTGCGACGACGGCCGAGCCGAGCGCGAGGAGGACGGCCTGGAACGTGAGGCCCGTCAACAGCGCCGGTGTCGACGCACCGGTCGCCTTCAACACCGCGAAGTCGCGGGCGCGCTCGAGCGCGGACAGGTAGATGATCGAGCCGATGATCCCGGCTGCGACGAGCCACAGAAGGCCGTCGATCAACGCGAGGGTCTGGTCGCTGTTCTTCATGGGCCGTTCGAGGTCGCTGATCGCCGTGTCGTTCGACACCGCGCGCAGTCCGCTCGGTGCGGGCGCGGGAACCCCGCGCGTCACCACCGCCGTCGCCAGCGGCTGACCGCCGAAGATGATCCGCTGCGCGTCCTCGACCGACATCACGATCGTCGGCGTGCCGAAGTAGAACGTCACGCCGCCGGCCGTTCCCACGACGCGCAGGTCGTGACCGGTCACCGCCACGTGGGCACCCGGCCGCAGCCCGAGCGCGGTGTCGGCGAGCACCTCACCCGCGCGACGGGGAAGCCTTCCCGCGCCAACCTTCGGTGATCCGACGCCGCCGAAGCGCACGCCCAGCACGTTGACGTCCTTCAGCTTCCGGGTGCCGACGGTCGAGCGGAACACGATGATCGGGTCAGCGCGCCGGACGCCCGGCGCGGCCGCGACCCGCGTCGCGTCGGTGACCGGGATCAGCGTCGACGCGGTGAACGGTCCCGACGTGCCGCTCGCAACAACCCAGGCGTCGGCGTCGAAGCGCCGGACGATGTGGTGGTTCTCGGCGTGGATGCTCGCCGTGATCCCCGTCATCAGGAGCGTCATCGCGAACACCAGTGCGGTCGCGACCACGGCGATGAGGAACCGTCGCCGACGCCACTGCAGGTCCCGCCACCCGAGCAGCCACACGGCGTGATCCTTCCCGGGTGGGCCCCGCACCGCAAGCACGTGGACCACACCGACCTGCGCCGCCGCGAGACGGGGTGGCCGAAGCGGTGTACCGTCGCCGGGCCGGTCGTCCGAGGAGGTCGCAGGCGTGAGCGTCGACGTCCGCACCCGCACCACCCGCCCCGAAGCAACCGTCGACCCCGAGGACTTCTTCGAGCGCGACCTGCCCGCCGCGCTCGACCGCAACGGTCCGCCGGCCGCGGTCCGCGCGCTCGCACCGCCGCCACTCACGATCGAGGTCGACGGGTCGGCGTGGACGCTCACGGCGGAGGACGGGCGGGTCGCCGTCGTACGCGGCTCGCAGGACGGTGCCCGGCTCCGGCTGACGACGAGCGCGCTCGACGGGCTCGTCCACGACGAGATCACACCGATGGCGTGGTTCTCGAGCGGCGTGCTGGACCTCACCAACGGCCGGCTCGAGCGCGTCCTCGACTGGTGGATGATCCTCCGCGCCGCGCTCGACGAGCGGGAGCCCTACGTGGGCGGGGGCATGACCTTCGAGTCCGCGTCGGGCGCGCCGCTCGACCTCGGTCACACGTTCACGCTCGACGACGATCCCGCGACGATGCGCGAGTTCCTCGAGCAGTGCGGCTATCTCCACATCGCGGGCGTGTACTCGGAGGAGGAGATGGCGAGGGTGTCGGCCGACATGGACCGCGCCGCGCCCGGCTACTCGGAGGGTGACGGGCGTTCGTGGTGGGCCAAGACGGCCGACGGCACGTCGCGCCTCGTGCGCATGCAGAGTTTCGACGACGAGTCACCAACGGTGGCGGAGCTCGTCCGGGACGACCGGCTGCGCACGATCGGCGCGCTCCCGGGCGACGGCCACGAGTGGGGCGCGAGCAGGTCCGACAACTGGATCGAGGCGCTCGTGAAGCCCATCGGCGTGGTCGAGGGGATCTCCGACGTGCCGTGGCACAAGGACTGCGCGTTCGGCCGTCACAGCTACCAGTGTTGCGGGCTGACCGTGGGTATCTCGGTGACCGGCGCCGACGCGACCTGCGGGCAGCTGCGCGTCGTCGCGGGCTCGCACCGCGCGCTCGTGTGGCCCGCGCTGTTCCGCCGTGACCTCGACCTGCCCGTCGTCGATCTGCCGACACGGACCGGCGACGCGACCGTGCACCTCAGCTGCACGCTGCACATGGCCCAACCGCCGACCGACCGCGAGCGTCGCGTGCTCTACACCGGCTTCTCGCTCCCGCCGAACGACCGCGCTGCGGACCTTCGTGCACGCGAGGAGCTGCGCGCGATCCGCGAGGCCGCGCCGGTCACGGTGTCGCAGCCTCCCGCCGCGCCCGTCCGCTGAGCGCGCCGCGTTGCCCGACGAGCCGTCCCCGTCGTTCCCGCAGTTCGACGCGCGCGTCGCCGCCGGGCTCGAGGCGGTCGCGGACGCGGGCGGGCTTCCGGGCTTCCTCGGGCTCACGCACACCGACGTCGGGCCGGGAACCCTCACCGCGCGCGTCCCGGTTCGTCCGGAGCTGTTGACGCCGTTCGGCAACCTGCACGGCGGGGTGCTGGCCGCGCTCTGCGACCACGTCCTCGGCACGGTCTGCTATCCCGTCATCGCGCGGGGCGCGTGGGCGGCGACGACCGAGTTCAAGCTCAACTACCTCGCGCCCATCACCGGCGGCGCACTCGAGGCGACGGCGCGCATCCTCTCCTTGACCAAACGGACCGCGGTGGTGCGCATCGACGTCATGAACGACGGGCGCGCGGTGTGCATGGCCCAAGGGACCGTGTTGATCATGGCGCCCAAGGCGGGTGACGGCGGCGAGTCGACAGGCGGCTGAGCGCGTTGCAGGCGCGCGTGCTGGTGCTCGAGGAGCCGCGGCGCCTCCGGGCGCGCGAGCTGCCCGTCCCCGAGACCGCCGACGACGACGGCGTGCTGCGGGTCGAGGCATGCGGGCTGTGCGGCACGGATCACGAGCAGTACACGGGCGCGCTGCCGACGGGTCGCGCCTTCGTGCCCGGGCACGAGACCGTCGGCGTGATCGAGTCCGTCGGTCCCGTCGCCGCGGCGCGCTGGGGCGTGCGGCCTGGCGATCGCGTCGCGGTCGAGGTGTTCCTCTCGTGCGGCAGGTGTGACGCGTGCCGGGCCGGTGACGTGCGCCGCTGCACCCGCCACGGCCTCCGCGACATGTACGGCAGCGTTGCCGTCGAGCACGCCCCGGGCCTGTGGGGCGGGTACGCGCAGTACCAGTACCTCGCGCCCGACTCGCTCGTGCTGCCGGTTCCCGACGGACTCGACCCCGTCGTCGCCACGCTGTTCAACCCGCTCGGCGCGGGAATCCGCTGGGCCGCCACGCTGCCGTGCACCGGGACCGGCGACCTCGTCGCGGTGCTCGGTCCGGGCGTGCGCGGGCTCGCCGCGTGCGCCGCGGCAAAGGAGGCGGGTGCGGCATTCGTCATGGTCACCGGATGCGGGCCGCGCGACGCCGGCCGTCTCGCGCTCGCGTGGTCGTTCGGCGCCGATCTCGCGGTCGACGTCACCCGCGCCGATCCCGTCGAAGCGTTCCGCGACGCGACAGGTGGCGCGCTCGCCGACGTCGTGGTCGACGTGACCGCGAAGGCGCCTGGCGCGCTCGCGCAGGGCGTCGCGCTCACCCGCGTCGGCGGGACGCTCGTGCTCGCGGGTACCCGAGGCAGCGACGCCACGCCCGACTTCCATCCCGATCTCGTCGTCTACAAGGAGCTGCGCATCCTGGGCGCGCTCGGCGTCGACACCGCCGCCTACCGCGCCGCGTTCGAGCTGCTGGGCTCGGGCCGCTACCCGTTCGCGACGCTGCCCCGGCAGGTCGCGGGTCTCGACGGCGCCGAGGATCTGCTCCGCACGATGGCGGGAGAGACCGACGCGGTGCCCCCGGTGCACGCGGTCGTGCTTCCCTGACTCCGGACTGATCCGGCGCGGTACTGTCCGGCGATCGATCGGCGGGGGTGTCGTGATGTCACGCCAAGTCCACTACCGGACCTGTCCGTTGTGCGAGGCGATGTGCGGCCTCGAGATCCACGTCGAGGACGAGCGTGTGGCGTTGATCCGACCCGATCGCGACGACGTGTGGTCCAAGGGCTTCATCTGCCCGAAGGGCACCACCCTGGGGCACCTTCACGACGATCCCGACCGGCTCCGCGCGCCGATGGTGCGCGAGGGCGAGACCTGGCGCGAGGTGAGCTGGCGCGAGGCGTTCGCGCGCTGCGAGGAGCTCCTTGCCGGTGTGCGCGAACGTCACGGCAAGGAGTCGATGACCGCGTACGTCGGGAACCCGACCGCGCACAACTTCTCGTTGGGTCGCTACGTCGGGCTGTTCATCGGCATGTCGCAGTTCCCGATGATCTACTCGGCGGGAACCGTCGACCAGTGGCCCAAGAACGTGTCGTGCATGTTGATGTACGGCTCGATGTGGTGGATCCCGACGCCCGACATCCGCCGCACCGACTACTGGCTGGTGATGGGCGGGAACCCCCAGGCGTCGCAGGGCAGCCTGCTGGCGTGCCCCGACGTGCTGGGCGAGATCGACGCGATCCGCGAGCGTGGTGGCAAGGTCGTCGTCGTCGACCCACGCCGCACCGGTACCGCGGCGCGCGCCGACGAGTGGCTGCCGATCGTGCCGGGCACCGACGCCGCGTTCCTGCTCGCGATCTGCAACGTGCTCTTCGCCGACGGGCTCGTCGAGCTTGGTGACGTCGCCGATCTCGTCAACGGTCTCGACGAGGTGCGCCGCCTCGCGAACGGGTTCACGCCGGAGCAGGTCGCGGCGGCGTGTCGCATCCCGGCCGAGACCATCCGCCGCGTCGCGCACGACATCGCGGCCGCGCCGAGGGCCGCGGTGTACGGCCGCATCGGGCTCTGCAACCAGGAGTTCGGGACGCTCGCGTCCTGGCTCATCGACGTGGTGAACATCATCACCGGGAACTTCGACCGGCCCGGCGGGCTCATGTTCGGCAACCCGATCGCGTGGGGCTTGAGCTCGCTACCCGACCCGCAGTGGGCCGACGGCGTGACGTTCGGACGGTGGCAGAGTCGCGTGCGCGGCGCGCCGGAAGTGCTCGGGCAGGTCCCGGTGTCGTGCCTCGCGGAGGAGATCGCGACGCCGGGGCCGGGTCAGATCAAGGCGTTGGTCACGATCGCGGGCAACCCGGTGATCAGCTCGCCCGACGCGGGTCGTCTCGACGAGGCGCTCCCGATGCTCGAGTGCATGATCAGCGTCGACAACTACCTCAACGAGACCACGCGTCACGCGCACGTGATCCTGCCGGGGCTCTCCGCGCTGGAGCAGCCGCACTTCGACGACCTGATCACGATGTGGGCCGCGCGCAGCGCGGGGAACTACTCACGCGCGATCTTCCCGCCCGAGCCCGACCGGCCGCGCGAATGGCAGATCCTCGCCCGGCTCGCCGGGCTGGTCGCAGGGATGACGAACGATGACATCGACGTCGACGCGCTCGACGACGGCTACTTCGCGGCCATGTGCGCGGCGCAAGGCGTCGACGCCGCATCCGTCATGACGAACTACGACCACCGCGGTCCCGAGCGGCTGCTCGACCTCCAGGTCCGCACGGGACCGTTCGGTGACCGCTACGGCGAGAACCCCGACGGCCTGACCCTGCAGCACTTCCGCGACCGCCCCCACGGCATCGACATGGGGCCGATGGTGCCGCGGGTGCGCGAGCTCCTCCGGACGCCGTCGGGAAAGATCGAGCTCGCGCCGGAGTACATCACGGCCGATGTCGACCGGCTCGGCGAGCGCGTGGAGCGCGCCGATGCGGACGCGCTGCTCCTCATCTCGCGACGGCACCTGCGCTCCAACAACTCGTGGATGCACAACGTGAAGGTCCTCATGAAGGGCAAGGACCGCTGCACGTTGCTCATCCACCCGGAGGACGCGGCGCGCGTCGGTCTCGAGGACGGCAAGCTGGCGCGGGTCACGTCGGAGGCCGGCGCGGTCGAGGTCGCGGCCGAGGTGAGCGACGAGATGATGCCCGGCGTGGTCTCACTGCCGCACGGGTGGGGTCACGACAAGGCCGGGACCCGGCTGTCGGTCGCGCGCGAGCACGCGGGCGTCAACAACAACCTGCTCGCACCCGGCCGGCTCGTCGACCCGCTGAGCGGGAACGCGGTGGTCAACGGGATCCCCGTGGAGGTCGTTCCGGCCTGAGGCGCGCGGGGGATTCTCGCGAGCCTGTCGATCCGGGCCGCTCCCGTTCGTACAGGGGGTGAGGCGCCGGCACCGGGCCGGCACCCGGCGAGAGGAGCCCCCGATGAAGCAGTACCTGATCAGCATCTACCAGCCCGGCGGCGACCCGCCCCCGCCCGAGGTGCTGGAGCCGATCATGCGCGACGTCGACGCGCTGGTGCAGGAGGCGAAGGACTCGGGCTCGTGGGTATTCAACGGCGGCCTGCACTCCGCGAGCACCGCGACCGTCCTGCATCTGGAGGGCGACGACGTGCTCATGACCGACGGACCGTTCACCGAGGGCAAGGAGCACCTCGGCGGGTTCGTCATCGTCCAAGCGCCCGACCTGGACGGTGCGCTCGAGTGGGGCCGGAGGTTCGCCCGGGTGATCACGTTGCCGGTCGAGGTCCGGCCCTTCCAGGGCGAGCACTGACCGCGCGTGACCCTCGAGCAGTCCGAGATCGAACGTGTCTTCACCGACGCGTACGGACGCGCGGTGGCGGTCCTCGTCCGGGTCTTCGGCGACATCGACGTCGCAGAGGATGCGGTGCAGGACGCGTTCACCGTCGCGTCGGAGCGGTGGCCGGCGGCCGGGCTCCCTGCGAGCCCGGCCGGCTGGATCGTCACGACGGCACGCAACCGGGCGATCGACCGGCTCCGGCGCGAGGCGTCGCGCCACGACCGCCACGCCCAGGCTGCGCTGCTGCACGCGCAGTCGGTACCGGTGGAACGGGGTCCCGTGGACGACGACCGGCTGCGCCTGATCTTCACCTGCTGTCACCCGGCGCTCGCCATGGCCGCGCGGGTCGCGCTGACCCTGCGGCTGCTCGGCGGGCTCACCACCGCGGAGATCGCGCGTGCCTTCCTCGTACCCGAGGCCACCATGGCCCAGCGGTTGGTGCGCGCCAAGGGCAAGATCCGCGACGCGGGGATCCCGTATCGCGTTCCCGACGCCGCGGACCTCCCGGAGCGGCTCGCGGGCGTGCTCGCCGTCGTGTACCTGATCTTCAACGAGGGCTACGCGGCGAGCTCGGGCGACCGGCTCGTGCGTGAGGACCTGTGCATGGAGGCGATCCGCCTCGGCCGGGACCTGGCCGATCTCATGCCCGACGAACCCGAGGTGCTCGGGTTGCTCGCGCTCATGCTGCTGGTCGAGGCGCGTCGCGCCACGCGCACGACGGCGGCAGGCGACCTGGTGCTGCTCGCGGACCAGGACCGCGCGCGTTGGGATCGTGACCTCGTCGCGGAGGGACAGGCGCTCGTGCGCCGGTGCCTCCGGCGCGACCAGCCGGGCCCGTACCAGATCCAGGCCGCGATCAACGCGGTGCACACCGACGCGCCGAGCACCGCGTTGACGGACTGGTGGCAGATCGTCGCGTTGTACGACCAGTTGCTCGCGATCGCGCCGAGTCCCGTCGTCGCGCTGAACCGCGCGGTCGCCGTCGCGGAGGTCGACGGGCCCGATGCCGCGCTCGGGCTCGTCGACGGGCTGGACCTCGACCGGTACGACGTCTTCCACACGGTGCGGGCCGATCTCCTGCGCCGCGTCGGCAGGGTCGACGACGCGATCGCGGCGTACGACGCCGCGATCGCGTGCACCGACAATGCGCGTGAGCGCGAGTTCCTGACCCTGAGCCGGGACGCGCTGCGACGCGGCTGACGCGCCGCCGCGGCTCAGGCGCCGCTGAGCTGCTTGCAGGCCGTGTCCTTGCTCGCGGCCTGGTCGATCTTGTGGTCGGAATCGAGCTTCTCGGCCTGGCTCAACGCGGTCCCGAACGAGTTGAACCCGGTCTCGATCGACGACGCGAGCTGCGTTGCCTGCTGCGCGAACCCGGCCGCGTCCGCGGGCAGGGCGTCGGCCCGGGCACGGGCATCGGCGAAGATCTGCCGGCCCTGCTGGAACGCGCTCACGACCTTCTGCTGGATCTGCTCGCCGTTCGCGATGTCGGGCGCGCCGTTGCCGTTCAGCGCGGCGATCAGCGTGTCGGTCGCCTGCACCGACCCGTCGAGAGTGCTCGCGACCGCAGCCTTGGCGCTGTCGGTGCTCGTGGCCGCGGCGTCGATGCCCGACGTGAGTCGCGTCGTCGAGTCGGTGACCGCGGTCTTCCACGTCGTCACCTTCGAGCACAACGTGTCGACCCATTCGCCCACCGGACGCGACCCGCTCTTCGCACTGCTGTTCGAGCTGGTGCTCGAGCTCCCGCCGCACGCGCTCGCCGCCATCACGAGCGCGGCCGTCACCATCAATGTGCCCACCGCTCTGTTCATGGGCGGGAACATAACCCGGGCGCGCGCGCAATCGCGCGCCTTCGTGACTGGAGGCACGAAGTCAATCGCGTCGGATTCCTCGTTCGTAGGCGCGCGACAGGGCGCTTGCGGAGTCCGTGAGCGCGGTCGAGACTGTCGCACGGTGAGTCTCGACGGACGCTCACGTGCCGCGGCCATGGCGGTGATCATCACGATCGCCGTCGCGGGTTGCAGCTGGCCGCAGTTCCGCTACGACCCCGGGCACACCGGCTTCAACCGGCTCGAGCTGCGTCTGGGGGCCACGAACGTGACCGGCCTCCATGTGAAGTGGACCGCGCCGGGAGGCGTCTCGCCGCCGGCCGTCGCGGGAGGAATCGTGTTCGACGGCGCCGGGACGTCGTTGCGGGCGCTTGACGCGCGCACGGGGACCCTGCGGTGGTCCGTTCCCACGCCGGCGGTCTTCGCGGGTGTGAGCGACGGATTGGTCGTCACGTGCACCGGCGGCGTCGGCATGAAGGCGTACGACGCCCTGACGGGTGGGTTCCATTGGAGCCAGCCCACCGTCGAGTGCGACGGCGTCGGGTTCACGATCGCGAACGGCGTCGTGTACGTCGAGAACGGTCCCTTCGGCTTGGCCGCGTTCGACGCAATGACGGGCACGCAACGCTGGAGCACGACCCCGTGCCCCGCGAGCCAGCCGGCTCCCGGCACGCCGACGTTCTCGGACGGGCGCCTCTTCGTCACGTGCACCGGCGAGTTCCCACCGCCGGACCCGGTCGTCCTCTCCCTCGACGCGGCGACCGGCGAGCAGCTCTGGAGCACACCCCTCGGCGTGAACCAGCTCAACGCCACCCCTGCCGTGGCCGACGGCGTCGTGTACGTGACGAACATGGGAATCGGGGTGAACGGCAGCACGCCGCCCGGCAAGGTGTTCGCGCTCGACGCGCGGACGGGTTCGCTGCGTTGGACCGCGACGATTCCGGTGTTCACCGGAGCGTGGGCACCTGCCGTTGCCGACGGACGTGTGTACGCCCTCACCGACGACGGGGTCCTGCGAGCGTTCGCGACGACCGACGGCTCGCCGTTGTGGACCGCGACGGCCGACGCGCCCGGCAACTTCGACTCTCCCTCCGTTGCCAACGGCGTCGTGTACACCGCGGGCGTTCACGGGCTCGTCCAGGCGTTCGATGCCGCGAGCGGTGCGAAGCTCTTCGAGACCAACGTGGGCGGTCAGATCTTCGGCGGCAACGCGGTCGTCGCCGGCGGGATGCTCTACGTCCCCACCGAGCAGAACGGGCTGTTCGCGTTCGCTCCCTGAGAAGCTCCGACGCTCACGTCAGCCGTTCGTCTTCCAGACCTGGAGGTCGCCGTTACTCGTCGGGACGAACACCTTGCCGTTCGAGATCGCGAGGAAGCCCGGGAACTGGTTCCCGCCCGAGCCGAGGCTGAACGACGTGAGGGGCGCGAGCGTCCCCTGGTGGTAGGCGTTGATCGTCGCCGGCGCGTTCGGGTTCCACACCGGGAGGAGGACCACGTCGTCGGCGAGCGACGTGACGATCGCCAGCCCGTTGCCGAGGCTTGCGGTGTGGAGCGGCTGGCACACCGCGGGCGTGCCGCCGCAGCCGGTCGTCCCGTCGGTCGAGAACTGCTGGATCGACTGGAACCCGGCGTAGAGCATTCCGTCGGGCCCGATCGCGGGCGTGGCGGTATTGGTGCCCGACGCCTGGTAGCTCCACAGCGGCGCGCACACGGCCGGCGTGCCGGTGCAGCCGCGCACGCCGGCCGCATCGACGGCCACGATGTTCGACGGGCCGCCGAGGATCGACTGGTAGACGACGTTGCCACCGACGACGGGCCATCCCCAGGTCGACGCGGTCCCGAAGTCGGCGGTCCACACCGGCGAGCACACCGTCGGGGTCCCCGAGCAGTTCGTGCTCCCCGCGGCGTCGAACGCGTCGAGCCGGTGGAGCTCCGGGTAGTAGACGAACGACCCCGTCACCGCGGGCGCGGGCAGGGGTCCCCCGTTGTTCAGCGCGGTGGTCGTCGCCTTCCACAGCGGCGAGCAGACCGTCGGGGTTCCGGAGCAGTTCGTGCTGCCGGCCGCGTCGAACGCGTACAAGGTCCCGCCGTTCGTGCCGACGAAGACGCGCCCGTTCGCGACGACCGGATCGTACGCGGACGAGCCGAGCGACGCGGTCCACAGCGGCGCGCACGTGGTCGGGGTGCCCGAGCAGCCCCTCTGCCCGTGCGCGTCGAACGCGTACAGGGTCCCGTCGTGGCCGGCGACGAACACGGTCGTGCCGTCGGTCGCGGGATCGCTCTGTACTGGAGAGCCGCTGGCGCCGTCGACATTCGCGGTCCACAGCGGCCTGCAGGTCATCGGCGACCCGGAGCAATTCGTCGATCCGTTCGCGTCGTACGCCTGGAGCTGCCCGGTCTCACTGTGGACGTATGCGGTCGAGCCCGACACCGCGACCGACGAAGGGACGAACGTCGATGACGACGGCTGGACGTTCGCGCTCCAGACCGGGTGCAGCGTCGACCAGTCGTTCGAGCTGACCGAGCTCTCGAACGCGCTGAACCCCGTATGGGCGGAGTTCGCGGCGACGCAGAGCCAGTCGCAGCCCGAGCACAAGAGCGCGACCGCGCCGACGATGACGATCAAGAGACGACGCGGATCCCGTGACATCGCCAACCCCCCGGTCACTCTCGAGCGCACGGATCCTTGTACGAGGTAGCCAGCCCCGCAAGGCCGGCTCGAGAGTTCACGGACGGTCCCCTTCAAGCTCCCGGGTCGGTCCGTCGATGAGGGACCGGGGCAGCGACGTCGAGCTGAGATTCGATGCGACGCCTTGTCTTCTTCGGGCTTGCGGTGGCGCTCGCGATGACGCTCACGGCCTGTGACTGGCCGATGTTCGGGTACGACCTCGGCCATTCGCGATCGAGTCCCGATCCGGCTTTGACGACGGGCAATGTCCGCACCCTCACCACGAAATGGACGGGCACCACCGCGGGGCCGGTCCAGTCGTCGCCGGCAGTCGTCAAAGGTGTCGTCTATGTCGGCTCCGCCGGCGGTTCCATGCATGCGTTCAACGCCACGACCGGCGCATCGCTGTGGACCGCAGGGAGCTCCTCACCGGTGAACTCGTCACCGGCAGTCGTCGACGGCGTCGTGTATGTCGGGGCGAATAACGACCGGGTGTACGCCTTCGACGCGACGAGCGGCGCAACGCTGTGGAGCGCGCTCACCGGCGGTGAGGTGTTCTCTTCTCCCGCGGTCGCCAACGGGACGGTGTTCGTCGGCTCGAGCGACGGCCACCTGTATGCGTTCGATGCAACGACCGGCGCGCGCGTTTGGAGCGCCACCACCAGAGGCTTCGTGGAGTCCTCGCCCGCAGTCGTCGACGGGACCGTGTATGTCGGCTCCGGGGACGGCAACCTCTACGCGTTCGACGCGGCCGGTGTGACGAATTGTTCGGAAACGCTGAAGACGTGCAGCCCGCTCTGGAGCGCGTCAACCGGCGGTGAGGTGTTGTCGCCGGCGGTCGTCGACGGCATCGCCTACGTCGGCTCCACGAACGGCAACGTGTTCGCCTTCGACGCGAAGACCGGCGAAACGCTCTGGACGAGCACCGCGACCGCTTCAGGCGGACCTTCGTCGCCCGCGATGCTCTGGACCGCGACCACCGCCATGTACGTCCTCTCGTCGCCGGCCGTCGCCAATGGGATGGTCTATGTCGGCTCCGACAAGGTGTACGCGTTCGGGTTGACGTAGGCGTCCGGGTCCCGCTCCGTTCGAGCGACCCGGCGCCATCGCGGGATGCTGATCCCGCTGCCCGCGCGCGTCGTTCGGATCTGGGTCAGCCGGCATACGTCGCCGCGTCCGCTGATGACGCGGTGGCTACTTCAGTCGCTGCTGGAGGTTCGTGATCGCGGGCGCCGAGCAGACGGTTGCGGGCTGGTCGTGGGTGAGGGTGCAGATCGCCGCGGTCATCACGTTGGCGGTACCGACCGCGCCTTTCGCCACCGCGCTCGAGGGGTCGGACAACGCGGTCGCGATCGCGTCCGCGCTCTTGCCCTGGAGCACGCCCGGGTCGTAGCTCGCCCCCGAGACGAGGTACTTGCCGCCGAAGTCGATGAAGGGGATCGCGCCTGCGGAGGAAGCGTTGGGCGGGACGTCGTAGGTGCCGATCAGCTTCTGCTGCTCGGCGGTCGGCGTGTCGAGCTTGGTGTACGAGCCGTTCGAGAGCTGGTTCGTCTCGAGCTCGACGGGCTCGAACGAGAGGTACGTGCTCTGGTAGCTCGAACCGTGGAAGGAGAAGGTCTGGGTGTTCGGGTCGACGTCGTTGCTCGCGGAGCGTGTCACCCGCAGGCCGGTGAACGTCCCGAAGCGGGACAGCGCGACGAGCATCCCCCACCGTTCGGCCGCACAATACGGGCAGTACTCCGCGCCCATGTAGACGATCCTCGGTGTGCCCGTCGGGGTGGTGAGCGCGGGTGCCGAGATCGACTTCGGCAGCGTGGTCACGCTTCCTGCGCCGACCTGGTCGAGGACGGACGCGGGGACACTCGTCACCTTCTGCACCAGCGCGGCTGGTGCCGGTTGTGACGTAGAACCGGACGACTTCGACGTGCCGGAGTTGCCGGCGACGACGGCCGCGACGAGCGAGACGCCGATCACGATCACGACCGCGAGGACGATCCACGTCGTGCGCTGCGACCGGGCCCGCCGCCGCTGCCAGGACTTCTGCGCGGAGGGTCGCGGCCGTGGCCTGCGCGCCGCGTTGCGGGTGCTGCTCTTGCTCATGGGATCTCCACAACGGAGTGAGGTCGTTCCACGGGGGCGGGGCGCGCGTCGAACCGGCGCGCGGTGACGTCGGCATCGGGAGCGGACCGGGCGACGAGCACGAGCGCGACGACGGCCACGAACGCGGAGAGCGCCATGAACGGCAGCGAGACGAACCCGAACTCCCAGACGTAGCGCACCGTGCATGGCTCGCTGATCGTGCAGAACGACGATCCCTGGCCCGGATACGCCTGGAGCTGGGTGTGGTAGAGCGCGAAGCCGGCGCCGACGACGGCTTGGGGCACGACGTACCACCAGACGCGCCTGTCCCGGCGCAACGCGCCGACGAGCAGGATGACGCTCAGCGGGTACATCGCGATGCGCTGGTACCAGCACAGCTTGCAGGGCACGAAGTGAGCGACTTCCGAGTAGTAGAGGCTGCCGAGCGTCGTGACCAGCGCGACGACGAACGCCAGCCACAACGCGACACGACTGAGGTCCTCGAACAAGAGTGCCGGTCCCGAGTCGGGACGGGCCCGGTGTGCGGCCGCGAGGATCGCGATCGCCGCGACCGCACACCAGCACGCGAGCGCGAGCAGCGCGAAGAACACCGACATCGTGTGGGTGCTCACGTGATACCCGCCTCGACCTCCCCCTGCGTGGGTGTGACGCTCAGGCCGCTCGCCGGCGCGATGCCAGCGCCAGCCCCGCGACGACGATGCCGACCGCACCGACGATGATCCCGACGATGCCGAGCGTGCGAGCGGTCGAGTCGCTGTCACTCGGGGAGGTCGCGGTGGTCGCGGCCGATGCGGGCTGCGCGCTGTCGGAAGCGTTCGTGAGCGTCAGCACCGGCGCGGGGTTGTCGGGCTCGGGACCGCCCTTGGGGGTGTCCTCGATCCAGCGGACGATCTGGCCGTTGCTGTAGGTCTGAAGAGCCTTGAACTCGAGCGAGTCGGCGTCGTCGGGGAGCCCGACGGACACCTTGAACTGCTGGAATTGCCCGGGCTTGATCGCGCCTCCCGTCCAGGTGACGGACTGCACGGCCTCGGTCGTGTTGCCGCTGTCGGTCTTGATCGGGGTCTGCACCGTCATCGTCTTGACGGTGGGGGTCCAGCCCGTCACGGGCTCGACCGACGCGTCGGCGATCGGATGGTCCGTGGGGAAGTCGATCTCGATCTGGGTCGTATCCGCGTTGTCCATCTCGTTGGGCACCGTGAAGGTGAGGACTGCGTCGCTGCCCTTCGGAGCCTGCTCCGGCTCGATCGTCACGTGTGCCCATGCAGGGCTCGCGACGCCGATCACCGCTGCGATCGTGACGAGCGCAACGCCTAGCCGTCGGGGTTTCAACGTGATGCCTCCCTTTCGCTGGTGCGGACGGATGTTCGATCGATGGTTCCGAAAATTGATCGGCCGATACGGACCTTGGTCGGGAAGCTGGTCTCGTCGACGTGTGGGAACAGCGGCTTCACGATCATGCGTCCGTTCCACGCCGACCAGCAGCCGCGCGAAAGCGCGAACCGCGCCGAGCCGGCGGAGCCTCACGCGAGCTCGAGCCGATCGGTACCCGCCTCGGCGCGGCGTGTGAGCAGCCAGGCGGCCAGCAGACCGACGAGCTCGGGCGCATGTTGCACCTCGCTCAAGCTGCTCGCGTGCCCGGTGGCGACGTCGAGCACCGACGCCAGCACGAGACACGCGACCAAGGCCGCCGCCACGACGAGAAGTCCCGTCGCCCGCGTCGGCCGCCAGGCCGCGTAGAGAAAGCCCACGCCGATCGCCAGCGCGAACGCGCCGGCGTGGCGCGCGGCATGCGCGGTGAGCCCGCTGTCGTCACCGAGCAGCAGCGCGGGCAGCGCGGTGAAGACCTCCAGCAGAGCCACGAGCGCGAGGACGAGCCGTAGCGGGCCCAGGGCCGCGCGCTCCGAACGCTCGCTCGCGCCGATGGCGGCGAGGACGTCGCGGGTGAGGTCCGGAACGTCGGGGGCGGGCGCGAGCCGCCCCTGCCGGTGGAGCCGGGCCGCGTCGGCGGCGAAGCCGCGGCACCGCGCGCACCGACCGAGATGGTCCGAAGCACGCTCGAGCTCGTGCTCGCCGGCCTCACCGTCGAGCTCGGCCGACAGCACCTCACGGCATTCGTCGCACGTCATGTCTGAGTAGTCGTCGCGCGGGCCCGAGAAGTTCCCGGCCTGCTCGCCCGAGCGGCTCGCGGGGCGCCCGCCCCGGTAGGGTGCTCGACGCCGTGGACGAGCTGACCAGGCTGCTGCTCGACGCCCAGCAGGGCGACCGCCTCGCGCTCGCGGCGGCGATCCGTCTCAGCCAACCCGACGTCTGGCGCCTCGCGGCCTACCTCGTCGGCGCCGGCGAGGCCGACGACCTCACCCAGGACGTGTACGTCGAGATGTTCCGCGGCCTGGGTCGCTTCCGCGGCGACTCCAGCGGACGAACCTGGCTGCTCGCGATCACCCGGCACCGCTGCATCGACGCGCGCCGCCGGCGGCAGCGACGCCGGATCTTCGTCCCCCTCACCGACGAACACGCGCAGCTCGCAGTCGCCCCCGCGCCCGACGCGAGCGTCGGACTCGACCGGCTCATCAAGCGACTCAACCCCGATCGCCGGCTGACCTTCGTCCTCACACAGGTGCTGGGCTGCAGCTACGACGAAGCCGCCAAGATCTGTCGTGTCCCGATAGGAACCGTGCGCTCGCGGGTCGCGCGCGCACGAGAGGATCTCGTCGCCGCGTTGCGCGCGGCCGACGCGATCTGAGAGCACGCGGAACTTCAGGTACCCGGCGATCGACTACCTCCTCGGAGGAGGTCGAGCCCAGCCCATGCATCGAGCGGTGCTCGCGAGTGGTGTCACGGTCGTGCTCGTCGCGCTGGTTGCGGCGTGTTCGAGCGGCTCGGCGTCGTCGGGAGGGGATTCCGTGTCCGGCCCTGCCCCGCGAGGTGCGGCACGTCACGATCCCGTTCTCGTCGAAGGGCGCCATCTGTTCGCGCAGAACTGCGCGCGGTGTCACGGCGATTCCGGGCAAGGTGGCGTCGGGCCCAGCCTGCAACACGGGAAGCTGCAACGGGACTTCCCCAACGTCGACACGCAGGTCGCCTTCGTGAAACACGGCAAGGGCATCATGCCCGCGTGGAACGGGCTGCTCTCATCCGGACAGATCACCGCGGTGGTGCGCTACGAGCGTGAGGTGCTCTCGGCGGGGTGAGCACGCGCCGAGCACGGAGCCGCCTCGTCACCGACGCGCTCATCGTCGTCGTGATCGCGGCAACGTCGCTGCTGATCGACGCCACGCCTGCGTTCGCGCACGGCGTCGGCGGTCTCCAACCCAGCAACTTCGCGACCCACGTGCACGGCATCGACCCTCCCATCATGGGACTGTCGCTGCGGGCCACCGACCTCGGCAACCGTGTCGAGCTGCGCAACGCGAGCGCGCACGACGTCATCGTGCTCGGCTACCAGAACGAGCCGTACCTGCGCGTCGGCCCGCGGGGCGTCTTCGAGAACGAACGCTCTCCGGCGGTGTTCCTCAACCGCACCAGCCTCATCCCGACCGCCGCCCCACCGCGATTCGACCCGCGCGCCGCGCCGGAGTGGCGACACATCTCGAGCGACCCGGTCGCCCGCTGGCACGACCACCGCTCCCACTGGATGGGCTCCTCGACCCCACCCGTCGTGCAGCTATCCCCCCATGAACGTCATGTCCTCATCGCGAACTGGGTCATCCCCCTGCGCTACGAGAACCAGGATCTCCGAGCGACCGGCGACGTCGTGTGGGTCCCGCCGGCGTCGCCGTGGCCGTGGCTCGCGCTCGCGAGCGTCCTCGCGCTGACCGTCGCGCTGCTCGCCGGAACCCGCGCCTGGCCGAGCGTCCTCACCGTCGCGCTCGCCGCGCTCGTCGCCAGTGAGATCGTCTCGGTCCTCGGCCAATGGGACGGCAGCACGGCCGGGACCGGCACGAAGCTGTCCGGCACCGTCTACTCGCTCGGGGGATGCCTCGTGGGCGTCGTCGCGCTGCGAAGCCTGCTGCGCCACCACGACCCCTACGACGCCACGCCCATGGCGCTCGTCGCCGGCGTCTTCCTCCTGATCGCCGGCGGGTTCACCGGGATCACGACGATCACTCGCTCGCAGGTGCCCACCACCCTTCCCGCCAGCATCGCCCGCCTCGGCGTCGCGATCGCGCTCGGCCTCGGCACCGGCCTCACGGTCGGAGCCGCCCGCCATCTCATCCGCCCCCGCGACACGGCCCGCCCGGCACGACGTCCGACCCGCGCCCGGCCACGTGCCCGCCGCGCACCATCGAGAACCCGGAGCATCCCATGAGACGGACGACCGGCAACCGCCGAGACCTGGGCCCCCGATCGGCCCTGACCCGGCGCGCGTTCCTGGCCACCAGCGCCGGGCTCCTCGTGGCGGCCGCGTGCGGCGGCGGCCGTCGCGACGCGGCGAGCACCGGCATCCACCCCAAGGGCGTCGACGCCGGCACGCTGTCGATGGAGCCCTACGTATCGACCGGCCCCGAGCGCCTCGCGTTCGCGCTCCTCGACGACCGTGGGCGCTACATCGGCGGCGCGCCGGCGACCATCCAGCTCGAACCGCCCGGCGGCGCGCCCCGCGCCACGGTCCCGATGACGCTGCATGCCGAGGGACTCCCCGCCGGGCGCGGTGTCTACGCCGTCGACGTCCCGCTCCCCGCACCCGGCGTCTGGAGCGCCACCATCCGCCTCGAGGGTCGCGACCCGACGAGCGCGCACTTTCAGGTCACCACCACGCCCCAGGTGCCCGTACCCGGCGCGACCGCGCCGTCGGTGCCGTCGCCGACGGTGGACCATCCCCTCGGCGTCGACCCCCTGTGCACCCGCGAGCCCGCGTGCCCGCTCCACCGGACGTCCCTCGCCGACGCGTTGCGGGCCGGGCGCCCGACCGCGGTGATGTTCGCCACCCCGGCCCGCTGCCAGAGCCGCTACTGCGGACCGGTCCTCGACCAGCTCCTCGCGATACGTCGCGACTACGAGCAACGCGTCGCGCTGATCCACGTCGAGATCTACCAGAACGCGACCACGAGCGAGCTCGTCTCGACCGTCCAACGCTGGAACCTGCCCGGCGAGCCCTGGCTCTTCGGCATCGACCGGACCGGACGCATCGCCGGACGCCTCGACGGCGCGATGGGCACCGACGAGGTGCGCACCCTCCTCGACCGCATCGCGTGAGACACGGCTGCGGTAGAGCCCCACGGCCGACGCTACGGAGCGACCAAGCTCCGCTCCGCGGCTGCGTGCTCAGCCGGAAGCGCGAGAAGTCCGCATCGGCTGCTGCGTGCGGGACTCTGCAGCGGAGCGTGCGGCTCAGCGGGCACTCGCTCGTACGCGGCCTGAAACCAGCAGGATCAGCGCGGCTCGGTCAGCGGTAGCCCTCGTACGGGTTCGATGGAGCATGGGCGCTCTGCACGCTCTTGACCTGCATGACGATCCGAGGCGTTCCCCCGGAGAAGGTGGGGAGCAACCGTGCGCGGACGCGCACCCATGCGTCGGACGTGGGGACTCTCGCCGAGCCGACCATGCGCAACGACAGCGCGGTGGCGTCGGCGGCGCAGCAGCTGATCAGAAACCGGTTGAGCACAAAGCTGTTTGGGACCGCGGGGCCTTCACGGGTGACGAAGCCCAGCAGCGAGACGTCGTGGTCGAGCAGGTAGGCGCGGTTGCCAGGCTGGTCGGCGCCCTGGAACACGTCGAGGATCTCGAGCTTGGGAACCGTCGTGCCCGTGCTCTGTGCGTACTCCGCGATGTCGAAGGCGTACTTGGGCAGGCCGCGGGTACCAGAGCGCCCGGCGGCGAACGAACCGAGAGGCTCATGCCCGGTGACGATCACGACGAGAACCGGGATGACGAGGAACCAGCCCATACGGGGCCAGTGACCGTCGTGGCGATGCGGTTCCCTGTTCGCGCGGATCGCCTCGGAGACGAGGCCGTAGATCCCGAGCGCGCACAACGCCACCGCGGCTGCGATCAGCCAGGGACGCATGCTCGCGCGTAGATAGTCGAGCATCGCGTTGGTCAGGCCCATCCAGAGCGCGAGCAGCCCCGCAACGAGCGTGGTGCACGACGCGTCGTGTCGTGTCATCGCAGCGTCGACCCGACGGCCAGGCTCGTCGCGATGGCGACCGTCAAGGTCAATGACGTGAACCGGAGCGCGAAACGCCGACCGAACGCCGCGATCTGCAAGGCGATCAACTTCATGTCGACCATGGGGCCGACAACGAGGAACGTGAGCCGCGCCGCCAGGGAGAACTGCGTGAGGCCTGCGGCGACGAACGCATCGGCTTCGGAGCAGACCGACAGCAGCACGGCAAGGCCCGCCATGGTCAACGCGGCAGGTATGCCCGAGCCGCCGATCGACTCGAGCGCGCCGTGTGGAACCGCCGTCTGCACGGTGGCAACGAGCGCGGCGCCGACCACAAGGAAGCCACCCGCCTGCAAGAAATCCTCGGTTGCCGTGGCCGCGAAGCCGTCGACGCCGGACCGATGGTCGTGACCCGGGGGTCGCAGCCTCATCCAGCGCCCGAGCCCTGTGCCCGCGCAGACCCATCCCACCACGACCGCGGTCAACATCGAGGCGACGAAGCGCGCCAGCACCATCTCGGGATGGCCGGGAAACGCAACCGAGGTGGCGACGAGGACGATCGGGTTCACCGCCGGAGCAGCGAGGAGAAACGTCAACGCGGCCGCGGGCGCCACGCCACGTCGCACGAGACGCGCTGCGACAGGTGCCGCGCTGCACTCGCAGCCCGGAAGGGCAAAGCCATACAGGCCCGCTGCGGGGACCGCGACCACCGGGTGAGACGGGAGCGCGCGAGCAAGCCACGCCGATGGCACGAACGCGGCGATCGCCGCGCTCAAACCGACGCCGAGCATGAGGAAGGGCAGCGCCTGCAACACCGTGGCGAGGAAGACGGTCGACCAGTTCCGAAGCGCCGGGTACGGCAAGAGGTGGTGGAGCGAGCCCTGCCAGTAGAAGAAGATGGCGAGGTTCACCCAGAGCAGCGTGGACCGAGAGACCCGCTTCCCCGGAGCCGGGTCCACCACAGGCCGCGCTGGCGTTGCCGGCGTCGTCACGGTCCTCGTCGCCAAGCCACGGAGCGTAACCTCCGCGCCGCGCTGGAGCGAGCAGGGAACCGCGCGTCACTCACGTGCCGCAGTTCGAGCAGATGAGGTGGTGATGATGTTCGGTCAGGTCGTCGGCCAGCTCGCCTCGTCCCTCACGGAACAGCCTCCAACCTACGAAGTAAGAACGCTTCTCACACTGAGTTGGCACTCGAGCTAAGAATCGTTCTCACTTCAAAGAAGTGGAGCTCGTGTCGCGCAGGCCCAGGTGCTTCTCACACTGCTCGTCCGGACAGGCTCAGTGCTCGTCCCAGTGACCGTCGTGCGCAGCGTGTCGGTGGCCGTCGTGGAGATAGTCGACGTGGTCGTCGTGCTCGACGCTCTCGTGCCCACAGTCCGCACCGTGAACATGCGGATGAGGGTCGTGGGTCGCGTGCGCAGGCGAGGCGCACTCGTCCCAGTGGTCGTCGTGCGCGACGTGTACGTGCCCGTCGTGGAAGTAGTCCGTGTGGTCGTCGTGCTCGAGTGACGCGTGGCCGCAGTCGCGGTCGTGCACGTGGGGGTGGTCGTCGTGGGTGAGATGTCCGGTCTGGGTCATCGTCGGGTTCCTTTCGGTACGTTAGAGATCTCCTGGCTGTGGCGGATGGCGTCGCCCACGATGTGCGCGACGTGCTCGTCGGCGAGCGCGTAGGCGATCTCGCGGCCTCGTCGGTCACCGGCGACGAGCCGCGCGGCGCGCAGCACGCGCAGGTGCTGGGAGACCAATGGCTGCGAGACGTTGAGGGCTTCGACCAGTTCATGGACACAGCGCGGTCCGGCGCCGAGCTCGCGGACGATCGAGATCCTCACCGGGTGCGCCAATGCCCCCAGCAGCTCGGCCGCACCCTCGATCGCCTTGTCGTCGCGCACCTGCAGACTCATGCAAGTATTACTATATTAGCATGGACGATCTCGATCTTGGGCGGCCGGGCCTGTCGGAGCGGCTCGCGCGAGCCGGAGCAAGCTGGTTCATGGAGATGCGCAACGGTTTGCCAGGCGCGGCCCCGTCGCAGGAACTCGCGGCGATGATCGGAGCGGCGGGGCTCGAAGTCGTCGATTCCCGCGTGGTTCGCCTGCGCTTCGACCCGCCGTTGCCAGACCGCGCTCGTCGGTTGCCGCTCGCATCTCTTCACCGCGCGCGAACACAATTCGCGCAGTTCCTTGACGAGGACGATCGAGACGCGCTCCGCGTGCTCGTCGACGAGACAGACCCCAGCGGCGCGGCGCAACGGCGCAGCCTCTGCGTCGCCGCGTCGCGTCAGATCGTTATCGCCCGGCCTCAGTGAGCTCGACCTACACGCAGCGGTTGCAGAGACCGACGAGATCGATCAGGTGCCGTTCGGTACGAAAACCGATGCGGCGTGCCAGCTCGTTCGCGGTTTCGACGACGCTCTGTTCGAGCCTCGGCGACACCTCGACGTCGTCGATGGTGCCGCAGTTGGAGCAGACGACGTGGTGGTGGTGGCGGCCGGTGAGATCGTCGGCGAGCTCGTAGTAGGCGAACTCGCCATCGGTGAGGAGACGACGCACGACGCCGGCTGCCTCGAGGGCGGTGAGGTTGCGATAGACGGAGCTGACCGCGAGGGTGTGGTCACGATCGACGAGCTCGGGGATCGTGAGTGGCCGCCGGGCCGCCGCAAGCACCCGTACCAACGAGGTCCGGCCCGGGGTGAGTCGCTGGCCGTGCTCGGCGAGTCGGCCTTCGATCCGCTTGCGCAGCTCGACGGTCAACGCTTCACGCTTCATCGACCGGCAGTGTACGGCACGCGTTCGAGAAGCGAGTTGCAACAAGAATCATTCTCACGTACGGTTCGCCTCCGATCGTAGGAACAATGTCTCGAGGGAGTCACGTGAGGATGAACTCGCAAACGCGGGTGATCGGACGAGCTAACCGTCGCGTCGCCGTGGTGCTCGCCGCCGGCATGTTCGTGTTGGCGGCATGCGGCTCGTCGTCGACTTCGTCGAGGGGTGCGACAGGGTCGTCGGGCGGCTCGGGGAAGGTCGTACAGGTCGTCGCGGCCGAGAACTTCTGGGGCAGCATCGCCGAACAGATTGGCGGGACCCACGCGCACGTGGTGAGCATCATCACCAACCCCGACACCGACCCACACGACTACGAACCGACCGCAGGTGATGCGCGGACGCTCGCGACCGCGCAGCTGGTGATCGAGAACGGCATCGGCTACGACTCGTGGACGACGAAGTTCGTCGCTGCGGACCCGAACAAACCGACGGTCCTGAACGTGGGTGATCTCGTCGGCGTCGCCGACGGCGGGAACCCGCACCGTTGGTACAACCCGACCGACACGCAAAAGGTCACCGCTCAGATCGTCAAGGATCTGCAGACGCTCGACCCGACGGATAGCGCCTACTTCAGTGCACAGCAGTCCAAGTTCAACACGACGGGCCTGGCCGATTACCACGCTGCGCTCGAGGCGATCAAGACCAAGTACGCAGGCACGAAGGTCGGCGCATCCGAATCGATCTTTTCGATGCTCGCCCCCGCGCTCGGCCTCGATCTCATCACGCCGTACTCGTTCCTGAAGGCGATCAGCGAAGGGACCGACGTGTCGGCCGCGGACAAGCAGACGATCGACAACCAGATCAAGCACCACGAGATCAAGATCTACGTCTACAACAGTCAGAACGTCACCCCCGACGTGCAGACCCAGCTCGCCCAGGTCAAAGCGGAGAAGATCCCGTACGCCACGATCACCGAGACGCTGACGCCGGCGAGCGCGAGCTACCAGCAGTGGCAGACCTCCCAGCTCCGCGGCATCCAAGCCGCGCTCGCCCAAGCCACCGGACACTGAGGGACCACGCGGCGCCGCGACCGACGACAATCCGGAAGGACCACGCATGGCGCGATCCTCGATTGAGGTGAACATCGACGATCAACCGTCGGCGGCGACGAGTTCGTCGACGGTCGTGCGTTTCGATGATGCGACGGTGCGCCTTGGACGTCGGACGATCTGGTCGGGCGTGAACCTGGAGGTCCTGCCGGGCGAGTTCGTTGCGGTGCTGGGACCCAACGGTGTCGGCAAGTCAACCCTCGTGAAGGCGGCACTCGGGGTATTGCCGCTGTCGTCGGGTTCGGCACGGGTGCTTGGTCGCCCGCCGGGACACGCGGGGCGAGACATCGGCTATCTCCCCCAACGACGCAGTTTCGATCGTGGTTTGCGCGTGCGTGGCATCGACATCGTCCGTCTCGGTGCCGACGGAGACCGATGGGGAACTCCGATCCCCGCCCGCTTCTCGCCCGCGCGCCGCAAGGAAGAGGCGCGCATCCACGAGCTGATCGAACTCGTGGGTGCTTCCGCATACGCGCGCCGGCCGATCGGTGAGGTGTCGGGCGGCGAGCAACAGCGCCTGCTGATCGCGCAGGCCCTCGTACGACGGCCGCAGCTGCTGTTGTTGGACGAGCCGCTCGACAGCCTGGACCTGCCCAACCAGGCCACGGTCGCCGCGCTCATCGAGACGGTCTGCCGCGAAGAGGGCGTCGCGGTAATGATCGTCGCGCACGACGTGAATCCGATCCTGCCGTACCTCGATCGTGTCGTGTACATCGCCCGCGGTGGCGCAGTATCGGGGCCCGTCTCGGAGGTGATCACCTCCGAGACGCTCACCGCGCTCTACGACACGCCGATCGAAGTGCTGCACACCTCAGACGGGCGGCTCGTCGTCGTCGGCCAACCGGAAGCGCCCGCTCACCACTCGGACCGCCACCGCGACGTCCTGCACCATTGACCGCCAACACCATGCTTGCAACCGGTCTCACCTGGAACCTGCGCAGCGACGTCCATCAGCTGCTCCAGTTCCACTTCATGGTCAACGCGTACTGGGCAGGCACCATCGTTGCCGTGCTCGCGGGTGCGATCGGCTGGTACATGGTGCTTCGCGGCCAAGCGTTCGCCGGGCACGCCCTTTCGATGGTCGCCTTCCCGGGCGCGGCCGCCGCGATCTGGCTCGGCATCAGCGTGAACTTCGGCTACTTCGGCGCGTGCATCGCGGCCGCGGTCGTGATCGCCGCCGTGCCCCGCGCGAACTCGGGTCAGACCTACAGCGAGGAATCGGCCGTGATCGGCACGGTCCAGGCGTTCGCCTTGGCGTGCGGGGTCCTCTTCGTCAGCCTCTACGGCGGCTTCCTGAACAGCCTCACCGGCCTGTTGTTCGGCACATTCCTCGGGATCTCCGATCGTCAAGTCGTCACCTTGCTCGTCGTCGCGGCCGCCGTGCTGGTCGTGCTCGCGGCGGTTGCCCGGCCGCTGTTCTTCGCGACCGTCGACAGCGACGTCGCGCAAGCCCGCGGCGTCCCGGTTCGAATGCTGTCGGCGGTGTTCTTGGTGCTGCTCGGCTGTACGGCCGCCGAAGTCAGCCAGATCACCGGCGCACTCCTCGTCTTCGCGCTACTCGTCATGCCCGCTGCGAGCGCCCAACAACTCACCGCCCGCCCCGCACTCGGCTTCGCCATCACCATCGCGCTCGCAGTCGGCATCACCTGGACCGGACTCGCTGTCGCCTACTTCTCGGTCTATCCGGTGGGGTACTTCGTCACCACCATCGGCATGGCCTGCTATCTGCTCTCCGTCGCCATCCGTTATTCGGCGGCGTACGTCACGCGCCGCGCACCTCGGCGAGCCGTCGCATGAGCATGCTGGCCGCGAACCCGTTCGCCGGTATCGCTCACATGCTCGGCCACCCGTTTCTCCGCTACGCGTTTATCGCCGGCACCGGCATCGCGATCGCGTCCGGTCTCGTCGGCTACTTCATCGTGCTCCGTCAACAGGTCTTCACCGGCGACGCCTTGTCGCACGTCGCGTTCACCGGCGCACTCGCCGCCCTCGCGGCCGGCATCAACTTGCGCATCGGCCTCTACGGGGCCTGCATCCTCGTCGCGCTCCTGATCGCCGCGCTCGGCAATCGCGGCAGTGGCGACGACACCACGATCGGCATCGTCTTCGCCTGGATCCTCGGCCTCGGTGCCTTCTTTCTCACCATCTACACCACGTCGCGCAGCGGGACCGCTGGCGGCACCACCGGCATCAATGTCCTGTTCGGGTCGATCTTCGGCCTCTCACGCGCCGCGGCGCAGACGAACGCAGTGCTTTCGTTACTGGTTGCGGTCGCGGTCATCGGCCTCGCCCGGCCGCTCCTGTTCGCAAGTATCGACGACAACGTCGCCGGCGCCCGCGGCGTGCCCGTGCGCGCGCTCGGATTCGCGCTTATGTTCCTCGTCGGCGTCACCGCCGCCCAAGCAACCCAGGCCATTGGGGCACTGCTCCTCCTCGGCCTGCTCGCCGCACCCGCCGGCGCCGCGCAACGCCTCACCGCTCGGCCATTCGCCGCGATGTGGTTGTCCGCCGCTATCGCGTTGCTCTCCGTCTGGACAGGCCTCTCGATCGCGTACGCCGCGCCCAAGATCCCGCCGAGCTTCGCAATCGTCGCAACCACAACCGGCATCTATCTCGTCTCGATCCTCGTCACGAAATACGCGCGGTCGTCGCGTCTCACGACCGATGCACCCGCGCCGGTCTCGTCATGAGCGCAGCTCTGCGCAACGGGTCTGCGCGCCGTCCCGATCACGGCGACGTCGTTGCCGGCGTTCGCACGCGGAGTATTGACGGGATCCACGCGTCCGTCGCCGAGCGACTCGGTAGCGCGAGTAGGCGCTACACGAAGACCCGGCGGGCCGTCATCGACGTCCTGGCCGAGACGTGCTGCCCGCTGACCGTCGGCCAAATTCGCAGCAACATGGCTGCGCCGCAAAGCACCGTCTACCGGACGCTCGCCATCCTCGAAGAGATCCGCCTCGTGCACCGCCTGACGAGCAACACGAGCGACTTCGCTCGTTTCGAACTCGCCGAAGATCTCCTCGGCCACCATCATCACCTCGAGTGCGCGGGCTGCGGAACCATGATCGACATCACGCTTGCGGAC
Organism: Acidimicrobiia bacterium; assembly: GCA_036558745.1. Classification (GTDB taxonomy): domain Bacteria; phylum Actinomycetota; class Acidimicrobiia; order IMCC26256; family JAMXLJ01; genus JAMXLJ01. The sequence goes on from DATBEZ010000064.1 coordinate 28,819, forward strand.
CAACTCGAAACAGACCTCGCGCGCGCCCCTGTCGCTCACGAGAGAGCGACGCTTCGCCATCGACAACTACCAACTCGACATCGTCGGCACCTGTGCGACCTGCCGAGCGACCGACCGACCTCCGCGAGGCAAGCGTCAACACCTCGCCGCCGTCTCCTGCGATGAATGCCTCACGAAACAGATCCGGCAGCCATGTTTGACCCGACTCATCGCGGCATTGTCGCCCCGTCATACGCGCACCGCGACTTCCGCGCGCGCTGAACCTCGCCCGAGGAGCTGGTCGGTTCTTGCCGTGCGCTATGGTTCAGCCACCGCTGTTGTACAGGCAAGACTGAACTGTTAACGTACTTGTCGTGGTAGCGACGACATCGGTGGATCTGGACGTGTTGGAGCGGATCGGTACCGCGCTTGCCGACCGCGTCCGGCGTCGGATTCTTGTCCGCCTGCTCGACGGCGCCGCGTATCCTGCCGAGCTCGCCGAAGCGCTCGGCGAGAGCCGATCCAATATTTCGAACCACCTGAGCTGTCTGCGCGGCTGCGGCCTCGTCACGACCGTGCGCGAAGGCCGCAACGTCCGTTACCAACTCGCACATCGCACGCTGGCCTCGGCACTCCGCAAGCTCGGAGCGCTGCCGCTGGTCGTCGAGGCCGGACACCCTGATCTGGATGGCCGGCGATGACCGCCACCGCAGCCGAGCGGAGTGCCGCGGTGCGGCACGCGCGGCGACTCAACCGATACACGATCGGGTGGAACGTCGGCGAGGCGGTCGTTGCATTCGGCGCCGCTATCGCGGCGGGTTCGGTGAGCCTGTTCGCGTTCGGGCTTGACAGTGTGATCGAGGTGTCGGCCGCGCTGATCCTCGCGTGGCGGCTGGCCCAAGAGCGGAATGATGATTGCATGCAGGATGCGGATCGTCGGGCGACCCACGCGATCGCGCTCTGCTTCGCGGCCCTCGCGCTCTACGTCTCGTTCCACGCGGTGCGTGATCTCGTCGGCGACGTGCGGCCCGATGCGAGTCCTGTCGGTATCGTGCTCGCGGCCTTGTCCCTCGTCGTGATGCCTGTCCTGGCGCGTGCGAAGGTACACCTCGCGCCTGTGCTCGGTTCGCGCGCACAGGAATCGGAGGCGAATCAAACTCGGCTCTGTGCATTGCTGTCTGCCGTCTTGCTCGTCGGACTGCTCGCCAACGCCGCGCTCGGGTGGTGGTGGGCTGATCCTGTTGCTGCCCTGGGCATCGCCACGATCGCGCTCGTCGAAGCGCAGCGGACGTGGCGTGCCGAATCGCTCGAGGACACCTGCTGCGCCTAAGCCGCGGGCGGGACTCCTGAGTGTTGAGGCTCGTGCCGGATCCGTGGCGTTACGCTTGCCCTCGTGTCGCATCGCGTTTCGTCAATCGTCGTCGCAGCGAAAGATCCGGGCGCGGATGTGGCCGACCGCGCGGCGGCGATGGGTGCGATCGGCTGGTCGGCGGTGGGGCTGGCGGTGACCGGCGCGGTGGAGCTGTTCGTCGCCTTAGTCAGCGGCTCGGTTGGGCTGCTGGGCGACGCGCTGCACAACTTGTCAGACGTATCGACGTCATTGGTGGTGTGGCTTGGCTTCCGGGTGTCTCGCCGGTCCCCGACGGCTTCGCACCCATACGGCTATGAGCGCGCTGAGGATCTGGCCGGCTTGGCACTGGCTTCGGTGGTTTGGGCTTCGGCGGCACTGGCGGGCTGGCAGAGCTGGCGAAAATTGGTGGATGGTGGCCATACCAGCCATCTGGTGTTGGGCGCGGTGGCCGCGCTGGTTGGGGTGGCCGGCAATCAGCTCGTCGCCCGGTACAAGGGGCGGGTGGGGCGACGGATCAACTCGGTGACCCTGCTCGCCGATGCCCGGCATTCCTGGCTCGACGCCCTGTCGTCCTTCGGAGCGCTCATCGGGTTGGTTGCCGTGGCGCTGGGAGCGAGCTGGGCTGACGCGGTCGCCGGCCTGGTCGTGACCGGGTTCATCGTGCACGTCGGGATCGAGGTCTCCCGCGATGTGATCGGGCATCTGATGGACGGCGTCGACCCGTCGGTCCTCGCGCGCGCCACTGACGCGGCACATCAGATCCCTGAGGTCGCGTCGGTCCAGGTGCGCGCTCGTTGGTTGGGCCGGAGTCTGGTGATCGACGTCGACGGACTTCTTGACGAGGATCTCACTCTGTCGTGTGCCACGGTCGTTGGCGTCGAGGTGCGCGCCGCGGTGCACGCGGCAGTTCCGGAAGCAGCTGACGTGCACTGGCACGCCGCCTTGGCTTGAAGTCCGCGGGTCTCCACCGAAGAAATAAGAATCGTTCTTGCAACGAGCGCCGGGCGCTGGTTCACTTCGCAGAATGCGTTGGTCCACGATCGAGGCGCAGCGTCGGACCCGGCGGAACCGGTGACTCCGCGCGCCGGGATCGGCTGGCCTGTACGTCGGCCGATGTGACGGCGCTCCCCTCAACTTCGACATGAGTGCGGCGCCGCCCCCGATTGCGATCCTGGCCTGCAGACCATTGTTGATGGAGTGGGCTGGTAGACGCCGTGACCGCCGCCTTCGGATCGCGTCCCCATCTCCCAAGTTGCCGCACGGGTCTGCCACGGGTTCGGTTGCGGTGGCGATGGTGTAGAGCCGGTTGTGGTGGCGGCCGCGGCTCAGTGCGGTGTAGCCGGCTTCGCGGTAGAGCCGGTTGTCGCCGAGGACGTAGGTGCGGTCGCAGGTGAGCCCTTGGGCTTTGTGGGCTGTGAGCGCGTAGGCGTGTTCGACGTGACCGGTGTCGAGATACTCCGTGGGTATCGCGATCCGGCCGTGCTCGTCGAGGTCGGCAACGAGCGTGCGACGTCGAGGGTCGATGGCGACTACTACGCCGCGTTGGCCGTTGATGAGGTGGTGGCGGTAGTCGTTGCGGGTCGTGACGATCCAGTCCCCAACGGCGTAGTCGCGGCCGCCAGCGTGGAGCGCGTCGGGTTCGAGCGCGCCTTCGGCTCGGAGACGATCCCGCGCCGCGCGGTTGAGGCTGTCGAGGTCGGGGCGTTGGACGGCGAGCATGAGCGCGTCATGGCCGTCGAGCGCAGCGTCGGCCCAGTCCCGGGCAAGCTCGCCGATCGCCTCGCCACGGGTTGCGTGCTCCGTCACGCGACCATGCTCGGTGAGCAGCTCGAGGCCGACGCCAGGGTCGCCGTTGCGGAGCTGCGCGAGGGCCGCGCGTTCGACCGGGTCGTGTTGGCGGCGGTTCTCGCTGAGCACGATGGGGTCGAGCCGTTGGGTGAGGGCGGCGAAGGCGCCGCCGGAGTCGATCTCGGGGAGTTGGTGGTGGTCGCCGACGAGGACCAGCTTGGCGTGCCAGGCGTGGGTGTGTTCTGCGAGGCGGAGGAGTTGGCGGGTGCCGACCATGCCGGCTTCGTCGACCACGACGATCGTCTCCCAGCCGAGCCCGACCCTGGTGGGGTTGTCGAGGTCGGCGAGGAGGCGGGCGAGAGTGCAAGCCGGGATGCCGGCACCCCGCTCGAGGTCCCCGCCGTGGGTCTGCATACGTTGCGTCATTCGGCCGCGGCGCGGCTTGTCGCGGCAGGCGCATCAGCAAAGGCGATCCAGAGCATCCGCTCTGACCTGGACGAGCGTGGTGGGCCGCCAGGGACTCGAACCCTGAACCAACGGATTAAAAGTCCGGTGCTCTGCCAGTTGAGCTAGCGGCCCGACGAGTGCTGACTACCAACGGAAAAGGTAGGGGAAACGGCGGACCGCTGTCCGCGTCGTTGGTGACGACCGCCGGCTCGGCCCCGTCACTCAGCGGATGACGAGCGGCATGCGCTCCCAGCCGCGGACGGTCGCCGTCGGCGCGAGCTCGATGGTGTCGTGGTCGACGTCCCACTCGGGCCAGCGGTTGAGCAGCTCGTCGAGCGCGACCCGACCTTCCAATCGGGCCAGGTTGGCGCCCAGGCAATCGTGCAGTCCGTAGCCGAAGGTCAGGTGCCCGACGTCGTCCCGCCGGATGTCGTAGACGTCGGGTTTCTCGTACCGCCGGTGGTCCGCGGTCTCGTCTCGGAACGGCGGGGAAACACGCTGCTCGTGGAGCTCACGGCCGCCGCCAACCACCGTCCCGCGATGCAGGCCGAGGTGGGCTCGTTCGCACGCGAGGTGCGGCGCCTCCAGATCGAGGCGCTCGGGTGGATGCTCACCGAGTACGGGATCGACCGCGACACGTTTCCGCCCGCGCTCGTCGCCGCCGCGGTGCAGGGGCTCGCGTTCTCGATGGCGCACGACCAGGTGGCCGGCTTCGAGACCGGCCACGAGGAGGCCGCGACCGCGATGGCGCGCGTGGTCGACCGGCTCGAGGAGAGCAGGGCGGCACGCCGCGCCTCGTGACGCTCGCCGCGGTCGAAGTCGCAACGATCGCTTCAGCTCGTCGCGCGCGACGGCGGCGGGCACGGACGTGTACGCGTCCGTGCCCGCCGCATCTCGCGTGACACTGCTCAACCGGCGCGGACGAGCTCCTCTTCCTCCTCGACGTCGTCCGTCTCGTCGGCGAGCGCGACCTCGTCGATGCGGACGTTCGGGAGGACACGACCGAGCCACCGCGGCAGCCACCAGTTCGCGTCGCCGAGCAGCTCCATCGTCGCGGGGACGAGCACGATCCGCACGACCGACGCGTCGATCGCGACCGCCACCGCGAGGCCGAGACCGATCAGCTTCAGCGCCCGCAGGTCGGCCACGACGAAGCTCCCGAACACGAGCACCATGATCAGCGCAGCGGCGGTGATCACGCGTGCCGTGCCGGCCAATCCCTCCGCGACCGACGTCGCGTTGTCACCCGTGCGGTCGTAGTGCTCGCGCATGGAGCTCAGCAGGAAGACCTCGTAGTCCATCGACAAGCCGAACACGATCGCGAACAGCATCATCGGGACCCACGGCTCGATCGGCCCGGCCTTCACGCCGAGCAGCCCCGCGCCCCAGCCCCACTGGAACATCGCCACGATCACGCCGTACGCCGCGCCGATCGACAGGAGGTTCATCACCACTGCCTTCAACGGCACGAGCACCGAACGGAACACGACGAGCAGCAGCAGGAAGCTGAGCGCGAGCACGGCACCGAAGAAGATCGGCAGCCGCCGACCGATGACGTCTGCGAAGTCGATGCCCTGCGCGGTCTGCCCACCGACGTGGACGACCAGACCCGAGCCCGCGGTCGCGTCGGGAACGACGTGGTCGCGGAGTCGGTGGACGAGCTGCTTGGTCGCCTCGTCCTGTGGACCCGTACGCGGGATGAGCGTCGCGATCGCCGCCGTTCCCGCCGGGCTCTGTGTCGCGTCACTCACCGACGCCACACCGGGCGTGGCGCGCAGCGCATCAAGGAGCCCGGGCAACGTACGGGCGGAGCCCGGCTTGGTCATGTCGGCGACGACCTGGATCGGACCGTTGGCCCCAGGTCCGAACCCGCGGTCGACGAGCTCGTACGCCTTGAACGTCGTGCTCGACGTGGGGTCGTTCCCGGCGTCCGAGCTGCCGAGGCGCAGGCTCAGGGTCGGAAGCGCCACGACCACCAGCGCCGCCAGCCCGAAGATCGCGATCGGGAGCGGACGCCGCTGCACGGTGCGCGCCCAGCGGTGCCACATCCCTTCGCGCCCGTCGGCGGTGTGGCGACCGACGTGGAACCGGTCGATGGTGCGACCGACGAAGCCCAGCAACGCGGGGAGCAGCGTGATCGCGGCGAGGACGGCAACGACGACCGCGAACGACGTGCCGACCGCGAGGCCGTGCAGGAAGTCGAGGCCCATCAGGAACATGCCGAGCACCGAGATCATCACCGTGAACCCGGCGAAGACGACGGCACGTCCGGAGGTGTTCATCGCCTCGAGCACGGCGTCCTCGGGAGATCGACCCGCGTGGAGCGCGTTGCGGTAGCGGGTGACGATGAAGAGCGCGTAGTCGATGCCGACCCCGATACCGATCATGGCCGCGACCTGCGGGACGAAGTTCGGCGTCGTGAAGAAGTTGGCGATGATCCCGACACCCGCGAGCGAGATCCCGATGCCGACGAGCGCGGTCATGATCGGCAGACCCATCGCGATCAGCGAACCGAACGCAACGAGGAGGACGACGATCGCGGCGACGATGCCGACGACCTCACTGGCCGGCATCGACGTGTTCTGGAACCACGTCCCCGAGAACTCGACGCGGACGCCCTGGTCGGCGAGCGGCTTCGCGAGGTCCTGAAGCTGGTTCGCGACGTCCTTGGGGTGTGAGCCCGATCCGTTCGCGGTCGTGATCGGCACGACGCCGATCGCACCGTCCGGGGAGACCTGCATCGGCTGCACGCCGAGCACGCCGTGGGTCGCCGCGACCCGTCCGAGGAACGCGTTGATCGCGGGCGGGTTGCTCCGTATGTCGGCGAACACGATCCGGGCTTCGTCACCGTGTTCCGTCGGGAAGTCGTGGGCGAGCATGTCGTACGCGGCCTGCGAGTCGGTGTGCGACAGCCGTCCCGACGTCGCGTAGTCGCCGGCCAGCGCGGAGCCGCCTGCGATCGCAGCGACGAGCAGGAGCACCCACACCGCGACGACGAGGCGGCGGTGGCGGAACGACAGACGGGCGATGCTGGTCAACATGGCGGTACCTCCTGGGACAGGGGCTTGGTCACGAACCGGTGCGGGAGACGACCGGTCGGTCCGACGGCGCGTCGATCGGCGCGTCGATCCGCGCGTCGCGAGCCGCCCGTACGGGGTCGGGCAGTGACGCCCACACGACCAACGCGGCGATCAGCAGGAGCGCGTCGCCGAACCGGCCGAGCTCGATGCCGAGAGCCTGCGCGACTGCGTGCGCGAGCCCGTCGACGGTGAAGTGCACGACTGCGAGCATCGGATCCTCCTCGTCCGTGATCGACCGCAGCGTCCGGCTGCGCCCTGAACAACGGCTTGCAGCCACCTGACACGTGGGACCGGTCGCGGTCAGCGGGGCGCGCACGCATCCCGGACCTCACGAGCGAGCGCGTCGTGGGGGAACTCGGACAGATGCTCCGAGGCGAGGTCGTGCGCGAGCGCGGTGTGGCCACCGATGGCAAGCCGCACCACCTCCACCAGCTGGCGCTCCCGGCGCGTCGTCGACGGGAGCGCCGACGTGGCTGCGGCCGCGAGCCGCTCGGCGTCGGCACGCTCGCCGCGCATCCAGGCGTCCCAGGCTCCGCTGGCGAGGTTCAGCGCATTCACGCGGCCGGCTCCGTCACCCGCGCACCGTCACACGCGGCGCTGAAAAACGACTTTCGATGGACTGACCGCCCGGGCGTACCGTGGGAGATCGTGGAGCTCCGGGTCCTCGGTCCGCTCGAGATCGTCGACGACCACGGGCAGCCGGTCGACGTCGGCGGCACGCGTCCCCGCACGCTGCTCGTCGACCTCGCGCTCGCGCACGGTCGCGCCGTTCCCGCCGATCGCCTGCTCGACGACGTGTGGGGCGACGAACGCCGGCCCGGGCGCAACAGCCTGCAAGTGCACGTGTCACGGCTGCGCCGCGTGCTCGGCGACGAGCGCATCGCCACCCGCGGTGGCGGCTACGCGCTCGAGCTCCCCGCCGACTCCCTCGACGCGGTGCGCTTCGACCGTCTCGTCGCCGAAGGCCACGCCGCGCTCCACGCCGGCGACCCGGCCGCGGCGTCACGAACGCTGCGCACGGCGTTGTCGCTGTGGCGCGGGGCACCGCTCGCGGAGTTCACCGACGACGACTTCGCGCGACCCGTCATCACGCGCCTCGAGGAGACCCGGCTCGGCGCCATCGAGGACCGCGTGCAAGCCGATCTCGCGCTGGGCCGGCACGGCGCGGTGATCCCCGAGGTCGAGGCGCTGGTGCAACAGCACCCGCTTCGCGAGCGGCTCTGGGGGCTGTTGATGACCGCGCTCTATCGCGCCGGCCGCCAGGCCGACGCGCTGCGCGCGTACCAACGCGCCCGCGCGGTGCTCGCCGAGGAGCTCGGCATCGACCCGGGCCCCGAGCTCCAACAGCTCGAGCGGGCCGTGCTCGCTCAGGACGACTGCCTCGCTCCGCCCACCGCGCCGCCTGACGACACGACCGAGGCGCGCACCCGACGCGACCGGCGTGGCAACCTGCCCTCGGTCACGGCCACGCTCCTCGGACGGTCCGCCGACCTGTCCACCGTCACCGCACTCGTGCGCGACGACCGAGCCGTCACGATCGTGGGCCCGGGGGGCGTGGGCAAGACACGGCTCGCGATCGAAATCGGTCGCGCGCTCGTCGACGACTTCGACGACGGCGTCTGGATCGTCGAGCTCGCGTCGGTGAGCGACGAGGCCGACGTCGCGGGTGCCATCTCGGGCGCGCTGCTCGTCGAGTCCCCGCCCGAGCGCGACGACATGATCGACAAGGTCCAGCGCCTCGGTGAGTTCCTGTTCCCGCGGCAGAGTCTGCTCCTGCTCGACAATTGCGAGCACGTCATCGGGGAGACGGCGCACATCGTCGACCGCCTGCTGGCGCGCTGTCCGGGCGTCCACGTGCTGGCGACGAGCCGCGAGCCGCTCGCGATCGCGGGCGAGGCGTTGTGGCCGCTCGCACCTCTCGCGATCGACGACGCGCGCGACCTGTTCGTGGCGCGGGCCCGCGGTGTCGCGCCCGGCTTCACGACCGACGACGCGACCGACGCGGCGATCCGTGCGCTCTGCACCCACCTCGACGGCCTTCCCCTCGCCATCGAGCTGGCCGCCGCGCGTGTCCGCGCGTTCACCCCCGCCGACCTCCTCGCTCGTCTCGACGACCGCTTCCGCCTGCTCACCGGCGGATCCCGTGCCGCGCTGCCCCGTCAGCAGACGCTCCGCGCGGTCGTGGACTGGAGCTACAACCTGCTGTTCGACGACGAACGTCGCGTGTTCGAACGGACGTCGGTCTTCGCCGGCGAATTCACGTTGGAAGCGGCCGAGACCGTCTGCGGCGACGACGTCATCGCGCGATACGAGGTCGGCGAGCTCGTGGCCCGGCTCGTCGACAAGTCGCTCCTCGTGTCGAGGAGCACCGAGCACGGCGTGCGATTCCGGCTGCTCCAGACCCTCGCCCAATACGGTCGAGAGCGGCTCGTCGTGTCGGGCGAGAACGACGCGGTCCGCAAACGGCACGCAGAGTTGGTCGTGTCACTCGTCGAGATCCCGGATTCGAGCCACGGCTCGGCGGAGCTCGACTGGCTCGCAAGGATGACCGAGGGGGTCGACGACATCCGCGTGGCGATGGAGTGGGCGCTCGACGCGGGCGACGCCGACCTCGCGCTCGCGATCACCGGCGGGCTCGGCTGGTACTGGAACATGGGTGGTCGAGTCGACGACACGTGGCGGTGGCTCTGCGCGTCGCTGATGCTCGGCGAGCCCCAGGTGCCGACCCGTCGGATCCGCGCGCTCGCGTGGGCGGGTGCGGTCGGAATGGTGCAGGACGCGAACCGGGCGCTGGCGTTCGGTGCCGAGGCGGTCGAGCGTGCCCGATCCCTCGACGAGCGTTCTGCGCTCGCACACGCCGCGCTCCTGCACGGCTCCATGCTCTCCGACTACTTCAACCGTGCCCGCGACGCCGTCGCGCTCCTCGACGAGGCCCGCCACGCGTTCTGGTCCGTCGGCCGCGACTGGGACCTCGCGATGGCATCGCTGCTCGACGGGGCGATCCTGATGTTGAACCGCGACTTCGACCGTGCGCAGGCCGCCCTCAGTGATTCCGCCGACCGGTTCGAGCGGATCGGCAACGCCTGGGGCCGTGGGATCGCTCTGCGTCACGTCGGCGACGTCGCGATGCTGCGCGGTCGCTACGACGAGGCGATGTCCGCCCTGCAGCGTGCTGTTTCGGGCCTGCTCGCCGTCGGCGCGGCCACGCTGACCGGAAGCCACTCGGCGCGACTGGGCTACCTGTCTGCACTCCGCGACGACTCCGAGGGCGCGGATCGTTGGCACGCCCGCGCCCTCGCCGCGGCCGAGCAACATCGCCACGTCCCCGTCCTCGCGCTGACCTACGACATGCGCGGGCTCGTCCTGCGGCGGCGCGGGTGCCTCGACGACGCCGAGGCGTGCCACCATGTCGCGCTCACGCTCTACGACGAGCGCGGAGTCGCCGTCGGCCGCGCCCTCAGCCTGGTGTCGCTCGGCTACATCGCGGAGCTGCGAGGCGACGGCGTCGATGCCGAGCAGCACCACCGCGCCGGTTTCGAGGCCGCCCGCGCCGCCCGCGAGCAACGGATCCAGGCGCTCGCTCTCGAAGGTCTGGCTGGAGCGGCGTCACTCCACGGTGACGCCCACACGACGGGCATCATGCTCGGCGCTGCCGACGCGCTCCGCGAGGCGACGGGTGGTCCGCTGCCGCCGGCGGAGCGCATCGACGTCGACCGCGCGATCGCGCGGGTCGACGAGCACACCGCGCTCGAGGCGGCGCGAGCCGCGGCTCGCGCCGATCCGGGTCCGGTGCTCGACCAGGCGGGTGGCGGATCACACGTCGAAGGTCTTCATTGAGCCGTCGACTCGCGCGACCCGCGCCGTGAAAGCACGAGCGCGGCTCCGACCACGACGGTCAGTCCGAGGACGTACCAAGCCGTCACGACCCGGAGGCCGAAGCGGTCCGCAGCCTCACCGGCGACGATGACCGGGACGCTGAGCGCGACATAGCACAGCGTGACGTAGGTCGACATGACGCTGCCCCGGGCGTGGAGCGGCGCGATGTGCTGGACGACGGCCATGGCGTTGCGCTGCACCACGCCGGAGCCGGCACCCGCGATCATGCCTCCGACGATCGCGACCGTCAGCGAGGTCACCACGCCCGACGCCGCGACGAGTCCCATGCCGAGCACCACCGCGCCCAGCCCGACCGCCGTCGAACGGTGACCGTCGGTGCGACGAAGAACGAGCTGCGACGCGCCGCTCGTGAGCACGACGAGGGCCGCGAACAGGCCACCGACGACCGGTTGCGTGATGCGAACGCCGAGCGCCTCGTGCAGGAACGACGGCGACAGCGCGAACACCCAGCCGACCATCATGAAGCTCGCCGCACCGGCGCTCGCGGGCCCGATGAACGCCCGGCGGATCTCCGCGGGAACGTGGATCACCGGAGCGCGCGCCGGAGCGGTCGTCGACACCGGACGGGTTTCGGGGATGCGGAGCAGCGCCGCGCCGAGGACGGTGGCGAGCGCGATGTCGACGACGTAGGGCGAGACCGTCGGCCACGGCGTCGCGGACGCGAGCAGTCCACCGACGAGTGGACCGAGCGTGAGACCGGCCGCCATGGCGACCGACGCCGCCAGCGCGGCCGAGGCAACGTGTTGCCTCGGGTGCAGCTCACGGATGGTCACCGAGACGCACGACATCACGAGCGCGCTCCCGATGCCGTAGATGATCTCCCCTGCGAACAGCCACCCGACGCCGCGGGCGGCCGCGAAGGTCGCTGAGCTGACGCTCGTCAGGGTGATGCCCGCGACGAGGAGCGGGCGACGACCGACCCGGTCGGCGTACGGACCGAGCAACGCCAGCGCAGGGATCAGCACCCCGACGTAGACCCCGAAGAGCAGGGTCACGACGCCGGACCCGAACCCGTACCGGTGCTCGTAGAGAGGGAACAGCGGCGTCGGCAGGTTGCTGCCGGCGAAGAGCAGGACCTGGGCGGCGATCACGAGCCCGAAGCTCGTGCGCGCGGACCAGGTCGTGGATTCGGTGTCCGGCGCGAGTGCGGTCAGTCGGGTCGACACAGTGGGCTCCTCGGGACCAGACAAACAGACAGGTCTGTCTGTCTACACCAGACAGACCGGTCTGGTAAAGTGGATTTCATGGCTCCCGTCAGCACGACCGCGCCGGCACGGGAGCGCCTGCTCGCCGCGGCCGACCGGCTCTTCTACGAGGAAGGCGTCAACACCGTCGGGATCGATCGCGTGATCGAGGAGGCGGGCGTGGCCAAGGCCACGCTCTACAGCGTCTTCCGCAGCAAGGAGGGCCTGATCGTCGCGTACCTCCGCGGGCGCCTGGAGCGTCGGCAGGAGCGCACGATGCGCGCGTTGGCGAAGACCGACGTCCCGCGCGAGCGCATCCTCGTGGTCTTCGACGTGCTGCACAGCTTCATCAACGAGCCCGGGTTCAACGGTTGCGCGTTCATGAACGCGAACGCTGAGGCGCAACCAGGGAGCGCAGTGAAGGCCGCTGCGCGGGAGGCACGCGCGTGGACGCGCTCCCTCTTCACCGACCTGGGTCGCGACGCCGGCGTCGACGACCCCCGGGAGTTCGCGCGCCGGCTCGTCCTGCTCTACGACGGTGCGCTCGTGTCGTCGAGCATGGACCGCGACCTGAAGGCCGCGCTGACGGCCAAGGCCACGGCCGCCGCCCTCCTCGACGCGGCCACGCCGCGCCGGCGGACGCGTCGCCAGTCGTAGGGCTCGGAGCCCGCCGTTCGCGCACGGCGTGAACGGCCAGGGCGAGGTTCGCGCGTCGTGCGCAGGCCGACGGGCCCGACCGGTCGGCCGGAAGACCCCAATGCCCGTCACACGGTTCAGGGCCGGCGCCGCCCGTCCGTTGCCTCTGGATCACGAGTCGGCAGCGGCTGCGGCGGCCCTCGCAACGGCCTTCGAGCTCCCGAGACATCGAAGTGTGGCGATGAGCAGCAGCACACATCGACTCCCCGACGGTCCCGACGTCGCCTGGCGAGCGTCGGAGCGCGTCACCTGGCCGTGGTTGATCGCGCTCGCGGCCGGCCTTCTTCTCCTCGCTCGTCTCGGCGCCCACGCGATGGTGCTCGGCCATCACGTCGGCGCCTTCAATCCCGCGAGCGGAATCGCCGCCGGCGCGCTCGCGATCGCGACCCGACGACGCTGGCTGCTGATCGGTGTCGTCTTCGGGATCACGCTCGTCGTGCAACCGATCCCGCTCCATTCGGCCTCGGCTCACGTCGCGTCCGCAGCAGGTACCGCGACCGAGGCCGCGGTGTTCGCATGGCTGCTGGCAACGGTCTGGCCGCGGGCGCGCGACCTCGACACCCGCGTTGCGGTCCTGCAGTTCTTCGGGGCTGCAGTCGTGGCGGCCGGCGTCGGCACCGCGATCACCACGCTCGGAATCACCCTCACCCCGACTGGTTCGATACCCGCGACGTCGTGGGCGGTCGGCACCGAGTCGCACACGCTCGGCATCCTCACGATGGCCCCGATCGTGCTGCTCGGCGGGCGCTTGCGGCGGTTGGACGCGCGAAGGTCGCTCGAGCTGGCGGGGTTCGTCGCGCTGTTGCTCGTCGCAACCCGGGTCGGCTTCAACCCGAACCTGGCGGCGATGTGCCCGTACGTCCCCCTGGGCCTGCTGCTCTTCTCGGTCGTGTGGGTGGGCACGCCGGGCGCCGCGCTGCTGCCGATGGTGTTGGTTCCCGTCGCCGTGCTGGAGACGATCGGCGGTCGCGGGCCGTTCGCGTTGACGGGAACCGAGTACGAGCGTGTCCTCGCGACACAGCTCTACGGGTTGTTCGCCGCGGCCGGCGTGGGTCGTGGCCGCGGTGCTCGCGGAACGCGCGGCAGCGGTCGACGAGCTGCGGAGCGCCAACTCGGCGCTCGATACGCGCGTCGCCGAGCGGACGGCCGCGCTCGCGCGCGAGATCGAGCACGCGCAGCTCGCGGCGCAGATCTCCGAGGCATTGGGTGAGGCCAAGCTCGACGAGCACGCGACGATGCAGTCGATCGGGCGACGACTCGCCGACTCACTCGGCGATGCCTGTGTGGTGTTGCATCTCGTGGACGACGGCACGGCGCCGCGGTCACGGATGTCGGCACGCCGGCCTCGGCCGGCTTCGCGTAACCCGAGCGCTCCATGGTCGGTCGATCGAACGCGTCGACCTGCATCCCGCCGCCGGCACGCGGGAACGTGACCGCGAGCGTCGCCTCGGCCATGCCGTACACGCAGAACGCCGCGCTCGGGTGGAGCCCGTGCCGTGCGCCGTTCGTGAAGAAGCCGGCGAACGCGTCGACCGCGATCGGCTCCGAGCCGTTGAACGCCAGTCGCAGTGAGGACAGGTCGAGCGTGTCGCACGATGCCAGCACCCTCGCGGCCACCGCGTAGCCAGAGTCGGGCGCGACGGTGACGGTGCCGTGGTACCGGTCGATCCAGCCCATCCAACTCGGTGGATCGAGCAAGAACTGCACAGGGCTGCCGAGGATCAGGTCCATACCCAGCACGAGCGGCAGGATCGTCGTGCCGATCAGGCCCATGTCGTGGTACAGGGGAAGCCAGCTCACGAAGCACTCGCGGCCCGTGCGGAATGCGGCGGCCTCCGCGATCGCGTCCACGTGGCCACTGATCTGCCCATGTGTCAGCGCCAGACACCGTGGCTCTCCGGTCGTCCCGCTCGTGAGCTGGACGACCGCGACGTGCTCCGGGTCGCGCTCCGCGATCGCCACCTCCGGATCACTGTGCGCGGCGGCGCCGGCGAGCGCGTCGACGTGCACCGCGGCGCGGGCGAGGGCGTCCGGCTCGAGACCGTCGTGGACGAGCAATGACGGCCGCAGCGTCTCGCGCACGATGCCGAACCGCCGTTGCAGCCCGGCCGCGGCCCCGGCTCGTGCCATCTTCGGCAGGACGACGACGGACGCGCCCAGGCGCCCGCAACCGACGATCGCCGCGAGGGTGGATACCGACGGTTCGACGAGGAACGCAACCGTGTCGCGGTCACGCACGCCGAGCTGCGACAGCGCGCTCGCGTGGCGGCGGCTCTGCTCCAGGAGCCCAGCAAGCGTGGTGCTCGGCTCGCCCGGTGTACAGACCGGCACGACGCGGCCGCTGTGGCTGGCGACGTCGTCGAGCCGTTCCACGAGGTGCCGCGCCACGGCGCAGCGTAGCTCTCACGACTCCAGGTTGGCGCTGCTCGGCAGCGATGCACCCGTCTCACCGGTCGCGGGAACGAAGACGTCCACGAGCAGGCAGAGCACGCCGGCCACGACCAGGATGACGAGGCCCGACACGATGCCCGCGTTCAACGCGCGCGCCACTGACGCCACCAAGCTCACCCACGGACTGTTGCTGAGCTGGGGGGCGACGAGGACCGGCAGGATCCACAGCACGAGCAGGTGGACCGCGCTGATCCCGAGCAACCACTTGCCGATGAGCTTGATCGTCCCGTGGCGGTCCTTCGTCGTCGCCAGCGCGATGGCGAGCAGGACGACGGCGCCGAGGGCGTACAGCCACGTGCGGTTCTGGAACGCGCGGCGCCCGGTCGACAGCGCACCGAAGCGCGGCACCGAGATGCGTACGGGTGGGATCCTCGCCAGGTCGGCCAGGCTCATGCTCGGCAGCGCGGCGTGGACGAGCGTGACGACGGTCGCCTGGTCCAGCACCGCCGGCCGGGTGCTCTGACCGATGAGCAGCTCGTGCGCGTCGACGACGAACTGCTCGAGCTTGACGCGGATGTCGGGATGGTCGAGCACCGCACCGAGACGCTGCGAGAGCTCGTCGGCCGGGGACGGCGCCGGAGCCGCGGCGCCTGGCGTCGCGCGCGCAGCCGCGTTCACGTTCGCCGCGCCGACCGCCTGGGTCACGGCCGGCGCGATCGCGTCGGCGAGGTAGTGGCGCACCTCGGTGCTGCCGATGACCGCGTCGGTCACCCGCCGGGTGCGGGCGGTGTCGAGGATCGTGTGGGACGTCCACCACGAGGCGAACGCCAACGCGGCCAGCAGCATCCCGAGGTGCACGAGGGTGCGCGACGACCCCCCACGACCGGCAACCGATCCGAACCGTCCCACCCTTGCCCCCTCGGCCCCACCGACGTCGGCACATTTGTAGCCGGTGCCGGCGACCGTGTCGTCAGCCCACCGCGGTCGACGCTTCGGCCGCGTGACGCTGGCGGGCCGCGACGAGATCCCACCGCTTCGGCTCCCGACGCCATCGCGCGGTGCGCACGGAGTCGGGCATCCAGACAGCCACGAGCCGTCGGAACCCGGCGTTCGGCAGCACAGCAGCGGCGACGAACCAGACCGAGCGTTTCACGCGCGTGCGCAGTCGGAACCAGGGGTGACGCCACGTCGCCCGCAACCCGCGTGCGACGAGGTTGCCCACGCTGTCGCCGGCGATCGGGTGCGTATCGGGGTCGAGTCGCAACGACGCGAGCCGCGCCGCGAGGTACGCGAGGTCGTCGAGATCCGCCACGTTCTCGGGGTTCTCGGAAAGGTCGAGGTCGAGCTCGGCCGCGATGCGTCGCACGTGACCATGACCGATGGCGACGAACGTCATCGCGCGGTGGAGCTCCTCGACGATGGTGCGCGGCTCGTGCGACGCGTTCTCTCCGTGCCACCGGTACCACGCCCCGACCGTGGGGGTCGACAGGATGCGTCCGCACAGCGGCACGGTCTCGGCCAGGTAGAGGTCTGGACAGAGCCGGTACTCGGCCGTCGGGAGCGGCATGACGCGGTGCAGCGCCGACGCCGCGTACGCGTTGCCGCTGGTAGGCGGCCACGGGTAGTTGCGGTACCTGAGCACGTGGCGCCGGAGATCGCCGGACGGGAAGATCGCCCCGCGGCGCGGGATCGTCGCCCCCGTGAACCGGCCGTCCGCGTCGACGACCGCGAGCGCGAACTGCATCTTGACGAGCTCGGGGTCGCGGCCGAATTCGTGCGCCGCCATCGCGACGGCGCCAGGAGCGAGCACGTCGTCGGAGTCGAGGAAGAACACGACGTCGCCAGTCGCCAGTGCGAAGCCGGTGTTCGCCGCGGCCGACTGTCCCGCGTTGGGTTGGAACACGGCGGCGACGCGGGCACCGTACGACTCGATCACCTCGCGCGACCCGTCGGTCGAGCCGTCGTCGACGACGATCACCTCCAGATCGTCGTGATCCTGCACGAGCGCGCTGTCGATCGCGTCGGCGAGGAACTCCGCGTAGTTGAAGCTCGTGATGCACACGGTGACGCGGAGCGACACGTCTGTGACTGTACCGACCGCGATCAACCACGCGGTGTGATCTTGGATGCCGCGCCACGACGCGCCGTGACGGGCGTCGGGATGTGAACCCTATGATCCGCGCGCATCGTGTCCACGCACCCCGAAGGGAACAAGCGATGAGCGTCATCGACGAGCTGGTCGAGAGCAACCGCGCGTACGCGGACAGGTTCGACAAGGGTGGCCTGTCGCACGAGCCCGCGCGTCGTGTCGCGCTGCTCGTCTGCATGGACTGCCGGCTCGATCCGGCGCGCATGCTCGGACTCGAGGAAGGCGACGCCCACGTCATCCGCAATGCCGGTGGGGTGGTGACCGAGGACGCGATCCGTTCACTCGTCGTGTCGCAAAGGTTGCTCGGGACGAACGAGATCATGCTGATCCACCACACCAGGTGCGGGATGCTCGGCCTTTCCGACGACGACGTGAAGGCCGGGATCGAGGCCGACACCGGTGTGCGGCCGTCGTTCTCGTTCGCGGGCTTCGACGATCTCGACGGTGACGTCCGCGAGTCGATCGCACGCGTGAAGGCGAGCCCGTTTCTGCCCGACACGTCCGGCGTGCGCGGCTTCGTGTACGAGGTCGAGAGCGGACGGTTGCGCGAAGTGGTGTGAGCGCGGCGCCGGTCCGGTGCCCGACACGACCACGCCGTCGTGCCGAGCACCCCCGACCGGTTCGTCGACCATCCGGGGCTCGGCCCGGTGCATCCCCGCCCGGCTACACCGGCCGGTCCCCGGACGTCGTCCCCGTCACCGGGAACGCCTCGCGGACCGGTCCCCGCTGCACGAACGCTGGGTCGGGGAGGCCCCGCCCGGGGGGACGGCGGAGCGCGCCCCTCGACCCAGAGTTGGTGCAGCCGCGCGCCGGTCGTGTCGCAGCCTGGAGATCGGTCGTGATGGCACGTACGACGCGCGACCTCCGCGAAAGGTTCCGCGAAATCGACGCAAGAAACTTTGGAACCTGTTCGCCCCGGCACGCGTCCCACGCGCGAGTCGTGCAGACGGAGGTTCCGCGTCGCGGACCTCCTGCTCACGGGCTCGCGGCGTCACACGGCAGGGCGCCTCCGTAGTATCGGCGCGGCATATGGACGAGGTCGCGGCGGGTAGGGCGAAGCCCGTACCGACGTGGACTCGACGATGAACTCGGTCCACGGACGGGTCGGGGCCGCGCATGGCGATCGAGGATGTCAGTGGCAACACGCCCGCGGCCTGGCCCGCGTTGCGGTACACGCGCGTCGATGATCGCGCGCACGAGCAGGCGTTCGCCGGCGTCGTCGCGACCCATCACGAACGGCTCGCGCGCCTCGCGTACCTCCTGTGCAGCAGCCGCGAGCAGGCCGAGGACGCGGTCGCCGAGGCGTACGCGAAGGTCTGGCCGCGCTACAGGCGCGGTCAGGTGCGGGACCCGGCCGGCTACCTGCGCCAAGCCGTCGTCAACCAGGTCAGGGGCGGCCTTCGTCGCCGCGTGCTGGAGCGACGTGAGGAGCAGCGTCAACGGGCCGAAGGCCGGGACGCGCCGACGCCGGAACACGCCGTCGAGGCCCGCCATGTGCTGGAGCCCGCGCTGGCGCGGCTGCCGCCCGGGCAGCGCGCCGTGATCGTGCTGCGCTTCTACGAGGACCTGAGCGAGGAGGAGACCGCCTCGCTGCTCGGGATCCGCGTCGGGACGGTCAAGTCGCGGTGCGCGCGTGCGCTCGACCAGCTGCGCGCGCTGGTCGGAGACACCGATGGGTGACTTCGAGGACCGGCTCCGCCGCGACCTCGCCGACCTGGGCGAGCAGTACACACCGGATCCGGACCTCGCCCGACGCATCGGCGCGCGAACACGCCAACGCGCGCGTCACCATCGTGTGAGCGCGGTCTCGGCGTTCGTCGTGGTCGTGCTCGCCATCCTCGGGACCGTGGCGGCGCTCGGCGTGCGCGAGCACGCTCCACATCACGCCCGCGTCGACGGCGCCGCGGCCGGGACCACGAACCCCGCGGCAAGCGGAGCCTTCACGACCACGACACGCGCACGCACGCATCACACGAGGCACCCGACCACGGGCACGGACGACACGACGAGCGGGTCGAGCGGACCGAACGGGAGCGGCACACGGGGTTCGGGTCCGACGAAGAGCGGCGGGTCGCACGAGGGATCGCCACCGCCGAGCGCCGCGGTCGGCGGGTCGACCCCCGACGTCACGCCGATCACCGGGTCCCCCGACCTCACGACACCGCCCTCCGACACGACGCCGCCGAGCACGGAGGCGACGACGACGACCGCCGTCACCGACACGACGACCACGACGGCGACGTCGATCCCACCCAGGATCGACGTCACGGGTCCGAAGTGTCCCCCGGTCGGCACCTCGGTGTTCACCGCGACCGTGACCGAGGCTGCGACGGTCACCTGGAGCGACGGCGAGACCGGCCTGCAGGCGACGTTCACCTTCACCGCACCGGGCCCGACGAGCGTCTCCGCCACCGCGACGAACGCCATGGGTCAGTCGATGTCGACCTCGTATCCGGTCGACGTCGGCGTCACGTGCTGAGGTCCTGAGCGACCGCACCGGTCACGCACCGCGTGCACGTCGCCCCGGAGGGGACCTTCGGCACGGGTTTCGGGTCCTCTGCCCTGTGGTGTTGCATCACGTCAGCGTCGATCGTCACGCCATGGTTCCGGGGTGGCCGGGGCCACGACATGGAGGAACCACCCGTGACGTTCGTTGCGTACCGACGAATCCTCGAGATCGTCCTCGCCGGCGTGCTCCTCGTGGGCGGCTGCCTGCTGCTCTGGGGCGCGAACTTCGGCAACAACATGGTCCACAGCCAGCTGTCGGCCGAGAAGATCACCTTCCCCGCGAAGGGCTCGTCGTCACTGGACCCGAAGGAATTCCCCGACCTGCAGCAGTACGCGGGTCAGGCGGTCGACAACGGCCCGAAGGCGAAGGCGTACGCCAACGGCTTCATCCGCCGACACCTCAAGACCATCGGTGGCGGGAAGAGCTACTCGCAGGTCAGTGGCGCGGCGCAGGCGGACCCGAACAACCAGAAGCTCCAGCAGCAGGCGCAGACGCTCTTCCGGGGCGAGACCCTGCGTGGGCTCCTGCTCTTCTCCTGGGGATGGGCGACGATCAGCCGCATCGCCTTCTGGTCCGGCATCGCAGCCCTGCTCGGGTTCCTGATCATGGCCGCAGTCATCATCGGTGACTTCGTGGCCGACCCCAAGCTCGTTCGCGCGCACACCGCGCACGACGGCGAGGTCCACGTCGACGAGACGGAGCCGGCGGCCGCGCACTGAGCGGCACTGACCGACACAAGCCGGAGACGAGGTGCGCGACGGCTGCGGCCGTCGCGCATCTCGCGCGTCCGGCCGAGACTCGAACGTCGACGGGCTCAGCGCAGCGCGGCGAAGACGTCGACGTTCCCGGCCAGCGCCTCGCCCAGCGCGTCGGCCGACGGTGCCGCGACCGGTGACGCCGCCGGCGTGTACGACGACCACATCGTCGAGGCAAGCGCACTGAGCAACCCCGTCAGCGCGGTCGCGTAGTCCCGGAGCGCGATGCGATACGCGCGGCGGTCGGCGATGCGGCGCGCCAGCTCGGTTCCGGGGATGGTGAGCGGCTCGTCGCGCCAGAGCACGTGGACGCGCTGGCACTCGGGCCAGCACGTGCGCCACTCGTTCCCGTCGACGTGGGCCCACACGAGCATCGCCTCCTCGCCGGCCGGTACCGCCGGGACGGCGGGAAGCCGCGCCACACGATCGGCGCGCACCGTGCGCAGCGACACGGCATCGTGCCGGCCGTCGAGCAGCACACCCGGACCGGGCAGACCGCCGGGCACGTCGCAGAACACCGCGGTGTCGATGCCACGGCGCAGCACCTCGTCGGTGACCGCGGCGACGATGGCGTGGCGCGCGTCGCGCAGCTCGGCGTCGGACAGGCCGCGGGTGTCGACGGTGCGGTACATGCCGGCTCCTGGAGTGAGGCGTCGCTCTCTGATCGGCGCCGCGCTCCACGATCCGCGCGCGATCGCCGCGCTCGGGCCGAAGGTCCCGAGGCACGCCCCGCTCGCAAACCCGTGTCCGGGGCGGCCCTCACCGGCGCGAGACTCGCACGATGCCGATGCGCGAGGACTGCCGCCACTTCGAGAGCCGCTCGTACCCGGGGGGCGAGGTCGCCCGGTTCTGCCTGCTCGATCTCGCGCCCGAGGCACCGTGGCGGTGCCCGGCCGACTGCAAGCGCTACGAGCCGTCGCTCATCGACGGCACGTTCACGGTCGGCTCGCTGGATCGTCCCGCGGTCGAGGACGAGCCCGAGGAGACGCCCGACAACGTGGAGGCCATCCTCGACGAGGCCGAGGCCATCGTCACGAACGCCGAGCCCGACGCGATCCGCGATCTCGAACGACGCGAGGGCGGCGACGGCGGGCGGCGGTGGTGGCCGTTCGGACGGCGCCGTCGCGACGACCCGGGATCCTTCGGCTTCGGCCGCCACGGCTGAACCCCCGCGCCTTTCGCGGCAGCAGGGACCAGCGTCACGTTGTCGGCGCGCGACCGTGCCCGGGCTTCAACGACGATCGCAGATGCCGATCCGAGAGATGGCGTACTCGCCAGTGGATCAGGAGCGACGGCATGACCGCACTCGCAGGCGAGCTCCCCGCGTGCGGCCCGGGCGCGCCCGACCGGCGCTTCGAGGGTATCTGCGTGGACTGGGAGCGCACCGCCCTCGCGTCGGGCGGCGCCGACGACGACGAGGCGCGCGAGCTCGTGGAAGCCGCCGTCGCCACGGGGATGCACGTCGCGGTCGTCACCGACGGCAACGTGTGCGACGTCGACGGTCGGCTGCGGGCGCGCCCCGACGGGCCGGGACGGCTGCTGCTCGCGACCAACCGCGGTTCGGAGCTCTTCGAGGTCGGGCCCGACGGCCCGGTCCCGATCTGGTCGCGTGTCGCGACCGACGAGGAGGAGCGCGCGCTCGACGAAGCGGCCGCGCGCACGATCGCTGCGCTCGCGGCGCGCGGGCTGGACGCGGAGGTCCTCGCGCCGCGGCTCAACCGGCGGAAGATCGAGCTCGTCCCGGCGGCCGAGTGGGCCGACCATCCCGAGGCCCGCATCACCCCCCTGCTCGACGTGGCGACGCAGCGGCTCCACGACGCGGGCCTGAGCGGTGAGCGTGACGTCGTCGACCTCGCGATCGACGCGGCGGCCGCGGCCGGTCTCGCCGATCCGCGGATCACGACCGACGTCACGCACATCGAGATCGGTCTGACCGACAAGAGCGACGCCGCGACGCGCGTCGCCGCGATGTTTCGCGCCGCGGGCATCACGGGCGGGCTCGTGCTCCTCGCGGGCGACGAATTCGGGCAGCTCCCCGCGGGCGCCGTGCACCTCGAGGATGGTCCGGACGCGTTCGTGTCGGTCGTGCGCGACCAGTTGCGGCGACGTGCCGACGGCGACGTCCCCGACGTCGACGAGCATGCGGCCTGGTGTCTCACGATCGAGGGCATCCGCCCTCGGCACGAGGCGAGCGACGAGGCGGTCACGACCGTCGCCAACGGAAGCTTCGGGTTGAACGGCGCTCCCGTCTGGCGCCACCCCTCGATGTCACCCCAGCTGCTCGCGTCGGGCGTCTACGATCAGGACGGGCCGGCCGGAGAGCTGCTCGCCGGTCCGCTCGTCGCGCGCGTCGACGCCGAGCTCGACGGTCGTGCCGGCTACCGCCGCGTGCTCGACATGCGCACGGGCGTGCTGCGCGAGGAGCGCCGCGGTCCCGACGGCGGTGGCGCCGCGTTGCGCTTCGTGTCCGCGGTGCGTCCCGGCGTCGTCGGCCTCCGGGTCGAGGACCATCGCCTGGGCACCCACGCGCCGTTGCCGGTCGATCCGGCCGGTGTGAGCCGCACGTCGGACGCGCCGCCCGGCCTGCACTTCGCCGCGACGCCCGAGCACACCGCGCAGTTCGAGATCGGCCTCGCTCCAGGTGCGCGCTGGGCACGCGTCGACGCGGACGACCACGCGGGCGGAATCGTCGTCGCCGCGAGCGACACGAGCGCGCCCGGACGGCTCGAGCGCATCGCATGCTACGTCGCGGGCACGAGCGAACCGCCCCGGCTCGCCGACGCGCTCGGAGGGCTGGCCGACGCGCACGGCGCCGGCTTCGACCGCCTCCTCGCGGAGCATCGCGCCGCGTGGGCACGGCGCTGGGCCGACGCGAACGTGGTCATCTCGGGCGACGACGCGCTCGACTTCGCGGTGCGGCTCAACCTCTTCCACCTCATGTCCTCGGTCGCGGAGCAGGACGAGGCCGCGGTCGGCGCGCGCGGGCTGTCCGGGCCTGCCTATCGCGGCCACGTGTTCTGGGACGCGGACCTCTTCGCGCTGCCGTTCTTCGCCGCGACGCGACCCGAGGCGGCCCGCGCCATGCTCGAGTATCGGATCCGCCGTCTCCCAGCTGCCCGCGCAGAAGCCGCCGCACGTGGCCGCGCCGGCGCGCGGTTCCCGTGGGAGTCCTCCCGCACCGGCCGCGAGGTCACACCACCGTCGTGTCGCGACCAGCGCGGCCGGTTGGTTCCGATCCGCACCGGCGCCGACGAGGAGCACATCGTCGCCGACGTCGCGTGGGCTGCGTGCTGCTACGCCGACTGGACGGGCGACGTGGCCTTCGCCGCCGGGCCGGGCGCGCAGCTGCTGGTCGAGACCGCGCGCTACTGGGTGAGTCGCATCCGGCTCGACCGGCACGGTGACGGACACATCTACGGCGTCATCGGTCCCGACGAGTACCACGAGCCCGTCGACGACGACACCTACACGAACGTGATGGCGCGCTGGAACCTGCGCCGCGCCGCGAGGCTTCCCGACCTCGACGACGCGGAGCGGCACCGGTTCCTGGAGCTCGCCGACGCGCTCGTCGACGGCTACGACCCCGACACCGGCGTGTACGAGCAGTTCGCCGGGTTCCACCGGCTCGAGCCGCTCGTCGTCGCCGACCTGCTGGCGCGTCCGGTCTGCGCGGACCTGGAGCTCGGACGCGACCGGGTGTCGCGCGCGCAGGTCGTGAAGCAGGCGGCCGTGGTGCTCGCCCACCTCGTCGTCCCCGACGAGATGGCGCCCGACTCGCTCGCGCCCAACCTCGCGTTCTACGAACCCCGCACGGCACACGGCTCGTCGTTGTCGCCCGGCGTGCACGCGGCCCTGTTCGCGCGCATCCGCCAGTTCGACGACGCACTCGCGAACCTCGCGATGGCGGCCCGTCTCGACCTCGACGACCTCACGGGTACCGGCGGCGGCGGTATGCACCTTGCGACACTGGGATCGGTGTGGCAGGCGGTGGCACACGGCTTTGCGGGCCTGCGTCCGACGGGTCACGCGCTCGCGATCGACCCGCACCTGCCGCCGACGTGGGGTCGACTGGAGATTCCGGTGCGGTTCCGGGGCACGCGCCTGCGCGTCGCCGTCGACCACGACGCCGTGACCGTCGATGCCGACGGTCCCGCGCTGCTACGCCTCACCGACCGGCACCACCTCGTCGACACCGGCGTCAACCGGTTCGAGCGCGTCCGCGGCGCGTACCGCCGCCGCTGAATCGCGGGACGCGGGTCGCGAACGGTCAGGAGATCGACGCGCGCGCGGCGACGAGCAACACCGGCGCCACCTCGGTCGGAACCGGCGCGGCGCGCAGCGTCGCGGCCGGTGTGTTGCCGCCGAGCGCGACGTTGGGCATTGCGAACCACGCGACCGCGTCGTCGTGGGCGACGAGGTGGTCGGCGAAGGTCGCGAACAGCGTGTCGATGATCCGCAGCCGTTCCTCGACGTCGCGGGGCAGGTCGAGCCAGCCGTCGCACCACTCGTCCATCACCGCCGGCTCGGCGCCCGTTGCCGCGGTGACGAACTCGTCCCCCAGGTGCTCCCGCATCGCGGTCACGAGCCCCAGGTCCCTGGTGCGCGCCAGCGTGTCGTGAACCTCCTGGCCGCACACGCGCGCACGTGCGACCGAGAGGGCCCGGATCGTCTCGCCCATCTGCCGTGCCTCCTGCCGTCCCGGTGGGCAGTATAGGCGGAATGTCCGAGTTGTCGAGAGCTCGTGTCACCAATGGGCCGACGGCACCGACTGGTAGGATGCGCTGCCTCCGGTGGAGTCGGGCCCCCATCGTCTAGCGGCCCAGGACGCCGCCCTTTCAAGGCGGTAGCGGGGATTCGAATTCCCCTGGGGGCACAGGGTGCCCGGGTGGTCGAAGCGGACTCGACCCGGAGACAAGGTCCTGTGGTGCAGTTTGGAGTGCACGCCGCCCTGTCAAGGCGGAGGCCGCGGGTTCAAATCCCGTCAGGACCGCTCGCCGAGCCCCTCGGGGCCCGGCACCCGGCCGGGTAGCTCAGTTGGCAGAGCGCGCGCCTGAAAAGCGCGAGGTCACCGGATCGACGCCGGTCCTGGCCACTTCATCGGTGCTGGTCAGAGCGTTGTGTGACGATCCGTCACCGCCGGCCGGCCGTTTCATCCCGCGAATATCCCGCGGACGAAATCAGACACGCGGCCGGCGCGGGCGAAATCGGCGATGCCGCTCGGGCCATCTCGTCGAGCCGATC
>DATBEZ010000065.1:0-22876 GCA_036558745.1 Acidimicrobiia bacterium
CGAGGCGGTGCCTTCGTGGAAGCGGAGATAGAACCATCCTGCCGTTCGCTGGATCGGGCCCGGACGGCTCAGCCGGTCGGTGAGGCAGAGCGCGGCGTCGTGGTCGCGCAGGAGCCGGTACACGTCGTCGGTGAACCACGAATCGTGCCGGGGCTCGAACGCGATCTTGTTGGCCTCGAAGGCGCGCAGGGTCGTGTCGAGCGCGTCGAGGGTCTCGGGTGTGGCCTGCAGGGTCGGCGGGAGCTGGACGAGGATCGGGCCGAGCTTCTCGCGCAGCGGCTTCGCCCGTTCGAGCAGGAGCGCGACCGAGCTCTCAGCGTTCTGCAGCCGCTTGATGTGGGTGAGGTAGCGACTGGCCTTGACCGCGATCACGAAGTCGTCGGGCGTGCCGTCGTGCCACTTCTCGAACGTCGACGCGGGCGGCAGCCGGTAGAAGGTGTTGTTGACCTCGACCGTCGGAAAGCGCGACGCGTAGTGGTCGAGCCACTTGGCCTGCGCGAGACCTTGGGGGTAGAACGCGCCGCGCCAATCGCGGTACTGCCACCCCGAGGTACCGACGAGCACGGTCACGCGTCCTGTGTACCCCGGCGCGGTCGTTCGGGCACGGGGATACTCACGGAGATGCGGCACTCACCGTCGGAATCCGACGGTGAGTGCCGCATGTCGCGTGTTCGGGATAAGTGTCACACCCCGCGGTCATGCTGGCGGTCGTGGGAGTAGGGAACGATCCGTCGCCGACGTTGCGCTTCGCCGACGCGGCGCGCCGTCTGACCGCGGCGGCCCGGGCCGCCGGTCTGGCCGTGCCCGCGTTCCGGAGCCCGCCGAGGCTGGCCGGCGCGCCGAGGTCGATCCGGCGGTACCCGGGCGGGACGGTCGTGTCGGTGCGGTTGCGGGGGAGGCCGTTCGCGCACGTGGCCGCCGACATGGTGGAAGGGGTGCTGGCCGCGAACCGTGTCGCCGGCCCCGCGGCCGAACGCCTCCGCGCCGCGCTGACCGAGGCCGTGGCCGGCGCGACGGACGCGACGGGTCCCGCGCCCGAGCCGGACCCGCCTACCCTGTCGCCCGGCGCCCGGGTGGCGGAACGGCAGACGCAGGCGGCTTAAACCCGCCGGCCCGCAAGGGCGTGCAGGTTCGACTCCTGCTCCGGGCACCCCCACGCCGGTGTCGTCGTACGGAACCGGCCGATCCCGGACCTCGCGTCGTCGATCGCTGAGCCCGACCACCGCCGGCTCGCGATGATGACGGCGTGACGGAACCGCGATCGAGGAATCCGGTCGAGCCCCCGGACGTCTTGGCGAAGCCGCGTCTACGCGGTGTGTTGCACCAGTACGCGTTCGGGGTCGCGCTCGGGGTCGGCATCCTGCTCGTGGTCACTGCCCCCGGTGGACGGGCCAAGCTCGCGGCGGCGGTCTACGGGTTCTCGATCGCACTGATGCTCGGCGTGAGCGCGCTGTACCACCGGGGAAACTGGAACGCGCCGGTGACCCGGAGGCTCCGGCGTCTCGACCATACGACGATCTTCGTCGCGATCGCGGGGACGTACACGCCCATCGCGCTCCTCGCGCTCCACGGGTGGATCGCCGAGGCGCTCCTCGCGACCGTATGGGCCGGCGCGTTGCTCGGCGCGATGCTCGAGTGGGCGCCGGTGCGCGTCCCCCGGGTGCTGTCCACGTCGGTCTACGTGGCCGTCGGGTGGGTCGCGGTGATCGCGCTGCCGGCGCTGTGGTCGACGCTCGGCGTGCTCGCGTTCGTCGGGGTGCTCGCCGGAGGCCTGCTCTACAGCTTGGGAGCGGCGGTGTATGCGCGGAAGCGGCCCGACCCCTTCCCGCAGATCTTCGGCTTCCACGAGGTGTTCCACGCGTTTGTGATCGCCGCCGTCGCGGTGCACGCGGCCGTGATCGCGTTCGCAGTGCTCCCGCGGGGTTGACGGCCCGGCCCTATCGATTGAGCAGGCCTGCGATCACGTTGACCATGAGCGCCACGATGATGGCGCCGAAGAGGTACGAGATCAGCGCGTGACGAAGGACCGTGCGCCGGATCAGTCGACTTCCGATGTCGGTATCCGACACCTGGAACGTCATGCCGACCGTGAACGCGACGTAGGCGAAGTCGGCGTAGTCGGGCTCGTAGGTGCCGCTCTTGAAGTCGATCCCGCCGGGTCGTGTCGACGTGTAGTACTCGTGCGCGTAGCGCAACGCGAAGACGGTATGGACGACCGCCCACGAGAGGGCGACGGTGAGAACGCTCGCCGCCGTGAGCAACGTCTTGAGCGTCGGACCACTCTGGTTCGCCTTCAGGAGGGCGAAGGCGGCCCCTCCGAGGCTCGCAACGCTCGCCGCGATGAGCAGCAGCTCCGCCGACGCTCGACTGTCGTCTTCACGGGTCGCGAGCTCCTTCGTCTGATCCGCGCTGAAGCGGCCCACCCGGAACCACACCCGGGACAGCACGAGTACGGCCGTCACGTCCCAGCCCGCGAGTGCGGCGAGTTGCCAGGAAGCCACCCAGGCCAGGGCCAGGCCGACCAGGAGGCCGACGGCGGCCGAGCCGAGCACGCGGCGGCGCTGCGACTGCTGCCACCACAACGTTCGCTGGCCGCCCCTCGTCGTCACGCCCAGGTGTCTGACCGAAGACCTGTCGGGGCTCCCTCGCGGGACGACGTTCGTCGTGGGGGCTCGACTCCCTCCCCGGGCACCCCGCCTCGCCCGCTCGCGCGCTCACGAGACGACGCGGAAGCTCGCGACGGCCATGTCGAGGGGTCCGTCGGGTCTCACCGGGCCGAGCCAACCGGCGAAGACCGCTCGGCCGCGCCAGAGCGGCACCGCCGGCGTGGTCACCGTCAGCTCCTGAGCGGGATCGGTCACGAGGCGATCGTGTTCCTCGCCGCTGATCAGCAAGAG
Organism: Acidimicrobiia bacterium; assembly: GCA_036558745.1. Taxonomy (GTDB): domain Bacteria; phylum Actinomycetota; class Acidimicrobiia; order IMCC26256; family JAMXLJ01; genus JAMXLJ01. The sequence continues at coordinate 2,898 of DATBEZ010000065.1, forward strand.
GGCGACACCGGAGCGGGGGTCGCTCGTGAAGGTGGTGCCGGCGAACGAGAACGAGGCGTCCGGTATCGGCGGGTCGGTCCGCACCGCCAGCATGTGCACGACGGTCGGCGATGCACTCGGAGCCGTGCCCGGAGCCGCGCCCGGCGGGGCTGGCGTCGCGGTGGTCGGTGACGAGCCTGCCGGAGAAGCACGCGCCGGGGTCGACGAAGTCGGCGTCACTGGGGTCCGTCGCGCCGCGGCCGCACGGGTGCGGGTTCCCGAAGCGTGCGAACCCCTACCCGCGGCCTGCACGACGGAGAAGATCAGGAAGACGAGCCCCGCGGCGAGGATGGCCGCGAGCAACCGCTCCTCGCTGCTCTCGGGGCGCAGCGACCGCCGCCTCGGCGCGTCGTCCGTCGGGTCGCCCTCCACCGGGGCAGTGTGCCCGCCGCGGCGCCGCCACCATCGCCGTGTTGCAGATCGTTCACCGGCACGTCGTCGATGTGACGGCCGACACGGTTCGGAGCAGGAGCGGCGGCGTACGGTACCGGTATGCGCAGGAGGGGGGCGCAGGCCGAGCGGCTCGAGGTGATGCGCCGGCTGTTCTGGCGCTGCGGTGCGATCTGCACGTTCGCGAACCTCGCCGGGGCCCTGTTCGTGTTCGTCTTCCTCATCGCGATCGCACCCGGTGACCGGCTGGGATCATGGCTCCCGTACGCGATCGCGTTCGTCGTCTACGCCGCGATCGCGTTCCCGCTCGAGGCGTGGTGGTCGATGCGCAGCTGGGACCGCGTCCTCGGCTGGGCGGCGGAGGACCGGCCACCCGCGCCGGCGGAGCAAGAAGCGACGCTGCGCCTCCCGCTCAGCGAGGCGGCCCGGTCGTTGGTCGCCTGGGTGATCGCGTCGGTCGTCTTCGCGGTCATGTGCTTCGTGATCGACGGCCGCAGCGGACTCGCCGTGCGCGTCGGCCTGACGATCTTCGACGGCGGGCTCGTGACGTGCGCGGTGGTCTTCCTGTTCTTCGAGCGCGCGCTTCGCCCGATCTTCGCCCGCGCGCTCGCGACCGACCCGCCCCGCCGGCGGATGAGCATCGGTGTCCGGCCGCGACTGCTCCTGACGTGGACGCTCGGTTCGGCGGTCCCGTTCGCCGGTCTCGTCGCGCTGCCCATGACCACCGGAGCGCACGCCGACATCGCGGCGGCGGTGGTCACGCTGTCGCTCGTCGGGCTGATCGTCGGCCTCGTGACGACGCTGGTCGCGGCGCGTTCCGTCGCCGACCCGCTCGAGCTCCTGCAGACGGCGATCGCGCGCGTCGCCGACGGGCAGCTCGACGTTTCGGTCGCGGTCGACGACGGCGGCGAGGTCGGGCAGTTGCAGGCCGGCGTCAACCACATGGTCTCCGGTCTGCGCGAACGCCGTCGGCTCGCCGACCTGTTCGGCCGCCACGTCGGGACCGAGGTCGCGCGCCTCGCTCTCGAGCAGGGCAGCGGCCTCATGAGCGAGCAACGCGACGTGACCGCGATGTTCGTGGACCTCGTGGGTTCGACCGCGCTCGCCGAGGTGCTCGCGCCGGAGCAGGTCGTGGACACGCTCAACGCGTTCTTCGGTGCGGTCGCGACCGCGGTTGCGGCCGAGGGCGGTTGGGTCAACAAGTTCGAGGGTGACGGTGCGCTCTGCGTGTTCGGCGCGCCGGCAGCGCAGCCCGACCATGCGCCCCGCGCGCTCCGCGCCGCGCGCTCGCTCCGCGAACGTCTGGCCGAGCTGGCCGCGAGCTATCCCGGCATGGATGCCGGAATCGGCGTGTCGTCGGGCGCGGTCGTCGCGGGGAACGTCGGGACCGAGGCCCGCTACGAGTACACGGTCATCGGCGGGCCGGTCAACGAGGCCGCACGTCTCACCGAGCTCGCGAAGGAGCGTCCGGGGAGGGTCATCGCCTCCGGTGGCGCGCTGGAGCGTGCCCGTGACGAGGCGACGCACTGGACGCCGCTCGGCACCGTCGCACTGCGCGGTCGCTCGACGCCGACACCGATCTACGAACCGGTGCCGGCGCGCGCGGTGGTCGAGCTGCCGTAAACCGCGATCAGTGCGCGGAGAGCGCCTGTTTCAGGAGGGCGACTCCGATGCCCCCCACGAGCGCGATCACGCCGTAGATGATCGAGCGCGCCCACGATCGTCCACCCGCGCGCGCGACGAGCAGGCCGATGACGCCGATGATCGCGGCGGGGACGTACGCGACGCTGTGTCGCGCGTCGACGTCGCCCAGGATGAGTGTCGGCAGGCTCGAGAGCGCGGCGACGACCGCGGCGGCGCCGACCTGGGCCAGGCCGATCCGCGTGTCGAGCCGGGTGGGCCGTTCACCCTGGAACCCGGCCGCGGCGATGCGGAACGCGAACCAGTGCGCGGCCGCCAGCCCGATCGCGGTGCCCCAGATGATGGCCAGGAGGTCGGACTCGGCGGGGCCCGACAACCGACCGCGGATGACGTGCGTCTCCGGAAGCGACGCGAGCTCTGCGATCTCCACGATCGCGACGTAGAGCATCATGATCGCCGCCTCGCGGAGCACCTCGGTGCGCTCCGCGGCGCGCTCGGACGCTTGTTGCGCGCTCGTCGCCACTGCCACGCCCGGCAGTATCACACCTCGGGGGACGAGGCGGGTCGGAGGCTCACGCCGGCGGGCCGTGGTCGTGGAGCCGGTCGTGCCAGCGCTCGGTGCGGAGCTCGAGGGCGGTGAAGCCGAGAGCGTGCTCCAGCGCGGCCGCGCGCTCGTAGTGCTGTTCCGCGTCCTCCGGGCGTTCGAGCGTCATCAGCAGTTGCCCGATCGCACGATCTGCCGCGCACTCGACGGTCGTGATCGCGGGGCCGACGAGGATCTGACCCGCGTACGGCTCGACGACCGGCAGCAGCGCCGCGGCGTCATCACGTGCACGCAACTCCGCGATCGCTTCGCACAGCCAGCGCAGCGCCTGCGGTCGCAGGTGATCGTCGGCGAGCGCGTCGAACCCGTCGGTCGCGAGCTCGTCGAGCCGGCGACGCGCGTCCTCGGCCTGGCCGGTGGACGCGAGGCCTGCGGCGATCAACGCACTCGCGGCGTAGCCGAGACTGCTGGCGTTGCCGGCGACGAGCTGCTCGACCTGTGGCAGTACGTGGGCATGCTCGCCGCGCTCGAGGCCCTGCGCGGCCATCTGGACCGCGAAGACCCGCAGCGCATCCGGACGCGCGTTCCACGTCTCGAGCGCGGTCGCAGACAGGTTTCCCGCGTCCGCGAGCCGACCCTCGGCCAGCGCGATCGCGGCCTGGAGGAACAGCAGCTGGCTGCGCAGGAACGGCGCCTGGCGCCACGCCGCCACGGCCTCGAGCTCGCGCACCGTGCCGTCGAACCCTGCGCGGTCGCCGCGTGCGACCTGGGCCTGCACGCGTGCGCCGAGCGCGAACGTCCGGTACTGCTCCCGATGGTCCTCGCGCACGACGCGCGCCGCGGTGCGTTCGAGGTCGTACGCGAGGCGGAGACGGCGCTCGACATCGGGTGAGCCGGCTTCGGTGTAGGTCCGCACGAGCACGGCGAGCGCGATCGCTTCCGTGTCGTCGCAGCGACGGGCCATCGCCTCGGCGTCCTCCGCCAGCCGCCGGGTCGCGAACCCCCGCCCCGCGCCCTGCAACACGTACGCGCGCAACGCCATCACCTGGCTGCGTGCCGCGGAGTCGGCAGGGCCGAGCCGGCCGAGCGCCTCGTCGAGCAGCTCCAGCATGCGCGACTCGACCTCACCGCCACGGTTCCAGCGGGCCGCGACCACGACGGTGCGAGCGAGGTCATCGGGCGTTCCGCAGCGTCGTGCCAGCTCGGCCGCACCCAGCGCGGCGGCGCGCATCGCGTCCGGGTCCTCGCGCCAGAAGTGGATCTCCGCGATCAGCTCGAGGATCCGCATGCGACGGAGACCTCCCGCGCCATCCGTCGGCGTCAGCTCGAGCGCGGCCGACAACGAGGCGATCGCGTCGTCGAGCGCGAGCGACCGGAACTGCAGCTCGCCCGCCCGTTCGAGGACGCTGCTCGCCTTGTCCGCATCGCCCGCGGGTGCGCCGCGTTGCAGGTGGCGCGCGACCTCCGCGACGTGCGGGTCGAGATCGGCGACGTGCAGCGTCTCGAGCGCCTCGCCCACACGCCAGTGGAGCGTCGCCGCCGTGTCGTGCGACAAGTCGTGGAGGATCGCGGCGCGCACGAGGTCGTGGCGGAACGAGAGGTGATCGTCGAACCGGTCGAGCAGGCCGGCGCCGACCGCATCGTCCAGACCCTCGCGCGCGTCGACACCGACGACGCGCGCGACGACCCGAGGGTCGAACACGCTGCCCACGACGGCGGCGCATTCCAGCGCGCAGCGAGCACGCGTCGACAGTCGTTGCACGCGATCCCGAACGATCGCGCGCACGCTGTCGGGAAGGTCGTGCACGCCGTCGATGACGTCGACGCCCGCAGTGACGAGCTCCTCGATCAGGAAGGGGTTTCCGGCGGTCTGGCGCACCAGCGCCTCGACGACCGCGTCGGCCGGCGCCGCGCCGGTGCCCGCCTCGACCAAGGCGCGGATCTCCGGCGCGTCGAGCCCGCCGAGCTCGACGCGCGTCAAGGTTCGATCGCGGGCCAGCTCCTCGAACAGATGCGACAGCGCGCCGTTGGCCGCGCCTTCGCTGCTCCGGCAGGAACCGACGACCAGGAGCGGATCGGGTCGGCTCGAACGCGCGAGATGGCGGAGGACGCCGACGGTCGACGGATCGGCCGCGTGCAGGTCGTCGAGCACGAGCACGACCGGAGTACCCGCTCCGAGCAGCGCGAGCAGCGTGTCGAGCGCGTCGTGCAGCTGGGCGCGGCTCGCATCGCGGTCGCTGTCCTTCGCCGGCGGCGTGACGCGCTCGCCGAGCTCGGGCATCACCAGCGCGAGATGCCCGGCGCACGGACCGACCTCACGCAGCACCTGACCGGCGGTGTCGCCGGCCAACGACGGACGCAGGGCGTCGGCGAGCGCGGCGTAGGGCACACCGGCGTCCTCGTCGCACCGGCCGGCGAGCACCACCCCGCGTTCCAACGCGACCTCGACCGCCATCTCCGACAGGAGGCGCGACTTGCCGATGCCGGGCTCGCCGGTGAACACCACGACGCCACGCCTGCCCTGTCGAACCTGTGCCCACGCGTCCCGGAACCGCGCCAACGCGCCGTCCCTGCCGACGAGGGGCAGCTGCCGGGGTCGCGGCCACACGAGGCGTGGCAGCGAGCGTCGGACGACGTCGTCGTGGTCGGCCAGCGTCAACAGCGGCGCCGCCTCCGGCACCGCGAGCTCGAAGGCGCGCGCGAGCGCCACCAGCGTGGAGCGTCGGGGCCGGACGTGGACCCCGCGCTCGAGGTCGCTGATCGTCCGCGCGCTCACGCCGGCGCGCTCCGCGAGGGCCTCCTGGCTCAGGTGCGCAGCCATCCGCCGGATGCGGAGGGCACGCCCGAAGTCCGGGGCCGTGACGTCGAGCGCGCCGGTGTCCGCAACGACGGCGCGCACGGCTCGGACGTCGCCCCCCTGTGCTGCGTCCGCGCCGACCTCGTCGGCGCTGCGCTGCGCCACGCCCAACGGTAGCCCGGTCTCGAAGATGTGACCTTTCCTCGTGGTCACTCGGGGCGGGGGCCCGGATACTCGGCGCCGGGCCCGACGGGGAACGCGCGGAGCCGAGGGTGGGAGATGCGGATCGTGGGGCTGGAGCGCGGGGCAGGGCGGCCGCCGCACCGTTCGTCGGGTCGTGGAGCTCGGTACCCGCGAGTCACGACCCGACGAACGGCCGCGGTCGTCGGGCTGCTCGCGTCGGCTGTCGTCGCGAGCGCGTGTGGTTCGAGCAGCTCCGGCTCGCACACCTCGACGTCGTCGACTGCGGCGTCGTCGTCGAAGGGGTCCAGCCCGGCGTCGTCGCCGGCCAGCGGAGCCGACTCGAGCGCGGGCGCGATGACCGTGACCGGCGCGCAGCACTTCACCGGATCGTTGAACCGCGGTGTCTCCTGCAACCCGAACCTGCCGTCGTCACCGGGCGCGAGCTCCGCGATGTTGTCGTACGTGAGCACGGGGCCGAACGAGGTGCAGCGCGAGCTCGACGTACAGGCGCCGGTGGGCACACGCGCGTTCCCCGCGCCGCCGCAGTCGCAGGTGAGCATCCGCTACTCCGACTACGAGGAAGCCGGCGGCGGTGCCAACAGCGACTACTACGACTGGTCGAACCCGACCTCGGGCACGCTGACCGTCGATCCCGGGGCCAGGTCGGGCCGCATCGAGATCGACGTCCCGTACTCGGGCGACGAAGGGCGCAAGCACCCCGCCAACCTCTACGGCCCGGTCCACGTGACCGCGTCGTGGAATTGCGGTTGAGCGGGCCCCGCGCGTCGTTCACCCGTCGCGGGTGATTCCGCATCGTCGCGATCGGCGGAGGGTGGGTCCGCCGAGACGCAGACGACGTGCGGAGGTCCGATGGACGGTCACTGGCGGCGAGTCGCGCCCCTGGTCCTGATCGTCGCGGTGCTCGTCCTCGGCGCGTGTGGATCGAGCAACCAGTCGCGACCGCCCCGGACCAGCACCTCCGCAGGCGGTCCCACGTCGTCGGCCCCGGGCGCGGTGACGAGCGGACCGGGCTCGACGAGGACCGCGGCGACCACCGGCGCGGCCTCCACGAGCTCCACGTCGCGCACGACGACCACGACGGAATCGCCGACGACGCGGACGTCGAGCACGTCGACGTCGACAACGTCGACGACGTCCAGCACGACCACGACGTCCGCCCCGACCACGACCTCGACCCCGGGGACCACGTCGTCGAATGTCACCGCCGCTTCGACCGCGCCGCCGACGGTGACGTCGGGCATCGCCGCCGCGCCGACATCCAGCAGCGACTCCGGCTTCCCGTGGGGATGGGTGCTCGCGGGTGTGGGTGTCGTGGTGGTCGTCGTCGGGGGAGTGCTGCTCGCGCGACAGCGGGGGCGTCAGCGCAAGGCCGACGCGTGGCGTGCCGCCACCGCGCCGGCGCTCGACCGCGCGCTGGTGACGCGTGACCTGCTCCTCAACGGCGACGATCTGCGCGATCCGGCGGCCCGGCGCGCGCTCCAGCAACAAGTGCAGGAGTGCGCGGGTCGCCTCGAGACGCTGAGCGCGTCGGCACCGACTCCCGACGACGGTCGCGCTGCCGCCGCGACCGGTGACGCGTTGCGCGGGCTGTACTTCGCGCTCGAAGCGCAGCAGCTGCTCCACGAGGGCGGCGCGCCGACCGCGGAGCAGCTCCAGCGCGCGGACCGGACCCGCCTCGACCAGGAGCAGGCGCTCGACCAGGCGCTCGCGCGCCTGGAGTCACGCGTCCCGCTGCGGACCGCCGCCGCGCCGCGCGTGTAGCGGCGGACAGGCGTCAGGCGTCGAGCGTCAAGTGTCACGCGTCCGGCCAGGTCAGCGGCGCTGGAAGTTCGGTGTGCGCTTCTCGGCGAACGCCTTCGGGCCTTCCTTCGCGTCCGCGGAGCCCATGACCGCGGTGCCGTGCGGCTGCTCCCACGCGAACGCCTCCTCCTCGCTCATGTGCTCGGTGACGCGCAGCGTCTGGAGGATCGCCTCGACCGCGAGCGGGCCGTTCGCGCACACGAGGTCGGCGAGCTCGCGCGCCTTGCTCAGGGCCTCGCCGTCGGGCACGACATGACCGACGAGGCCGAGCTCCTTCGCCTCCGGCGCGGTGAGGTGCCGGCCGGTGAGCAGGATCTCGGCGGCCGCGGTGTACGGGATCTGGCGGCGGAGCCGCACCGCGGAGCCGCCCATCGGGTACAGCGACCACCGCGCCTCCGACACGCCGAAGCGCGCGCTCTCGCCCGCGACGCGGATGTCGGTGCCTTGCAGGATCTCGGTGCCACCTGCGATCGCAACGCCCTCGACCGCGGCGATGATCGGCTTGCGGGGCCGGTCGGTCTTGAGGATGCCGCGCCAGATGAAGCCGGGATCCTCCTTCATGCGCGCGCCGATGTCGATCGCGCCTTCCTCGTCGGCGTCGCCCGCCATCGCGCGCAGGTCCATGCCCGAGGAGAAGTTGCCCTCGGCACCGGTGAGGACCGCGCAGCGCAGGTCGTCGTCACCGTCGAGCTCGCGCCACGCGTCCGCGAGCTGGGCGAACATCGTCAGCGTCATCGCGTTGTAGCGCTTCGGACGGTTCAACGTCACCAGCATGATCGGACCGTCGCGTTCGACCTCGGCGTGCGCCATCCCTGCTCCTCGGGTCTCCGTCTCGGTGGGACGCTATCGGGTCAGACCAGGTCGACGGTGGTGGCGTCGACCGCGGCGACGCCGACGCTTCGCATGAGCCGGGGACGCGCGGTCGCGTTGGGCGCGATGGAGTGGAAGACCCATGGGTGCGTGACGTACACGTCGCCGCCCCGCCCGGTGCACTCCATCACCCGCAGCTCGACGCCGTCGACCTCCGCGCCGTCGTGCACGAGACGCCGGTTGCGGTGGGGATCGCCGTCGTCTTGCGTCAGCGTGCGAAGCCACGGGTGCGACTCGAGGAAGCCGAACTTGGCCCGCTTGTAGTCGTGCTCGCCCGACTGCGAGACCCAACGCGCGAACGCGCGGTGCGAGCCCGCGAGCTGCGGCGTCCCACCGCCGCCGGGGTCGACGTCGTCGAACAGCGCCCACAGCTTCACGACCCGCAGGCGGTCGGTCGCCAACGTCGGCTGGAAGTCGCTGTGCCAGACCCGGTCGGGGACCCGCCACTCGAGCGCGTTCGGCATGGTCACGAGCACGTTGCCGAAGTGCTTCGGTCGCCGCCAACCGCCGCAGCCGAACAACGAGTCGAGGAACGCGGCGACGACCGGACCACAGATCGGTGCGAAGGCACCGCTCTTCTTCGTCGTCGTCAGCCTCGTGGGCGGGTGGCGGTACCACGTCGTCGGATCGTCGTGTTCGATGCCGTGCCGACGCGCCAGCTCGCTCCACACGACGTCGCGCATCCGCGCCGCGTCGTCGGGCGAGAACGCCCCTTCGAGCTTGACGATACCGGTGCTCCCGAGCAGATCGGCGCCCATCGCCGCACAGCATGATCGGGGACCGCGCACCGGAGCCCACGATTTTCGCCGACGTCACCGGCCGGTAGGGTCGACCGTCCCATGGCGACGATCGACGCGGTGCGCGAGCTGGCGCTGACCCTGCCCCGCAGCTACGAGGCGCTCGTGCGCGACCGGGTGAAGTTCCGGGTCGGGCGCATCGTCTACCTCGCGTTCTCGCGCGACGAGCAGCTCATGGGCTTCGCGTTCCCGAAGGCCGAACGGGACGCGCTGATCGCCGCCGAGCCCGACAAGTTCCTGATGCCGCGCCCGTCGGACCAGCGGCACAACTGGGTGGTCGTCCGGCTCGCGGCGATCGACGACGACGAGATGCGCGAGCTGGTGCTCGACGCGTGGCGGATGGTCGTGCCGAAGCGCGTCGCGGCCGCGCATCTCGGGGACTGACCGCCGGACCGGGCTGCCGTGCGGTCCGGTTCTACCGGTCTGCCATGCTGGCGGGATGCGGGTCGTGCCACGACGTTGGAGCACCGAGACGTGGGTGTGCTCGATACGCGGCCACGTGACCCCGGCCGCGACCGTGGCCCGGGTACGCCCGAGCGATGCTGCGCTCGGCGTCGATGTCGACGGTTGCCGCTTCGCGCGCTGCCTCCGATGCGACGCGTGGATCCCTGGCCCCGTGCGGCCCGCGGCCGATGCGACGTCCGAGACGCTCCCGCCACTCGACCAGCTCGACCAGCTCGAGCTGCCGCGACGCGGCCGCGCGCTCGACGATGCAGTGATCGTGCGTCTCATCGCGATCGAACGCGCGGTGCACTGCGTGATCTTCGGCGCGATTGCAATCGCGCTCGCGTTCGTGGCGACGAACCTCGGCAGCATCCATCACTCGGCCCAGTCGCTCGTGAACCAGCTCCAGGGCGCGGTGCAGGGTCGCAACGCGAGCCGTGGCTTCCTGAACCGTGAGGCCCGGCGCCTCCTCGATCTCCACCACAGCACGGTGATGCTGCTCCTCGCGACGGCCGCGGTCTACTGCGTCGTCGAGGGCATCGAGGCCGTCGGTCTCTGGCACGAGCGGCGTTGGGCCGAGTACCTCACCGCGCTCGCGACCGCCGGCTTCCTGCCCTTCGAGCTCAACGAGCTCGCGAAGCACGTCACGATCGTGCGCATCGGCGCGCTCGTGATCAACCTTGCGGTCCTGATCTGGCTGGTGTGGGCAAAGCACCTGTTCGGCATCAGGGGCGGTGCCGCGACGCTCACCGAGCAGACCGACTGGGACACGGTGCTCGCCGGTCCGTGCGTGTCGACGCGCGCGTCCGCGACGACAGTGGCGACGACGCGCTAACCGCGCGACGACCGGAGCTTCTCGCGCAACGTCCGCGCCGCGGCGATGCCGGCCTTGCGGCCCGCGTCGGGCAACGTGCGCAGGAACGACGGGTCGAGGAAGCCACCGGCCTCGTCACCGAAGCCGTCGCGCGCCCCGTGGTCCGTCGTGTCGTCGACCGGCGCGCAGAGGTTCGCCCGCCGTCCGGGCCGGAGCGGCTCGTCGGTCAGCTGGCTGTCCCACGCGGCCAGCGCGGCGTACTGGTTGCCGAACCCGGGTGCGAGGCGCGCCGCGGTGACGAGGAGCTTGTTCCAGGACCCCAGGATCTTCGCCCGCCGGCCGTCGAGCGCCACTTGGACGATGTGACGCGCCGCGACCTCGGGTTCGTAGATCGGAGCCACGGGTCGCGGCTCGCGGTCGAATGCCGTCGCGCACCAGTGGAACTGCGGCGTGTCGACGGCCGGAAGATGCACCATCGACAGGCGGACGTGGCTCCCGTCGTGGATCAGCTCGGCCCGCGCCGACTCGAAGAACCCCCGGCATGCGAACTTCGCCGAGCAGTACGCCGATTGCAGTGGGATCCCGATGAACGCGAGCGCGGATCCGACGTTCACGATCGCGCCGGCGTCGCGCGGTCGCATCCGTTCCAGCGCCGCCATGGTGCCCCAGACCTGCCCGAGGAACGTGACCTCGATCGCGCGCCGGAACTCGCCGGGTTCGATCTGCGAGACGGGGGAGAACGTCGTCGTCATCGCGTCGTTGACCCACACCGAGATCGGTCCGAGCCCGGCTTCCGCGGCCGACGCCGCGCGCTGTACCGCGTCGTGATCGGCGACGTCGGTCGGGAGTGGAAGGGCGCGCCGGCCGAGCGCTTCGATCTCACGCGCCGCCCCCGCGAGCCCGGCTTCTCCACGCGCGACGAGGCCCACGTCGAAGCCCCGACGCGCGAGCTCCGAAGCGACCGCTCGGCCGACCCCGGCCGATGCGCCCGTCACGACCGCCACGTGCGAGTCCGTCATGGACAGTGCTGTACCCCGGGACGGGCGTCGCCGATGCCTGTTGCCCGCATGCGCTCGAGGGCGCGGCGCAGCAGGCGCGACACGTGCATCTGGCTGATGCCGAGCCGCCGCGCGATGTCGGCCTGCGACCGGTTCTCGTAGAAGCGCAGCACCAGGAGCTGTCGGTCCCGCTCGGGCAGCCGGGCCAGCGCGCGCTCCACCGCGTCGCGGTTCTCGATGTCGTCGTAGCTGCCCTCCTGGGAGCGCAGGCACGCGGGACCGTCGTCGTCGATGTCGAGATGGTCGGACGAGTACGTCGCCTCCGCACCGATCGCGGTGACCACGTCCTCGGTCGACAGGCGCGAGCGCTTCGCGATCTCGACCACGGTGGGTGACCGCCCCAGCTCCTGGAGCAGGTCACGCGTCACCGCGCGCACCTCGAGGACGTGCTCCTGCAATGTTCGCGGCGGGCGCACGGCCCACCCGTGGTTGCGGAAGTGTCGGCGCACCTCGCCGCGGATGGTCACGCTCGCGTAGGTGGTGAACGCGAACCCGCGTTCGGGATCGAACGCGTCGATGGCCTTCACCAGTCCGACCAGCGCGGCCTGACGCACGTCGTCGAGACCGGACCCGCGGGTGCCGTACGACGCCGCGATCGAGTAGGCGAGCGGCATGAAGTCGAGGATCAGCCGGTCACGCGCGGCCCGGCTCTGCGTGCGCCGGAAGTCGTGGAACGCCTCCAGCTGGGCGACCCGCCGGGCCGGCGCCGGCAACGCGCTGGCGGCGTCACCACCGAAGGAGCGCGGCTGCGGGATCCACTGCACTGTGCAGCCATCTCTCCATCCCGGCGGGCGTCCAAACCCGATGGGCGGGGATTCGAGGTGGGACCGGTGAAATCCCCGGGTACGGTCCCGGCGTGGTTGAGGGGGCACGCCCCGACGACGGCATCGCCGGGGCGATCGACGCGGTGGTGTCCACCTCGCGGGTGCTGGTCGCGCTGGCGGCGCGGGCGCTCGCCCAGGTCGGCGACGACCTGACGTTGCCCCAGTTCCGGATGCTCGTCGTCCTGGCCGAGGCCGGTCCCCAGACCATCGCCCAGCTCGCCGCGCAGCTCGACGTCCACGGCTCGACCGCGACGCGCATGTGCACCCGGCTGGCCGCGAAGCAGATGGTGTCGAAGCGAGCGTCGACCGGTGACCGGCGCGAGGTCCTCGTGACCCTCCGGTCGCAGGGCGGCCGCATCGTCGACACCGTGGCACGACGCCGCCAGACCGAGATCGCGACGGTCGTGGCGAGGCTGTCGGTCGGGCAACGTCGCGCGCTGGCCGACGCGCTGACGGCGTTCGCGGATGCGGCGGCCCGGCACGCGGGAGCGCCGTCGGCGTTCGCGTGGCCTGCGCCGGGGGAGCCGACCGCGACGCGCGAGGCATGATCACGTGCATGGACGCGAGCGCCGTCGCGGCGTCGTGGGGACTCGAGCCCCATCCCGAGGGCGGCTTCTACCGGGAGACGTACCGCAGCGCGCTCGAGGTGACGCCGTCGGGATGGCCGGGCCCGCGGGCGCTGGCCACGTCGATCCTGTACCTCCTCGGCCCCGGCGACCGGTCGGCGTGGCACCGTGTGCGTGGCGACGAGCTCTGGCTCTGGCAGGGCGGCGGTCCCATGCGGCTCTCCGTCGGGGACCTGGAACGCGTCGTCGGGCCCGACGGGTCGGCCGGTCAGGACCTCCAGGTGCTCGTGCCCGCGGGCGTGTGGCAGTCGGCGACACCGGCGGGCGACGAGTGGTCGCTCGTGGCGTGCGTCGTCGCGCCGGGCTTCGACTTCATCGACTTCGAGCTGCGCGACATCTCAGACGCCGAGTGACTGCCACAGCGCGCAGTGGTGCTCGGTCCCGAAGTCGGTGATGACGCGGTTGTCGTTCGGGCGCAGCGAGAGCACGCGGGTCGTCGTGGTGTCGTAGCGCGGCCAGCGCACGGCGTCGTCGACGCGCGGACGGCCCGTGCGCGCGAACGCGGCCCAGTACCGCATCATCTGCTGCGACAGGCCGCGTTGCACCGTCGACAACGGCACCGCGGTCGTGTACCCGAACAGATACGGCACCTCACCGGTGTGGTACGCACCCCACGAGAACCCCGGGATGAGGAACTGCGGTGGCGCGTTCGGATCGTCGAACTCGTACGCGTACGTCGGCGTGCGCGGCGCGAAGACGTTCTCCATCTCGTAGGTGCCGCAGATGAGCGTGAAGTCGCTGTAGACGGCACCGAGCGCGAGCAGCGGCGTCGGGTACGCGGGCCCGACGGGGTACGCAGCAGCCACCTTCGGCGCGGCCGCGCCGAAGAGGCCCTGGAGGGCCTGCGCGTAGCCCGCCGCCGTGCCGGGGTTCCCGGCGCCGAGCGCGAGCACGCGCAGCTCGTCGTGGTTCGCCCCGATGAGCACGGGGACGCGGTTCCAGCGGCCCGCCTCGATGGCGGTGCGGGGCTGCGCAGGGAGCACGGTGCCTCCGACGACAGCACCGTTCGGCGGCGCGTCCGGGGCCGTGAGCAGGGTCGTCACGTCCTTCGCCCGGAGACAGGTCGACGCGGTCGTGGCGTTCGCACATCCGAGCGCGCCGGCGAATGCCGTCCCCGCCGTCGACGCGTCCGCGTGCGTCGGGGCCGTGCACAGCGCCCCGCTCTCGATCACCGCGCGCGCGAACAGTCCGCGAACCGTCGGCGAGGCGAGGTGCGCGCACACCGACCCACCACCGGCTGACTGACCGGCGATCGTCACGTCGTCGCGGGCACCGCCGAACGCGCCGATGTTGCGCTGCACCCAGTGCAACGCGGCCTGCTGGTCGAGGATCCCCTCGTTGCCCGACGCATGATCGGGTGACTCCTGATCGAGTGACGGCAGCACCAGCGAACCGAACACGCCGAGGCGGTAGTTCGTCGTCACCACGATCGTGCCGGTCGTCGACGCGAGCGTCGACGCGTCGAACTGGCTCGCGGTGCCGTTCAGGAAGCTGCCGCCGTGGATCCAGAACAGGACCGGGAGCGGTCGCCGCGACGCGCGCGCCGGTCGGTACACGTTGAGGTAGAGACAGTCCTCGTTCGTCGAGCCGGGGCCGTTCGTGCTCGCGAGCTGTGGGCACGCGGGGCCGAAGCGGCTCGCGTCGCGAACGCCTTTCCAGCGCGCCGGCGGTACCGGACGCCGGAACCGCAGCGCTCCGACGGGTGGCGCCGCGAACGGGATCCCGAGGAACCGCTGGGCGCGGCCCTCACCGGCGCCGTGGAGCGCTCCGGCGGGCGCGCGCACGACGAGGCTCGCGTCGCGCGGCGACCCGGCGCCGGCGGCTTCGATCCCGACGACCGGCGTCCCGGTGACGAGGAGCGCCGCGGCGACCGCGACCACGCCCATCGCCAGCACGCCCGCACCCCGCCCGCGTCGCCCGCTCATCCCGTCCCCCCTCGCCCGTGGACACGGGCATCCTGGCAGCAGCGGCGGCCGGCGCGCCGGGGTTCGGCACCGGTGACCGAGAGCACAGAACAATTGCTGCAAAAGCGGAGCTTCTACGCCGATCACGCGTACGTGCTCGTGCGGCGGCGTTGCCTCCTGATCGCGGTGTGGGCCGTCGTGATCGGCCTCGCACCGGTCGCGCTGCCCGCCGTCGCGCGAGCGCGAGGTGCAGAGGCCGGGGCCGCGACGACCGCCTCGGCCGCGGCCGTGCCGGCGAACGACCGGGACGCCGACCACGTCGACGACGAGCTCGAGCACGACCTCCGGGCCCGACCCGGTGTGCACGACACGCCCGTCATCGTGACGTTCGACCAGCGCGTCGACCGGTCGCTGCTGCGCTCCGTGGACCACAGCGTCGGCGGGACCGTGGAGGTGGACCACCAGTACCGCAACGTGCCCGGCATCGCGACCACGCTCGACGACGGCGAGATCGACGCGTTGGCGCGCAACCCGGCCGTCGCGCTCATCGAGCCCGACCGCACCGTGACCCTGCCCCCGCATGACGACGTCGCGGCACCCTCGCCCGCGGCCTCGACACGCGGTGCCACCGCCACACCCGCGACCGCGGCGAGCCCCCTCGACTTGTCGGCCGGTCCCGAGGAGACCGACCCCGGCTACGCGGCCGGCGTCGCGGTCGCGGGTGTGGACGGTGACGCGGCCCACGACGGGGCCGACGTCTACGGACCCGACGACATCGTGTTCGGGCTCATCGACAGCGGCGTCGACGTGCGCCACGTCGATCTCGACGGCGGCAAGGTGCTGGCGTTCCAGGACTTCACCGACCGCGACCCGGCGTGCCCGGCGCCGCCGTCGCCGATGCGCTCCTACGACGACCTCGGGCACGGGACCCACGTCGCCGCGACGATGGCGGGAACCGGCGAGGGCAACGCGCGCTACCGGGGGATCGCGCCGGGCGCCGCGCTCGTGGTGTTGAAGGTGTTCGACTGCAACAGCAGCACCGCGACGTCGGTGATCGACGCCGCGCTCGACTGGGCCATCAGCAACAAGGACACGTTCGGCATCGACGTGCTCAACCTGAGCCTCGGCGCGTCGGGATACAACCTCGTCGGCAACGACTCGACCTCGCGCCTCGTGAACCGCGCCGTCGCCTCGGGACTCGTCGTCGCGGTCGCCGCGGGGAACAGCGGCGACGGGTCGCGCACCATCGGGACGCCGGGCGTCGCCGCGCAGGCCGTCACCGTGGGCGCCATCCGTACCGGTGCCGGTGGCACGTACCTGGCACCGTTCTCGTCCCGGGGACCCACCGGCGACAACCTGATCAAGCCCGACGTCGTCGCGCCGGGCGTCGACATCACGTCCGCGTCGTACATCGCGAACATCTCGGGGAACTGGGTCGGGAGCGGGTACGTGTCGATGTCGGGAACGTCGATGGCAACACCGTTCGTCGCGGGAGTCTCGGGCCTGTTGCTGCAGGCCAATCCCGCGTTGCGCCCGCATGGCATCGCGTGCGCACCCACAGACGTCACGGGCGACTGCGCCGACGGTGTCTTCGACGCGTCGATGTACGACGGTGTGCGTGACGTGCTGCGCGCGTCCGCGCAGGACTGGAACGCGCCCGGTCCCGATCCCGAGACCGGGTGGGGACGCGTCCGCGTGTACGACGCGCTCGCGGCCGCGACCGGTGTGAGCACGCCCGGGCCTGCGTACCCGCCCGTCGTCGACCGTGCGTCGACGATCGACCCGGTGTCGAACCCGTCGGACTGGTGGGCGCTGGACCTCCACGCGGGCAGCCCGGTCGCCGTCACCGCGACCATCCCGTTCGCGAGCGGGTTCACCGGACCGTTCGCGGCGGTGGAGCTCTACGACGCGGCGGGCGACGCGCTGGCCACCCAGATGGCCTGCACGGGATGGTGCATGAACAGCGCCACCGGCACGTACCGCAGCGGTGGCTGGTACGTGGTCCCACCGGCGACCGGTCGCTACTGGGTCCGCATCCACGCGGCTGCGGGCGTCTCGGTGTACCGGCTCCACGTCGCGGGGGCGGACGCGGTCGCGTCCCGCGCCGGCGCCGTGTCGATCACGCGCGCGAGCGGTCCGACGGTGCTGACGGAGAGCGGTGAGCCCGCGGCGACCACGGCCGTCGTGCGCGTCGCCATGTCCGCCGCGCCGCGTGCGCCCATCACGCTGGCGGTCACGTCCGACGGGCAGGTCACCGTGAGCCCGCCAACACTGCGGTTCACGCCGGCCGACTACGCGACGCCGCAGGCGGTCACCGTCACCGCCGTCGCCGACCACGCACGTGAAGGTCTGCACGCGTCCACCGTGAAGGTCGGTACGGCCGGCGGCGCGGTCGACGACGCGTCGTTCACCGCGATCAGCATCCCGGTGAACGACGCGGTTGCGCCCGTGGCCGGTCCTGTGACCCGGCGGGTGTCGTTGCGCGCCGACGGCTCGGAGTCGGACGGGCCGCCCGTCGGTTACGAGGACGGCATGTTCGTGGGTGACCTCGGCCGCTGGGTGGCCTTCAGCTCGAACGCGGCCGACCTCGTCCCCGGCGACACCGACGGGCTGCCCGACGTGTTCGTCCGCGACATGACCACGAGCACGACCGCGCGAGCGAGCGTGTCGTCGACGGGTGGACAGCTCGAGGCCGGCTCGCAGGTACAGGGCGTGAGCGCCGACGGCCGGCGCGTCCTCTTCATGGTGTGGCCGGCAGGCACCAACACGGTTCCGGACGACACCAACAACGACTTCGACCTCTTCGTGCGCGATCTCGACGCGCACACGACGCAGCGCGTGAACCTGACCGCCGACGACCGCCAGATGCCGCGCCAGCCGGGCCCCTACTCGCTGCTCAACGCCGCGCTGAGCGCCGACGGCAGGTTCGTCGCCTTCACCACACGTTCGCGCATGACACCCGACGACACCGACGACGTCGCCGACGCGTACGTGCGCGACCTCGACCGCGGAACCACCGAACGTGTGAGCGTCGACGGCAACGGTCACGGCGGGACCGCGCTCGCAGGAGCCGAAGCCGTGGACATCAGCGCAGACGGGCGGTACGTGCTCTTCGCGAGCGACGCCAACGGGCTCGCGCCGGGCGATCGTCCGGGTCTCCTCGACGCGTTCGTGCGCGACCGCGTGGCCGGCACCACGACGATGGTCAACGTCGACAGCGCGGGTGACCCCGTGGCGATGGACGCGGACTACGCGTACCGGGCCGCGCTCGCCTCCGACGGGACGCACGTCGTGTTCGTCGGGTGCGATCCCCTGCAACCGTGGGTGCCGACCGGCGTGTTCGAGCGCGACCTCACCGAAGGCACCACGGCACGGGTCAGCCTGTCCGACGACGGGAGCGCGCTCACGAGCGGGACCGGGTTGGGTGGCGTCAGCGGTGACGGACGGTTCGTGACCTTCGTGAGCCTGACGAGCGCGGTCGGCGACGGCGTGGGCGGCACGTTCCGGCGCGACACGCGGCTCGGCCACACTCAACGCCTCGCGGTGAACCTCGACGGGAGCGCGACCGCGGCGCGTCGGGTCGCGATCAGTCCCGACGGAAGGTCGACCGCGTTCTCCGCCGCCGACGGCAACGTCGTGACCGGCGACCGAAATCACAACGACGACGTGTTCGTGCGTCCCTACGTCCATCCCACGGGTGAGACGCCGCCCGCGCCGACCGGCTTGGCGGCGACACCCGGCGTCGGGTCGCTCGCGCTGACCTGGGATCCCGTCGTCGGCGCCGACGACTACACCGTGGTCGTCGGCAACACGACCACCGTCACCGACGCGAGCTCGGTCACGGTCGACGGTCTGACGAACGGTGTTGCGGCCACCGCGACGATCTCCGCGCGCATCGGGTTGCTGCACTCCGCTGGTGTCGCGGTCGTCGGGACGCCCGACTTCGCCGTCGTCCCGCCGGTGAGGGTCGACATAGCCAGCGGGAACCGCAGCGTGCGGCTCAGCTGGCCCGCGGTGCCCGGTGCGACGAGCTACACGGTGAGCGCGGCGGGACGCACCACGACGACGTCGTCGACGTCGCTGACGCTGAGCGGGCTCCCGAACGGGTCGACCGTCACGGCCGAGGTGCGAGCGACCGTGCGCGGCACGCTGTCCGCGCCGGCCGTCGTGCGCGCGACCCCTCACCTCCCCGCCCCGTCGTCGCTCACCGGCACGGGCAGTGCGGGCACGCTGACCCTCCGCTGGAGCCCGGTCCCCGGCGCCGTGGGCTACTACGTGTCGGGGAGCGGTCTGGCGACGCGTTATGTCGCGGGCGGCGCCATCACCTCCACGCGCGTGACCCAGCTCACCGTCGGGATGCGCACCTACGTCGTGCGGGCCGCCGACGCGACGGAACGCTCGGGCGCCTCGCCGCCGGTGGTCGTGCGGACGCTGGCCCGTCCCGGCCCCGTCGTCGCATCTCCGGGTGCAGGCCGGGTCACCGTGGCCTGGGCGGCGGTGAGCGGCGCGACCGGCTATCTGGTCTGGCGCGACGATGCGGCGACACCCGTCCGGACCACGTCGCGCACCGTCGTCTTCGGATCGCTTCGCCGCGGCTCGCGCCACTCCTTCCGGGTCGCGGCCGTGACCGCCAACAGCACCTCCGACCGCTCGGTCCCGGTCGTCGCCGTCGTCCGCTGACGCGGGCCGACCGAGCTCGGCGGCGCTCGCGTTCCGACGGACCGCGCGGACGCCGCCGCGATCGCCCGCTTTCGCTCAAGCAACGGACCCCGCCGCGCCGATAGTCGCGACGCGGACACGGAGTGGGGGTCTCGCGATGGCAGGAGCGGTGGACGTGATCGCCGAGGCGTGGCGGCGCTTCTTCGACGCCAGCTACGTCACGGAGTACCAGGTCCGTCGATGGGCCGCGGAGGCCGTGCGCGCGTTGCACGACGAGGGCTGGACCATCGTGCGCGAGGACGAAGCCTCCGACGAGGTCGCGCGGGTGCCGGGTCGTTGACCGCGGCGCCGCGCGCACGGTGCGGCCCGGGCCGCCGCAGCCGGAGGGGCAGGGTGAGGCTCCGCTGAGGCAAAGACCCGGGCCGCACCGCGAGGCTAGAGATGTTGGCGACGCGACTCGCGGACCTCACGCGGATTGTCACCCGGTCCGATGGAGAGGTGACACGTCTGTGTCACGCGCTGCACATGGAGCACCACTGACGCGGACGTGCCGCGCCCGAAGGCGCGG
>DATBEZ010000066.1:0-11068 GCA_036558745.1 Acidimicrobiia bacterium
GCTTCCCGACGACGTCGATCCCGGCGCGTGGGTGACCGAGACGGCGCAGGGGACGCAGGTGACCGCGTATCTGGTCGACGAGCGGGTGCAGTGGGACAACGAGCGCGACTGGCCCGACGGGGAGCCGTCGCCGGGCGTCAAGCAGCTGTCCTTCGTGCGACGCCTCCCGTCGCTCACACGCGACGAATTCGCCGCGCACTGGAACGACGTGCATGCGCCGCTGGCGCGCGTGCACCACCCGGGCATCTGGCGGTACGTGCAGAACGTCGTGGTCGAACCGCTCACACCCGACGCGCCCGAGCTCGACGGTGTCGCGGAGCTCCACTTCCGGACCGTCGACGACCTGCGCGACCGCATGTACGACTCCGAGGACGGCAAGGGGCGCATCCGGGCCGACGTGAAGACCTTCATCGACGTGCCCGCGGGCTGGCGGATGATGGCGACCGAGCGGATCCTGGTGACGCCGCCGCGCTGAGCTCGCGCGGGTCGGACGGCCGGCGGGCTCGTGACGTTGGTCCCTACGAGGTCGGGCGCGATCTCGTCGATGCTGGTCGCCAGGCAACGAGGAGGATCTCCATGGCCGCGACCGTCGTCAGCACCGCACCCGCGCGACAACGTCTCGGGCTGCGTCTGGTCGCGGTGACCGGCGTGTTCGTCGCGGCCGCGGCCCACATCCCTCCGCTGCCCGAGCACTTCGTCGAAGCGCCCTATATCGCCTGGCTCTTCATCGCGTTGAGCGTCGTGTGCATCAGCGGCGGCATCGTGCTGCTCGGCGCCGACTCGCGGGGCGCGTGGATGGCAACCGGTGGCGCGTGCGCGCTCGCCGTCATCGCGCTCGTGATCAGCCGGACGATCGGCCTGCCGCAGATGGCCGACGACGTCGGGCACTGGGGCGAGACGTGGGCGGTCGTGTCGCTCGTGAGCGAGTCCGTCGTCGCGTTGACCGCCGCGTACGCGTTGGCGACCTATCCCCGCGACTGACGACCCCGCGGGCCGCCACGCCTTCGCCGACCGCACGCGGCGGCGCGTACGATCGCCGGCGATGAGCCTGCCTGCCGACCCGCGCCGCGTCTACATCACCGACGACCCCGCGGAGGATACGCCCCGGGCGCGCAAGCACGAGCTCGTGCGCGAGACGAAGCGGGTCATCGAGCACGTCGCACTGCTCGACGTGCACCACGTCGACGACGACGCGCTGGTCGCGCTCATCGAGTCGGCCCGGACCTTGGCCGACGAGCTCGAGACCCGGCCGCGCTTCCACGGTCTCGCCGATCTGCCGACCGACGACAGCGCGCTGCTCGAGCGCAGCGGCATCAGCGGCCGGTCGAACCCGCTCGCGCCGCCGCTGCAGATGCACATGGACGACGCCGGCATCACACACGGCGAGGCGACCTACGGCATGGCGTACGAGGGCCCCGTCGGACACCTGCACGGCGGGTTCGTCGCGGCCGCGTTCGACGAGCTGCTCGGGTTCGCACAGACCGCGTCGGGACGCGCCGGGTACACGGGCACGCTGACGATCCGGATGCGCAGGCCGACGCCGCTGAAGGAGCCGATCCGCTACGAGGCGAAGGTGGATCGCGTCGAGGGCCGCAAGATCTTCTGCACCGCGACGTCGTGGCATGGCGACACGCTGCTCTGCGAGGCCGAGATCGTCATGATCTCCCCCGCCGACGGCACCCGCCCCCGCTGATACCAAGATGCGGCACTCACCGTCGGAAGCCGACGGTGAGTGCCGCACTTCTGCGTGGCTGTCATACCTCGGTGGTCTGCTGTGCGCATGCGGATCGACATCGATGCCGCGGTCGCACGCCTCGCGGGCCAGCAGTACGGCGTGTTCTCCTATGCACAGGCGTCGGCATCCGGGGCGTCCGAATCGCTGATCGAGCGGCGCCGTCGCAGCGGCATGTGGGAACGCCCGGCGCCGGCCGTCTTCGGCATCCCTGGGTATCCCGAGTCGTGGGAACGGGACCTCATGATCGCCGTGCTCGACGCGGGCGTGGACGCAGTCGTATCGCACCGGGCCGCGGCACGTCTCTGGGCCCTCGACGGGGTGACGGCGCGCCGCGTGGAGATCACCGTTCCACGGGCGCGCCGACGCTTCCGTGCCGCCGTCGCGCACGAGACCGCGCCGTTCGCCGAACACGAGGTCACGGTCGTCCGGTCGATACCGGTCACGTCGCCGGCGATGACGCTGCTCCAGCTCGGAGCGGTCGTCCCCGAGGCGGTCGTCGAGCGGGCGTACGAGTCGGCACGCCGGCTCGGTCTCGTCGAACACGACGACGTCATGCGGGTGCTCGAGTGCCGGCGAGCCGGCGTACAGACGCTCCGCCGTGTGCTCGTGCGTCGCGATCGGGACGCCGCGTCGACGGACAGCGAGTTGGAGACGCGCTTCTTGCAGCTCATTCGACGCCACGACCTTCCCGAACCGGTCGGCCAACACGTGGTCCACGGCTACCGCGTCGATTTCGCGTGGCCGCCACCGCGGCTGGCCGTCGAGCTCGACGGCCTGGCCTTCCACGACGGTCGGGTCCAGCAGCTGGCCGACCGGTCGCGGCAGAACGTCATCGTCGGGGCCGGTTGGCGCGTCCTCCGGTTCACCTGGGACGACGTGACCCGACGTCCGGAAGCCGTCGTTGCAAGCATCCGCCGCACACTGGCGGCATAGATGCGGCACTCACCGTCGGAATCCGACGGTCAGTGCCGCATCTTGAGGGGGGTCACGCCGTCGCGGGGCGCCAGAAGGGGACGGCGAGGCCTTCCTCGGCCTCGACCATGTAGACCTCGACGGACATGCCGATCCGCACGTGGTCGGCGTCGATGCCGGTCACGTTGCCCATCATCATCGGGCCCTCGTCGAGCTCGATCATCGCCACGACGTACGGCAGCAGCTCGCGGAAGGGCTTCGCGTAGTTCTGGCGGATGATCGTGAACGTGTGCACCGTGCCGCGACCCGACGTCGTCTCCCACTCCGGGTCGCCGCCGCACGCGGTGCACACCGCGCGCGGATAGAACTGGCGGTTCCCACACGACGGGCAGTGCTGGATGAGCAGCTCGCCGCGCGCGCACGCCTCCCAGTACGGCGCGGAGACCGCGTCCTTCGCTGGCAGCGGCCGCAGCCACTCCTCGCCACGCACGACCTCGGCGTTGCCGACCACTACGGATGCTCCCTTCCCAACACGGTGACGCCGATCGCGCTCAGCCACCCGCCCGAGCCGGCCGCGAGCGCGACGTCGCAGTTCGGCACCTGTGCCTCACCGGCCTGACCGCGCAGCTGGCGAACCGCCTCGATGATCAGGAAGATCCCGCGCATACCCGGGTGGCACGACGACAGCCCGCCGCCGTCGGTGTTGAGCGGCAGCTTCCCACCGCGCTTCAGGTGACCCTCGGCGACGAACGGGCCGCCCTCGCCCCGCTTGCAGAAGCCCATGCCCTCCAACAGCATCAGCACCGTGATCGTGAAGCTGTCGTAGAACATCACCATGTCGACGTCGTCGGGGGTCAGACCGGCGCGCGACAGCGCCTCGGGGCCTGCCTTCGCGCCCGCCGTCGTCGTGAAGTCGGGCATCTGCGAGATGTTCCAGTGCGTCTGCCCGCCGGCACCGCCGAGGAAATAGGCGGGTGGTTGCGGGAGATCCCGTGCGCGCTCGGCCGTCGTCATGATAAACGCGCCGCCGCCGTCGGTGATCGCGCAGCAGTCGAGCTTGTGGAGCGGGTCGGCGATCATCCGCGACTCGAGCACGTCCCTCACCGTGATCGGGTCGCGGTAGATCGCTTTCGGGTTCAACGTCGCGTACTCGCGCACGCCGACCGCGATCTCGGCCAGCTGCTCCGACGTCGTCCCGAACTCGTGCATGTGGCGCCGCGCCGCCATGGCGTACGCGCCGACGAGCGAGTTGCCGTAGGGCGCCTCGTAGCGGATCGGGCCGCCGATGTGCCGGCTCGGCCGCTGGAACCCGCCGGTACCGAGCATCCGTCCCATGCGCGAGAGCTGGTCGGAGCCGTACGTCACGAGCACCGTGTCGCACAGGCCTTCGCGGATCGCCGCGGCCGCGTGCTGGGCGTGGAACTCGAAGCTCGAGCCGCCCGTCATCGTGCCGTCGATGTAGCGGTGGTCGATCCGGAGGTACTCGGCCATCGTGACCGGGTCGTCGATCATCATCCCGCCGCTGCTGGCGTTGACGTAGCCGTCGATCTCGGACTTCGCCACACCGGAGTCGGCCAGCGCACGCTGCATCGCGAGCGCGTGGTGCTGCACGCTGTCGAGGTCGGGCGCCTTCGGGTAGTCGGACAGGCCGATGCCGACGATCACCGGGGTTCGGTCCATGGGGCGGAAGTAGAACAGACCCCGATCGAAGCTGACAAACGCGTCAGCGCCCGGCGAGCGCGCGAGAACCTGTTCTAACCTGCCGCCCATGGAGTACAACCTCGCCGACCTGTTCGAGCACGCGGTCGACAACTTCGGCGACCGCGAGTACGTCGTCGCCGAGGGCGAGCGGCGCACGTACGCGGAGATGGAGGAGCGGGCCAACCGCCTCGCGCACCACCTCCAGGCGCAGGGCGTGAAGCCCGGCGACCACGTCGGCATCTACGCGTACAACTGCGTGCAGTGGGTCGAGACGCTGTGGGCCGTCTTCAAGATCCGCGCGGTGTGGGTGAACATCAACTACCGCTACGTCGAGGACGAGCTGCGCTACATCTTCGACAACGCCGACCTCGTCGCCCTCGTGCATCAGAAGGAGTTCGCGCCGCGGATCGCGGCCGTGCGCGACCAGCTTCCGCAGCTCCGCCACTCGATCGTGATGGATCCCGACAGCCCGGGCGATCTCGCCGGGCTCGACTCGGTCGCGTTCGAGGACGCGCTCGCAGCCGCGTCACCGGTGCGCGACTTCGGACCGCGCTCGCCCGACGATCGCTACATCCTCTACACCGGCGGCACCACGGGCATGCCCAAGGGTGTCGTGTGGCGCCAGGAGGACGTGTTCTTCGCGCTCGGTGGGGGCATCGACCCGGTCTCGAACACCCGTATCGAGCGGCCGGAAGCGATGGTCGAGAAGGGCCTCGCGAACCCGTCGCAGATGACGATGATGCCGATCGCGCCGCTGATGCACGGGGCGACGCAGTGGGGCGTCATGGGCGGGAGCTTCGTCGGGAACAAGGTCGTGCTCATGGCCAAGTTCGACCCGAAGCGCGTGTTCGAGCTCATCGCGGCCGAGCGCGTGAACGCGATCATGATCACCGGCGACGCGATGGCGCGGCCCATGCTCGAGGTGCTCGACGAGGTCGATGCCTCGACGGACCTGTCGTCATGGATCGCGTTGAGCAGCACGGCTGCACTGTTCTCGCCGTCGGTGAAGGACGAGTTCATCCGTCGCTTCCCGAACCTCATCATCACCGAGGCCATCGGCGCTTCGGAGAGCGGCTCGAACGGCTACACGATGATCGAGAAGGGCAAGACCGCGATGAAGGGCGGGCCAACCGTGCGCGCCATCCGCGACACGGTCGTGCTCGACGACGACTTCACGCTGATCGAGGCCGGGTCGGGAAAGGTCGGGCGGCTCGGCCGCAAGGGCAACATCCCGCTCGAGTACTACAAGGACCCCGACAAGACGGCAGCGACGTTCGTCACCGCGCCGGACGGCACGCGCTACTCGATCCCCGGTGACTTCGCGACGGTCGAGGCCGACGGCACGATCACGCTGCTCGGTCGCGGCTCGGTGTCGATCAACTCGGGCGGCGAGAAGATCTTCCCCGAAGAGGTCGAGGGCGCGGTGAAGTCGCACCCCGACGTGTACGACGTCCTCGTGATCGGTGTGCCCGACGACCGATGGGGCGCGCGGGTCGCGGCGGTGATCGAGCCGCGGCACGGCACGAAGCCGACGCTCGACGACATCCAGGAGCACTGCCGCAAGAAGATCGCGGGCTACAAGGTGCCGCGCGAGCTGCACGTCGTCGACCGCATCGAACGCTCGCCCAGCGGCAAGCCCGACTACCGCTGGGCCAAGGAGATCGCATCGTCGTAGGCCTCGACTGTTCCCGAGTTCGTCATGACTCTTGACTATCAAGAGTTATGACGTTACCGTCGGTGCATGAGCGACGACGACCTTCCTCCCTGGTACGACGACCTGATCCTCCCGGTCATGCTCACGCTCGCCCGCCGCCCGTACGGCGCCGCGATCCGCCGCGCGCTGCACGAGGCCGGCTTCACCGACATGCCCCGCACCGGGGCGCGTCTCGTCGGCGGGATCGCACGCAACGGGCCCAGCGTGGGCAACACCGCAGCCCATCTCGGGGTCTCCAAGCAGGCGGCCAGCCAGCTCGTCGACACGCTGGTGGAGCGGGGCTACGTCACGCGCGAGCCCGACGCGGATGACCGGCGACGCATCGTCGTCGATCTCACCGATCGCGGACGCGAGGCGGCGAAGCACATCCGTGGCGCGGTCGAGCGCGTCGACCGCGCCCTCGAGAAGCGCGTCGGCAAGGAGCGGATCGCCGACGCGCGAACCGTCCTCGCGAGCCTCGCCGAGCTGAGTCGCTCAGATCGGTAGACCGAGGCCGGCGGAGTGACCGCCGTCGATCACGAACTCCGCGCCGGTGCAGAACGCGCTCTCGTCGGACGCCAGGAAGAGCGCCAGCGACGCGACGTCGTCGGGCGAGCCGACGCGCTGCGCGGGGATGTGATGCACTGGGAACCGCTCCACCGCGCCGGCGATCATCGGCGTGTCGATCACGCCGGGGTGGATCGAGTTGACGCGGATGCCCGACGGCCCGAGTTCGAGCGCGGCGACCTTCGTCATCCCTCGCACCGCGAACTTCGAGGAGACGTACGCGATCGCGCCCGGCTGGCCCTGCAACCCGGCGAGCGACGAGATGTTGACGATCGAGCCGCCGCCGTGCTCGATCATCACCGGCGCGACGGTACGCATCCCGAGGAACACGCCGATCTGGTTGACCTCGATGATCGCGCGGTACTCCTCGAGTGACGTGTCGACGAGCGGCGTTCCGTAGCGGTAGATCGCCGCGTTGTTCACGAGCACGTCGATCCGCTCGCAGCGCTCCACCGCGGTGCGCACGGCACCAGCCCAGCTGTCCTCGTTCGAGACGTCGAGCCGGACTGCGATCGCGTCGTCGCCGATGCCGGCGGCGACCTTGTCGACGTCGTCGAGGACGTCGGCGAGCACGACCCGTGCGCCCTCGGCGGCGAAGAGCCTCGCTTCGGCCTCGCCCTGGCCCCGCGCCGCACCCGTCACGAGCGCGACCTTGTCGTTCAGCCGTCCCACCGGGATCTCCTCCGCTCGCGTTCCGCCCTAGCCTGACGCCGTGCAGCCGGTGCCCGCCGACGATCGCCTCGCGCGGCGCAGTCGCAAGACGTCCGAGCTCGTCGCGCGCGAGATCGTCCGCGACATCGTCGAACAGCGACTGCAACCGGGCGAGATGCTCCCGAGCGAGCAGGCCATGCTCACACGGTACGGCGTCGGGCGACCCGCGCTCCGGGAGGCGATCCGTGTGCTGGAGGTGCACGGCCTCCTGCGGGTCAAGCCGGGTCCGGGCGGAGGCCCGGTGGTCGGCACCGTGACCGGCCGTGCGTTCGGCGAGATGGCGAGCCTCTTCTTCCGCCTGGCAGGCACGACGTTCCGCGAGCTCATCGAGGCCCGGCTCGAGCTCGAGCCCATGGCCGCGCGCGTCGCGGCCGAGCGGCGCGACCCGGCGACGCTCACGGCGCTGCGCGCCGTGCTCGAACGTGAGGCCGCGGCCGAGCTGACCGACGACGCCGCCTACGCACGGCTGGCGCGCGACTTCCACACCGCGATCGTCGACGCGTCCCGCAACGGGGTCGTGAGCCTGGTCGGCAGTGGGCTGCTCGAGCTGTACGAGGACCGGCTGCGGATCCCGATCACGGCGCGCGACCAACGCGCCGAGGTGCTCGCGTCCCATGCCGCCATCGTCGAGGCCATCGAGGCCGGCGACGCGGAGCGGGCGGAGGCGCTGACCCGGGCCTCGCTCGCTGCGGTGCTCGAGCGGCTCGAGACGCTGCTGCCCGACCTGCTCGACACCGTCATCGACTGGGCCTGACCAGGCTGTTTGCCGGTTCGAGAGAATCCAGATACAACATTGATCTAGTTTGCCTCATGGGCGCGACCGAGGGGGAACGGACGTGCAGTTCTCGATGATCTTCGAGGCCCAGATGGCCGACCCGTCGGCGGAGCACGAGCGCCAGGTGCTCGCCGACTGCGTCGAGCAGGCCGTCTACGCCGAGGCGATGGGCTTCGACCGGATCTGGGCGGTCGAGCACCACGCGCTCCGTTGGTACGCGCACATGAGCGCGCCCGAGGTGTTCCTGACGTGGGTCGCGGCGCGCACGTCGCGCATCCGCGTCGGCCACGGCGTCGTGTGCATGCCGTTCAACTACAACCACCCCATCCGCGTGGGTGAGCGGGCCGCGATGCTCGACAACCTGTCCGGCGGCCGGCTCGACCTCGGCGCGGGACGCGGCGCCACGCTGCAGGAGATGTCGTTGTGCGGCGTCGACCCCGAGCGCACGTACGCAGAGGTCGAGGAAGCACTGCGCATGATCGGCCACATGTGGCAGGACGACACGTTCACCTGGCGCGGCGAGCTCCTGAACGTCGAGGCGATCGCGAACCGTGGTCCGCACTCCGTGTTGCCGCGTCCGATCCAGCGTCCGCACCCCCCGCTGTTCCTCGCGTGCACGAAGCGCGACACGGTCGCGCTGGCGGCGGAGTACGGGATCGGCGCCCTCGTGCTCGGGTTCGCAGGCATCGAGGAGGTCGCGGGGCTGCGCAAGATCTACGACGAAGCCATCGGGACCAGGACCGGCGACCGGTTCGTCTCCACCGTCGTCAACGACCACTTCTCCGCGCTGTGCCCGACGATCGTCCTCGACGACGGGGACGAGGCGCTGCAGATCGGCGCGCGCGGCCAGCGGTTCTTCGCCGAGGCGATCGCGCACTGGTACGGCGGCGGGCCTCCGCCCGCTCAGGACACGGGCGACGAGGACAACGTGGCCGCGATCACGCGCGAGCGAGAGGAGATGGTCGCCAAGCTGCACGAGGCCAACATCCCGGTCAACCCGAACACCACCGCGACGTTCAACATCGACCATGCGTACGGCACCGCGGCACGGGCGATCGCGTACGTCGAGCAGCTCGAGGAAGTTGGCGCCGACGAGATCATGTGCATCATCCAGATGGGCACCGTCCCCCACGCCGCGTGCATGGAGACGATCCGGCAGTGGGGCGAGAAGGTGATCCCCCACTTCCGCGCGAAAGAGGGGTAGCGGTACCGTTCCGCGTCCTGTCACCGTCACCGCAGGGGGTTGACGAATGCCGCTGCACCCGTCCGCGAAGCAGATGCTCGACTCGCTCGCCACCCTCGAGCAGCCGAAGCTCTGGGAGCAGCCGATCGCGCAGGTGCGTGCGGGCGAGATGCTGTTCGCGTCGGTCGGCGCGGGGGATCCGGTCGCGTGCGCGTCGGTGACCGACCGAACGGTGCCCGGGCCGCACGGTGACGTCCCGGTGCGGGTGTACGTGCCCGATGCATCCGGCGACGGCGGCGCGTTGCCCGTCGTCGTCTACGTGCACGGCGGCGGTTGGGTGTTCATGAGCATCGAGACCCACGACACGACGTGCCGGCGCCTCGCGGTGCAGTCGGGCGCGATCGTCGTCAGCGTCGAGTACCGGCTCGCGCCCGAGCACCCCTTCCCGATCCCGCTCGACGACGCGTTCGCGGCGACGGAGTGGGTCGTCGGACACGCGTCCGAGCTCGGCGGCGACCCGGCGCGTGTCGCGGTGATGGGTGACAGCGCGGGCGGGAACCTGTCGGCCGCGATCGCGCTGCTGGCGCGGGAGCGGGGAGGTCCGAAGTTGGCCGCGCAGGTGCTGGTGTATCCGGCGCTCGATCCCGCGGGCGACACCCCGTCGTACCAGGAGAACGCGTCGGGCTATCTGCTCGACGAGCCCGGAATGCGGTGGTTCTGGGCGCAGTACCTCCAGGACGGCGACGACGAGAAGAACCCGCTCGCCGCTCCGCTGCGCGCGCAGGACCTCGGCGGTCTGCCGCCCGCGACGATCATCACCGCGGAGTTCGACCCGCTGCGCGACGAGGGCGAGGCGTACGCGGCGCGGTTGCGCGAGGCCGGCGTCCCCGCGACCGCGACCCGCTACGACGGCATGATCCACGGTTTCCTCGGCATGCCCGCGATGTTCGACGACGCCGACGCCGCCATGGCCGTCGCCGCCCAGGCCCTCCGCGAGGCGTTCGCCACCGCGTAGCTGTCACACCCTCCTGCTTGCCTGTGTGGTGTGACTCACGAAGACCAGCGACGTCGAGCTTGCGACTCAGATCCACACGAACGGGGGGACCGGGCGGTGGCCCGGCTCGCCGGTCGGCAGGCGTGCATGGCAGCGTGCCTGTGGGGCGGTGAACGCGCCGCGATCTCCCATCGCGCCGCCGGAACGCTGGCACCTCGTTGGCCTCGCGGCTCGCCGGGTCGAGATCGCGGTGGGCCGCGAGTTCGACCGCAGGTCCCCTCTTGTGGTCGTCCATCGCACGACCTTCGTGAACGCGAGCGACGTGACCGACATCGGCGGTACCCCGGTGACGTCTGCCTCGAGAACGCGGCTCGATCTCGCCGCGGCGCACGGTCGGAGAGCGGCTGGGAGGTCCGGCTCCGGCGCGTCCTGATCGATCACGGTCTCCCCCGCACCGGTACCCCAGCTCGAGGTCAGTGCGGGAGCCGGTGCCTGCGCCTCGACCTCGGCTACCCGGGCCAAGGCGTCGCGGTCGAGTTCGACGTGCGGTGGCACACCGGCCGCGAGAGGCTGGAATCGGACAGCGAGCGTCGCTACCTCCTCCACGCCGCCGGCTGGAGCGTCGTCCATGTCACGGCGCGGATGCTGGGCGAGCAGCCCGAGCATGTCGTCGGGCTCGTCCGCGCTGCGCTTCATGTGGATGTCAGTCACGAACAGCGTGACTGACATCCACACAAGCGCTGGGGTTAGAGGCGCTGGAGGATGCTGGCCGTGCCCAACGAGCCGCCGCAGCACAT
>DATBEZ010000067.1:0-13035 GCA_036558745.1 Acidimicrobiia bacterium
GCACGAACGCGCCGTTGCGCACCTGCAGGTAGGAGAAGCACCCGAGCTGACGGTTCGCACCCGGGTCGCTCGGCACGTGCAGGCCGTTGCCGTCCCAGTGGTGCACCTTGCGGAGCGCCTCGAGCAGCCCCGCGCGGGTCACGTTGGAGCCGAGACCGCGCAACGCGTTGGCAAAGAGGAGACCGGCCGACCATCCCTGCACGCCGAGCGCGGTGGGCTGCGCGCCCGGATGCGTCACGTCGAGCCAGTGCAGGTAGCGTTGGAGCTCCGGCGACGTCGAGGCCTCGGCGAAGGGAACCGTCGTCGCGATGACGTAGGTGCCCTCGACGGCGGCACCGCCCTGCTTCAGGAAGTCGACGTCGTACGCCTGCTGTCCCGCGTCGACGACCTCGGGCTTGATCCCTGCCTTCACCAGCGCCTTCTCCGCGTTGACGAGGTCCGTGAGCTCACCCTGCACGTACACGTAGCCCGGCGCGTGACGCTTCAACGGCGCGACCAGCGTGTCGAAGTTCGCGCCGACGACGTCGAAGGGAACCTGGTCGGCGAAGTGGAACCCTGCGTCCGTGTAGCTCTCGATCTGGCGCTTGGCCTGCACCGCGGTCACGCCGACGCTGCTGTAGAAGATGGACGCGTGCTTCACGGCGACGGGGAAGCGCGACGCGAGGTAGCGCCCCGGACCGACGGGGTAGCTGTCGGGCGGGTTCGGCAACGGCTGCACGACGTTCGTCGCGGTCTCGTGACTGGGCTCGGCCGTGAACGCGGGGATGTCGGGGATGCCACAGTCCTCGCCGCTCTGCGCGCCGGCACCGTCCAGCGCGGCCGCGGAGCCGACCAGCGCGAACGCGGTGCTGCAGGCGGCGATGGTCTGCGAGCGGTCGTCGAAGAGCGCGGAGTCGAGCTTCTCGAGCCGGAGCTTGCGACCGTTGACGCCGCCGACGCTGTTGCACCACGCCACGAACGCGTCCATCGCGTCCCAGTTCGCGCGGAACAGGTCGGGCCGGACGCCGCCGACGTCGGCGATCGTCGCGATCATGATCGCCTGGTCGCTCACGCCCGTATCGGTCGCACCAGTGGCCCGGCCCGGACCGCACGGCTCCACGTGGGGTGCCGGCGTGCTCGGCGCGATCGCCGGGCGCGCCGCGGCTTCGTGGTGGTCGCCGCCGGGGAGGGCACACGCCCCCGCGCCGAGCGCGACCACGAGCGCCGCACCGAGGACTCGACCCTTCATCCACCCTCCCTCGCGGCGTCGTCCGTGGCACCGCGCGCAGTCCCGGCGGCCGGTGGGCACCGACGCGCCGTGGTCAGGTCATCGGCGTTTCGCGGCCTTCGCCTTGAGCACGCTCCGTGAAGGGGCCCGAAGTCGAACCACGGCACGTGGGGGGTGCGAGGGTCTGCCGGTAGGGTTCGGGCACGTGGAGTCGGGCCGGGTGCGGGACGTCGTCGTCGTGGGCGCGGGCCCGGCCGGGATCGCCGCCGCGCTGAGGGCGCACGCGGTCGGCCTGGACGTCACCGTCGTCGACAAGGCCACGTTCCCGCGCGACAAGACGTGCGGCGACGGGCTCACGACCGCGGCGTTGCGGGGCTTCGAACGGCTCGGGTTCGACCCGACCACGCTGCCGGGCTGCGCTCCGGTCGACGAGACCGTGCTCGTGTCACCGAGCGGACACCACGTCGAGCTGCCCCTGCCGTCGGACGGCCGGTACGCGGTCGTCGTGTCCCGAGAGGAGCTCGACGCCGCGCTGGTCGCGCACGCGCGCGCTCGGGGCGTCGAGGTGCGCGAGGCGACCGCGGTGGAGGAGATCGAGGTCGGCCCCGATGATGTCGTCACCGCGGGGACGGGTGACGGGCGCGCGCTGCGGGCCCGGTGGGTCGTCGCCGCCGACGGTCACTACTCCCCGACCCGTCGACTCGTGGGTGACCGGGACTCCCCCGACCTGGGGACGTGGCACGCGGTGCGTCAGTACTTCCGCGGTGTCGCCGACGACCGCCTCTGGGTCGCGTTCGAGCCCGACCTCCTCCCCGGCTACGCATGGGTGTTCCCGTTGCCGGGCGGTCGCGCCAACGTCGGCTTCGGGGTGCTGCGCTCGCAGGGGCTCACGGGCAAGCAGCTGCACGCGCTCTGGCCAAACGTGCTCGCGCGCCCGGCGGTGCGCGAGGCGCTCGGCCCGCACGCGGAGGCCGAGGGACCACACCGCGCGTGGCCCATCCCGAGCGCGTTCGACCGCACGCGCCTCGCCGCCGGACCGGCATTGTTCGCGGGCGACGCGGCATCGGTTGTCGATCCGCTCACGGGCGAGGGGATCGCGCAGGCGATCGAGACGGGCGAGCTGGCGGCCGCCGCGATCGCGCGCGGCGGCACCCGTGACGAGGTGTGCGCGCGCTACCGCGGCGCGGTCGACGCCGCGCTCGGCACCGACCTGCGGTTCGCGGGCGCGCTGCAGCGACTGCTCGCGACGTCGCTCGGCGCGCGCGGTGCCATCCGCGCCGCCGGGCTCGGCGGGTGGACGCGTCGCAACTTCGCCCGCTGGATGTACGAGGACTATCCCCGCGCGCTCGTCCTCACCCCGCGACGCTGGCACCGCGGCATGTTCACCGCGCCCGGCGCCTTCCGATCGCGGTCTGGAGTCACTTCACCGGAATAGTTCCGGGAAATCGACTCCAGAGTGCTTCAGACCGCGGTCGGTGTCGGCGGGGCGCCGGGTTCGACGAGGATCTTCACCTGATCCTCGGGATCGGCCAGGGCGCGGAACGCGGCGGGCACGCCCTCGACACCGACGACGCCGGTGACGAGCGGATCGACGCGCAGCCGGCCTTCCGCGATCGACTCGAGCGTGCCCTGGAACTCCAGCGGGTCGTAGCCGAAGCAGAACAGGACCTCGAGCTCCTTCACGATGCCGACCATGGGTTGGATGCGGTCGTGCTCCATGCACACCCCGACGACGAGCACGCGCGACTGCGGCGGCGCGTCGCGCATCGCGGCCTCGAGCATGCCGGGCACGCCGACCGCTTCGAACACCACGAGCGGGTGACGCACGCCGTCGACGCGTTGCCACACCGCGATCGCAGGCTCGCTCGCCGGGTCGACGACCTCGTGCGCGCCCATCTCGGTCGCGAGGGCGCGCCGGCGCGGTGAGAAGTCGGCCGCGACGATCGGCTCGATGCCCTTCGCCTTCAGCGACGCGACGACCGCGAGCCCGATCGGACCGCAGCCGAGCACGAGTGCGCTCTCGCCAGGCGCGATGCGCGACTTGTGGACCGCGTGCAGGCCGACCGCCATGGGCTCGGTGAGCGCGGCACGACGCGCGTCGAGCCCGTTCGGAACCTTGAGGCACATCCCCGCGGTGACGAGCATCCGCTCCGCGTAGCCGCCGCCGTAGCGGTTCGAGTAGCCGATGGGCTCGATGCCGGTCGGCCCCAGCGCGATGGGCATCGACACGACCAGGTCGCCGGGCTTGGCGGGCACGCCCGCGGTGTCGGGACCCAGCTCCAGCACCTCGACCGCGTACTCGTGGCCCATGACGTAGTCACGGTCGGGGTCGAACGGGCTCGGCGCGCCGGTCGCCTCCATCATCTCCTTCATGTTCGAGGCGTAGCGCAGCGCGTGGAGATCGGAGCCGCAGATACCGCACGCGCGCACGGCCACGAGCGCGTCGCCGCTGCCGGGAACGGGCTCGGGAACGTCCTCGACGTGCAGCTGACGGTCGCGGGCGACGGCGGCGAGCATGCTCCGAGCATCGCCGTGCTTGACCGCGCGGTCAAGCGATGACGACACTGCCCCCATATGAGTATCGATTTCACGCTGCCGCCCGAGGTCGAGGCGATCCGCCAGCGGGTCCGCGACTTCATGGAGTCCGAGGTGCGCCCGGCCGAGGAGAAGCTCGCCGCCGACGCGCCGAACGGCGTTCCGGACCGCAAGGACGTCGTGCGCATGATCATCGAGCTGCGCCAGAAGGCCCACGAGTGGGACGTGTGGCTGCCGCACATGCCGAAGGAGTGGGGTGGGCTCGGCCTCTCCCCCACCGCGATGGCGTTCGTCTCGGCCGAATCGGCGCGCACGAACTTCGGCCCGTTCATCCTCAACGCGCAGGCGCCCGACGAGGGCAACCACCACACGCTCCTGCACCACGCGACCGACGCGCAGAAGGAGAAGTACCTGCGCCCGCTGCTCGAGGGTCGGATCCGGAGCTGCTTCGCGATGACCGAGCCCGAGGTCGCGGGCTCCGACCCGACCGGCATCCGCACGTTCGCGGTCCAGGACGGCGGCGAGTGGGTGATCAACGGCCACAAGTGGTTCACGAGCGGTGCGCGCGGCGCGTCGTTCGCGATCGTCATCGCGAAGACGGATCCCGACGCGGATCCGCCCCAGGCGAGCAACACCGCGTTCATCGTCGACCTGCCCACCGACGGTTGGGAGGTCGTGCGTGACGTCGAGACGATGGCCGGCCACGGAAACCACTGCGAGGTCCGGCTGACCGACGTGCGCGTGTCGAACGACAACGTGCTCGGCGGACGCGGCAACGGCCACATCCTCGGGCAGGCCCGTCTCGGCCCGGCGCGTCTCGCACACTGCATGCGCTGGATCGGTCAGATCGAGCGCGCGCTCGAGATGATGGTCGACCGGGCCGAGAAGCGCGAGCTGCACGGCGCGCCGCTCGCGGAGAAGCAGGCGATCCAGTGGATGATGGCCGACTCGGCGATGGAGCTGTACTCGGCCAAGCTCATGGTGCTGCACGCGGCGTACAAGATCGAGAACGGCCAGCCGTTCCGCCAGGAGGTCAGCTTCGCGAAGCACCACGTCGCGAACACGCTCTGGAAGGTCGTCGACCGTGCAATCCAGGTGCACGGCGCGCTGGGCTACTCGACCGACACACCGCTCGAGTCGATGATGCGCCACGCGCGCTCGGCCCGGCTCGTCGACGGGGCCGACGAGGTGCACCAGGCGCTCATCGCCCGCAACGTGCGGGCCGCCTACGCAAAAGAGGGCAACGTCCTCGCCGCCACCGGCGACTTCGACTTCTAGGCGCTCGCCACAGGTCCCGCGTACCCCTTAGGGGACGATCGCGACGCCGCGTGCGACGTCGCGGCCGTTCCAGTACGGGCCGTGTGCCGCGGCAGGGAGATGATTCGCCCCGACCGCGAACGGGTGCAGCCCGCCCCAGCCGTCGAGGACGTATCCGCCGCTGCCATCGGGGAGCATGGCGACACCACGGGCGATGTCCCAACCCCGCCAGTAACCCGAGACGTGTGCCGGCGACGGCATCGGGGCGCCGTCGATCGAGAACGGGTGCAGCCCGCCCCACCCGTCGAGCACGTACCCGCCCGTACCGTCGGGCAGGACCACGACGCCACGCGCGATGTCCCAGCCACGCCAGTATCCGCCGACGTGCACGCGCGCAGACCACGCCGTGGGCGAGCCGATGTTGAACGGATGCAGGCCGCCCCAGCCGTCGAGCGTGAATCCGCCGAGGCCCGACGGGACAATGGCGACGCCGCGGGCGATGGGCCACGGCCACGATGCCGCGCCGATCGGGGCCGGCGGCGGACGGTCGCCGGTGACTGCGAACGGATGCAACCCACCGCGGAAGTCGAGGGTGTAGCCGCCGTTGCCGTGAGGCATGACCGCGACGCCTCGACCGACGTCGCGCCCCGGCCACGATGTCGTACCGGTCGCCGCGGGCGCGATCGGCGCGCCACCGACGCCCAGCGGGTGCAGGCCACCGGACGCGTCCATGGTGTAGCCACCACACGACGGCCGGCGCGCGTTCATCGACGGCGACGGGCCGTCGACCTTCCTCACGCGCTGATTCCCGGCATCGCCGATGTAGAGGTCGCCGGTCGCCGTCACCGCGACCGCAGACGGCGAGTTCAACTGGGCCGACGTCGCGGGGCCACCGTCACCCGAGAATCCGGCGACGCCGGTGCCCGCGACGGTGACTCCCGTGCCTTGCGCGTCGACGCGCGTGACGCGGTGCGAACCACCGACGAGGTAGAGCCAGCCGCGCCCGTCGATCGCGAGATCCGCGAGCTGCGGGCTCGAGCCGGTCCACGTGACGACGTCGTCGCACGCCCCGACATGGACCACGTACCCGTCGGCACTGACGTACAGGCCGCCCGACGCGTCGACGGTGAGCGGCCCGACGCCCTGGAGCGGCGTGTCGAGCGCGCGGTGACCGGGCACGAGCGCACCCGCGGTGCCATTGCCCAGCACCGTCCGGATGCGTCCGTCGAGACCGACGCGACGCACGCGCGGTCCGTAGTGCGTGCCGCCGACGCTGGAGCCTGATTCGGCGATGTACAGGTTCCCGGAGGCGTCGGCCGCGATCGCGACCGGGTGGTCCAGCGGCGCGGTCGCGGCGAGGACACCATCCGCACCGTGCGAGGCGACGCCCGTCCCGGCCACGGTGTCGATCGTGCCGCCGGGCGTGATCCGCCGCACGCGGACGTTGTCGAAGTCGAGGAAGTAGACGTTCCCGGCACCGTCGGCGGCGAGGTCGAGCGGCCGCGAGATCTCGGCGCCGGACGCGGGGCCGCCGTCGCCGGTGAAGCCGGACGTGCCGTCGCCGGTCACGGTCGTGACCACGCCGGCCGCGAGACGGCGGACGCGATAGTGCTCGGCATCGCCGAAGTACAACGCGCCCGCGGGGGTGACCGCGAGGCTCGACGGAGCGCTGAGCTGCGCGTCCGTGCCCGGCCCACCGTCACCACCGAGATCGAGCGTCCCGTTACCCGCGAACGTACTGATGGTGCCGCCCGTGATGCGACGGACGCGGAGGTTGCCCGCGTCGGCCACGAACAGATCCGCGCCCGCATCGGCGAGACTGCGCGGCGCTGCGAAACGCGCACCCGTGGCGGGACCGCCGTCGCCGACGAAGCCCCCGGTGTCATCACCGGCGATCGTCGTGATCGTGCCGCCCGTGTCGACCCGACGGACCGCGGGCGCGCTGGACTGCAAGAGCTCGAAGCCGCCTGCGCCGTCGACCGCCAGCCCGGCGACGTCGTGGATCTGTGCTGACGTCGCGGGACCGTTGTCGCCGGTCGAAGCGGAGCCGCCCGTTCCCGCGACCGTCGTGATCGTGCCGCCGGTCGAGACCTCCCGCACGACCGCGCCCGGTCCCGGGAGCGTCGAACCGAGGAAGAGCGTGCCGTCGGACTGGGCCGCGAGCGGACCGGTGAGGCCCAACGCGGCCGAGGTCGCCGCCACGTTGTCGGCGGTGCTCGCGCCGCCGCCGGCCACCGTGTCGATCGTGCCGTCGAGTCGTATCTCCCGGACGCGGTTGTTGAACCGGTCGGCGACGTAGAGGTTCCCCGAGCCGTCGATCGCGAGACCCCAGGGACCGTTCAACTGCGCCGACGTCGCGAGGCCACCGTCACCGGAGAATCCGGCGACGCCGGTGCCGGCGATCGTCGTGATGGTCCCGCCCGTGTCGATGCGGCGAACACGGTTGTTCTGCGCGTCGGCGACGTAGACGTTGCCGGACCCGTCAGCGACGATCGCGACCGGCCGGTCGAAGCGCGCGTTCGTCGCGGGGCCACCGTCGCCCCCGAACCCGCCGCTCCACGAGCCCGCCACCACGCGCTCGTCGCCGCTCGCGCGATCGATGCGCCGGACGATCCCCGGCCACGGCGCGCCGATCGCGGGAAGGCTCGTGGAGCTGTCGACGACGTACAACGCATCGGCGGTCGCGGCGACCGCGACCGGGGTCTGGGCGACCGACGTCGCGGGTCCACCACCGAGCCCGCCGACGACGGTCGTGATGCCGCCGGTCGACGCGACGGCCCTCGACGGCGTACCCGCGAACGCACCGCAGAGCAGCACGATCGAGACGATCGCGGCAGCAACCTGGGAGCGGGACCTGCGTGGATGCCGAGCCGACCTCGTTCGACGCATCGTCCGAGACTCGGCGGGCCCGCGTGCACACTTGAGCGCGCCCGCACCCGAGCGGGGGTTTCGTCCCAACCGGGCCCTCGGTCACGAGTTGGTGCCGCAAACTGGGTGAGTCCTGGGCCGACCAACCGCCGTCCGTACACTCGCGGGCATGGTGCAGGTCCACGAGCTCCTCACAACGCCGCACTGGTCGACCGAGATCCCGCTCGACACGCCGCACGTCCGGCTGCCGGTGCTCGCGCCGGCCGGCTACGTGCAGCTGCGCGACTTCGACGAGCCGATCCCGTCCTCGGAGTGGCGCTCGCTCGAGTACATGGACTGGAAGAGCGGCGGCGACACCAACTTCGCGCCGATCGCGACGGCCGACGGCGAGCTCGACTGCCGCGGGTTCTGGAAGCCGGGTGACGAGCGGCCCGACAAGGGCGGGAAGTTCACGTCGAACGCAACCAAGTGCCCGACGATCACCCGCTTCGTCCAGTCGGTCGGCGCCGACTTCGGCCGCGTGCGCATCATCAAGCTCGAGCCCCAGGACTACGAGACGTCGCTGCGCCAGATCCACCGCGACGACAACAACCGCTTCAACCCGCCCGGCGAGGGATGGGTGGTGCGCTCGTGGCTCGAGCTGACCGACAACCCCGACAGCTTCATGGTGCTCATGGAGCAGGGCGACGACGGGCTGCCCGATCCGTCGACCGAACGGCGGGTGCCACTGCACCGCGGCGCCCGCTTCGTCGTGGACACGCAGCGCCTGTGGCACGTCGTCTGCCACAACGGTGACGCGCCGCGCTACGCGCTGATCACGAGCTTCGAGAGCAGTCCCGCGCTCGACCGCTGGATCGCGTCGCAGCTTCCGTAGCGTTCGCCCCCCGCCGTCGTCTTGACCATGCGGTCAAGGGACGGCTCCAATGTCACGCCATGCGCATGCGCTTCGGCCTCTTCCTCGCCCCGTTCCACCCCGTCGGCCAGAACCCGACGCTCGCGCTCGAGCGCGACCTCGAGCTCGTCCAGCACCTCGACGCGCTCGGCTTCGACGAGGTGTGGATCGGCGAGCACCACTCGGCCGGCTACGAGATCATCGCGTCACCCGAGGTGTTCATCGCGACGGCGGCCGAGCGCACCCGCCACATCAAGCTCGGCACCGGCGTCAATTCGCTGCCCTACCACCACCCGCTGCTCCTCGCCGACCGGATGGTGCTGCTCGACCACCTGACCCGGGGCCGGGCCATGCTCGGGTGCGGACCCGGCCAGCTCACGTCGGACGCGCACATGCTCGGGATCCCGGCCGAAGCCCAGCGGCCGCGCATGCACGAGGCACTCGACGCGATCATGGCGTTGCTGCGCGGCGAGATCGTGAACATGGAGACGGAGTGGTTCACGCTGCGCGACGCGCGGCTGCAGCTCCGCCCCTACACCGACCCGTGCTTCGACATCGCGGTCGCGGCGTCGATCTCGCCGACCGGCGCGATCGCCGCCGGCCGTCACGGTCTCGGGCTGCTGTCGATCGCGGCGACGACCGCGCAGGGCTTCGACGCGCTCGGCACGCACTGGTCGTCGTGGTCGGAGACCGCAGAGGAGAACGGTCACGTCGCCGACCGGGCGAAGTGGCGTCTGGTCGGCCCGATGCACGTGGCCGAGACCAGGGAGCAGGCGCGCAAGGACGTCGAGTACGGCATCGTCGAGTTCTCGAAGTACTTCACCCACGTGTTGCCCGCGGGTCCGGTGCGCGGCGACACCGCGGCCGAGATCATCGAGAATGTCGACGCCGACGGCTTCGCCGTCATCGGCACACCAGAGGACGCCATCGCCAAGATCCAGTCGCTCGTCGACCAGAGCGGCGGGTTCGGCACGTTCCTGTTCTTCGGTCACGAGTGGGCGAACCGCGAGGCGACGAAGCACAGCTTCGAGCTCTTCGCCCAGTACGTGATGCCGCACTTCCAGGACCAGCTCGCGAAGCCGGCCGAGTCGTGCGAGTGGGTGACCGGCAGCGGCAGCTACTTCGTGAACCAGGCCGCGACCTCGATCATGAAGGCCATCCAGGACCACGCCGAAGAGCGAGCGAGCCACCAGGCACCCGTCACGTAAGCGCACGCGAGCGGAGCGTGGCCCGAGCGGCCCGGTGCCGAAGGCGTCGAGAGCGGAAAGCAAGAGAAGTCGGCGAAGCAGCCGACCGCGTGATGAGCGGCCGACGAAGCCTCCGACGGCGAGCGCGCCGGTCGGGTCGGGCAGGAGCCCGGGCGCCCCCAAGGGCATCACCGTGTTCGTGTTCGTGTTCGTGTTCGAGTCGCTGCGTTGCCACCACGCCAGCTGCTCCATGCACGTGTTGGCACAGTCACCCACCAGCGCGACCAGTTTGCCGTCGGGGCTGATACGTGCACCCTGGTAGGGGGCTGTCGCTCGCGATGAGCACGGACGTCGACGTCTGGAGGTCCCGCTCGATCACGTCGAACGACGTCGGCGAATGCTGCTGCACCCACACGACGGAGCGTCCGTCGAACGTGATCGACGGAGCGCTCGCGTTGACGGTGTCCTGCGTGCCGTCGGGCATCACGCTGACGCGTGTCGTCGTGCCCGCCACACGGTCGCGCACGAAGACGTCGGTGGTGCCGTTGGTGTCGCCGGCGACGCGGTCGGGCGCGCTCGACGTGAACGCGACGTACCGGCCGTCGAGCGAGATCGCGGCGTTGCTGCTGGCCCCGTGGGCCTCGCTCCCGCCGGACGTCACGCTCACGC
The DNA here is from genome assembly GCA_036558745.1 of Acidimicrobiia bacterium. Lineage (GTDB taxonomy): Bacteria > Actinomycetota > Acidimicrobiia > IMCC26256 > JAMXLJ01 > JAMXLJ01. Next base: position 10,616 of record DATBEZ010000067.1, read on the forward strand.
GCTCCGAGCACGATGCATCCGGCGACCCTCGCGTGCCCGTTCCGTCGGGTCTACCCCGACCCGCGCTCAACCCGAGGCGTGGACGGCGGACCCTTGATGGAGCACCATGCGCCAGCGGCCCTCGGTGCGCGCGAACACGTTGACCGCCGCGACCTGGGCGTCGGCGAGCTCCTGCTCGGCGACCGCGCCGCCGGCAACCGACGACTGCAGGATGTTCTCCTCGAGCGTGATCCACGCAACGTCGCCGACGACGTGGAGCTGCTCGCTGGTCAGGAAGAACTGGATGTAGGGCGTGTTCCGGAAGATCGCGTCCCACGATCCCGCCACCTTCGCCCACCCGTGCAGGGTGGGCCAGCCCGGGTGGGTCACGGTCGCACGGTCGGTGCGCTCCCAGACCTCGGCCATCGCGTCCAGGTCCAGGGCCTCGAAGGCGGCGTAGTACGCGGCGTTCGCCGCGGCGACGGCTGCTTCCTCGGTGTTCACGCGCGGCCATGGTCGCGCGCCATCATCTCGGCCCGTGCCTCCTGAACGCTCCGAGCCGATCGACGCGGGCGGGATCCGCCTCGTCGTGCACCACTGGGGCGGCCCGTCCGGTGGCTCGCCGGTCCTGCTCGCCCATCCGACCGGGTTCCACGGCGTGGTGTGGGAACCGGTGGCCGAGGACCTCGCCGGCCGCGGCTACCGGCCGTACTCGTTCGACTTCCGGGGTCACGGCGACAGCGACCGCTCGCCCGACGGCTACCACTGGCACGGGTTCGCGGCCGACGTGCTCGCAGTGACACGGCATCTGGGTCTGGCCGGCGACCCGCGTCTCGTCGCCGCCGGCCACTCGAAGGGCGCGGCCGCGCTCCTCCTCGCCGAAGCCGCGCACCCCGGCACGTACGCGCGGCTGTGGTGCTACGAGCCGATCATGTTCCCGGTCGACGAGCCGCTCCCACCCGACTTCGACAACCCGCTGACGCAGGGCGCACAACGCCGCCGCGACGTGTGGGAGTCGCTGCTCGAGGCCGAACGGTCGTACGCGTCGAAGCCGCCGCTCGACGTGCTCGACCCGCGCGCGTTGCACGCCTACGTGACGTACGGGCTGCGCCGCCGCGACGACGGCAAGTACGAGCTGAAGTGCCGCCCCGAGGACGAAGCCGAGATCTACGCGATGGGTCCCGCGAACGGCGTGTTCGCGCGCCTGCGACACGTGCGTGCGCCGACGCTGGTCGCGTGCGGCGAGCACACCGACGCGATCCCGCCCAGGCTCGCGGTGCGCATCGTCGAGCGGCTGCCCCACGGACGGCTCGACATCTTCTCCCGCGTCGGCCACTTCGGACCGATGGAGGCGCCCGAGCAGACCGCGGCGTCGATCGCGAAGCTCGAGAGCGTCACCCGGCCCGCCGCCTGACGCGCACAGGAGACGAAGCGCAGGCCCGGGCGGAGCCCGGGAGGCCGGAGCGGAGTCGACCAGTGAATACGGTCAGCCGGCCTGGCGGAAGCCTTCGAGCACGCGGCCCCAGCGCTCCGGGTCGGAACGGTACGGCGCGTAGAAGCTCAGCCGGTCGACGATGTCGCCGTAGCGCTCGAGCATCAGCCCCGGGACGTCCTCGGGGTCGCCGACGACCGCGAACGCGTCGAGGATGTCGTCGGTGATGAGCTCGCCCATCTTCACCCACTCGCCCTGCTTCGACAGCGAGTTGAGCTCGGACTGGAGGTCACCCCAGCCGTGCAGCTCGAGCACACCGCGGTACGCCGGTGTCGAGCCGTAGAACGCGATCTGCTGCTTCGTGCCCTGCCGTGCCTGCGCGAACTCCTCCTCCGTGGTGCCGGTGACGATGAACATCGGACCGGAGATCTCGAAGTCGGCGCGGGACTTGCCCGCCTTCGCGAAGCCGCGCTCGAGCGACGGGATCGTCACCTCGCGCACGTACCGCTCGGTCGTGAACCCGTGGATGATCACGCCGTCGGCCACCTCACCCGCGACCTCGGTCATCATCTCGCCCACCGCGGCGAGGAAGACCTTCGGCGTGCCGTAGGGGTTGGGACCGGGGTTGAAGAAGGGGGTCATGAGCGTGTGGCGGTAGAACTCGCCGCGGAAGTCGAGCTTCTGCCCCTCGTTCCATGACGCCCAGATCGCGCGCATTGCGAGGATCATCTCCCGCATGCGCGCGGCCGGATGCGACCACGGCATCGAGAACCGCTTCTCGATGTGCGCCTTCACCTGGCTGCCCAGGCCGAGCATGAACCGACCGCCGGAGTACGCGTGGAGGTCGTAGCCGATGTTCGCGAGGATCATGGGGTTGCGCGCGAACGCGACGGCGATGCCGGTTCCGAGCTCCAGCCGGTCGGTGTGCTCGGCCGCCACGAGCAACGGGAAGAACGGATCGTGACTGGTCTCCGCCGAGAAGGCACCGTCGTAGCCGAGGTCCTCGAGC
>DATBEZ010000068.1:0-53281 GCA_036558745.1 Acidimicrobiia bacterium
CAGGAGCGAAGCGGAGCTCCGCCGGGCGAAGCCCCCCCGGAGCGGGAGCGAGAGCGACCCATGGATTCAGGAGCGAAGCGGAGCCGATCTCATCACGAGCACGAACATCCCGTCGGTGCCGGCGGCCTGCGGCATCAAGAGCCCGCCTCTCCCCCACGGACGGAACGGCGCGGGAGGGTGCGGCTGCGCGACCAGCTCCGGAAGCTCGGCCGCGATCCACTCGTCGACGTCGATCGTCTCGGCCCGGGTCAGCGTGCACACCGAGTAGACGAGCGTCCCACCCGGTCGGAGCCGGATGGCGGCCGCGCGCACGAGGTCGCGTTGGAGGACCGCGAGGTCGTCGACGTCGCCGGGCCGGATGCGGAAGCGGGCCTCGGGACGGCGACGGAGCACGCCGAGACCGCTGCACGGCGCGTCGACGAGGACACGGTCGAAGCGCGCGTGCGGCGCGAGGGGAAGGTCGCGCGCGTCCGCGGCGAGTGACCGGAGCGGCGGAAGTCCCAGCCGGCGCGCCGCGTCGCGGACGAGCCGCGCGCGTGCCGGATGCAGATCGAGCGCGACCACGAAGCCGCCGTCGCCGACGCGCTCGGCGATCGCACCCGCCTTCCCGCCCGGGCCGGCCGCGACGTCGAGCACACGGTCGCCCGGTCGCGGGTCGAGCACGGCGACGACCGCCTGGCTGGCCTGGTCCTGGGGCGTCGCGCAGCCGTTGACGACGGCGTCGAGCGCAGCGGGGTCGCCGATGCCACTCACGACGAGCGCGTCGGGAACGAGCGCGCCTCGGGTGACCTCGATGCCGTGCGCGCTCAGCTCGCTCGTGAGCGCGTCCGCCGTGGCCCACTTCGGGTTCGGGCGCAACGTGACCGCGGGCGGGACGTTGTCGGTCTCGAGCACGGCGCGCGCGTCCGCGAGGCCGAGATCCGCGACCAGACGCTCGACGATCCAGTCCGGGTGTGAGGTGCGGATCCCGAGCGACTCGGTGTCGTCGCCCTCGGGCCACGGCCACGGCGGACCCAGTGTCGCCGCACGGCGCAGCACCGCGTTGACGAAGCCGCGCGAGTGGGGCGCGCGTGGCCCGACGGCGTCGACCGTGGCGGACACCGCGGCGTGCGGAGGCACCCCGTCGACGAGCTGGGCCAGGCCGAGACGGAGCGCGGCGCGCACCGCCGGGTCGAGCGAGTCGAGCGGCCGGTCGACCAGCCCGGCGAGCAGGTGATCCAGGGCCCGCCGGCGCCGGACGGTTCCGTAGACGAGCGCGGTGGCGAACGCGCGGTCGCGCGACGTGAGGTCTGTCGCGCGCAGCATCGAGGGCACGACGAGGTTGGCGTACGCACCCTGCTCGACCCGCACCAGCGCGTCCAGCGCGAGGACACGCGCCGGTGCATTGCGTGTCCGGCCCCGCGGGCTCACCCGACCGCGATGCCGGTCGGTGCGTCGTGACGGCCCGCGAGCCACGCTCGTGCCGCCATCGCCCGCCGCCCTTCGGGCTGCACCTCGTCGAGCACGAGCACGCCGTCACGGGTCGCGAGCCGCGCCCGCGCGTCGAGCACACCGACCTGGGGGGCGCCGGCATCGACGGTCTCCGCGTGCGCGCGCCACACCTTCACCCGTTGGCCGTCGACCACGAACCAGGCACCCGGGCGCGGATTGCCGGCCCGCACCACGCGCGCGAGGTCTGCTGCCCGGAGCCGCGGGTCGAGGTGGAACTCGTCGACCGACAGCTTCTCCGCGTACGTCGCCTTGCCCGCTTGCGGCGTCGGCGTCGCGTCGGGGATGTCCGGCAGCGTCTCGACGAGCAGCCCGGTGCCGAGCGTGACGAGCCGGTCCCGCAGCTCCCCTGCGGTCTCGTCGGGCTCGATGCGCGTGCGGCGCGTCGCGTACACGGGACCGGTGTCGAGCCCCGCCTCGAGCGCCATGATGCACACCCCGGTCTCCTCGTCGCCCGCCAGCAGCGCGCGCTCGACCGGCGCGGCGCCGCGCCAGCGGGGCAGGAGCGAGAAGTGCACGTTCACGAAGCCGTGGGGCAGCGCGTCGAGCAGGCGTTGCGGGAGCAGCTGCCCGAACGCGACGACGACGCCGAGCGTCGCACCGGTCGCCGCGACCTCGTCGACGACCTCGCGGCTCTTCTCCGGTGTTCGCACCGGGAGCCCGAGCTCGAGCGCCGCCTGCTTCACGGGGCTGGGCTCGTCGCCCCCGCGACGGCTGCGCCGGCGGTCGGGCTGGGTGATCACCAGCGGGATGTCGTGACCCTCGGCGTGGAGGGCGCGCAGCATCGGGACCGAGTCGTGCGGGGTGCCGAGAAAGACGATCCGCATCTACCCGGCGTGACCGCGTCTAGAGCCGTGGCTGGCCGTTGCGCGGCACGGGCGGGGAACCGAGCAGCTCGCGCTCGCGCCACGCGCGCAGCGCCTGCTTGCGCACGTCGGGCTCGAGGCGGTCCAGCAGGAGCACGCCGTCGAGATGGTCGAGCTCGTGCTGCATCACCCGACCGAGATACTCGTCGGCCTCGAAGAGCTTCTCGTTGCCCTCGAGGTCGAGCCCGCGCACGGTGACCACCTTGGGCCGCACGATCTCGAACGCGAGGCCGGGGATAGAGAGGCAGCCCTCCTCGAAGCTCCAATCGCCGCTGCTCGTCACGATCTCGGGGTTGACGAGGACCTCGGGGCCCTCGCCGACGTCGTAGGTGAAGATCCGTCGCTGCACGCCGACCTGCGGCGCGGCGAGCCCGACGCCGGACGCCTCGTACATGGTCTCGTACATGGTGTCGACGAGGCGCGCGAGCGCGCCGTCGAGCTCCTCGACCTCGCGCGCCCGCTGCTTCAGGACCGGATCCCCGAACGTCCGGATCGTGTACGTCGCCATCACACCCAGGCTAACAGCGCCACTCTGGAGTCGATTCCCTTGCCAGAGCAGGTGAATCGACTCCAGCGTCATGTCAGACACGCACGGGGTCGACCTCCACCCGGATCCGGCCGTGACGCCGCGCGTCGGACACGGTCGCCGCGAGCGCGTCGCACAGATCCTCGACGCGTTCCGTGCGCACCAGCGCGCGGGAACCACTGCGCCCGGGCGACGGGCCCAGCACCTGCACGCCTCGTGCGCGCAGCGCCGCCGCGAGCGATTCGACCGCCTCCGTCACGCCGCTCACCTCGGCCAGTCCTCCGAAGGGTGGGAAGCCGAGCGCGCGCCGGCGATCGGTCTCCCGGGTCAGCGCGAGGTCGGGATCGCGCGCCGCCACCGCCTCGAGCACCTCGTGGTCGGGGACGCGGGTCTGCACGAGCAGGCGGCCCTCGGGCCCCACGACCCGGGCCGCGCGGGCGAGCAACGCGAGCGCCTGCTCGTCGGCCCGGTAGCGGAGCGCGAGCAGCTCCTGGTCGAACTCGAGGAACGCGACGACACCGACGGCGCGATCCGACGCAGCGCGCACGCGGTGGAGCACCGCTTCCGTGCCGATGAGGACGTCGGCGTCGGGCAGCCCGTTCGTGGACGCGTCGACCTCCGCGACGGTCGCGCGCGGGAGCAGGTGGGCCAGGTCGTCGCGCACGCGGGTGACGCCGACCCGCGCGACCCGGAGCTTGGTGCCGCCGCAGCGCTCGCAGATCCGCGCCCGCTCGGCGCCACAGCGTGGACACCGGAGCGGCTGGGCCGTGTTTGCCGACGGGTCGCTCTGTTGGTCGGGGCCGCCTTGACGCCCGCGTCGCTCGTCGCGCTCCGACTCTGTCGGCGCCCGAATGTATTCCGCGACGGCCGCGCCGCACGTCTCGCACCGCACGAGCTCGCCGCAGGCCGCGCACGCGAGCAGCCGGGCGCGGCCCTTGCGGTTGAGGACGCACACCGCGCGCGCACCTGCGTCGAGCGCGTCGTGCAGCGCGCGTGCCAGTGGCGCGGTCAGGATGCCGAGGTCGGGACGCTCGTCGCGCAGATCGATGCGCTGGAGCCGGGGCCACCCGCGGCGCTCGACACCGCGGTCCGGACGGGCCATGCCGCCCGCGAGGAGGCACGCGTCGACGGTCGGCACCGGCCCGACCAGCGTCAACCGTGCGCCGGCGCGCCGCGCTCGCTCCGCGGCGACGTCGCGCGCGTGCCACGCGGGGACGCGTTCCTCCTTGAGGGCCTCGTCGCCTTCGTCGAGCACGACGATCGCGGCCAGGTCGGGAACGGGCGCGAGGACCGCGATGCGCCCGCCCACCGCGACGCACGCGCCTTCCCGCGCCGCGACCCACGCGACAGTGCGGGTCGCGTCGGGCTGATCACCACGGAGCACCACCACACGTCGACCGGCGCGCTCCAGGTGACGGACGAGCGATCCGAGACGCGTTCCCTCGGGCACCACGACGATCGTCGAACCGGCGTCGGCGAGCAGCCCCGCGACGAGGGCGCGCCGGTCTTGCGCGGGCGGCCACGCGACGACACCGACGGGATCCGCGAGCACCTCGCGCGACAGGTGTGGCAGGGGCGCCGCGGGGAACGACGCGAGCTGCGGCTCGGGGGCCGGTCCCGGCGCGACGACGTTGGGCGGCGACGCCGAGCGCAGCAACGCGGTGGCAGGCCCGGCCCAGCGCCACGCGGCCCACGCGCAGAGGTCCAGGACATCCGCCGGCGGCCCCGCCGACACCGCCGCGAGGAGCTCGCGCAGCTCGACGCCGGCCGCCTCGGGCTCCACGTCGTCGGCCACGACCCAGCCCCGCACCCGCCGACCGTGCAACGGCACCCGCACGATCGTCCCGACCCGGACGCGCGCGCAAAGCCCGTCGGGAACGAGATAGTCGAACTGCCGATCGACGGCCGGGAGATCAGGCCGTACGCGCGCTATGCGAGAGATTCGGCGGCCTTCTTGAGGGACTCCGCCTGCGAGGCGCGCTCCCACGTGAAGTCGCGGTCGGGCCGGCCGAAGTGGCCGTAGGCCGCGGTCTTGCGGAAGATCGGGCGACGCAGGTCGAGGCGCTCGATGATCGCGGCGGGCCGCAGGTCGAAGTGCTCCTGCACGAGCTCGGGCAGCTTCGCCTCGTCGATGCTGCACGTGCCGAACGTGTCCACCATGATCGACACCGGCCGCGCGACACCGATCGCGTACGCGACCTGGACCTCGCAGCGCTTCGCGATCCCGGCGGCGACGATGTTCTTCGCGGCGTGGCGCACCGCGTACGCGGCGGAGCGGTCGACCTTCGTCGGGTCCTTGCCGGAGAACGCGCCGCCGCCGTGTCGCGCCATACCGCCGTAGGTGTCGACGATGATCTTGCGACCGGTGAGCCCGCAGTCGGCGTGCGGACCGCCAAGCTCGAAGTTGCCGGTCGGGTTGCAGAGCACCTCGAAGCTGTCACCCGCGAACTGCTCGGGCAGCAGCGGCCGGATCACGTGCTCGATGAGATCCGGCTTCATGAGGCTCTCGATGTCGATGCCGGGTTGGTGCTGGGTCGAGATCAGCACGGTCTGCAGACGCTTGGGCACGCCGTTCTCGTACGCGATCGTGACCTGGGTCTTGCCGTCGGGACGCAGGTACGGGAGCACGCCCGCCTTGCGAACCTCCGACAGCCGGTGCGCGAGGCGATGCGCGAGCCAGATCGGCATCGGCATCAGGTCCTCGGTCTCGTCGCACGCGTAGCCGAACATCATGCCCTGGTCGCCGGCGCCGACCTCGTCGTAGTGGTCGCCGGTGCCGGCGCGCTGCTCCACCGCCTTGTCGACGCCCATCGCGATGTCGGGCGACTGCTCGTCGATCGACGTGATGACACCGCATGTGTTGCCGTCGAACCCGTAGGACTCGCGGTCGTAGCCGATGGCGCGGATCGTGTCGCGAACGACGCGCGGGATGTCGACGTAGGCCGTGGTGCTGATCTCCCCCGCGACGACCACCAGCCCCGTCGTCGCCATCGACTCGCACGCCACGCGGCTGTTCGGATCTTCGTCGAAGATCGCGTCGAGGACGGCGTCGCTGATCTGGTCGCACATCTTGTCGGGGTGACCCTCGGTCACCGACTCGGATGTGAACGTGAAGGTGTTGCTCACGAGCGTCCTCTCTGCAGTAGCTCGACGACGCGATCCCAGATCGCGCCGGCCAGATCGATCTTCGTGAGGAGGGGAAGCTCCTCCGCGGCGCCGGAAGAGTCAAGCAGGACGGCGCGGTTGGTGTCGACCTCGAAGCCCGCGTCCGGTGCGCTGACGTCGTTCGCAACCATGAGGTCGACCCGCTTCGCCGTGAGCTTCTCGGCCGCGTGCTCGCGCACGCGCTCGGTCTCGGCCGCGAATCCCACCAGGATCTGGTCGGTCTTGGCGCGGCCCAGCGCGGCGAGGATGTCGGGCGTCGGCTCGAGCACGAGCTCGGGGACGCCGTCGTGCTTCTTCAGCTTCTCGGCCGCGGCCGCCTTGGGCCGGAAGTCGGCGACCGCCGCGGCCATCACGACGACGTCGACGGCGTCGAAGCGCGCGAGCACGGCGTGCGCCATCTGCTCGGCCGTGTCGACCCGCACGACGTCGATGCCGGACGCCGTCGGCCGCTCCTGGGTGGTGACGAGCGTGGTCGCCGCGCCCCGCCCGAACGCCGCGTCGGCGAGCGCGTGGCCCATCTTCCCCGAGGACCGGTTCCCGACGTAACGGACCGGGTCGATCGGCTCGCGGGTCCCCCCGGCGGTGACGAGCACGCGCAGACCGGCGAGGTCGCGACGCGCCGACGCGGCGAGCACGTCCGCGATCGCGTCGACGATGCGGGCGGGATCGGCGAGGCGACCGGCGCCCTCGTCGCCGCCAGCGAGGCGACCCTCCTCGGGTTCGACGACGTGCACGCCGCGGCGTCGCAACGTCGCGAGGTTGTCCCGGACCGCCGGGTGCTCCCACATCTCGGTGTGCATGGCCGGCGCCACGACGACGGGCGCGCGGGTCGCGAGGAGCGTCGCGGTCAGCAGGTCGTCGGAGATCCCGGCCGCGTACTTCCCCAACAGCTTCGCCGTGGCGGGCGCGACCACGACCACGTCCGCGCTCTGACCGAGACGCGTGTGCGGGATCGGGTCGGGACCGTCGAAGAGCGACGTGCGTGCGGGCTCCGACGCGAGCGCGGAGAACGTGACCGCGCCGACGAAGCGGGTCGCGTCGTGGGTGAGCACCGGGGCGACGTGGGCGCCGGCGTCGACGAGGCGCCGGCAGACCTCGACCGCCTTGTACGCGGCGATGCCACCCGTGACGCCGAGCACGACACGGCGGCCGGTCAGCACCGGCGGGGTCTCGGGTCGTGTCTGCATCGGGTCGCTCCGGCCCCGAGCGGGGAGCGGGCTCTCGCCGCTCTCCGGCCGCTCTTCGTCCGCTACTCGCCCTCGCCCTCACCCTCGACGGGTTCGATCCGGCGGTACTCGATCTTGTCGGCCTCGATCTCCTCGAGCGCGATCGAGAGCGGCTTGCGGGACACCGACGTCACCTGGGGCGGCACGATCTTGCCGAGGCCCTCGCCCAGCTGGTTGTAGTAGTCGTTGATCTCCCGGGCCCGCTTGGCCGCCAGCGTGACCAGCGTGAACTTGGAGTCGACCTTGTCGAGGAGCTGCTCCATCCGGGGCTCCATGAGGGTCACGCGGCGTTCGGCCATGGGGTCGGCTCCTGGATCGGCGTTCGGGTCGCCCGAGCTGGCTCGAGCTCGCTCGAGGTTGAGGATCGGCCCTGGTCAGGTGGCGACCCCGGGCCGGCGGCGAGCATCGAGGATAGCAGCGACCTGCTCCACCGCCCGCTCCAGGTCGTCGTTGACGACGACCTCGTCGAAGTGCGCGGCGCGGGCCTCCTCCTCGTCGGCCTCGCCCAGACGCCGCTCGAGGTCGGCCGGGTCGAAGGCCGGGTCGTCGCGGTGGCGGGCCAGGAAGCGCTCCCGTTGCACCTCGCGCGACGGCGGCTTGACGAAGATCAACAGCGCGTCGGGGAACTGCTCCCTCACCGCCATGGCGCCCTGGACGTCGAGCTCGAGCAGCACGTCGTGACCCGCCGCGAGCTCGGCCTCGACCGCCGCGCGCGGCGTGCCCTTCAGGTCGCCGTAGACCTCGAACCATTCGAGGAACCCGCCCGCGTCGAGCAGGTCGACGAACTGGTCACGCGTGACGAAGAAGTAGTCCTTCCCGTCGACCTCGCCGGGGCGGGCCGCACGCGTGGTCATCGAGACCGAATAGCGGACGTCGGGGCGGCGCTCGAGCAGCCTCCGGATGATCGTCCCCTTCCCCGCACCGGAGGGACCGGCCACCACGACGAGGAACCCGCGCACGCCACGACGTCCCGTCGCGCGCGGCCTGCGAACTACCCGAAGTGCTCGAGCAGCGCGGTGCGCTGGTTCGCGCCGAGACCGCGCAGCCGGCGGCTCTCGCTGATGTCGAGCTCCTCCATGATGCGACGCGCCCGAACCTTGCCGACACCCGGCAGCGACTCGAGCACGCTCACGACCTTCAACTTCGCCACGGTGTCATCGGTGTCGCTGAGGTCGAAGAGCTCCTTGAGCGACAGCGCGCGGTCCTTGAGCTTCTTCTTCACCTCCGCGCGCACACGCCGCGCCTCTGCGGCTTTGTCGAGTGCAGCCTGTCGCTGCTCGGGTGTCAGCGTCGGCGGAAGGGGCATCGGCGGGGAACCTCCGTGTCGTGAGGGAGCGCGTCCGTGAACGACTGAGGCGAAGCTTCGGACGGGACGTTCGGCCAGTATAGGCAGGCCGGATTGGCAGGCAACCCGGGGCCCCGGGCGCGCGTCAGTCCTGGTGGGCCCCGGTTTCCAGACCCGACCGGACCGACGCGACGACGGCCGCCGCGGTTTGCTCCGGACGTGTCGAATGCGTTACCGCGCGACCCAAGACCATCCAGTCGCCACCAGCCGCGGCGACGTCCGCAGGTGTCGCGATCCGGGCCTGGTCGTCGCGTGCGTCACCCTCGAGACGCACGCCGGGGACCATCGCCCGAAGCGACGGTGACCGCTCCTTCACCGTTCGAACCTCGTGGGCGGAGCACACGACGCCGTCGCACCCCGCGTCGATCGTCGCGTCGAGACGCGACGCGAACGCGTCGGTGTTCGCGTCGCTCGTGAGCACGGTCACCGCGAGCACGAGCGGCGCGTCGCATCCGACGTCGGCCGCACCCGCGCGCGCACCTTCGACACCGGCACGCAACATCGCGGTGCCACCCGCGGCATGGATGTTGAGGAAGTCGACACCGTGGCGCGCTGCGGCCCGGGAGGCGCGCTGGACCGTGGTCGGGATGTCGTGGAACTTCAGGTCGGCGAACACCCGCATGCCGAGCGCACGCATGCGGGCGAACGCCTCCGGCCCCGCGACGGTGTAGAGCTCGAGACCCACCTTGGCGATGCCGAACCACGGTGCCAGGCGCCGCGCCAGCGCCTCGGCGTCGTCCAGGTCGTCGACGTCGAGCGCGACCGCGAGCCGGTCCCGGATCTCCGGCGGTGCTTCCAGTGTCAGATCCGCCATGTCACTCCCATCGAAGCGTGCCCGTCAGGTCGGCGACTCGCTGGACTCCGTGTGCCGCGCACCACGCCACCAGCTCGTCGTGGATGCGCAGGCCGGCCCTCGGGTCACGGAACGTCGCCGTGCCGACGCCGACCGCGGACGCGCCCGCAATCAGCATCTCGGCTGCGTCGACACCGGTGGTCACGCCGCCGGTCCCGATGACGGGCACATGCGGCATCGCGCGCGCGACGTCGGCGACGACGCGCAGCGCGACCGGCTTCATCGCGGGCCCGGACAAGCCTCCGCCGCCGGCGCCGAGCTGCGGTCGGCGGGTCTCGGCGTCGACCGCGAGGCCGAGCACCGTGTTGACGAGCGTGAGCCCGGTCGCGCCCGCATCGACCGCGGCGGTGGCGATCTCGCGCACGTCGGTCACGTTGGGCGACAGCTTGGCCAGCACCGGCAGCGCGTGCGCGTGCTCGACGACCGTGCGCACGACCGCGGCGGTTGCGTCGGCCGAGTGGGCGAACATGCGCGACCGGTCCTCGAGGTTCGGGCAGCTGACGTTCGCCTCGATGGCGACCAGCTCGCTGCGCGCGGCGTCGAGCATCTTCGTCGCCACCACGTAGTCGTCGATCGTGCGCCCCCAGACGGACGCGATGACCCGGGCACCCCGAGCGCGCAGCGCCGGCAGCTCCTCCGCGATCCAGTGCTCCACACCCGGCCCCTGCAGGCCGACCGAGTTGAGCATCCCTGCGGTGGTCGGGTGCAGGCGGGGCGCGGGGTTTCCCGGCCACGGGAACGGCGCCAGCGACTTCGTCGTCACCGCGCCGAAGCGGGCCGGATCGACGATGCGGGCGACCTCGTCACCGTGGCCGAACGTCCCCGACGCGGCGACGATCGGCCCCGGCAAATCGATCGGTCCGACCCGCACCCGCGTGTCCACCACCGCACGCTGGCGTCGAATTGCCCGCTCCGGGCGGGCAACGTGACGCCAGACCGGCACTCAGACCTCCAACCGGAGCTGGCCGTCGGCGTGGTACTCCTGCAGCGCGCGTACGGTGGGCTCGCGCGTGGTTGCCTCCGCGATGCCCGCCGCGGCGGCGAGCGCGGCCGCGACCGTCGTGACACACGCGACGCGGTGGATCACCGCGGCCTGGCGGATGTGGGCGCCGTCGGCGCGGGGGCCGCGCCCTCGCGGCGTGTTGACGACCAGGTCCACCTTGCCCGAGGAGATGAGCTCGACCGCGTCGACGCCCACCGGCTCGCCCACCTTCGCCACCACCGACTCGACCGGGACGCCCGCGTCCTCGAGCGCGGCCGCGGTGCCAGCGGTCGCGCTCACCGAGAAGCCGAGCTCGACGAAGCGGCGCGCCGCGAGCAGGCCGTCGGGCTTGTCGCGGTCGGCGAGCGACATGAACACGGTCCCCTGCTCGGGGAGGCGGTTCCCCGCGCCCGACTGGCTCTTCGCGAAGGCGAGCCCGAACGAGTTGTCGATGCCCATGACCTCGCCGGTGCTGCGCATCTCCGGGCCGAGCAGCGTGTCGACGGTCGGGAACCGGCTGAACGGCAGCACCGCCTCCTTCACCGCGATGTGACCCCCGGTCGCGGGCGGGCGCAACACACCCTCGTCGCGCAGCTCCGCGAGCGTCGCGCCGCACATCACGCGCGCCGCCGCCTTGGCTAGGGGCACGCCGGTCGCCTTGCTGACGAACGGGACGGTCCGGCTCGCGCGCGGGTTGGCCTCGAGCACGTACACCTCGCCGTCCTTCACCGCGTACTGCACGTTGAGGAGACCGCGGACGTCGAGCGCATCGGCGAGCGCGCGCGTGTGTGCCTCGATCGTCACGACGACCGCGGGCGGAAGGGTCGGCGGCGGGATCGCGCACGCCGAGTCACCCGAGTGCACACCCGCCTCCTCGATGTGCTCCATGACGCCGCCGATCACGACCTCGCCCGATGCGTCGCGCAGCGCGTCCACGTCGACCTCGATCGCATCCTCGAGGAAGCGGTCGATGAGCGCGGGACGCTCGGCCGACAGCCCGCCCTCGCGCCCGAGGCTGCCCGCGATGCCGAGCTCGGCCATGGCCGAGTCGAGCGCGGCCTCGTCGTAGACGATCTGCATCGCGCGGCCCCCGAGCACGTAGCTCGGACGCACCAGGACCGGGTAGCCGATCTCCCGCGCGACCGCGCGGGCCGCCTCGGGTCCGGTCGCGGTGCCGCCGGGAGGCTGGGGGATTCCGAGGCGCTCGCACAGCGCGTTGAAGCGTTCGCGGTCCTCGGCGAGGTCGATCGAGTCGGGGCTCGTACCGAGCACCGGGATCCCGACGCGCTCGAGCGCGTGCGCGAGCTTGAGCGGCGTCTGCCCGCCGAGACCGACGATCACGCCGACGAGCTCGCCGCCCCCGCGCGTGCCCGCCCGTGAGAGCGCGTCGCAGACGTCGCGCACGTCCTCTTCGGTGAGCGGTTCGAAGAACAGACGATCGCTCGTGTCGTAGTCGGTCGAGACCGTCTCGGGGTTGCAGTTGACCATCACGGTCTCGTAGCCCGCGTCGCGCAGCGCGAACGCCGCGTGGACACAGCAGTAGTCGAACTCGACGCCCTGGCCGATGCGGTTGGGGCCACTGCCGAGGATGACGATCGCAGGGCGCGTCAACGGTGCGAGCTCGTCCTCGTCCTCGTGGGTGCCGTAGTGGTAGGGCGTGTGGGCCTCGAACTCGGCCGCGCAGGTGTCGACGGTCTTGTACGTGATGACGACACCCGTCGCCATGCGCGCGTCACGGACCTGCGCGACGTCGACGTCCCAGAGGTGGGCCAACTGCGCGTCGGAGAACCCGTAGCGCTTCGCCCGTCGCCAGTCGGCCCGGGTCATGCGGTCGGCGCTGAGGGCGCCGAGGCGATCGCGCTCCTCGACGATCTGGAGCATCTGGTCGAGGAACCACGGGTCGATGTCGGTCGCCTCGTGCACCCGCTCGACCGGGAGGAATCGGCGCAGCGCGGCCTCCACCTGGAAGATCCGCTCGGGTGTCGCGACCGCAGCGACGCGCACGAGCTCGTCGTCGGACAGGCCGTCGTACGCAACCTCCACCGGGTCGCAGTTGAGTCCGAACCGGCCGGTCTCGAGCGAGCGGATCGCCTTCTGCAACGACTCCGCGAAGGTACGGCCGATCGCCATCGCCTCGCCGACCGACTGCATCATCGTCCCGAGCACCGGCGAGGCGCCGGGAAGCTTCTCGAACGCCCAGCGCGGGAACTTCGTGACGACGTAGTCGATCGTGGGCTCGAAGCTCGCCGGCGTCTCGCCCGTGATGTCGTTGGTGATCTCGTCGAGCCGGTAGCCGACTGCGAGCCGGGCCGCGATCTTGGCGATCGGGAAGCCGGTCGCCTTGCTCGCGAGCGCGCTCGAGCGCGACACGCGCGGGTTCATCTCGATGACGACCTGCTCGCCCGTGCGCGGATCGACCGCGAACTGGATGTTCGACCCGCCGGTGTCGACGCCGATGCGACGGATGCACGCGAACGCGGCGTCGCGCATGCGCTGGTACTCGACGTCGGTGAGGGTCTGCACGGGAGCGACCGTGATCGAGTCGCCGGTGTGCACGCCCATGGGGTCGAGGTTCTCGATCGAGCAGATGACGACCACGTTGTCGGCGTGGTCGCGCATCACCTCGAGCTCGTACTCCTTCCAACCCGCGACCGACTGCTCGAGCAGGATCTCCGACACCGGACTCGCGGCGAGCCCACGCGTCGCGATCTCCCGCAGCGAGTCGACGTCGTGCGCGATGCCCGTCCCACCACCGCCGAGGATGAACGAGGGGCGCACGATCAGCGGGTAACCGACCTCCTCCGCGACCACGAGCGCCTCGTCGACCCCGTACGCGAAGCCCGAGCGCGGGACCGAAAGGCCGATCTCGGTCATCGCGGCCTTGAAGCGCGAGCGGTCCTCGGCGGTGCGGATCGCCTCGATGCTCGCGCCGATGAGCTCGACCCCGGAGCGCTCCAATACGCCGGCCTCGTCGAGCGCGACCGCGAGGTTCAGCGCGGTCTGGCCACCCAGCGTCGGGAGCAGCGCGTCGGGCCGCTCCTTCTCGATGATGCGCGTGAGGCTGGGCACGTCGAGCGGCTCGACGTAGGTCGCGTCGGCGAACTCCGGGTCGGTCATGATCGTCGCCGGGTTGGAGTTCACGAGCACGACCCGGTAGCGCTCGGCGCGCAGGACGCGACACGCCTGCGTTCCCGAGTAGTCGAACTCGCACGCCTGCCCGATGACGATCGGGCCGCTGCCGATGATGAGGATCGTGTCGAGGTCGTCGCGACGAGGCAAGGTGGTCTCTCAGCTCTCGGCCATGAGTGCGGTGAATTCGTCGAACAGGTACGTGGCGTCGTGGGGACCGGGACCGGCCTCCGGGTGGTACTGCACCGCGAACGCGGGGACATCGCGGAGCCGAAAGCCCTCGACGACGCCGTCGTTGAGGTTCACGTGGGTGAGCTCCACGTGCGCCGGGAGCGAGTCGACGTCGACCGCGTAGTTGTGGTTCTGGCTCGTGATCTCGACGCGTCCGGTCGCCTCGTGGCGAACGGGATGGTTCGCGCCGTGATGACCGAACGGGAGCTTGAACGTGTGACCGCCGAGCGCGAGACCGAGGACCTGCTGGCCGAGGCAGATGCCGAACACCGGGACCTCGCCGACGAGCGCGGCGACGTTCGCAGCCCCGCCGGCGACCGCGGCCGGGTCGCCGGGACCGTTCGAGAGGAACACACCGTCGGGCTCGCGCGCGAGCACGTCGGCTGCGGGGGTCGACGCGGGGACCACCTCGATCTGGCATCCCGCGGCCTCGAGGTGGCGCAGGATCGTCGTCTTGATCCCGAAGTCGTACGCGACGACGAGGAACGGTGCGGCCGCGTCACCGACCGTGTACGCGGCCGGGGTGGTGACCTGGGCGACGAGGTCGACGCCGTCGGTCGGCGCGGCGTCGGCGGCCGCGGTGCGCGCCGCGGTCTCGTCGAGCGCGAACGCGCCCGGCATCGCGCCCGCCTCGCGGATGTGACGGGTGAGCCGGCGGGTGTCGACCCCGGCGAGCCCGGCGAGGCGGTGCCGGCGCAGGAACGTGTCGAGGTCGTCGGTCGCGCGCCAGTTGCTCGGACGGCGGGCGATGTCGCGCAGGATCACACCGCGGCACGCGGGTGCCCGGCTCTCGACGTCGTCGGGGTTGACGCCGTAGTTGCCGATGTGCGGATACGTGAACGTGATCACCTGCCCCGCGTACGACGGGTCGGTGATGATCTCCTGGTAACCGGACAGCGCGGTGTTGAACACGACCTCGCCGGTGGCGACCTCGTCGTCGGGCAACCAGCCGATCGCCTCGCCCTCGAACGTGGTCCCGTCGGCCAGGACGAGCACCGCCTCCCGCAACGCCCCGCTCACAGCTCCCCCCGTCGTAGCGTCCGCCATTCCGCAGTTGGGACACGATCCGGCGCTCCAGCGCCGGATCGTGTCCCAACTGAGCGGGGCGGGGTCATCGCCGGGCCTCGCCGTCGACGACGACGGGTTCGCCCCGGAGCAGCGTGTGCCGGACCCGGCCGGTCAGCTTGCGCCCCGCGAACGGCGTGTTGCGGGCCCGGCTCGCGAGCCGGCCCGCGTCCACCTCCCACGTGACCGCGGGGTCGATCACGCAGAGGTTCGCGGGACGGCCCGGCGCGACCGGACCGCCGTGACGGTCGGCGATGCCCGCGATCTGTGCGGGACGCCACGAGAGCGCGGCGAGCGCGTCCGCCAGCGTGAGGAGGCCCGGCTCGACCAGCTCCGTGAGCGCCAGCGCGAGCGCGGTCTCGAGTCCGAGCATGCCCGGCGGCGCCTCCTCGAACGGGCGCTCCTTGGCCTCGGGGGTGTGCGGGGCGTGGTCGGTGGCGATGGCGTCGATCGTGCCGTCGGCGAGCCCCGCCTTGATCGCCTCCACGTCGTGGTCGGTGCGCAACGGCGGGTGCACCTTGAACACGGGATCGAACGTCGAGCACGCGGCGTCGGTGAGCGTGAAGTGGTGCGGTGCGGCCTCCGCGCTGACGGGCAGGCCGCGCGCCTTCGCGTCGCGCACCAGCTCGACGGCGCGCGCGCTCGACACGTGCAGGAAGTGCACGCGCGCCCCCGTCAACCCTGCGAGCTCGACGTCGCGGGCGACGACGACGTCCTCCGCGGCAGCCGGACGGCCGGGGATGCCGAGCCGGCTCGACCACGCGCCCTCGTGCATGTGGCCGCCCCGGGCGAGCCCCGGATCCTCCGCGTGCTGGGCCACGACCGCGCCGGGGAGCGAGCGCGCGTACTCCAGCGCGCGCCGCATCACACCCGCGTCGCCGACGCAGTTGCCGTCGTCGGTGAAGATGCGCACGCCGAGCGCGTGCATCTCCCCCATCGGCGCGAGCTCTCGTCCGTCGCGGCCCTTCGTGATGCATCCCGACGACACCACGTCGCACGTCGTCGTCGCGCCACGGGCGAGCACCGCGGCGACGACCGCGGCGTCGTCGAGCGGTGGCTGCGTGTTCGGCATCGCCACCACCGCGGTGAACCCGCCGAGCGCGGCTGCGCGCGCACCGGTATCGATGGTCTCGGCCTCCTCGTCGCCCGGCTCTCGCAGGTGCACGTGGAGATCGACGAGGCCCGGCGCGACGACGCAGCCCGACGCGTCCAGCTCGGGCGAGTCGCCGCCCTCCAGGTTCTCCCCCACCTCGACGACGATGCCGTCACGCACCCGCACGTCGGCCACGCGCTCGCCGCTCGCGTCGACGACGCGCCCACCGCGCACCATGAGGTCAGACAAGGGAGCCTCCCGAGCCGAGCAGCGACCACAGCACGGCCATGCGCACCGCGACCCCGTTCGTCACCTGTTCGGTGATCACCGACGCGGGACCGTCGGCCACCTCGGCCGCGATCTCGACACCGCGGTTGATCGGTCCCGGCGCCATCACCAGCGCGTCGGCCTTCAGTCGTTTCGCCCGCGACGCAGTGAGCGCGTAGCGCGCGGTGTACTCGCGCAGCGACGGGAACAACGCCTCGGACTGGCGCTCGAACTGGATGCGCAGCAGATAGACCACGTCGAGATCGGGCAGCACCTCGTCGAAGTCGTACGCGACGCGCACCGGCCAGCCTTCCAGCGACTCGGGCATGAGCGTCGGCGGGCCGACCAGCGTCACGTCGGCGCCGAGCGCGGCGAACGCCTTGACGTCGCTGTGCGCGACCCGCGAGTGGCGGACGTCGCCGATGATGCCGACGTGGAGCCCGCCGAACGACGGCCCGCGGTGGCTGCGCAGGGTCAGCAGGTCGAGCAGCGCCTGCGTCGGGTGCTCGTGGCGTCCGTCGCCCGCGTTCACGACGCTGGCCTCGGTCCACGACGCGACCCGATGCGGCGCGCCGGCCGACGAGTGGCGCACGACCATCGCGTCGACGCCCATCGCCTCGATGGTCTGCACCGTGTCGCGCAGGCTCTCGCCCTTCTTCACCGACGACGACCCGACGGTGAACGTCATCGTGTCGGCCGAGAGGCGCTTGGCCGCGGTCTCGAACGACAGCCGGGTGCGGGTCGAGTCCTCGTAGAAGAGCGACAGCACCGTCTTGCCCCGCAACGCCGGGACCTTCGGGATGTCGCGGCGCGTCACCTCGACGAACGTCTCCGCGAGGGCGAGCATCTCCTCGAGCCCGTCGCGACCCAGGTCGTCGACCGACAGCAGGTGCTTCATCCGGTCCTCCCCGGCTCGTCCTCGTCACCGTCGCCGGGAACCGCGCTCTCCGGTCCCCACAGCTCGATCCCGTCGGTGCCGCCATCGCTCTCGGTCAGCTGCACCCGCACGTCCTCCGTCTCGGCCGTCGGGAGGTTCTTGCCGACGAAGTCGGCGCGGAGCGGCAGCTCCCGGTGGCCGCGGTCGACGAGCACCGCGAGCTGCACCGCCCGGGGACGCCCGAGCTCGGTCAGCGCGTCGAGCGCGGCGCGGGCGGTGCGACCGGTGTAGAGCACGTCGTCGACGAGGACCACGACCCGGCCGGTGATGTCGACCGGCACCTCGGTCGGGCCGAGCGGCTGCACCGGGCGCAGGCCGATGTCGTCGCGGTAGAACGCGACGTCGAGCACGCCGACCGGGACCGTCGCGCCCTCGAACTGCGCGATGGCGTCGGCGAGCCGTCGGGCGATGACGGGCCCGCGGGTCCACATGCCGACGAGAACGAGCTCCTCGGGCCCGTGGTTGCGCTCGACGATCTCGTGCGCGATGCGGATCAGCGCGCGGCGGACGTCGTCGGCGTCGAGGACCCGGGTGCGGAGAACGAGCTCACCGGCGCTGCGCAGACTCGTTCGGCCGGTGTCGGCCGGCGCGCGGCCGGGCTCGGGCATGCTCACTCCTCCGTAGGAACCTCACGGGATTCCCTTCACGGTCCTGGGGACGGTAGCACGGCGTTGGGGCGCGACCGTGCACGGGTGCGGGTCGCGGGTCACGTGGACGGCACGCCGAGACGCGCGCGCACGGCGTCGGCCTCGACGTCGAGACGGCGCAACAGCCCGGGGAGGATGCGGCGCTCGGCCATGCCCCCGATCACCGGCGCCTTCACGACGAGCTCGCCGTCGAAGCTGCGGACCGTGTCGGCGCCGTCGGCACGCAGCTCGACGGTCGCCGCGCCGTGCAGCCGGTCGGGGTCGGCCTCCGCCGCGAAGCTCAGGTCACCCCGCCCGGCGGCGAGGTCGAGCTGCAGCGTCTGGATCCAGGACAGCGTGCGTCCGCCGAGCAGCTTCTGCGCGATCGGGTCGAGGTGGCCGACGAACTCGTAGCGAAGCTGCAACACCGCGGCGTCGCCTTCGGCGCGGTGCTCGAGCACCGTCGGGCGTGAGAGGTCGGGCAGGTCGACGGTCGTCTCGAACGCGGGGTCGACGAGGAGGTCAGCGATCGCGCGTGGCGTCACTCCGGCGAACCGTTGCTCAGCGCGGAAGCGCATCGATCCGACAGCCCGCGTCGAAGCGCATCAATCGAGCAGCACGTCGATCAGCTCGCCCTGCAGACCCGTGAGCCAGGTGTACACGGCGAGGCCGGGCGCGCCGGGGTCGTCGGGCGCGACGACCTGCTCGGCCGGGTCCTCGCTGATGTCGAGCGCGACGCCGAGCGCGAGACGCGCGTCGTTCAGCGCGCCGAGCCAGGCCTCCACCTCTTCGGGCGAGAGCACGACCTCGACGCCGCCGCCCTTGGCGCGCGCACGGTCGAGCGACGCGCTCAGGAGCGAGAGGGCCTCGAGCTTCGAGCGCACGAGCTCGGGGTGCACGATGGCCTGCCAGTCAACCTCGGACTCCTCCTCGGTCGGGTCGAGGTAGGCGCGCGGGAACAGCCGCTCGCGGATCGGATCGGTTGCGGGTCCGTCCGCCCCGTGCGCCGCGCCGAGCGACGGATCGGCGGCGCTCGCCTCGGGTTCGGGGGCGAGCGCGTCGGGCGCGAGCGGATCGACCGCCGCGGTCGGAGGTGACGGCGCGTCGATCACGGGACGGAGGTCGTCGGGCAGCCGGCGCAGCAACGACACCTCTTCCGGATGCAGATGCGCGACCACCTCGCCGCGGCGGGTGCGCCGGAACGTCGTCGTCACAGCGTCTCGCGCTCCATCGTCGCCCACAGCCCGTGCGCGTGCAGGCGGGCCACGTCGGCCTCGGCCTTCTCACGCGTCCCGTGCGACACCACGGCCTTGCCCTTGTGGTGCACGTCGAGCATCAGCTTCGTCGCCTTCTGGCGCGAATAGCCGAACAGCTTCTGGAACACGTACACGACGTACGACATCAGGTTCACGGGGTCGTTCCAGACGATGACGATCCATGGGAGCTCCCCCATGATCTTGTCCTCGTCGACCGGCTCCTCGACGACGGTCTCCTCGGTCACCGTCCCCGGCGACGTCACGTCCGGCCGGCCTCACCGTCGTCCGCGCTCTCGCCGCGCACGTGCTCCGCGATCCGGGCAAGCATCCCGTTGACGAACCGGCCGGAGTCCTTCGTCGAGTACTGCTTCGCGAGCTCGACGGCCTCGGTGATCACCACCGGTGCCGGGATGTCGTCTCGGAACATCAGCTCGTAGCACGCGATGCGCAGGACGGCGCGGTCGATGACCGGCATACGCTCGAGGGCCCAGTGCTCCGAGAACTTCCGGAGCACGGCGTCGATCTCCTCGCGGTGGTCGTCGACGCCGCGCAGGATCTCGGACGCGTATGGATCGGGCGCGACCGGCTGCTCGTCGAGCAGACGTGGCGCGGGCACGAGTCGCTGCTCGGCTTCGTAGCAGAGCCCGAGGGCCCGTTCACGCGCCTCGCGCCGCGTCGCCACGGCTCACGCCTCCCGGTCGCGCTCAGGCGCGGGTGAGGTATTCACCGGAACGGGTGTCGACCTTGAGCGTGTCGCCGACCTCGACGAACAACGGCACTTGCACGACGAGACCGGTCTCGAGCGTCGCGGGCTTGCGCGCACCGGAGACACGGTCACCCTGGATGCCGGGCTCCGTCTCCGTGACCTTCAGCTCGACCGCGGCGGGCAGGTCGACGCCGACGACCTGCTCCTGGTACGTCGGCAGGACGACGGTGTCGCCCTCCTTGAGATAGTTGACCGCACCGCCGAGCTCGGTCGTGGGGACGTGGATCTGCTCGTAGCTCTCCCCGTCCATGAACACGAAGTCGCTGCCGTCGCGGTAGAGGTACTGCATCTCGCGCTTGTCGATGACCGCGAGCGGGACCTTCTCGTCGGCGCGGAACGTGCGCTCGAGCACCGCGCCGGTGCGGTAGTTCTTCAGCTTGGTGCGCACGAACGCGCCGCCCTTGCCCGGCTTCACGTGCTGGAACTCCACGACCGTCATGAGCCCTTCCGGCAAGTGGAGCGCCATGCCGTTGCGCAGATCGTTGGTGGAGACACTCACAACACGAGTTCCTTCGGGAATGCGGTCAACGGTTCGGCACCGTCAGCAGTGACGACGACCGTGTCCTCGATGCGGACGCCACCGATGCCGGGGAGATAGACGCCGGGCTCGACGGTCACGACGTGACCGGGATCCAAGCTATCACGGGCCGTTCCGGTCACTCGCGGGTCCTCGTGGATCTCGAGACCCACACCGTGACCCGTCCCGTGCGAGAACTTGTCACCCCACCCGGCGGCGTCGATGACGTCTCGACACGCACGATCGACGTCTGCGCACGACACGCCCGGCGCCACGAGATCACGACCGGCCTGCTGGGCCGCGCGCACCGTGTCCCACAGGCGGTGCGCGTCCGCGCCCGGATCGCCGACGCTCACGGTGCGCGTCATGTCCGAGCAGTACCCGTCGACCACGCAGCCGAAATCGATCACGACGAGCTCCCCGTGCTCGACCCGACGATCGGTGGGTCGGGCGTGCGGCTTCGCACCATTCGGACCCGACGCGACGATCGGGTCGAAGCTGTTGCCGCTCGCACCGCGCTCGCGCATCCCGAACTCGAGCGCGAGACCGACCTCGCGTTCCGTCGGCCCGTTCGGCAGCATCGTGAAGACCTCGCGCAGCGCGTCGTCGGCGATGGCGCAGGCAGCGTGGATGCGCGCGACCTCGCCCGGTTCCTTCACCCGGCGCAGGCCCTCGACGAGACCCTCGGTCGCGACGAGCTCGACGTGGGGGAACCACTCCGACGCGTACGCGCGCTGCTGGGCCCACGTGATCCCGTGCGCCTCGAGCCCGAGCCGGGTGCCCTCCTGGACCGCGTCGTGCAGCAGCTCGCGCTGGCGCGCGACCGTCGTACCGATCAGCACGTCGGCGGCGACCCCCGCGGCAACGAGCTGCTCGACCGCCTGCTCCGCGTACCGGCCGTCGGACACCAGCGCGACGCGGTCGCGCGTCACGAGCAACGTGCCTGCCGACCCCGTGAACCCGCACAGGTAGCGGACGTTGGGCAGGCGCGAGACGAGCAGGGCGTCGAGCCCGTCGGGATCGAGACGCTCGCGCAGCTTCGGCACGCGCCCGGCGACGTCCATCGGCGGCAGTGTCAGGGCTGGGTTCATGAGTGGACCGCCAGCTTCGCCACCGCGCCCTCCACCGCGAGCCGGTAGCCGGCGCGGCCGAATCCTGCGATCGTCGCGGTCACGAACGATGCGAGCACGGAGTCGTGGCGCCAGTGCTCACGCGCGGCCGGGTTCGACACGTGCAGCTCCACCTTGACGCCCTCGAACGTGGCCAGCGCGTCGGCCAGCGCGTAGGAGTAGTGCGTGAGCGCGCCCGCGTTGACCACGATCGCCGCGCACCGACTCCGCGCCGCGTGCACCGCGTCCACGAGCACGCCCTCGTGGTTCGACTGGACGTGCTCGAGCTCGTAGCCCGCGCCCGTCGCGGCGGCGCGCGCGTCGGCGACCATGTCATCGAGCGTGTCGGTGCCGTAGACGTCGGGCTCGCGCTGGCCGAACAGGTTCAGGTTCGGTCCCGACAGCAACAGGATCACGCCACCCACGTCCTCAACCTCCTACGCCGACGGCGCGGAACGCGTGCTGCAACGCGCCCTCGGGCGGGTCGTCGACGGTCTCGAGACCTCGTGGTCCGGGCAGCACGAACGTGAGCCCACCCCTGGCCTTCTTGTCGCGACGCATGACGTCGACGAGCGCGTCGGCGGTCAGCGCGTCGCCGTCGGGCACCGTCACGGGGAGACCGAGCGACGCCGGCAGCTCACGGAAGCGGGCCGCGTCCCCGGGGCCGATGCGCTCCATGCTCTCGGCCAACACGCCGACGAACGCCAGCCCGATCGCGACCGCCTCGCCGTGACGCAGGTCGTAGCCGCCCGCGGTCTCCAACGCGTGCGCGAGCGTGTGCCCGAGGTTCAGTGTCGCGCGCAACCCGGTGCGCTCCTCCGGGTCGGCGGCGACGACGGCGAGCTTCACGTCGATGCACGCCTGCACGAGCGCGCCGAGCACCTTCGAGTCGCGGGCGACGACCGCGCCCGCGTCCCGTTGCAGGATCACCGCAACCTCCGACCCGGCGGGCATGAGGGCGTACTTCGCCACCTCGCCCAGCCCCGATCGGTACTCGCGCTCCGGCAGCGTCGCCAGCGTGTCGCTGTCGGCGACGATCGCGACCGGTTGGTGGAACGCACCCACGAGGTTCTTGCCCTCGGGCAGATTGACGGCGGTCTTGCCGCCGACCGCCGAGTCGACCTGCGCGAGCAGTGTGGTCGGCGCCTGCACCACGTCGACGCCGCGGTGGTACACGGCCGCGGCGAAGCCGGCGGTGTCGCCGACGACGCCGCCGCCGAGCGCGACGACCGCGTCGGCGCGCAGCAGCCCGTCGCGCGCGAACTCGCGGCAGAGTCGCTCGACGGTCGCGAACGTCTTCGCCTCCTCGCCGTCGTCGACGAGGTGGACGCGGTGCGCGACGCCTGCGGTGTGGAGCGCGGCCGAGACGGTGTCGCCGTGCGGGTCCATGAGGGCACGCTGGCTCACGATCGCGACACGACGGCGACCGCGCAGCAGCGGGCCGAGCCGCTCCAGCACGCCGGGACCGACGACGAGCGCGGACGGGCTCACGGCTCCAGCCCCGTCACGCGGAGGACCTCGGTCGCGACCTGGTCCGCGCTCCGCCCGACCGTGTCGACGACGTGGTCGGCGGCCGCCGCGTAGGCCGCCTCGCGGAGCAGCGCGAGGCGCTCCAGCGTCGCGGTCACCTGCTGCGGTGGACGAGACGCGCCCACGGGCCCGGCGAGAAGCGGCCGTCCGTCGCCGTTCCCGACCCGCTCGGTGAGCACGTTCGGCGACGCCTGCAACCAGACGACCGTGCCCGCGCGGTCGAGCGCGCGACGGTTCACGGGATCGACGACCGCGCCCCCACCGCACGCGATCACCGCGGGGATCGGCGACGCGCACGCGTCGGCCAGCGCGCGGGCCTCGACGGCGCGGAACGCGGCCTCGCCCTTGGTCGCGAACAACAGGGGGACCGGCATCTGCACGAGCGTCTCGACCTGCTCGTCGGTGTCGATGAACGGACGCTGCAGCCGTGCCGCGCACCGGCGTCCGACCGTGGACTTCCCCACCCCCATGAGCCCGATGAGGACGAGGTGCGACCCGGTCATCGGAGGGAGTCGAGGTAGCCGCGGAAGTTGCGCAGCAGCTCCTCGACTGAGTCGCCCCCGAACTTGCGCAGTGCCTCGGACGCGAGCACGAGCGCGACCATCGTCTCCGCGACGACGCCGGCGGCCGGCACCGCGGTCACGTCGGTGCGCTCCTTGAACGACACCGTCGCTTCCTTCGTCTCGGTGTCGACGGTGCGCAGCACCGGGCGGTTCAACGTCGCGAGCGGCTTCATCGCCGCGCGTGCGACGAGCAGACCGCCGGTCGTCATCCCGCCCTCGGTCCCTCCCGCACGCGCGGACGCGCGCTGGTACTCGCCCGCGTCGGCGTCCCAGACGATCTCGTCGTGGGCGTCGCTCCCCCGCCGGCCCGCGACGTCGAACCCGTCGCCGAGCTCGACGCCCTTCACCGCCTGGATCGAGAGCAGCGCCTGCGCGAGCAAACCGTCGATCTTGCGGTCCCAGTGCACGTGCGACCCGAGCCCGGGTGGCACGCCGTAGCCGAGCACCTCGACGACGCCGCCGAGGGAGTCGCCCACCTTCGCCGCGGCCTTCACCTCGGCGACCATGGCCTCCTCCGCGGCCTCGTCGAAGCAGCGAACGGGCGAGGCGTCGACGCGCTCGAGGTCGTCGGGCGTCGGGCGCGGCTCCTGCGGCGCGCGCGCCGGTCCCATCTGGATCACGTGGCTGATCACCGCGGTGTCGAGGTGACCGAGCAACTGCTTCGCGAGCGCGCCTGCCGCGACACGCGCCGCGGTCTCCCGCGCGCTCGCGCGCTCGAGCACGTCGCGCGCGTCGTCGAAGCCGTACTTCTGCATGCCGACCAGGTCGGCGTGGCCCGGGCGAGGCTGGTGGAGCGGCTTCGCCGTCACGCCCGGCGCGGCCGACATCTCCTCCTGCCACTTCGGCCACTCGGTGTTGTGGATCACGAGCGACACCGGCGAGCCGAGCGTGCGGCCGTGGCGGACACCGCCAGTGAACTCCACGTCGTCGCGCTCGAAGCGCATGCGCGGGCCGCGCCCGTAGCCGAGCCGGCGGCGCGCGAGCTCGTCGCCCACGTCGTCGATCACGACGGGCAGGCCGGCCGGCAGCCCTTCGACGATGACGGTCAGGGCCGGGCCGTGCGACTCACCGGCGGTCAGGAAGCGCAACACAGTCCCCGAAGTTTACGGAGGTGAAGCGCAGGCTCGGGCTGAAAGCCTGGAGAGCCGCTATTTCAGGACCTGCTCACCGGTGCAGAGGCTGAAGGGCGAGTCGCCGAAGACGAACTGCCCGCACGAGCCCGACAGCGACACCAGCTTGTAGCTCGTCGCGAAGGTCTGGCCGGGGGTCACGGTGTACGCGGTCGAGCCGACCTGGACGACGGCCTGGTTCGAGGCCGGGATCACCTGGACCAGCTGGACGGGTGTGCCACCGGCCGGGTTCTGGCTGCCGGCCGGGGGCGCGGCGGCGGCACCCGCGCCACCGGTCGCACCCGCGTTGGCGGTCCCGCCCGTCCCTCCGGTCCCGCCCGTTCCACCGGTCGCGCCGGTACCGCCGGTCGCGACGGTCGTCGGGGTGGTGCCCGCACCCGCGGTCGTGGTCGGTGTCGTGGTGCCACCCGTCCCGCCGGTGCCCGTGCCGGCGGTCTGGACCGACGGCTCGAACGGGTTGCGCTCCGCGAAGGTCTCGAAGCTCGGGGGCATGGTCGCGACCGTCGTGGTCGTCGTCGGCGTGGACGTCCGCGTGGTCGACGTCGTGCTGCGCGGCTGGCTCGCCGCGCTCGCCGACGAACGCGTCGTCGTGGTCGATCCCGCGCTGCTCCCGCTGCCACCGCCACCACCGCTCGTGAGCGCGTAGAGGCCGAGCGCCGCGACGAGCACACCGCCGATCGCGAGGATGGTGATCAACCGCTTGCGGTCGTAGGAGGGCGCGGGCATCTCAGCCGACCCTCGTGTTCGACGTCGTCGACGGCGACGAGCTGGCCGTCGTCGGCGTCGTCGCCGTGGTGCCGCCACTCGACGTGCCGCCCGTCGTCCCGTTCGTCGAGATCGGCGCGCTGCGGGTGAACATGCGCGCGGTGATGCCCATCGACAGTGTCGGGTCCGACGGGTTCGCCGTCGTGTCCCCCGTGGTGCTGAGGTTGACCGTGTCGACGACGACGAGCCGCTGGAGATCCTCGAGCCGGTTCAGGTAGTCGTACACCTGGAAGAAGCCGCCTTGCAGCTGCATGGTGAGGTTGATCGTCGTGGGACCGCCGCCCTGCGGCGCGGTGGGCAGCGACGGCGACACCTGCAACCAGTCCACACCGGCCTGGGTCGCGATGTCGTTCGCCTGGAGGATGAAACCGGCCAGGTCGGGCGTCGTCGGGACCGCCGCGTTGAGCTTCTGGAGCGCGGCCTGCTGCTTGGCGCGGTTCGCCTCGAGGTCGCGGAGATTGCTCAGCTGGGTCTGCAGGTTCCCGCGCTGGGCCTGCGCCGCCTGCAGGTCGTCGTGCGCCTTCGACAGGTCGCTGTTCTTCGGCGAGTAGAGCGCGACGTACCACACGATCACGACGAGGACGGCGACGGCCGCGGCGGCGATCAGCACGATCCGCTTCATTGGCCGATGTCCTGTTGCAGCTGGTTCAACCGGTCGGAACGCGCCGCGGCGTTGAACGTCGCGCTCGACGTGAACGTCACGAGGGGCTGGCTGCTCGCGAGCTGACCGTTCTGGCGGGTCGCGTTGGTGACCCACACCGTCGTGAAGGAGGGGATCTGGCTCACCCGCTGGATCCACGCGGCGACCGACGTGTAGTCGAGGCCGGTCGCGTTGAACGTGAGCGTGCCGCTCGGGACCGCGCCGAGCGCGGCCGCGCCGCCCGCCCCGGTCGTCGACGTCGTCGCGCCCGAGGACGACGACGTGCTCGTCGTGGCCGCGCTCCCAGAGATGCCCGCCGCGGTCTGGGCCGCGGCGGAGGGCGTCGCCCCGCCCGGCTGCTTCGTGAGCGTGCCCTGGAAGCCCGTGAGCCAGACGTCGTTGGGAATCGTGCGCGCGATGGCCTGGAGCATCGTCCCCCACGACACGTCGGACTGCAGCAGCTGGGTCACCTGCGCCTTGATCGCGTCCACCTGCGCCTGGTCCGTCTGCACGCCGCTCAACCGGCTGACCTGTGTCTGCAGCCGCTGGTTCGTCTGCTGCACCTCCGCGACCTGGTCCTTGGCGTGCGACACGTCGTTGGACTTCTGCACCGTCAACAGACCGAGGATCGCGAGGAGCGCGACGCCCGCGGCGGCGATGCCCGCGATCACCCGGCGGTCCACCGCGGCGCGGCGCTCGACCGTCGTGAGGTCGATGCGCCGCGTCGTGCCCGCGCCGCCGAGCGCGAGACCGATCGGCACCGCGAGGTACGGGTCGAGCGTCGGCAGCTCCTCCGGCGGGAAGCCGATGTCGCCGACGACGACGTGGTCGCGCGGGCGCGCCGCGTCGACCGGGACGCCGAGAACGCGCGAGAGACGTTCGGGGAGCCCGCCGAGTCGCGAGCCACCGCCCGTGACGAGCACGCGTCGCAACGGCACCGAACCGGGCTGGGTCCGGTAGTAGTCGATCGACCCGCGGATCTCCTCGAGCAGGTCGAGCAGCGGCCGTTCCATCGCCGCGGTCGAGCGTGCGGCGAAGTCACCCGGCGCGAGGTCACCCTGACGCTTGACCGACTCCGCGGTGTCGAGGGGCAGGTCGAGGTCGCGAGCGACGACGTCGGTCAGCAGCCGTCCACCGACACCGAGGATGCGCACGAAGCGGGGCAGGCCGGCCTCGTGGACGACGACCACCGTCGTCCCGCCGCCGAAGGAGACGATCGCCTCCGCGCCCGGTTCCGCCGGCTCGCCGTAGCCGGCGAGCGCGCGCACGAGCGCGAGGGGCACGACGTCGACCGCGCCGACGCGCAGTCCCGCGCCGCGCACCGCGTCGACCACACGCTCCACCGTCTCGCGGTGCGCGGCCGCGAGCAGCACACGACTCGTGCCCATGCCCTCCGAACCCTCGACGGGCGGGAACGACTCGAGCACCTGGAAGTCGAAGACGGCTTCCTCGATGGGGATGGGGATGAGCTCCTGGGCCTGGAAGCGCAGCGCGCCGCCGAGGTCGTCCTCGGGCATCGCCGGAAGTTCGACCGGACGCACGATGACGCGCGGGCTCGCGAGACCGACACGCACCTCGCCCTTGCGCAGGCCGAGCTCACGCCAGAGCCGCTCGATCGCGGCGCTGACCGCGCCCGGGTCGACGATCTCGCCCTCGCGCATCGCGTCGGGCGGCAGCGCGACCTGACCGAACACGCGCAGGATCGGGGTCGGCGCGAGCTCGATCTCGGCGACACGGACCGCGTTGGTCCCGACGTCGAGGCCGATCACCCGCCGGGCCACGAGCTCCCCCCGCGTTCACCCGCGCCGTCGCCGAGCTCGGCCCGCTCGTCCGCGCCCCGTCGGCCGACGAGGTCGATGTCGGCGTCCCGACCGACCATGTCCATGTCGGCGTCCCGACCGACCATGCGGCTGTCGAGGTACGCGACGAGGTCGCCGTTCTTGATCCGGAAGTGCTTGCCGACCCGGATGGCCGGGAGCTCGCCGGCCTTGATCAGCCGGTAGACGGTCATGGTCGAGACCCGCATCGCGTCCGCGACCTCGCGGACCGTCAGCAGGCCGCGGTCGGGCATGGCGAAGGTCACGGTCGGATCCCCTGCTTGGCTTTGGGCACAGTAGCTATCATTTTCAACAATAGTCAACTGTGGCATCAGCACCCCCAGGGAGCCCGAGGCCTCGTGGCCTCGGTCCCGGGCTCCGACGGCGGTCCCCTGCACCCCGCGTCCCCTCACGACACACTCGTCGTCATTTTGCGTGCTCAGACTTGAGCAACTACGCGCGCTCTGTGGTCACTTTGGCTGCAGGGCTCCGGGGTTCGCCCTGCGAGGTACGGCTCCCTCGCTCGCTGGCGAGCGACCTCCGCTGCTTCGTCGCTCCGGTCGCCGCATCGCGGGAACCCGCGCGCGGTCATTTCGCGCGCGGCGAACCCTTCGCGCGGTCGCGAGCGCGGCTCACGCGGTTACCGGTGCAGGTACCAGTCGAGGATGCTCTGGCCCCAGAGGGCGGCGGTGATGGTGCCGGCGGCGAGGAAGGGACCGAAGGGCACGTGATCCTTGCGGCTGCGCAGGTGCGTGAGGATCAGGCCGAGGCCGACCACGGAGCCGTACACGAAGCC
The DNA here is from genome assembly GCA_036558745.1 of Acidimicrobiia bacterium. GTDB lineage: Bacteria > Actinomycetota > Acidimicrobiia > IMCC26256 > JAMXLJ01 > JAMXLJ01. Next base: position 28,689 of record DATBEZ010000068.1, read on the forward strand.
GAGGAAGAGCCCGAGGAACACGTAGCCCCAACCGAGCCAGCCCAGCCCGAGGCCGAGCACGAACGAGAGGCGCACGTCGCCGAAGCCCATCCCCCGCGGCGCGATCAGATGGATCGTGAAGAACGCGAGGAACGCGACCGCGGCCGCGGCGAGGGCGCGCAGCCAGCGCGACGGGTCGCCGTCGGCGAACGCGGCGACACCGAGCAGGACGGCACACGCGATCCCGAGCGGGTACACGACGCGGTTCGGCAACAGGTAGTGCTCGAGGTCGATGACCGACAGCGCGAGCAGCCCCGCGCCGAGCACGAGGAACGCGGGCAGCGCCCACGAGCCGGCGAAGCGCGCCCCGAGGCCCGCCCAGAGGAGACCGCAGGCGAGCTCGACCGTCGGGTAGCGCACGGGGATCCCGGCCCCGCAGTCGCGGCAGCGGCCCCGCAGGACGACCCAGGAGAGCACGGGAACGTTGTCGTAGGGCCGCACCGCCGACCCGCACTCGGTGCAGTGCGACGGCGGCCGGACGACCGACTCCTTGCGGGGAACCCGCCAGATGACGACGTTGAGGAACGAGCCGACCAGCAGCCCGAACACCCCACAGATCACGGCCGTCGCGACGGTCACCATTCAGGCCTCGACAGCTTCCCGGGGCGGGTTGAGCCCCAACGCCGACCGCCTTGTGTGGATGTGAGTCCCGACGACCCGTATCCACGTACACATGGACGAAATGTACGGCTTCCGGGCTACGGCCAGGTATCGGACCAGCCATGGGCCGGGTCGAAGGCGTCGGCGTCGCAGGCGCTGCCGCCGGTGCGCTGGTAGCCCACCGGCGAGCGCTCGTGGTCGGCGACCGCGTAGCACTGGCCGCCGTGCGAGCGCGAGACGAGAACGACGTAGTCCTGGCCCGCGGTGGTGCCGACCGCGACCGAGACCTCGTGACGGTCGGCGGACGCCACGGTCGACCCGTCGACGAAGCGCACCGCCGGTTCGGTGCGGGCAAGGTCGGTCAACGTCACCGCCGCGTAGCCGTCCTGATCGGTCGACTTCGCGGCGAGCAGCGCGTCGTGCACGAGCGCCTCCGACGCGCGCGCGTCGGCGCGGTCGCGCGCGCCGAGCAGGGTCGGCGCAAGGATGGCCATCAGCACACCGATCACGACGACCACGACGACGAGCTCGACGAGCGTGAAGCCCTCGGTGCGGTGTTCCCTTCGGTCCATGGTGAGCTCGGTCCCGACACCGAACGGGCCCGGAGGCGGAACGCCTCCGGGCCCGGACTCGGTTCGTGCTGAGGATTGGTTAGAAGCTGTCGGCCCAGGCCGTGGTCGGAAGACCGGCAGCGCCCGTTCCCGAGCAGGCGGTGCCGCTCGGAACCTGCGCGTACGCCGTACCGACCGTGATGCCCGCGGTCGTGGACGGGCCCTGGAAGTCGCGGGCCGCCCAGCACTTGCCGGACTTCGCGAGCGACGCCATGTAGATGGTGTCGGAGCCCGCGACCGTGGCGCCCTGGGTGTCGGCCACCGCGACCGAGACCTCCTTCGGCTGCGTCGAGGCCACACCAGCAGCCTGGAAGTTCAGGCTCGGCTCGACGGTCTGGAGGTTGGTGTTCGCGGCGGGGTCAGCGTCCGCGTAGTCCTGGTGGTCCGAGAACACGGTCTTGGCGGCCGTGACCCCGTTTCGCACGTTGGACTGTGCGGCCTTGTCCTGTGCCCGGCTCTTCGCACCGAGGAAGGTGGGGATGGCGATGGCGATGAGGATGGCAATGATCAACACCACAACCATGAGCTCGATGAGCGTGAACCCCTCCTCCCCGTCACGATGGGCCCTGAGCTTCTTCAGGGTGTTCTGCAGCACTCTCGTGCCCCCTTGTGATGGGTAGGGATGTTCGACGCGAGCCGGTGTCCTCCGCCCTTCGGCCTTCCCCTCGTCGGGGTTCACGTCCTCGGGGTAGCCCGGCCGACCGTCCGGCGGGTTGCCGGTGTGGGTCCCGTGGCTTTGCGTCCCCGCATCCCTGCGGGTTTGCCTTTGTCCTGAGCGACATGACTCGCAGGCTTTGTATCGGTCGCGCGCGACCCACGACTTGAGGGCAATCTCACGCTGCGTGGTGGGATTGCGGCAGGCGCCCGGCGACGGGCGCCGCCGAGCTCAGGCCTCCGGGTCGAGACGGAGCGAGAGCGAGTTCATGCAGTAGCGCTCACCCGTGGGAGCCGGCCCATCGGGGAACACATGACCGAGATGGGAACCGCAGCGCCGGCATCGCACCTCGGTACGGAGCATGCCGTGGCTGCGGTCCTCGATCAGCTCGAGCGCATCGGCGACCGCGGGCTGGGTGAAGCTCGGCCACCCGGTTCCCGAGTCGAACTTGTCGCCGGAGCGGAACAGCACCGCGTCGCACGCGCCGCAGCGGTAGGTACCGTCGCTCTTCGTGTGGACGTACTCGCCCGAGAACGGCGGCTCCGTGCCCGCCTGCCGGAGCACGTGGTAGCGCTCCGCTCCGAGCTGCGAGCGCCACTCCTCGTCGGTCTTCGTCACGTCCCGGTCCATCACGACCTCCTGATGAGCAGTCTGCCGGTTGGAACACACACGTGCCACGCACGCGTTCCCGACCGCGTGGAACCCACGCCACGATGCCGATGACCGACGCCGCGGAACCCGAACCGACGTCGCCGCCGGCGGCGCCCGCCCGCCATCACGCGCTGGTCAGATTCGGGTTCGGCGTCGTGCTCGCGGGCCTGGCGCTCTTCCTCGCGGTGGAGCTCGCGGGCGGGATGGCCGACGCGCTCGACGCGCTGGGCGACGTCGACGTCCGCTGGCTCCTCGCCGGGTTCGCCGCCGAGACCGCGAGCTACGCGCTGCTGTCGTGGCAGCTCCGTCGCCTCGCGGGTCCCGACGCCGACCTGAAACGCGGCGCCGCGTTCCGCCTCGGCCTCGTGGTCTTCGGCCTCGGGCTGATCACGCCGGCGTCGCCGGCCGAGGGCATGGTGCTCGCGAGCGCGGAGCTCTCCCGTCGAGGCCTCACACGACGGCGCGCCGCGCTGACCTTGGTGTACTCGGAGTGGTACGCGAACGCGACCCTGTGGGTGCTGGCCTCGGCGTCGGTGCTCACCGCCGCGTTGCTCGACGACGTCCCCGGGGACGAGCGCGGGCCGCTCGTCGGGGTCGCGCTGGCGATGCTGGCGACGCTCGCGCTCATCGTCGCGCTGGCGCGGCGGCAGGCCGTCGTCGAATGGTTCGCGGTGCGGATCGGCGCGTTGCGGCCACGACGGCAACGCCGGTCGGTCGAGCAGCGTCGTGCCGTGGGTGCGCGCTGGTTCGCGGAGGCGGCGACCGTCACGCCCACGCGCCGCGAGCGCGCGTTCGTGGTCGTGCTCGCGCTCGCGGCCTGGGGATGCGACGCGCTCTGCCTGTTCTTCTCCCTCGTCGCGGCCGGAACCGTGGTTCGGCCCGACGTGCTCCTCCTCGCGTACACGACCGCGGTGATCGCGGCCAGCGTGCCCCTCGTTCCCGCGGGCTTCGGCGTCGTGGAGGCCGCGCTTCCCGCGTTGTTGGCCTCCTACGGCGTCCATCACGCGACCGCGCTCGCGGGTGCACTCGCCTACCGGGGACTGGGCACCGTGCTCCCCGCGCTCGCCGGCGCGATCGTGTTGCCGGGCCTGCGTGTCGTGCGACGTCGGCGGGGGCGGACGCGCACGGCGGCCACGCTCGCGGCAACCGATGCCGTCGCGTCGGAAACGCCGTGACTCAGAGCGCGGCCGCGAGCGCGAGCCCGGCCGCGGCGGCAGCGACGCCCGCCAGCACGCTCCCGATCACGTAGCCGAGCGCGAGCACCCGGCTCTCCTCCCGCGCGACCGCCAGGGTCTCGTAGGTGAACGTCGAGAACGTCGTGTACGCGCCGAGGAAGCCCGTCCCGAGCACCGTCCTCGCCGTCGCGGGGAAGCCCTGATACAGCGCGAGGCCGCCGAGGAATCCGAGAGCCAACGACCCCGACACGTTCACCACCAGCGTCCCCCACGGGAACACGCCGCGCGTCCGCTCGGAGATCACCGCGTCGAGCAGGTAGCGCGCCGGTGCACCGAGAACACCTGCGACGACGACGCCGAGCAACGTCATCGCTGCCGCCCGAGGCGCGCGCACGCAACACCCGCGACCGCGGCGACGAGGCCGAGCGTGAGGCTCGCGAGCAGGTACGCGACGCCCGTCACCACGTGACCGTCCTTGCCCAGCGTCGTCACCTCGACCGCGAAGGTGGAGAACGTGGTGTACGCGCCGAGCACACCGGTGCACACGAACGCGCGCAGATACCGCGCCGGACGTATCCGCTCGATGAACAGCGTGAGCAGCACGCCGAGCACGAACGAGCCCGAGACGTTGATGGCCAACGTCGTGCACGGGAACCGGCCCGGGTGGACCGGGAACCACACCAGGAGCTCGTATCGCAGCGGCGCGCCGACGGCGCCGCCGAGGGCGACGGCGACGACCTGGCCCGGGTGTGGGAATCGCGCGGACTGCCGTGGATCCCGCGGCACGGGACGCGACAGACCCGTTTCGGCGACGTGGCCTTCCGACACAACGCTCCTCGGATGTCGGTAGGGACTGTCAGCCGCTCCGAGCTCGTGCGTCGTCGCCGGCGGTTGTGGCGAGCCCCATCGCCGATACGCAGCTTAGAGCGTTCCACTCCAGGGCTTGGCCGCGTACTCTTCGCGCAGCTTCGTCTTGACGATCTTGCCGATCGTGGCCCGCGGCATCTCGGCCCGCAGCTCGAGCTGCTCGGGGATCTTCTGCGTCATCAGGTGCGCGTCCTTGCAGAACGCGACCATCTCCTCGAGCGTCAGCGGCTCGACGCCCTCGACCACCTGCACGACCGCGCACACCCGTTCACCGCGTTCGGGGTCGGGCAGACCCACGACCGCGACCTCCTCGACCTTCGGGTGCGTGTAGAGCAGATCCTCGATCTCCTTCGCGCTCACGTTCTCACCCTTGCGGATGATCACGTCCTTGAGCCGGCCCGTGAGCGTGACATGCCCGTCGGCACGCAGCTTGCCGAGATCGCCGGTCCGGAAGAAGCCGTCCTCGTCGAACGCCTCTGCCGTGAGCGCGGGATCGGTGTACCCGCGCATGACCATCGGGCCGCGGACGCGGACCTCGCCCTCCTCGTCGGGTCCGGCCACCGTGCCGTCGAGACCGACGATGCGCACCTCGGCAGCGAGGATCGGCGCGCCGTCGGAGTGCGCGAGCTGCTCGTCGGAGTCGTGCGGCGAGCCCTGGGCGATCATCGGCACCTCGGTCATGCCGTAGCCGTGCACGACGCCGCGACCGCCGAGCTCGCGCTGCACCTCGTAATGGATCTCGGGCGGCTTCGGCGCACCGCCGCCGGACATGAGGCGCAGCGTCGGCAGCACCGGCTCCTCGGGATGCTTGCGCTGCTCGGCGAGGAACGCGACGTAGAACGCGGTGCTGCCACCGACCATCGTGACGCCGTGCTTGCGGTAGAACGGCAGCACGTCCATCGAGAACGCCTCGACGACGACCGCGCCGAAGCCGATGGTGAGCATCATGACGAGGTAGTCGGGCCCCGCGATGTGCGCATAGGGGAACGCGATGCTGCCGACGTCGTCGCGGGACATGTCGAGCGCGTGCGCGAGACCGCGGCCCGCGGCCATCAGCGTCTGGTCGGTGTGCCGCACACCCTTCGGGTCCGCCGTGCTCCCCGACGTGTAGTAGATCCAGCGCACCGGCGCGTCATCACCCGGCGCGACCCGCGGCGCCGGTGGCAGGCCGGCCGGATCGCGCTCGGGCAGTCCGTCGTCGACGACGAGGAGCTGGGGCGGCGTGTCGAGCTCGGCCGTCGCGCGTGCTGCGAGCTCGCGGAAGTCGAAGCCGCGCCACACGCCCGGGATCGCGAACAGCGCCGCGCCCGTCTGGCGCAGGGCGAAGCCGACCTCGCGCTCCCGGTAGAGATGGATGATCGGGTTCTGCACCGCACCCAGCCGCGACAGCGCGATCGAGAGGACGACGGTGTCGATGCGGCTCGGCAGCTGCCACGAGACCGGCGTGCCCTCCCGCACTCCGAGCTCGTGGAGGCCCGCGGCGACCCGCTCGGCGCGGTCGCGGCACTGGGCGAAGGTGATGTCGCGCTCCGACTCGTCGGTCAGCATGACCCGGTCGGGGTCGGCGTCGGCGCGGCGCGCCACGAGCTCCCAGAGGGTCGCAGCGTCCGTGATCATGTGGTCGTCCGCCATCGTCGCCCTTTCGCGTCCCACCGTCGGCGACACCTTACGCGGCCGCTCACGCACGTGATGGGGCGGTGCCGTTCTCCACGTTCACGCGCGGTTCCGACACGATGCGGCGCTATGACGCCGCATCGTGTCGGAACCCGGCAGCTGTGGCGGCGGCTTCGGGCGGACGTTCCACGGCGCTCGCCGCGATCCGGCGCCGCGACCCGAGGCGACGACCGTATTCGATGATCGGACGCTCCAGGGCGAACCAGCTCACGGACGCGACGACGAGCGTCACCGCGAGCACGATCGCGAGCTGTTCGAGCGCGTTCCCGGGCGCGTTGCCGAGGTGGAGCCAGTGCTCGCGCACCGCGGTCGTGATCTGGTTGTGCCACAGGTACAGCGGATAGCTGACCAGTCCGAGGAACACGACGACGCGACGCTCCAGCAGCCGCGTGACGACCGAGACACCTTCGAAGTCGAGCACGAGCGGGACGACGAGGAGCAGCGCGTACACCCCGTAGGCGACCTGGCTGCCCAGCAGGTGCGCACGGTACGGGATCAGCACCAGGCGTCCGTAGCGGATCGCCGCGAACGCGAGGACCGCCGCGGCCGCGGCCCACCACAGGACCGCGGTGCGGCACGCGAAGGTGCCGGCGGCCTGGCGTCGGCGCGGATCGACGACGGCTTCACGCACGATGGCGAGCGCGATGCCGAGCGCGAACACGGGGAGATAGAACGGCAGCCACAGCGACGGCAGGAACCGGTTGCCGCTCGCGGTCCACAGCATGAAGCCGGCACCGCCGACGAAGAGCACCGCGGTGCCCGACGCGAGGGCGGCGATCGGTGACAGTCGCTTCGTGCACGCGGCAACGGCCATGAAGAAGAACGGGAGCAGGAGGTAGAACGTCACCTCCACGCTCAGCGTCCACGCCACCGAGATGCCACGCGCGAACTGGCCGATCGAGTACACCTGCGTCAACGTCAGCTGGACCAGCCAGTCCTTGGCGCTGTGCATGTCGGTCGTGCCGAGGAACACGGTCGAGCCGACGAGCGCGACCCAATAGGCGGGGATGATGCGCAGGAGCCGGCTGCGCGCGTAGGCCCGGACACCCGGCAGGGGCCGACGCGTGAGGACCGCCCTGACGAACGGGCGCGCCAACAGGAACGCGGAGAGCACGAAGAAGATCTGCACGCCCGACTGGAGCTGCGCGGTGAAGTCGTGGGCCCCGGGGTGCGCGATCAGCGCGACGTCGGTCGCGTGCAGGACGAGGACGCCGAGGGCGGCGAGGCCCCGCAGACCGTCGAAGCCGGCCAGGCGCCGCGAGCGCCTGGCTGCCGGCCCGCGATCAACGGCCTGTTCCACGTCCCGTCTCCCTGCCTGCGCTTTCCGCAGCGACGATGGACGGTAGCGTGCGTCCGCCTCCGTCCGCACCGTCCGTCAGCGAGGAATTCATCGGCCGCGCGTCGTGTCGTCACCGGAACCTGGTCCACCGCGCCGCCGGGCCGCTGGCCGTGCTGGCGGTGACGTGCCTGCTTCTCACCGGCTGCTCGTCGGCTGCGCCGCGGGCCGAACCGGTCGTGCACGGGCCCGGGATCCGGCGGGGCGTCGTGTACCGCACGGTGGGCGGCCTCCGGCTCAGGCTCGACGCCTATCTGCCGGCGCCGGCGGTGAGCCGCCGGAGGGCGGTGCTCGTGGTGCACAGCGGCGGGTGGGTGTTCGGCAACCGCCAGACCCTGGCCGACGAGGCCCAACGGCTCGCCGACGACGGGTTCACCGCGTTCGCGATCGACTACCGCCTCGCGCCGCGCCATCGTTATCCCGCCGCGATCGACGATGTGCGCGCCGCGCTGCAGTTCGTGCGCGCGCGGGCGCACCAGTACGAGATCGACCCGAACCGGGTCGGCGCGCTCGGCACGTCGGCCGGCGGTCACCTGGTCGCGCTGCTGGCAACCCGTCCGCACCACGACGGCCTCACCGCTGTCGTGAGCTGGTCCGGACCGATGGACCTCACCGCGGCCGGGCAGGCGCGAACGCCGAAGCTGCGCAGCTACTACGCCGCATTCCTCGGCTGCGCGGCGACACGGTGCGCCGCCCGTGCACGCGCCGCGTCGCCGGTCTGGAACATCTCGCGTGACCCGCCACCGGCGTTGCTCGTGAACTCGACCGACGAGCTGGTGTCGCTCGGAGACCTGACCGAGCTCGCGGACGCGCTCCGCCGCGCCCACGGCACCGTCGCCACGATCGTGCTGCCCGGCGGGTTCCACGCCGAGCAGTACGTCTCAGCGGTGTGGCCGCAGACGGTCGAGTTCTTCGCCGATCACCTGCGGGCGTGAGCGCGGCGCCGCACCCGCCGGCTCCCAGTAGGCGTCGGCGCAGCGGAGCACCACACGCACGACGATGCCGCACACCCCGATGAAGGCGAGGAGCTCGGCGATCGTCAGCAGCGACTCGAGGCCGGTCACGACGACCTCGTACCCAACCGAGCCGCGGTCCACGCATCCCGACCCGGGCTGACCAGGAGCGGAGCACCGGCGCACGCCGGCCGGGGTCAGACGGCGGCAGGCTCGGGCTCCGGGGCGGCCGGTGGCGGGCCCGGCTCGGGCCCGGCGAGGAAGGCCCACGGGCGCCGGAGCCCGGCGAAGCTGGGCTTGGCCACGAGCCGGCCGAGCGCGACCTCGATCGCCACCGCGGCCGACAGGACGATCGCCACGTCGGCCGGTGTGCGGTAGCGCTGGACGCCCGAGGTGGTCGCCGCCGAGAGCGACACGATCCCTGCGAGGGCCAGCAACGGCAGGATCGCGACGCCCCGTCTGCGTAACAGGAACAGACCCCAGATCGCGAGCGGCATGAGGATCACGTAGCCGGCGAGCGAGAACCATGCGGTCGCGTCGCCCTGCTCCTCGATCCCGCCCGTGAAGTGGACCTGCTGGACCGGCTTGAAGACGTTCCACAGACGACCGACGCGCGCGGCGACGACGAGCGGGACGCGCGTGACGTGGTGCTCCCAGAAGTCCAGCGACCGCTGCCGGTACCAGACGTCGTCGTCGGACTCGTCCCCACCCTTTGGCGGGATCTGCTCGCAGTTCGTCCAGTAGCCGATGTACGAGCCGTACCAGACCCGGTGACAGCTGCCCGACATCAGCGCGGCGCCGGTTCCGGTCGCGATGAACTCGGGATGGTGGAAGCGGCTCATGTTGTAGCCCACCCACGGCCCGACGAGCACGACGACCGTGAGCGCCGCCGCGCCGAGCATGCGCAGCCGGCGCGACCACGAGCCCACGCGTGGGGACAGCACGAACGGCACCACGACGATCGGGAAGAGCAGGATGAGCTCGGTGCGCGTCATCGCGCAGAGCGCGGTCCCCACGCCCATCGCGATCGCGAAGGGGATGCTCGGACGTTCACGGAAGCGGTACGTCACGAGCAACGTGAACGCGACCACGAAGATGACCATCGTCTCGGACAGCAGCATCGCGTCGGACACCCACAACGGTGGGTAGATCGCCGCCAGAATCGCCGCGATGAGCCCCGCGCGCGGACCGGCGATCCGGCGGGCCGTGTACGCGATCAGGATGACCGAGCCGACGCTCAGCAGGCAGCACGCGACCCGGTTCGAGTCGACCGTGTCGAAGCCGAGCCAGTCGACTGCCGCGAGGAACATGCCGAAGAGCGGCGGATGGTACGCGCTCGGGTACACACCCTGCAGGAACGAGAGGCGCACCGCGTCGATGAAGCCCTCGCCGACTGCGAGCGCGTGCCCTTGCGTCCAGTAGTAGTAGGCGTCCTGGTCGGGCTTGTTGCCTGCGCGCAGCACGAGCGTCTCGACCAGGCGGACGGCGAGCGCCAACACCGCGATCGCCGCGAGCGGCACGATGAAGCGGTCCGTTCTCGCCCGAGCGCGCACGCGTCGTCCGACACCTCGGACCGCCGTCGTCGCGTCAGCCATCGTCCTCGGGGTTGTGTCGAGCCGCGGGGCGGAGCGGGTTCCGCCCCGGACGCGGGCACCGGGTCCGCACGGCGGGAAGCGTAGGGCCCGCCGGGTCGTGGTTCCAGACGCGCGTCGCGTGTTCGCCCTGGCCACGGGGCGCTGCGCGAGCGCGCGCGTACAGTCGGACCCCGTGCTGCATCACCTCACCTTGTGGGTTCCCGACCTCCCGCGGGCCGAGGAGTCGTGGAGCTGGCTCCTGGGCCGCCTGGGCTACTCCCCCGACCGCTCGCTCGACACCGTCGCCCTCTACCGGCACGACAGCGGATTCGCGATCGCGCTCGAGCAGTCGTCCGACATGGTCCCCGGCATGCTCTACAGCCGGCTGCGTCCGGGGCTCAACCACGTCGCGTTCCGCGTCCAACCCGGTGTCGACCTCGACGCCACGGTGAAGGAGGCCGGCGACCACGGCTGGTCGCAGCTGCCGGTCGAGACGCACCCCATCGCAGGGGGCGCGCGGGTCGCCTACCTGGAGGACCGGGACGGGTTCGAGGTCGAGCTGGTCGCCCCGAACGGCGACTGAGCGCCGCTTCTCGTCTCGGACGCGGCGCACCGCTCCTCCCCGTGGTGACCGTCGGCGTGCGGGTGGCTGTGGAGGAACGATCCGTGCCGGTGCCCGTGCTCGTGCACGAGGTTCACCGCGAGCAGTAGTGCGGTGTCGTCGAGCACACGGCCAGGATCGCCGTCGGCCACGACGCGGTGGTCCTCCGAGAACACGACACAGCGGTCGGCCAGCGCGTCGAGCGCGTCGAGGTCGTGGGTGGCGACGACGATCGTCTTGCCCGCGCGGTGTAGCTCGACGACGAGGTCGAGCAGCCACCGCTGTGTGCGCGGGTCGAGCGCCGCGGTCGGCTCGTCGAAGAGCAGCACGTCGGGGTTCATGACGAGCACCGACGCGATCGCGACCCGCTTCTTCTCACCACCCGACAGCTGATAGGGCGCGCGCTCCGCCAGGTCCACGATGTCGAGCATGGTGAGCACGTCGTCGACGCGGACGCGGGCCTCGTCGGCACCCATCCCCATGTTCAACGGCCCGAATGCGATCTCCTCGCGCACCGTCGGCGAGAAGACCTGCGCGTCCGAGTTCTGGAACACGAAGCCGACGCGGGAGCGAAAGCCGCGCGAGAACTGCTCGTCCTCCAGGCTGTCCTCGGTCACCCCCACGCCGAACGCGTCGTAGCGGCCCGTGTGCGGGAAGACGAGCCCGTCGAGGATCTTGAGCAAGGTCGACTTGCCACACCCGTTGGCGCCGAGCAGCGCCACACGCTCCCCTCGCTCGACGGTGAGCGACACGTCGTCGAGAGCGGCGAAGCGGTCGAGGTACCGGAACGACACGCCGTGCAGCGCCAGCAGCGTCTCGCGCTCGGCGACGCGCGCGTGGTCAGCGAACGAGGACACGGTCACCTCCGATCGTCACGATCAGGGCAGCGAGCACGGCGAGCGCGAAGACCATGTCGCGCACGCGCAGCCGCGTGTTCGAGATCGTGCGGGCGTCGCCCGTGTAGCCACGGGCGAGCATGGCGAAGTGGACCTCCTCGGAGAGGGCCTGCGCCTTGCCGAAGAGCGCACCGGCGGACGCGGCGACGTAGCGACGGCTGCTCGCGACGTCGCGGTCCCGGGTCACCGTGCGGGCCTTGCGGGCGGTGTACATGTCGGTCACCGCGTCGAGCAGGTGGAACAGGTACCGGTACGACATCCCGAGCACCGCGACGAAGACACGCGGGACGAACAGCGCGCGCAGCGCGGCGAGAAGGCGGGACCACGAGGTGGTCAACGTCACCAGGACCACGAGGGAGATCGAGGTCGCCACGCGGGTGACGATGAGGCCGGCCGACGTCAGGCCCTGTGCGGTCACACCGACGGGCTGCCCGAACCACGTGCCCAGCGGGACGACGACGTGACCCGGAGTCACCAGGTTGAGCGTCGCCGGCAGCACGACGACGCCGGTGAAGATCGGGACGAACAGCCAGACCCGCTTCACGAAGAACGAAAGCGACAACCGCGACGCGACCGCCAGGGCGAGCGTGACGACGTACATGGCGGCGAGCACTGCGACGTGGTGGACCAGTCCCGCGGTCACGAGCGACGCGAGGAGCGCCAGCACCTTGACCCGCGCGTCGACGCGTTGCAGCAGACCGGGTCCGGTCGCGGTGTCGTCGGAGAGCATCGCCGCGCGCAGGACCCCCGCGGCGCCGGTCATCGTCTTCTCGACGAAGCTGCCCTTGCGGCGCCGGCCGATGCAGCCGCACGGGCACAGACCGAGCTCGGGCCGCGTGAGCCAGTCGGGTGTCGCGGTCGCGGTCACACCGGGACGCTCTCGACGTCGCGACGGCGAACGCGCGCCAGGCGGACCACGCCGGCGACGAGGGCGACCGTGACCGCGATCGCCGCGATGCCGACGAACGCGGAGACCAGGTAGCCCAGCGCGGGATGACGGTCGTGGCTGAAGCCGTAGCCGTCGAACAGCGCGTGGTGCCAGAAGCCGGCGTAGCGGGCGAGCCCGTCGGGCACCGCGCCCAGGTGGTAGCGGCGCAGGTCCAGCTTCGCGGGCGCGTCCTCGCCGAAGGCGCCGCCGGGCGCGAGCAGCCCGAGCGGTGTCAGCACGGCCATCAGGCCGAGCCCGACGAACGCCCACCGCCAACCGAACGGGCGCGTGGGCGCGACGTCGCCGTCGTGCACGGGGACCGCGGCGTGGTTGATGCGCAGCAAGGGCAGGTTGGCCCGCTGCAGGTACGCGACGACACCCGCCGTCAACGCGAGCTCGACGAGGCCGGCGATCGTGAGGTGAGCGAGCATCATCGCGGGGATCGTCTGGGAGAGGTGGAACGGCGCGTACAGCGGCGTCCCGTTCGCGCTGTGGAAGAGCGTCGGTTGCAGGCCGAACTCCACCGCCGCGCACAGCGCGGCCGCGTTGAGCCCGACGTATCCCCCGACCCCGGCCGCGACCGCACGCCGCGGCGAGGTCAACGACACGTGACGGGCCAGCAGCCGGTACGTCGCGTACCCGACCATAGGCATGACGAACGCCATGTTCCACGCGTTGGCCGCGAACGCGAGAACGCCGCCGTCGCCGAAGAACAGGGCCTGGATCAGGAGCGCGATGCTCACCGCGACGACTGCCGCCCACGGTCCGAGCACGCAGGCGACGAGCACCGCTCCGACCGCATGCGCGGTCGTGCCGTCGGGGATCGGGACGTTGAACATCATCACGAGGAAGCTGTACGCGGCGCCGAGCGCGACGAGCGGGACGTAGCGACTCCTCACCACCTTGCGCACCCGACGGCCGGCCGTCACCCAGACCGGCACCATCGCGACACCGAACGTGCCGCAGGTGGCCGGGCTGAGGTAGCCGTCCGGAATGTGCACCCCTGCGCCCCTCTCGGATCGAGCCGTCCGCGATCCGCTCCGGACGCCCCGCCGTCGATCCACCCCGGGACGTCCCTGCGGTCCGAGCTGCCACCCGGATGCCTGGAGTTCGCCGCCGACGGCCGACCCGGATGACGCGCGGGATGCGCGCCGTCCGAATGCCTCATGACCAGCGCCCGGAGGCCGATCGGGACGCGTGGCTCTCAGGTCGAGGGGCGTCATCCCGTCGCGGCGCGACACGGCCGCGACCTCGCCGCGTCCTCAGGCGAGGTCGAGCCGGGCCCCGCGTCGAACCGACCGGGCGAGTTGGTGGCGCGCACCGTCACGACTCGACCTCGTCGTGCTCGCGGTCATCGCCGTCGTCGGTGCCACGAAGCTCACGCAGCCGTTCTTCGGCGACCAGGCGTTGTTCATGGTCGGCGCCCGCGAGATCGGGCACGGCGCGGTGCTCTATCGCGACTTTTGGGACATCAAGCAGCCCGCGATCTTCCTCTACTACCTCCTCGCCGGCGCGGTCGGCGGCTACAACGAGGTCTCCGTCCACGCGCTGGAGCTCGTGACGCTGGTCGGGTTCTCGCTCGTGCTGCAGCAGACGGGTCGCCGGCTCGTGCGGGTGCGCTGGGTCGCGAGCGTGCTTCCGCTGTTCGTCGTCGGCGTCTTCTACGCCGGGGCCCGACCCTGGGAGCTGACGCAGATCGAGGGCATGATCGGCTTCCCCCTCTACGTGTCGGTCTGGCTCGCGTTGCGATCGCTCGACCCCGGCGACCGGCGCGCACGACTCGTCGGCTCGGGCGTCGCCGCCGGCGTGGCGGTGCTGTTCAAGTGGGTGTGTCTGCCGCTCGTCGCCCCGGCGTGGATCGTCGCGATCGTGGTCGACGCGCGACGCCGGCGCGACGGCCGTGTGCGTCGCGGCATGGGCACGGTCGCGTGGATCACATTCGGGATCGCGCTCCCGCTCGCGCCGTTCGTCCTGTACTTCGCGGCGCACGGGCTTCTGGGCGAGATCGGGTGGACGTACGTCGTCTACACGCCGAAGACGACGGGGATCGCCGGTCGACCACTGTCCCGTCTCGTGGACGGCGTCACGCGCTTCGTCGCGCTGTCGGCACCGGTGATGCTGCTCGCCGCGCTCGGGCTCGTCCAGGCCGTACGCAGCCACCGGGACCGCTGGAGCCTCGCGTTCGCGGGCTGGATCGCGCTCGCGGTGCCGGTGACCCTGACCCAGCACTGGTGGCCGTACCAGATGGCGGTGTTCGCGGTGCCGGTCGCGTTCTTCGGCGCCCGCGGGCTGGAGGTCGTCGCGCACAGCTGGCGCCGGCTCGCCTCCCGGGCGCGCGTCGCGATCGTTTTCGTCCTCACGCTGAGCGCGGTCCCGGCCGGGCTGACCCTCGCCAAGGCGACGGTGCGTTCCGCCGGTCACGGTTTCGGCGTCACCGCGCCGGAGCGACGCGCGCTCCAAAACCAGGCCGAGCCGCAGTACCGCACCGGACGCGCGTTCGCGCGGTTTGTCGACGAGCACACGCGTCCCGGCCAGCCGGTCTACGTCCTGGGCAACCCGATCGACCTGTACCTGTCGGGACGCGACCAGGCGATCCCGACCAACGGTTGGGCCGCGGAGCAGTACGACGCGAAGGTCTGGCACCGCATCACCGACGGGCTCGCGACGAAGCGGCCCGTGGTGCTCGCGGTCGACGACTTCTCGATGGAGAAGATGAAGGAACGGTCCCCCGCGACCCTCGCGGTCGTCGAGCGTCTGTACTGCCCGGTGCACCGGACGGGCGGCGAGACCTGGTACGTGCTGCGGGCGAGCGACGCGGCCTGCCCCGCGCTCCCCCGCTGACGTTCTGACCCGGGCCGTTCAGCGCGAGCTTCGGATGCGTCGGACCTCGGCGCGCATCTCGCTCAAGGCGGCGACGATCGCGAACACCGCAGCAATCACGCCGCGAAGGATCGGCCGACCTCGTGGCGTTCCGGGGGCGGACAGGTGACCGCCGGGTGAAGTCCGGATGCCAACTCCTCGTATCGGTCGACTCCGCTCCGGCCACCCGGGCTCCGCCCTGGCCTCCGCTTCGTCTCCTACAGGTCAGACGCCGGCGTGCGCGGTGACCGAATCCTCCCGGAGCGCAGGCGGGAGTCGCAGGATCGCCGGTGCGGTCTCGTGGGCCGCGGGTCGACGGCTCAGCACCGCGTTGGCGACCGCAGCACCGGCCGTCGCGGTCGCCGCGGTTCCCGCCGCGATCGTCCACCCGACCGGTCCCAGCGGACGGCATCCGAAGAACCCGCTGACGCCGGGCGTCTGCACGATGGCGACGAGCGCGCCGACCGACAGCAGCCCGCTCGCGAGCACGAGCGGGCTGCGATGGCCGATCGCGAGCGTCTGACCCAGCTGCGCACCGACGAGCGACGCGAGCGCGACCGTGCTCGCGCGTGTCGGCGTGCCCGTGAACCGGGCGATGGTCCACGCGCTCCCGGCCGCGCCTGCGGTCGCCGCGGCCCGGACCGCGACATCGCGCGCGAGCGCTCCGCCGAGCGAGGTGTCCGGACCTTCACGTCGGAGATCGACGTCACGGATCAACGGCGGCTGGAGCGCGATGGCCATCGCGGGTGCGAGGTCGGTGAGGAGGTTCACCGCGAGCAGCTGCCGCGCGTTGAGCGGTGACCGGCCGGTCACGATCCCGGCGCCGGCGGTGAACATCACCTCGCCGAGGTTGCCACCCAGCAACAGCGCGAGCGCGCTACGCACCGACGCCCACATCGCGCGCCCTTCGATGATGGCGGTGATCAGCGTCTCGAGGCTGTCCTCGACGACCACGAGGTCCGCGACCGCGCGTGCCGCGGACGTCGCCCGGGGGCCGAACGCGATCCCGATGTCGGCGAGGCGGATCGCCTGCGCGTCGTTGGCACCGTCACCCGTCATCGCGACCACGCGCCCGCGGCGCTGGAACGCCTGCACGATGCGCACCTTGTGCACCGGTGTCACACGCGCGAAGACGGTGGTGCCGTCGACGAGCGCGTCGAGCTCGTCGTCGTCCAGCTCGTCGAGCTGTGTGCCCGAGACGACCTGGCCGGCAAGGAGCCCGAGCTCCGAGGCGATCGCGGCCGCAGTCGTGGGATGGTCGCCGGTGAGCATGACGACCGCGATCCCGGCCCGCTGCAGCTGGGCCAGCGGTGCCATCGCGGACGGCCGGGCGACGTCGGCGACCGTGACGAACCCGCGCAGCTCGAGACGCGCGACGCGCTCGTCGTCGAGGTCGACGCGCCCGGACGCGCCGCGCTCCGCGACCGCGAGGACGCGCAGGCCCTGCTTCGCGAGCCGCTCCACGTGCCGGTCCATCCGGGCCCGGACTCCCGCGTCGAGCTCCTCCACCCGGCCACCGCGACGCCACGTGTCGCAGCGGGGCAGCACCACCTCCGGCGCGCCCTTGACGCTGAGCAGTGAGCCGCGCGCCGTGTGGCCGACGACCGCGTGATAGCCGCGGCTCGAGGCGAACGGCAGCGACGCCGACCTCCGCCAGTCGGTCGCGCCGAGGTCGGTGTCGAGCTCGACCGCGCTCGCGCCGTCGAGGACCACCTCGTCGGTCGGGTGCGGGAGCTTCCGGTCCCGCCGCGCGGGCGTCGCACGCGCCGCGGCCGCGAGCACGAGGCGCCGGCGGCCGTCGATCTCGGGCATGGGCTCCACGACGTCGCCGTCGGACACGGAGTGCAACTGGAGCTTGCCCTCGGTGAGGGTGCCGGTCTTGTCGAAGCAGAGCACGTCGACGCGTCCGAGCGCTTCGAGCACGCGCGGGTTGCGCACGAGGACGCCGCGCCGGGACAGACGCCGGGCCGCGCCCGACTGCGCGACCGTCGCGAGGAACGGGAGGCCCTCGGGAACCGCCGCCGCCGCGAGGCTCACCCCGGTCGACACCGCCTCGCGGGCGGGCACGCCCCGCAGGAGGCTCGAGCCGGTGAGCACGCCACCCGCGGCCAGGACGATCGGCACCGAGCGTCGGGTGAGCGTCTCGAGCCGGTGCTCCACGCCGCTGGTCGGTGCGCGTGCCCCACCTCCCGACCCCTTGCGCGCCTCGGTCCGGTCGCCGGTCGCGACGACGACGGCGTCGGCGCGACCCGCCGCGACCGCGGTGCCGGCGTACGCCATCGACGATCGCTCCGCGACCGCGGTCGCGGCGTCCACCGGGGCCGCGTCCTTCTTGACGGGCAACGACTCTCCGGTCAGCGCCGACTCGTCGGTCTCCAATCGAGAGGTCGTGAGGAGCCGGCAGTCCACCGGCACCGCGTCACCCGCCTGCAACACGACGACGTCGCCGTCCACGAGCTCCTCGGGTGGAACCGAGTGCTCGGTGCCATCGCGCCGCACGCGCACGAGGCGCCGCGACACCGCGTCGCCCAGGTGCCCGATCGCCTGCTCCGTGCGCCACCGCTGCGTCGCGCCGACGAGGCCGTTCAACGCGAGGACTCCGGTCATGAGCAGCGCGTCGTTCAACGATCCGGCGATCGCCGAGATCGCGCCACCGGCACCGAGCACGAGCGTGAGCGGGTTGGCGAGCTCCTGGGTCAGGAGCCGGACCAAGCTCGGACCCTCCGAGCGACCGTCGCTGCTGCGCCGTCCCTCGATCGCGTCGCCGGCAAGGCCCTCGGGCCGCGTCCCGAGCCGCGTGGTCACGTCGTGGGCGTCGAGCGCATGCCACGCGACCTCGGGATCGTCACCGGCCGGGAGCGCGTCCACGTCCAACCCCGTCGCGCTCCACACGCCGACCCCGAGCGCGACGAGAGCCGCCGCGTTCGTCACCACGACCGCGCGTCGTGCGCCGAAGGGAGCGGGGTTCCACGCGAGGATCGACGCGAACGTCGAACCGGCGGCTGCGATGGCGACGGCGCGCCGACTCGCCGTCCGTGCCCGCGCGGTCGCGTCGACGACGAGAGCCGCCGCGTGCAACGTCGGACACAGCACGTCGGCACCCCACGGAGGAGGCGCGCCCGCGCGCATGATGCCGACACCGCAGTCGGCCGCGAACAGCGCGGGCCCGGACGACGCGGAGACGACCGCGACGACCCGACCCTCCTCCTGGAGACGGCGCACCGAGCCTTCGAGCTCGTCACCGCCGGGAACGACGAGGTCGGGCGTGACGTCGGCCGCATCGCCGGCAGCGCCGCGCACCACGACGAGGTCCTGCGCCGCGGCGTGCACCGCGTCGAGCAACGCGCGCCTGCCGGGCGAAGCGGACTCCAGGACCGATTCGTCGATCACGACGGTGTCGACGCGGTCGAGGCGTCGCAACACCGATGCCTCCATCACGACGGCGTCGCCCTGCGCGAGCTGCGTCCCGAGTTGTGCCGCGAACCCGTCACGACCGAGACGTGAGGCGCGCGGGATCGCCGCGAGCACCACGTCGGCCATCAGCCGCGGACGCCGGGTCACGGCCGCGGCGATCCCGCCGACGCCCACGGACGCGATCGACACCGTTCGCGCGTACCGCTCGACGATCCCGTCCGGCAACGGCGCCGGCCGTTCCGAACGCTCGAACGCGGGAACGCGCGCGCGCTCGGGTGTGACGAGACGCGGCTCGATGCGCTCCCACGCGGCGCGGCGCGCACCCGCCTCGCGCAGCAGGACGACACGGTGGCAGGCGTCGACGACGAGCCCGGCCGGGCCCTGGCCGAGACCCTGCAACAGCGCCGCGGCAGAGACGACACCCGCCTCGAGGTCGCGTCGCCGCTCGAGCACGAGGCGCACCGGCGGCAGGTTGTCGAACGCGGGGACCGCCGCCGCGACCTCGATCGGAAGGCGCGGCAGGCGCATGATGCGAGCGACCGCGCCGAGCGCCATCCCGGCCGCATCGGCCCCGAGCTCGACGACGCCCCATCGCAGGGTCTGGCCGTCACCTGGGTGATCCCAGCCGTCGGTCAGCACGTCTTCACGGGCGAGCTCGTACAGCGTCTCGACGTCCTCGATCGTGTCGACCATCTCGGGCACCGACACGGCGTCCTCGTCGAACGCGACCACGACCCTGCCGATCGCGCCGACGACCACCGCCCACTGCACACCGTCGAGCGCGCGGAGTCGTTGCTCGACCGCTTCGACCAACTCGTTCACGTCGGGGCGGTGCACACCGCGCACCTCGATGTGCGCGCGACCGGATCTCGCCCAGACGCGTCGACCCGGTGGCCGGCGTCGCGCGTCGTCGGCGCGACCCATGAGCAGCGTGATCGTCGCGCGGAGCGGATCCAGTGGTGACCACATGAAACTGAGCCTCTCCCGCCACGAGCGAGTTCGACCCTCATCTTGGCGCTGCGCGCCACCGTGTCGACAGTCGCGATCGTGGCGCAACGCGGACGACCCTCGGAGAGCCGAACGCCCGCGGCGAGACCAGCGTGTTCACCTCCGCGTCACCCTCCAGGCCGGCGGTGTCGTGAAGGATCGATGAGTTCGGAGCTGCGGCCCGGTCGACACGGGGAAGACTTCCGACGGAGGAGGACCGCGCATGCCCGTCGACATCCAGCCCGCGACGGATCGGATGGCCGAGGTGATCCGAGCCGTGCCCGACGACGCCCTGGCCGACCCGACCCCCTGTGACATCGACCTGGCCACGTTGCTCGACCACGTCCGCACGTTCACGGCGGCGTTCACCGCAGCCGCGCGACGGGACACCGACCCCTTCCAAGGGCGTCCGCCGGCGCCCGACCCCGCGAACCTCGGTGACGACTGGCGAGAGCGCCTCCCCCGCGCGCTCGATGAGCTCGCGGCAGCGTGGCGTGAGCCCGCCGCCTGGACCGGCATGACGAGCGCCGGCGGCCTCGAGCTGCCCGGTGAGATGGCGGGCACGATCGCGCTCGACGAGGTCGTGGTGCACGGATGGGACGTCGCGCGCGCGATCGGCCGGCCCTACGACGCGGAGCCCGACCTGTTGGACGAGATCTACGGCTGGGTCGCCCAGTTCGCCGACCCCGGCTCGCCGCTGCCGCGCGAGGGACTATTCGGGCCGCCGGTGCCCGTTCCCGCGGACGCGCCGCTGCTCGACCGTGTTCTCGGTCTCACCGGACGCGATCCGAACTGGTCGCCCGCGTCGTCAAAACGTTGAGTCGGTAACGCTCAGCGCGCGTTCAGCTCAGGTCGTCGATCGTCCAACGCACGACGACGGGTCCGGGTGGGCGCATCGAGGCGTCGAACGCGAGCGCGATGCCGTCGACGCGCGTCCCGGCGGTCGGAACCACGAGGCTCAGCGCACGGAACGTGTGGACGAACCCGGTGACGTAGTCGCGGATGCGGATCTCCCCTGCGAGCAGGCCCGACTGCCCGAACGCGTGGAGATCGAAGCCGACGAACGGGAGGTGAGTCGCGGCGACGCCGATCCGGCCCGCACCGGTCACTGCGACGACGCGACCGCCGGTTCGGGCGATGGTGAAGTTCCCGGTCACGTCACCGGACGCGGCGTACGACAACGCGCCGCTCGTCGACACCGACGCGTGGTCGGGTGTCGCGACGGGCGCGACGTCGAAGATGTGGATCGCCTGCGCGCCGGGAGCGCCGACCACCGCGGTCGTCCCTTCCACGTCGGCACTCGCGCCGAACCCGTCCGCCGGCGGGCCGCTGCCCGGGACGATCGTGCCGACCACGGGCGGGTTCAGGCTGTACAGGTAGGCGGCTCGCGCCGACGGGTCACCGGCGATGCCCATGCCGTCCGTGCCGACCGAGTTCCCGAACCCGGGCCCGCCAAGGTCACGACCGAGCGACGTGTACACACCGGGCGCGCCGGACGTGAACCCCTCCAACGACAGGCTGCCCGGGATGCCGACGAGGAACACACCTTCGTTCTCGGCGACCCGCCGGCCGAAGTGGCCGTCAGCTCGCGGCGCGCTGTCACGGGGCTCACCGTCGAAGGCCCACGCGAACCCCGACGAGCGGAACGCGAAGACCCGCCCCGCGCGTCCGAGCATCGTCCCCGGCGGAACGACGACCGCTGCGTCCGGCGCGCCGACGCTCGCCTGCGCGCCCGAGAGGCTGACGGATGCGCCGAAGCCCGCCGCGATCGCCTGTGCACCGGTGAGGTTCGGTGCCGCGAGCTGCGCGATGGGGAACCAGACGCCGGGGCTGTCGTCGAGCGGGAAGCGGAAGAAGACGGTCGCGGTACCGGCGCCGGGCGCGCCGGCGATGACCTCCACCTCGGCGGACGTGTCGACCGCGGCACCGAAGTGGGCGCCGGCGGTCGGCGTCGGGGCGGTCAGCCGCGGGTACTGGAACCACGTGACGCCGTCGGGAAGCCGCACGAACACGTAGACCGCGCCCGCACCGGGCTTCCCATCGACCGTCGCGTTGGGAGCGCCCACGACGACGAACGAGCCGCGGATGGCGAGCGCGTCGCCGAAGCCGTCACTGGGCACCCCGTCGGAAGGCCGCAGGACCGTCTCGAGCGCCCACTGCCCCGAGCCGTGGTTGTACACGAACACCGCGCCGGTTCCCGACGCGACGACGGTGCCGGCATACACCGACACCGCTCGGCCGAGCCCAGGCGCGCTGAACACGGTCTCCCGCTGCGAGACGACCACTGCACCCGCGCCCGATGCGCCCAGTGGCAGCGTTGCCAGCGCGATCGCGCTCACGACCATCGCGATCCACCACGAGCGGTGCGTGGTCCGTGCGCGCCGAACGTGTTGCCTCGAAGTCGTGCTGCGTCCGATCATCGCGACCTCCGGCGTCCGCTTCCGCACGTGTGAGGGCGACGATCCGACGCCGGCGACTGTGACGCGACGGCCGGGCTCCGTGCGCCCGTCGCAAGTCTCCGCCTCGGTTACGCGGCCACACCAGAGGCCGCCGTCCTCGCGCCGGAGGACCGCGGGCCCGACTCGGACGATCGGCTCAGCTCGGTGATGCCGCGAGTGGGCGCGCCGTCACGGAGCGACCGACACGTGCTCCGCGGCGATGAAGAACTCGGTCGGTGGCGGGGTGCGGTCCACGTCCGGGCGCGCAGCCGCGAGCCGTTCGAGCGCGAGTCGTCGGTCGTCGTCGCGGAACACCCGCGTCGTGGTGCAGAACTCGACCATGATGCCGTTGGGGTCGTTGGCGTAGATCGACGTGCACCAACCGTGGTCGATGCGCACCACGTCGTGACCGTGCGCGAGCCACCGATCCTTGCGCGCGTCGAGCTCGTCGAGATCCGTCGCGCTGAACGCGATGTGGTTCACGAAGTTCGGCAGCCCGAGACCGGTCGAGATCGCGGGGTCGAAGTCGGGGACCTCGTCGGCGTGGAGGTCCCAGATGGCGAGCATCTCCCCGTTGCCGGTGTCGTAGAAGAGATGGCGTGCCCAGCCCTTCTCCATGAAGGGGATGACGTCGACGTCCACGAGCTCGAAGCCCATCGCCTCGGTGTAGAAGCGGTGGGTCGCATCGACATCACGGGCAGCGATCGCGACGTGGTGGAAAGCCATCGGTACACCCCCAGGATCCGGCCGGCCTGCGAGAGCGTATTCGCTGCGCGACCGGCGCGGGATGAGCAGGCGCGACGAAGCCGCGGCGACTACGACAGGTAGTGCTCGCCCTCGGCCAGGGGACGTACGGCGAACCACGCCACGCCGCTGGTCCAGCACCCCTTCCAACCCTTGGTGATGAGGCGCTTGTGGTCGTCGCCGTAGTCCTTCCAGCTCGGCATGCACCACGTCCAGTTGGCGCTGTCGGTCTTGAGCGTCCGGTAGTCCTCGGTCGGGAACGGCCAGTCCGCCACGTAGCACGGCGTGCACTCGTCGCCGTGTGTCGCGGTCATCAGGAACGTCTGGCTCCGCGCGCCCAGGTTGGCGAAGCCGGCCTCGCGGTCGAGGTAGTCGGCCGGCGAGGTGCCGTCGGGGCGCTGGTCGACCAGCTTCTGCACCTGCTCCTGGGTCGCGACACGCCAGTTCCCGAGCGCCGTCTGCGAGCTGCAGCTCGGGTTCTGCTGCGGCGGCCACGGGCTGCCGGGGGGCAATCCCGGTGGCACGGTCGACGGGAGCGGACGCCCCGGACCCTTGTTCCCCGCGGTGTTGAGATACGCCGCCCCGGGAACCTCGCCCGGGACGCTCGACGAGTACCACAGCATGTTGGTCTGCGTGTCAAGCGTCGTGCCGTTCGGAACCGCGCACGTCGACGTGAACCGGTCGGTCGCCCACTGCTTCGTCCACGACTCGTACGCGTCGACCGTGTCCTTCGCCGGACGGCCGTTCACGTGCTCCCACTCGAGCACGAACTGGAACTGCGCCACGTACGCCAGCGCGTAGTAGCCGAGCAGCTGTTGCACCGCGTCGCTCCGCGCCGTGGTGAAGAAGCGACCCTGACGCGCGACGTTCTCGTACACGATCTGCGGGATCGGCGTCTTCCCGGCGACGCCGAAGAAGCCGTTCGGCAGCGTCGTGCCGAACGGGTACAGCGACTCACCCGTGTCCCACCCCGGCAGCAGGAACTTCTGGGTGCGGTCGAGGATGGCCTGCTTCATGCGCTCGACCTTGATCGGGTAGCCGTTCTCGTTCGGGTCGAGCGCCAGCAGCTTGTTCATGGTGTCCTGCGTCGTCTGGATCTGGTCGAGCACGCCAGTCAGGTTGCCGACGGCGACGTCGAGGTTGACCCGGCCGATGAGGTTCATCAGCGCGTTCAGCTGCCCGGTGATGTAGTTGAGCTGCTGCTGGATCACCGCGAGCTGGTCGCGCACGAGCTCGAACTCGCTCTTGGTGCTGCGGATGATTCCCAGCTTGTCGAGCAGCCAGCCGAACGCCGCGCCCCCGACGTAGCTGATCGCGCCGTTGACGAGCTGGCCGCCGACGTACTTCGCCACCTCCGCCCACGCGTTGCGCAATACCGGCCCGGCCGCACCTGCATTCGTACCTGCGCCGGCACCGAGCATGACCGGCATGAACGCCTGGTGCGCGTGCGAATCGGTCGCGGCGCGGCGTGCGAGCTTCGTGACGTAGGCATCGAGCCCACCGTCGGAGGCTGCGGCCTGCGTGAACGCGTCGGCGTTGAACCAGGACTGCGGCGCGTCCAGGAGCTCGGCGGGCCGGTTCGAGGGCGGCA
>DATBEZ010000069.1:0-22115 GCA_036558745.1 Acidimicrobiia bacterium
GTGGAGGTGATGGGACTTGAACCCACGACTTCTACGTTGCGAAGGCATTCGAGGCGCACTCCGACGGACCGCGGCGGACGATAAGCGCTGGTCACCGCAGTTCGTGGACGACGGCGAACGAGGGCAACTGACGGCGTCCGCGCGATGGACGCGCGATGACACGAACGTCAGGTTCGTGGAGAGGGCAGAGCAAGCGCGCCCCTTTCCCTTGGGCAACCGCTCGAAGCGGTTCGACGCTCAGCAGCGCTGAGTTCGGCAGGAACCGTGATCCGGGTCGATCAGGGCTGCGCCGAATCGCCAGAGGGGGAGACGACGAAATGAGTCCGTCGGCCCATACCGAGCACTGAGCGTGAATGCCACGATCCGAGCTATGAGCGTGGCGCGCGGAGGACCGCTCCGAGATCAGGGCAGGTCTGAGGACCCGGTGACGGCACCCGACGCACCGCTCGGGCGATCGTTGACACGAACTCGGGAGGCAGGTTCGATCTGATCGTCTACGCCGATGGGATCCTCGCCATCAGGGGCACATACGTCGGCGTTGCCCTCCGTGCCGGCGGTGTCGGTCTCGTGGGCGCGGGTGGAGCGGGCCTGTCAGCCGCGGCCGCGACGGGTGTCGGTGCCGCGGACGGCACCGTGGCTGGCAGAACCTACGAGGAGAACCGACTCTCGCAGTTGCTCTCTCGACCACGCGCTGAACTTCTCTCCGCTCATCCGAAGAACCACTTCATTCCGTAAGAAGCTGTCGTCCGGCTCGTGCTGCGGAAGCGGTGGCATGGACACTCACTGACGATCGTGACTACCGACCAGCCCTCCGTACGTAAGTGCACCTAGAAGCCGGCGCTGAACCAGTTCGACCGTGTGCGCGAGACGCTCACGGAAGCGTTTGGTCACTCGCTCGTTGTTGAGTGCGGCGAGATGTACAGCTTCCACCCGCAGAGTCGGTAGGGCACAGTGCGTTTCGTTCGGAGAGTGCAAGCGTTGCCGGCCTATTGGCGGACGGCTCGTCCGATCTCGTGGCCGTTCCTCACTGTTGGCCTCGCCTCGATCGCACTCGGCATCGCGCGGGGCGACTTCCTCTTCATCGGTGTGACAGCCGGTGTCGTGACCGTGCTGGGCGTGCTCTACATCGCACTCGCGCCCGACAGCATCTACCGCACCCGTTCGGACGAGGAACTGCAGAGGCTAGAGGAGCGAGCGAAACGGATCCCGGTGCTCGGTCTCCTGACGCGCGTCGGCTCCCGATTGCGCGACGTGCTGGAGCCACCCCATGTGCGTCATCGTCCGCGCCGGCGGGAATGACGCGTCTACATCCTCTGCGGTTGCGGCTGCAGCCCGTCACATGGCGCTTGTTGCGTGTTGACCCTCGCCTCGCGCGAATGGGACGACGAGACCCGAGTTCTGGGAGCACGAAGGCCACGCGCTCGCTGTTGGGAGCTTGCAATGCAGCGCTCTTGGAGGCGCCGAAGGTAGTGATCTTCGGTTGTGGTCACGCTCTACGACGGAATCGGCACCGGCGAGACGCTGGTCCCGATGGAGCTGGGCTTCACAGGTAGAGGCGAGCGCCCGACCGCCGTCGTCCTGACCGTGACCCGATCCGCACAACCATGACCTCGCCTGCGCTGGCGCACCTTCAGCACGGGCGCCGCGCTCGCTACAAAGCACCCAGCATGTCCTGGACGCGCGTCAGGGGCGCGGTCAGGAGACGATCGAACGCCACCGACGCACGCTCGCGAGTCAGGTGGCCCCAAGCTCCGCTCGCCGCAGCACGGCCGCGACTCGAGCATGTAGATCTCAGGCACCCATTCCTCGGCACCGCTGGGCACCCGAGTGCGCAGCGCGGAGCCGATCTCGGTGTTGAGGACGAGCTCGACCCGGACCAGAGCGTCGAGAACGAGCCGATCGGTCAACGCTCGCCGGCCTCACGTGCCTCGCCAAGGAGCTCTGCGACCGTGATCCCGAGGCCGACGGGTTCGTCGTTCGCGACGAGTGGGAGCCATTCGTCGAAGCTCATGGCGGGCTCTGCTTCGTCGATCACCACTACGGCGCGATCCCGATGCTTAGCACGGCGCGCCATGTGCAGAGGCTACCTGCAAGGGGACGCACCCCGACGCGCTCGCGCTGTACGCATCGTCCGATGCAACGGTGTGCTCCAGAATCGAAGACGAGGCGCGGATGCCGGGTAAGGGGCCGCGTCGATGGTTCTGGAGTCGCGTTCGCCAGCGTTCGCGCGCATATCCGAGTGGATGGACGAAGGCACGAGCGAACCGACGTTGGAACAGGGTGAAGCCCGCTATGCCCTTGAGGCTCGACGGCGCACGCCAGACCCGATTCTGCTGACCATCCCGGACGCCGCTCGAATGCTCGCACTCGGCCGCACCACCGTTTACGAGCTGATCGGGTCGGGCGCGCTGGAGGTCGTGCACGTCGGACGTGCGGTGCGGGTACCTGTCGAGGCCCTGCAGTCCTTCGTCGAACGCAAGCGCACCGGCCTCTGAGCGGTTACCGTCCGACGGCACCTCCCCCTTCCTTCCCGCCGCGTCGAACGACGCCGCTGGTCCGATCGAAGCTCCGTCAGGCGAAACCTTGCTCGCCGAACGCGATGCCTCCCCGCTGTTCAGGCGTCAGTCGCTGGCGGGCGCTGAGCACCGGGCGCCGACGGAGGTGTTGGCGGTAACCCTTGGCTCGAACCACGGCGGTGAACTCGTGGCCCGCCAGGGACCACGTTCGAATGCCGTGCTCGTCCGGCTCGGAACGCGTGATGGCGTCGAGCGAGAGCTCGAAGGACTGAGCCGTCAGGTCCGCGTCGACGACGAGGTCGGAGGCCGCGTCAAAGACGAGCGTCGCCGGACAGATCCAGAACTTGAACGCACTGTCCGGCGGAGCCGGCTTGACCCACTCGATGATGTAGTCGAGGTCGACGAGCAACCGACCTGGGTGCGGCAGGGCCGGCTCAAAGGCCAACGCGTGGACCGCGTTGTCATGCCAGCCCATCGCGTCGAAGTCCGCGGCGGTCCATTCCGCCTTCTCAAGCTTGGGCTGCGGTTCACTCGTCATGTTGCGGTCTCCATAGTCAAGATCCGGTAAGTGTCCGGGCATCCCATCCAGCATCGACTTAGGCTCGTCCCGGAGCGGACAGTACGTCGGACCGAAGCCCGTACAGGGCACGGCACCAACGCATCGCGTTCGATTCGCACGCGGCCCAGTCGAGCGGCTCGGCCCTGCTCACGCCGGAAGAAGGTGCTAGCGGCGCTCGAGAACGGCGATTTCGTGGGTCCGTCTGGGCGACGTTGAAGTGAAGCGCACAGGACGTGAGTCGCTCACATATTGCAAACATCATGGGAACATGTACCTTCCGCGGCAAGCTCCGAGAGGCGGGCAGACTGTGCGCAGGCAGGGATGGCGGCGGCTAATCCGCTGGTCGCGGGGCGGGGCCGGACTGTGTATCGGTGTGGTGCTGGCAGCGTCGTTCGCCTGGTTGTCGCCGACGAACGCGCAAGCGCTGGGCGGGACGTGCACGACGGGCGCGGTCCAAACCAAAACCGGTTACTGGAACGGGTACGCCGGTGGGGGCCTTCCAACTGCCGGAGCCGCAGCGGTGATCGCGTCGTACTCCCCGCCCGCCTACTGCTGGACGGTCACGAACTCGAACAACACGTCGGTGGCGTGGACGATGCTCGCAGGCCATGCCAGTAATGGCAACGACGCGTACATGCAGGTGGGGTCCTACTTCCCCGTCACCGGCCCCTTGTGCTCGTTTTCCGAGCAGAACGATGGCTTCGCCTTTGATCGCCAGAAAGTGGATTGCGTGCACGCTCCTCCGTTGGGACAGAATGTGGGGTTCACCGTCCTGTACAACGGTGGCTGCTCGTGCGAACAGATGATCGTCGCCGGATTTACACTCCTCGACGAGACCTCTGGAGGGTTCCCCTTCGGTGGGGGCTATTGGAGCGGGTTCTTTGACTGGTTCTCCAGCGAAACGATCTACCCGGAAACCGGTATTCAAGGCGACATCTTCCACATCGACACGTACTCTGGCCTCGCAAGCCAAACGATCGCCGGGTGGTCGGTGCCGCCGAACCTTGCGATCTTCAACAATCACGGTCCTCCGTACACGTCGCCGCCCGGGGTGATCGTTCCGTACGCCCCGGCGTACAATGTCTTCGGCGCTTATCAAGGAACCTCGTGATGACGATGACGAGACGGGTAGCCTGGCTTCTCGTCGTACCCGGCCTGGCCGTGCTGAGCTCGTGCGGCGGCGGCGCGGCGGCGACCCTCAAGACCAGGGCGACCCAAGCCGCGCCTGGCTCGAACGGTGCCGCGGCGGCCATGCCTCGAGTCGTTTCGCCGACGGAGACGTCGAGCTTCATCGTGGATCCGCCCGCGCCAGGCGACGCCACCGCCTTCACGGAGTCCGACATCCGAAGCAAGTTCCTCGCCGATTCGGGACCGGGAGCGACAGTCCAGACCATTGCGCTGGCGCGCTTCACCGACAAGGTCACGCTCGTTCGGGTGCCGCCACAGACATATTCAGCGCCGACCGACCCGGTCGACCCGCAGACGGGGCGCATCGATCACCTGCCGGCGATCATCGTGGTCGGGAACGGACCAATCATCCCCATGGGCGGCGGGCCCGGGCAGAAGGTGGCTCCCGTCAACAACGCGTCGATCGTCGCTGCCTTCGACCCGGTGACCGGGCAACTCCTGGAGAAGACCTCGGACTCCAACACGAGCCACAACAGCGCGCTCTCGTCGCTCGCCGTGGCACAACCCTGACATCTGGGTTCGGGTTACGCGCCGGTACCCCTGGCGGCTGGCAGCGCGAAGCAGCCCCGGCGCGATCAAGCCGCTGCTTCCCGATGCCTGGACGCTTCGACACAACTTGACCGTCAGCGACGCGCCTAGGTCGCGCTCACCCGACACCTCGGCGCGAGGCTTGTCGCCGCCGATCTCAAGCTTGCCGGCGCAGCGGATCTCGGCGTACACGTCATCCTCGTGCAGCAACCCTCGTGACTCGTGCAGGTCTGAACGCGCTCGCTCCTCGTCTGTACAGGCGACTGAACGGCATTTGCGAGATGGTGCCGGTGCGCTTCCCGGCCGACGTCCTCGAGGATGACGACGGCCGGTCGGTGTCGTCGTGGATCCGCCGTGCCGTCGAACACGAGCTCCACCGCGCCGCGGGATGAGTCGCACCTGAGCTGGGATCTGCGCGACTCGACCTCGGCTCGGTTGCTCCATGCGCAACCGGCAATTCTGTACCGAGCTTCACCGCGTGTTCCGGACGCGGTTTGAGTCGCAATGCGACGGATCTCGGAGAGGGGTCGAATAGGTCGCGACGCCGAGTTGGGAACCGCGAGTCGAAGTCGGATGTCGCGAGTCGACGTTGCCGCGCGCTTAGCCAGGGAGTGGCCGGTGCACCCGAACGCGACACGACCGTGGCATCGGAGCCCGTGTACGACTCGGGCGTGCCGATGCTGCTGCTCACCGTGCCGGAGGCCGCACGTGCCCTCTCGATCGGTCGGACGACGCTCTATGAGCTGATCGCCGATCATGCCATCGAGGTCGTGCACATCCGCCGGTCAATCCGCATCCCCGTCGATGCTCTGCGCAGGTTCGTCGAAGAACGGCGCTCTCGGTGTTGAGCGGCTAGCTTTCCGGCCGCGTGCCCGGCACGCCGCGTCGCTCTACGACCGCACGCCGGCTCGCTGAGAGGTAGGGCGCATGGCATTCGTCCGGAAACGTGCGACGACCTCGGGTGCTGCTCGGTATGACGTCCGGTACTGGACGCCGTCGGGCGGAGTCCGCACACGGACGTTCAGGACTCGACGCGACGCTGAACGGTTCGCTGCCACGGTCGAGGCGGACAAGCTTCGCGGCAACTGGCTCGATCCGCGACAAGGCTCCCGAACCGTCCTCGATGTCGCGAGAGAGTGGCTCGAATCGAACCCGGCGAAGCGTCCGAGCACGGTCGCGACGGATGCGTCCCATCTGAAAGTGCACATCCTTCCGATGCTCGGCGAGACGGCGATCGCGCGCCTTGGCAAGCGAGACGTGCAGCGCGCCGTCAACCAGTGGAACGAGACGCTGTCAGCGCGAACAGTTCGGCGTGTGTACGGGACGCTGAACGCCATCCTGAACTACGCCATCGACCTCGAACTCATCGTCCGTGCACCGTCGCGCGGAGTGAAGCTGCCTGCAGCGCAACCAGAAACCCACCGGCTGCCCTCGCCCGACCAATTGGCTGAGCTCGCCGCCACGCTCGGACCCGATCACGCCCCGCTCGTATACCTCGGCGCGGTACTCGGGTTGCGCTGGGGCGAGTGCGCTGGACTCCGTGTCGGACGCATCGACTTCATCCGGGCAACGTTGACGGTCGCCGAACAGGTCACACGCGGGCGCCACGGCGAACCGATAACCGGGCCACCGAAGTCGCACGCTGGCAACCGAACGCTTTCGATGCCGCCACAACTGGTCGAGATGCTCTCGACTCACCTTGCGCGGCGAGGACTGACCGGTGCCGACCCGAACGCCCTCGTGTTCACCATGCCCGACGGCGGTCCCCTCGCCTACCAGAACTGGCGGACGCGGGTCTGGCGGCCCGCGCTGGAAAGCGTCGGCCTCGAGGGGCTCGGGTTCCACGACCTGCGTCGCCTCAACGCAACTGGGCTCGTCATGGAAGGCGTCGACGTGAAGACCGCGCAAGCCCGCCTCGGACACTCAGATCCGCGCCTCACGCTCGCTGTCTACGCACAGGCGACGAGCGAAGCCGATCGGGCCGCGGCGGAACGGCTCGGCGACCGCTTCATGACCCCGTCCATGAACCGTACGCGCGATGGACGCGCGATGGAATGAGGGGACGTGAACGGCCGCAGGTACAGCACTGCGGCTGACCTGCGGCTTCGGGCGTGGAGGTGATGGGACTTGAACCCACGACTTCTACGTTGCGAACGTAGCGCTCTACCGGACTGAGCTACACCCCCGGAGCCAGCCAAGCTACCACCTGACCTGGGCGGCTCCGCGGGTCAGGCGAGGCGGGCGAAGACCTGCTCGTCACGGGGAGTGAGCCGGCCGCGGCCCCGCTGCAACGCGCCATCGCGCACCCACGCCACCTCCGTTTCCTCGCCCGGATCGTGCTCGCGCAGGAACGCCGCGAGCTCGCGGTTCCCGAACACCCCGCCGCGGCCGAGCTGCACGACGAGATCACCGGTTTGCAGACCCGCGTCCGCGGCGAACCCACCCGGCTCGACCGCGACGATCACCGGGCCGGCGTTCGTGTCGCGCAGGAACGCGCCGAACGACGACGGCGCCGGAAGGTCGCGATGACGCGGGAACGACACACCATGGTCGAGATACAGCGCCAGATCGGCGTAGGTCTCGTCCATCCCGGTGCGCACACCGTCGCTCGTCAGGATCGACTCGCCACCGAACCCGGCTTGCGTGACCGTGATGCGGGTCCCGTGCTCCACCGCCTCGAACGTCACGGTGACGTCGATGCCCACCTCGGGCGAACCCGCCCACTGCCGGTACTGCAACCGCGCGTTCGGCTCGGCGTCCACGACCTCGAACGAAACGCGTCCACCCGGGCTCTCGCTCGTCGACGCCTCGGCCGACGGATCCTCGGCCGCGTCGAAGCGCGTCGTGAACCACTGCTGCAGCTCCTGTGGCTCCACGAACGCGCTCCACACGCGCTCGGGCGGCACCCGGAACACGAACGTCCGTTGATAGTCATCCATCGTCGCCCCCCTCCGACGGTTCACGACCCGGGTACGCGGCCATCGCGACGCGGTACGGATCGCCGGCGCGCGCGCCGTACCGGTCACAGAGCTCGCGCACGAGCTGCACGTACTCGTCGAGGAACGCGGCGCGCTCACCCTCGTCGCGGAAGTGCACGTCGACCTCGACCGACGCGCTCGCGATCTCCTCGCCGTCGAACGCAGCGGCGTCGAGCAGCGCGGCCGCGTCGCGTTGCACGCGCCCGCCGAGCATGACGAGTCGCTCCAACGACTGCTGCTCGCGCAGCGCCTCCGCACGTCGCGGATCGGCCCAGACCACCTCCGGTGCGACGACGAACGCGTTCCCCGCGGCGCGGTACCGCGTCTCCACGAAGTTCCCGACCCGTTGGGTCCCCGCGGCTTCGACCAACCCGACGCGCTCGAGCTCCTTGAGGTGGTAGTTGACGCGCTGGCGGCCCTCCCCCAACGCCCGCGCGACCGATGCCGCCGAGGCCGGCTCCCTCAGGGCCTCGAGGATCCGCACCCGCATCGGATGCCCGAGCACCTGCAGGGCCTCCAGCGAGTCGACGACGTGCACCCGCGCCCCCGTCACGACAAGAATCCTTTCCTAGAAAGGAACTCTTGTCAAGGCCAGACGGAGCGGTCAGGCCTCCTCGAGCACCTCCCCGAGTGCCTCCAGACCGGGGCGCCGGGTCAGGTCGAGCAGCGCGTGGCCCACGCCCAGCGCGAGGCCGACCGGCCACTCGATGACGCCGACGGCCACGAGGGTCCCGACACCGGCGTAGAAGACGAGGTGCTCGATCGGCGGCAGCTCGACCGCGCGCCCCTCGATCGCGACGAGGACCCGGTGCCCGCCGTCCTCGGTGACGATCCGTGCGTTGACGTCCATGATCGGCACCTCCGGGTGGCCGAGTGCTCAGGTGGGCCAGTCGGCGGGGAGGAACGGCGCGTGGTCGAGCCCGACCCGTTCGAGCGCGGCCATGGTCGCGGTCGCGAGCAGCGCGATGCTCCCGACCTCCTCGTCGGTCGCTTCCCGCACGGCCGACCAGTACGCACCGATGGCGGCGATCGCCTCCCCGCCCGCAGGCGCGACGGGAGTCATCACGAGGCTCCGCACGAACTTCGGTCGGTAGGCCTCGTAGGGGACGCGAGGATCCCGCTCGACATCGGCGACGATCGCAGTCTCGCCGTGCAGCATCGCCCAGCCCGAGATGCACGCCGTGAGCGGGAACCGCTGCCCCTGCCACAGCGGGCTCGCCGCATCCTCGTCGACGTAGAAGCACTGGTCGTCGTCGCGCACGACGAACGTGGCCCCCTCGGCGGCGACGGCGCCGCGCGCGGTGTGGACGACGAGGTGCTGGATCTCCGCGAGGTGCGTCGCGATCCGGAGCCGTTGGATGCCCTGGTCGAGGACGTCGTTCCGAGTGCTCACCACCAGCCTCCCGAGACGGGAGAAGCGTAACGCGGCGCGTGTCGCCTCATGACCCGCCGGTGTCGAGCTCGGCGAGCTCGACCGGCTCCCGCCGCGATGCGCTCCGGTACGCGGCCTCGACCACCTGGTGCGCGCGAAGCGCGTCCTCCACACCGGGCGTGGGCGGCTCCCCCCGCTGGAGCGCCAGCGCAAAGGCACGGTGCGCGAAGTACTGGTAGACGAACACCTGGCGGGTCGGATCGAGACCGTCGGCGGCCCACATGTCGTCGCGCAGGCGTGCGACGTCCAGGCGCCGGGCCTGCTCGTCGTCGCGCTCCTGCACGAGGAAACTGTCCTCCGGCGCCCCGACGACGAAGTCGGTCGTGATCTCCACGGTCGCGCCCTCGAGGAACATCTCGAGTCGGCGTTCCTCGCGATGGCGAACCCCGTTGAACACCGAGACGAGCGTGCCCACCACGCCGCTGTCGTGCTCGATGGTCAGCGCGGCGACGTCCTCGACGTCGTAGCCGAACACGGCGCGGGTGAAGGCATGGACGCTGCGCACGGGTCCGAAGATCCACTGCAACAGGTCGCACGCGTGCACCGAGTGCTCGAGCAGCGCGCCACCTCCGGCCTCGGAACGTTGCGAGCGCCAGTCGGAATGACCGGCGACGACTGCGCTCGTCGGCCAGAACTGGTCGTCGCGCAGCATGTACGCCATGGGCGCACCGTGCTCGCGCTCGGCGACCATCTGCCGGGCCCGGCGGTACAACGGCTGATACCGCGACTGGAACCCGACCTGGGTGGGGATCCCCGCGCTGCGCACGATGTCGACGGTCTCGCGCACGACGGGATACGTCGGCGCCAGCGGCTTCTCCGTGAACAGCGGCTTCCCCGCCTCGGCGACCGCCGCGATGTAGTCGCGGTGGAACCGGGTCGGCACGATGAGCACGACCGCGTCGACGTCGTGGTCCGCGATGAGGGCGTAGCCGTCGTCGTAGGTCTTGGCGACGTCACCCGCGATCGCGACGAACTGCGCCACACCCGCGGGATCGGGATCTGCCGCCGCAACCGTCCGCACGAGCCCGTCGTCGGCGACGAAGCGCAGCGCGGCGGCGTGAGCACGAGCGATGCTGCCGCAGCCGACGACACCGATGCGAAGCGGCTCGCTCACGCGTTCCGCTCCTGGCGCCTCCGGCGCCGGGCCGCTCGGGTCACCGCTTCCGCTCGCCTGGCGGCTCGCTCGCTCACGACGTCAGACGCCGGTGTCGTGGCGGAGATCGTCGATGCGGTTCTGGAGCCGGCTGGCGACGATCGTCGTGGTGAGGTCGCCGCGGCTGCGCTCGATCACCGCGCGCAACGCGTCGGTCGTGCGTCGCAACCCGCCCGTCAACGCGTCGGGATAGTCGACGGTGACGAGCAGCCCGTACACGTCGTCCATGACGCCGAGCAGTCCTTCAGCGCGCTCGAGGCGTCCGGCGCGCAGGCAGTCGAGGAGGTTGCGGCGCAACTCGCTCGCGGCCTCCGCCATGCCGTTCAGATAGGCAGGGACCTCGACGTGCAACGCCTCGGGAGGCGGCAACGGATCACCGCGCACGAACGCGAGCGTGAGGTTCGCTTCCGCGAACTCCTTCTTCGCGTCGTGCAGGTACCCACCGTGACGCACGTCGGGATGGGCCGCGACCTCCGTGTCGGCTTCACCCAGCAACGACGCGGCCTCCGCGATGCGCGCTTCCGCGGCATCGAACTCGGCGCGGTGCACGGCGCGGATGGCCGCGGCGCACGCCTGGATCGTGCGTCGCGACGCGCTCAGCGTCGCCTCACGCGCGCGGTGCTTGACATCGAGCACGTCGCGCGCGGAACGACCGACCGCGGCGATCTCGTCGGCGCGGTCGACGACGCGTTCGGAATCGAACGCGTCGCTGCCCACGGACGTCGCTGCCGACTTACGAAGAGCCGGTACGGCGCAGCATCAGCTCGGGCCGCGCGCGGTTGGGCAGGTACGCGACCTTCGCCCTTCGATCGGTCGCGAGCGCTCGCATGCGGACGATCGCGAGCACGTACACGACGAGCAGCGCGTCGGCGAGGAGCTGGGCGGCCCACAGCATGGTCGAGCCGGTGCCGGCGGCGAGCCCGACCGTGAGCACCGCCACGAAGGTGAGCAGCAGGAGCACGTCGCGACGGCGACGCTGGGCCCGGCTCATGCCCCGCGACGCGGACGCGTACGCGTCCTGACGGGGCGCAC
This sequence comes from Acidimicrobiia bacterium, assembly GCA_036558745.1. Lineage (GTDB taxonomy): Bacteria > Actinomycetota > Acidimicrobiia > IMCC26256 > JAMXLJ01 > JAMXLJ01. The sequence goes on from DATBEZ010000069.1 coordinate 11,387, forward strand.
GGGGCGCCGGGCGCATGTGGCCACCCGTCTTGCTGAGCACGCCGAGCCGGTAGTTGAAGTCGCCCACGGAGTCGCTGCGCCGAGCCTCGCTCCGGGAGCGGAGCAGCGGCGGCACGAGGACGACCGCCCACAGCACGGCAAGGATCACGAGTACGAGAATCGCCAAAGCTCCTCGGCCGCCCTTCTGTCTCGCGGAAGCTAACAGGGGTGTCGCACGGGAGGGTGGATTTCCACCAGCAGGTGGCAACGCTAACCAAGGGGCCCGCCGTCGGGTCAAGTTGTGCCCGAGCCCCCTGCGGCCCCCTCGGGCCTCGCGTCTTCGCGAACCGCCCGAACCGGCCGAAGTGCCGGAAGGGCGCTAGAAGCCGAAGTCGCTGTCGTCGGTGCGCGGCCGGCGGAAGAGCCCCGAGCGGCCACCGCTCTTCTCCCAGAGCGCGAGCTCGCCGACGGTCATCTCGCGGTCGATCGACTTGCACATGTCATAGACGGTCAACGCGGCCACGGAGCAGGCGGTCAGCGCCTCCATCTCGACGCCCGTGCGGTCGACGGTGTCCACCTGGGCCTCGATCTCGACGTAGCTGTCCTCGATGCGGAAGTTCACGAACACCGACCCCACGAGCAGCGGATGGCACAGCGGCAGGAGGTTGGGCGTCTGCTTGGCCGCCTGGATCCCCGCGACGCGAGCCACCGCCAGCACGTCGCCCTTGCTGATCTGACCCGACGCGATCTTGGCGGCCGTCTCGGACGCCATGTGCACCCGGCACCGGGCGACCGCCCGGCGATGCGTCGCCTCCTTGGCCGTGACGTCGACCATGCGGGCACGCCCGAGCGGGTCCAGGTGGGTGAACTCCGACGGCATGGACCAGCAGTGTACGCGGCGAGCGGCCGCAGCCCAGCCCCCGACCTGCGCCGCCACCCGTGAGCGGATCAGCCGCCGATCTGGCTCATCGAGCGGGGCGGACGGACGAAGTCGACCGCGCCGATGGCGTGCCCGGCCCACTTGGTGCCGACCGCGGCCTCGATCGCGGACGCCAGCGCGTCGTCGAGCGCCGCGCCGACCAGGCCACCGCGCACCACCGCACGCAGGTCGTGGTCGTCGAGCGAGAACAGACAGGTGCGCAACGCCCCCTCGGCCGTGACCCGGACCCGGTCGCAGTTGCCGCAGAACGGCTGGGTCACGCTCGCGATCACGCCCACGTCACCCGCACCGTCGGCGTAGCGGTAGGTCTCGGCCGGCTCCACGCCGGCGCGCTCGCCGTGCACGCCACCCGACTCGAGCGGGAACACCGCGTCGATCCGCTCCAGGATCTCCGCGGCGGGGACCACGTCGTCGCGTCGCCACGCGCCGTCCGCGTCGAGGGGCATGAACTCGATGAAGCGCATGCCGACGCCCTTGGCCCGCCCGAACGCGGCGAGGTCGACGATCTCGTCGTCGTTGACCCCGCGCATCACCACGCAGTTGACCTTGACCGGGTCGAGCCCCGCGTCGAGCGCCGCGTCGATCCCGACGAGCACGCGGGGCAGCTCGTCGCGGCGGGTCAGCTCGAGGAACACGTCGCGACGCAGGCTGTCGAGCGACACGTTCACCCTTCGCAGCCCGGCCTGCACGAGGTCGTGGGCGAGCTCGGGCAGCTTCACCCCGTTCGTCGTCATCGCGAGGTCGACGCCGAGGGGCGTGAGCAGCTGGAACAGCCGGGGCAGGTGGGCCCGGACGGTGGGCTCGCCGCCCGTGACCCTGATGCCCTCGAACCCGAACCGCCCGACGCACACCCGGGCGATGCACGCGAGCTCCTCGTAGGTGAGGACCTCCGTGCGGGGCAGCCACGTCATGCCCTCTTCCGGCATGCAGTAGGTGCAGCGGAAGTTGCAGCGGTCGGTGACCGAGAGCCGCAGATCCTTCACCCGTCGCCCGAAGGGATCGACCAGCGGCGCGACCGACGGGTCGATCAGCTCCTGATCGACGCCTCGGGCGACGGGTGCGGTCATGTCATCCAGCGTACGCGCACCCGTCACGAAACGGTCCTGGACGGCGCGATCGGGGATGGCCAGCGTTGACCGCGTGGCGGGAGTAGGCCAAATTGCCTGTTGTCAGCAACCGTCGTGCGTGGTTCAGTACGCACGAGTAGTGACGACGGGAGCGCGCTCCGCGCGACCGTCGGATCGAGCCTCGGGGAGGCGTCGATCCGCAGGCGAAGTTGGTCGCGGTCCGCCTGCGGGGAGCCAGCGCGAAACCGGCCCCATCTGCAAGGGGACCGGCCCATGCGCGCACACGACGCAACCCACGGCACCGGCTGGAGCGCCTCGACGCGCGCGGCCGCGGTCGTCGGGCTCACCGTCGGGCTCACCGCGTGCGGCACGAGCACGTTGCGCCAGTCCGGATCTTCCTCGACGTCGCGCTTCGTCCTGCGCCAGGTCGCGACGACCCCGCTGCGAGCCGAGATCGAGGTCGAGTGCTCGACGCCGCCCACCACGAGCGGCAACGTCGGCATCGCCTCCTCGACCGCGCAGCGCTTCACCGCCGACGCCCGTCCGTCGCACGACTGGGTGCAGAGCCTCGCGGTGTCGGCCGGCTCGACCTGCACCGTGACCGACCGCCCCGTTCCGCCCGCGACGCTGCTCGCGGTCTCGGGCGGCACCGAGGTGCGCGACGGCGGACGCCTCACCGGCGTGAGTGCCCCCGCGGGCGGGGGCGACACGGTGACGCTGCGCCTGGTTGCCGGCGTCGCACCCTGACCATCACGACCACTTCTCACCGATCGCGCTGGGGGCTGCGGTAGAGGCGCCCGGGATCCCGCAAGGGCTCCCGGGCGCTCCTGCTTCAGGCCACGCGACTCCGACCGCGGTCACCGGGCGTGCGGGGCGCGGGTGTCTAGGCTCCGCCGATGCTGCAGGCGTGGGCCTTCGCCCCCGGCCGGGCCGAGCCGGACACCATCCCCGACTCGGAGATACCGGGCGCGCGCACGTCGCGAAGCCGGCTGCTGTGGGTCCTCGCCGACGGCCAGGACCAGGCCGCGATCGACCGCGTCGTCGAGCTCCTCGCGCTCGGGCCCTTCGTCGCCGAGGACCTCCGCCACGCGAACCAGCGCACGAAGCTCGAGTGCTACGACGCGTACTGCCACGTCTCGGTGCGCGACTGCACGCTCGAGGGCGACCGGCTCGACGCCCGCGAGATCGACGTCGTGTTCGGCGACGGGTGGCTGCTCTCCGTCGCGGAACGACCGGGAACGGCCACCGGTCCCGACTCGCCGCTCGAGCAGGTTCGTGACCGCTTCCTGCGTCACCGCACGGAGGAAGGCGCCGACGACGAGGGCTTCCTGCTCTGGGCGCTGCTCGACGTGATCGTCGACCGGTACTTCGCGATCACCGACACGATCGACGACCGCCTCGACGACGTCGAGGACATCGTGTTCTCCGATCGCGTCGGCGACAACATCCCGCGCGAGCTCTTCGACCTCCGCCGCTCGTTGGTCTCGTTCCGCCGCGCCGTCGCGCCGTTGCGCGAGGTGCTGAGCGAGCTGCTCCGTCATGACGTGACGTACATCGGCGAGAAGGCGCTCACGCACCTCCAAGACGTCTACGACCACGTGCTCCGGATCATCGACCTGGTCGAGTCGCAGCGCGACCTCATCACCGGGCTGCTCGAGGCGCACCTGGCCGTCGTGTCGAACCGCATGAACCAGGTCATGAAGCTCACGTCGTCGTGGGGCGCGATCCTCATCGTCGCGACACTCATCGCGGGCATCTACGGCATGAACTTCCACCACATGCCGGAGCTGCGCTGGCGTCTCGGCTACCTCTACGCCCTCGCGCTCATGGCGATCACCACCGCAGTGCTCTACCGGATGTTCAAGCGCCGCGGCTGGCTCTGACGCGCGAGCCGTGAACTAGTGATCGGGCGGCCAGTCGAGGCGCATCACGTTGACCTCCGCGCCGTGGGCCACACCGTCGCCGTCCGGCAACAGCGCGAGACCGTTCGCGAGCGCCATCGCGGAGAGCGCGTTGCTGGCCTGGGATCCCGTGCGGGCCGCGAGGTAGCGCCCGTTCTCCTCGCGCACGCGGACGCGGTCGAGGTGGAGCTTGCCGTCGGGCTTGCGGGGCATGGCCTCCTCGGCGACCGCACGCACCTCCGGACGGAAGCGCGCCGCGTGCCCCATCATCTGCAGGAGCGCGGGGCGCGCGAACAGCTCGAAGCTCACGTGTGACGACACGGGGTTGCCGGGCAGGCCGAACACGGGTACGCCCTTCACGACGCCGAACGCGAACGGCTTCGCGGGGCGGATCGCGACCTGGCGCCATTGCAGCGCGCCGAAGCGGTCGAGCGCAGCCTTCACGAAGTCGTAGTCACCGACCGACACGCCGCCGCTCGTGATGACCGCGTCGCACGACGCGAACGCGTCCTCGAGCGTGCGAACGATGAGGTCTTCGTCATCGCGCGCGATCCCCAGGTCACGCGGCTCGCACCCGGCCTCGTCGAGCAGCGCGAGCAGCATCGGCCGGTTGGAGTCGCGGATCTGGCCCGGTGCCAGCGCGGCCGGCCCCTCGACGAGCTCGTCGCCGGTCGAGAGCACCCCGACGCGCGCCCGCGGGACGACCGTGACATCGACGTAGCCCAGGCTCGCGAGCAGGCCGACGTGCGCGGCGCCGAGCACCGCACCGCGCTCGAACACCGCCTGGCCGGTCTGCAGGTCGCCGCCGGCGCCGCGCACGTGATCGCCGGCCCGCGCCGCTTCGTAGACACGCACGCCATCGCCGTCGCGCTCGGTGCGCTCGACCATCACGATCGCGTCGGCGCCGTCGGGAACCGCGGCGCCAGTCATGATGCGGATCGCCTCACCCGCCGCGACCGCTCGGGTCGGAGCGCGGCCGGCCGGGAGCTCGTCGACGACGCGCAGCCGCACGGGCGACGACGGCGACGCGTCCGCCGTGTCGGCCGCGACGACTGCATAGCCGTCCATCGCCGAGTTCGCGAACGGCGGCACCGGCTCGCGCGCGACGACGTCCTCCGCGAGCACCAGACCACGAACGCGCTCGATCGGCACCGCGCGCGCGGCGAGAGGCGTGATCGCGTCCAGCACCTCGCGACGGGCGTCGTCGAGCGGGATCAACGCAGCCACGTCAGCACCAGCGCGTCATGTCGACGCTCAGAGCAGCTTCCGCCGGCGCACGAGCTCCACGAGGATCTGCTCCAGCTCGGGGCCGAGGTCCGGTCGCTCGAGCGCGAGCTCGATGTTCGCGCGCAGGAAGTCGATCTTCTGTCCGATGTCGTAGCGGCCGTCGACGAACGTGCGGCCGTAGACGGTCTGGCTCTCGAGAAGCAGAGCGATCGCGTCGGTGAGCTGCAGCTCGCCGCCGGCACCGGGTTCGATGCGGTCGAGCGCGTCGAAGATCTCCGGCGTGAACACGTAGCGGCCCATCACCGCGAGGTTCGACGGCGCCTGGTCCGCCGGCGGCTTCTCGACGATGGAACGCACCTGCACGAGCCCTTCTTCGACCGGCTCGGGCTCCGCACACCCGTAGAGCGAGATCTCGTCGTGCTCGACCTCCTTGAGCGCGAGCACGGAGCGTCCGTACCGGCCGTGCACGTCGATCATGGAACGGAGCAGGTGCGCGTCGTCGACCATGATGTCGTCGCCCAGCAGCACCGCGAACGGCTGATCGCCGACGTGCTCCTTCGCGACGCGCACTGCGTGACCGAGTCCGAGCGGATCCTTCTGGCGGATGTAGTGGATGTCGGCCATCTCGGAGGTGCTCTGCACCTCCTTGAGGAGGTCGTGCTTGCCGCCCTCCTCCAGGTAGAACTCGAGCTCGAAGTTGCGGTCGAAGTGGTCCTCGATGGCGCGCTTGCCTCGACCGGTGATGACGAGGATGTCGGTGATGCCCGCGCCGACGGCCTCTTCGATCACGTACTGGATCGACGGCTTGTCGACGACCGGCAGCATCTCCTTGGGCATGCTCTTCGAGGCGGGCAGGAAACGCGTGCCCAGCCCCGCCGCGGGGATGACCGCCTTGCGTACCGGCTTGTCGCTCACGACCCGCTCCTTCCGCCCGCAGCCCCGCCACGGTACTGGCCGGGGTCATCGGCACGCCCACGCGACCGATTGACGGGAACCGCTCCTTCCCTACCCGTCGGAGGCGAGCGGACCGTCCAGCCGATGCTCCTGCCCGCGTACGAGGCGACGCAGGTTGGACGCATGGCGAAGGATCACGACGACGGCCATCGCGCTGATCACCGCGATATCGAGCGCGCTCCCTCCCGTGAGCCACACCAGCAGCGGGAACGCGACCGCGATCACGAGCGACGCGATCGAGGCCCGCTTCAGCACGCGGGCGATCACGAACCAGACCACGCCGAGCCCGACGACGATGAGCGGGAACACCACGACGAGGACGCCACCTCCCGTCGCGACGCCCTTGCCGCCCTTGAAGCGGCGCGTCACCGGCAGCATGTGGCCGAGCACCGCGGCGACGCCGAGGACATACGCGCCGCGGTGGCCGTCGAGCGCCAGCCCGACGCCCGCCGCCAACGCGCCCTTCGAGAAGTCGGCGACCATGACCAGCAGGCCGGCCTTCCAGCCCATGAGCCGGGCCACGTTCGAGGCGCCCGGGTTGCCCGACCCTTCCCGGAGCACGTCGTGGCCGCCGGCCCGCGCCACGATCCCCGCGCTCGGGAAGGTACCGAGCAGGTACGCCACGGGTATCAGCAGCAGTGCCGCGACCACGTCCTCATTCCCTCACCAGGTGGGCCGGTCGTCAACGTATGCCGGAACCGGAGGCCGGCCGTGAACGTATGCCGGAAACGGAGGCCGGCCGTGAACGTGCGCCGGGGCCGGAGGCCGGCCGGGGAATCACCGGGCGTGGTGGGATGTTTGCCCACACGGTACGATTTAGCAGTCCCACACCCCGAGTGCTAACGCACTCCGTCGAATCGAAGGCACGACGAGCCATGCCGACCTACGAGTACCGGTGCACGAAGTGCGGTGAGCACCTCGAGGTGTACCAGTCGTTCAGCGAGGAGCCGCTCAAGAAGCACGCCGGCTGCGGCGGGAAGCTGAACAAGGTCCTCGGCTCGGTCGGCATCGTCTTCAAGGGTTCGGGCTTCTACCGCACCGACAACCGCAGCGGCTCCAAGACCGCGAGCAAGGAGCCCGCGAAGGAGTCGTCGGGTTCCGACTCCTCGAGCTCCTCCTCTTCGGACACGAGCTCCAAGGGCGACTCCGGGTCGAGCTCCGGCTCGTCCGACTCCGGGTCGTCGAGCTCGAAGAAGTCGGGCTCCGACTCGAAGTCCGGTTCGGGCTCGGCCGCCAAGACCGCGTAAGCGGCCTGGATGGCATGACCGGCGCGCCCCGGGCCGACGTCGGGGTCTTCGGCGGGTCGGGGTTCTACGCGTTCCTCGACGACGTCGAGGAGGTCGTCGTCGACACGCCCTACGGCGAGCCGAGCGGGCCGTTCCACCTGGGCCGCCTCGGTGGACGACGGGTCGCGTTCCTGCCCCGGCACGGTCCCGGCCACGAGCTGCCGCCGCACCGGGTCAATTACCGGGCCAACCTCTGGGCGATGCGGTCGCTGGGCGTCGGTCGCGTGCTCGGCCCGTTCGCGGCCGGCTCGCTCCAGGCCCACATCCACCCGGGCGACTTCGTCGTCGTCGACCAGTTCGTCGACCGCACGTCGGGCCGGGCCGACACGTTCTACGAAGGGCCGGTCCCCTACCACCCGACCGCGGCCGACCCGTACTGCCCGGAGCTCTCCGCGCTCGCGGTGAAGGCCGCCGCCGACGTCGGCGTGCGTGCCCATCCGAGCGGCACCGTCGTCGTCGTGCAGGGTCCGCGCTTCTCGACCCGCGCCGAGTCGCGCTGGTACCGGGCCCAGGGGTGGGAGGTCATCAACATGACCCAGTACCCCGAGGCGTTCCTCGCCCGTGAGCTCGGCCTCTGCTACGCAGGCATCGCGCTCATCACCGACTACGACACCGGCGTCGACGACGACCCGACCGTCGAGCCCGTCACCCAGGAAGCGGTGTTCACCTTCTTCGACCGCAACGTCGAACGGATCCGCGGCCTGCTGTTCGAGCTGATCCCGCGGCTGTCGACCGAGCGCGGCTGCCACTGCGCCGAGGCCCTCGGCCCGCTGCGGGACGGGCCGGCCGGGTAACCTGCGCCCGCCGACTCAGGCCCGCCGGTCTCGGTCGCGCCGGCGCTTCCCCCGCGTTCCCCCGCCTTCCCCTGCGCCCAACCCTTCGCGCCCGGGAGGCACCCGATGCTCCGTCGTTCCCCACGCGCCGTCCTGCTATGGGCGGCCGCGATCGTCGTCGCTCTCGTCACCGCCGTCTCCGTCGGGAGCACACTCGCGTCGATGCGGCGCCGGGACCGCGACTACGGGCGCGTGCGCCCGGTCGTGATCGCGCGACACGACCTCGTCCTCGGCACCGTCGTCAACCGCCGCGACGTGACCGTCGCCCGCCTGCGCGGTGCCGGCGTCCCGGCCGGTGCTCTGCGCGATCCCGATGTGGTCGCGGGACGCGTCGTCGCGGTTCCCGTCCTCGCGGGTTCGTTCGTCACCCGACGCCATCTCGCGTCGCGCACGCGCGACGGACGCGACGGCGTCGTTCCGCCCGGCCTGCGCGCCATGCGCATCGTCGTGGCCGACGGCTTGCGGCCGCGCGCCGGTGACGTGGTCGACGTCTACGTCACGTTTCCCGCCAACTCGGTTCCGGGCGACACCGACCCGACGTTGACGGTCGCGGAGCGCGTCGGTGTGATCGCGGTCGACGACCCGCACGGAAGCGACGACGCAACGCACGCGGAGCAGGTCGGCGTAACCCTGCTCGTGCCCGCCGACGACGCGAAGCGCCTGGCCTACGCGGCCGCGACCGGCACCGTCGCGCTCGCGGCCACCCCGCCGGAGGACGCGGCGCCCGCCCCGACCGGATGAGAGCTGCTGCCGGCGGCCGCGGAAAAGCTCGGTAAAGGCGCCGGCGCGCACCCGTCGCGGGCACGGGACGGGTGCGCGCCCGGCGTACGATGCCCCGGTCCCGGCAGCGCTCCTGCGCCGAGGCCCGCGCCCACGCCGTCGCCGGCCCGGGACGTCCACGAAGGGAACGCGTGGTGCTCAGCTACTTCCAAGCCATCGTCATGGGCCTGCTCCAGGGCGTGACCGAGCTGTTCCCGATCTCCAGCCTCGGTCACTCGGTCCTGCTGCCCAAGCTGCTCGGCTGGGACGACCTCGTGAAGGCCCAGTCGCAGGAGAGCTTCTTCCTCGCGTTCCTGGTCGCGTTGCACGTCGGCACGGCGATCGCGCTGATCATCTTCTTCCGCCGCGACTGGGCGCGGATCCTGCGTGGGTTCTTTCACACGTTCTCGACACGGCGGATCGAGACACCCGACGAACGGCTCGCGTGGCTCCTCGTCGTCGCGACCATCCCCGCCGGCATCGTCGGTCTGGTGCTCGAGCACGAGCTGCGCGTCGTCTTCGCGAAGCCGTTCGCAGCTGCGGTGTTCCTGACGGTCAACGGCTTCATCCTCCTCGGCGGCGAGGTGGTCCGTCGTCGCAGCGCGGCGATCCACGAGATGCAGGTCAGCTACCCGCAGTCGACGACGAGCCGCGAACCCGGACGGCGCCTCGACACGCTCGACTTCAAGGAGTCGTTCGTCGTCGGCGTCGCACAGGTCGGCGCGCTGTTCGCGGGGATCAGCCGTTCGGGCATCACGATGGTCGCGGGCCTCGTGCGCGGGCTCGACCACGAGGACGCGGCCCGGTTCTCGTTCCTGCTCGCGACACCGATCATCCTCGCGGCCGGGGTCTACAAGCTCCCCGACCTGTTCGGGCACCTCGGCAACGGCGTGCGCGGCCAGTCGCTCGTCGGCGCGATCAGCGCCGGGGTCGCGGCCTACTTCTCGGTCCGGTTCCTGGTCCGGTTCTTCGAGACGAAGACGCTCTGGCCCTTCGGCATCTACTGCATCGTCGCCGGGATCTTCTGCATGATCGTCTTCGCCTGACGCAGACTCGGGTCATGCAGCGTCCTCTCGAGGGTGTGGTGTTCGACTACGGCGGCGTGTTCTCGACGCCGCTGTTCCGCGGGGTCGGCCGGTTCGAGGCCGACATGGGCTACCCGCCAGGCTCCGTGCTCGAGCTGCTCTTCGGCGAGGCCGCGTACATCGGCGTCGAGGGTCGATCGCTCGTGGTCGACGGCGCGCCCGCGACGCTCGCCGAGATCCCCGAGGCCGCGCACGCGGTCACGCACGACTGGCACCGGCTCGAGATCGGCGACCTGTCGCTCGAGGAGTACTTCGCGGGCGTCGTCGAGCGCGCGCCGCAGGTGCTCGGCAAGCCCATCGACTTCGACGCGTACCGGCGGTTCTCGGCCGAGATGCCGCTCGGTGTGCACTGGCCCGTCGTGCACCGCGCCCGCGAGCTGCGCGACGACGGACTCCGGCTCGCGCTGCTCACGAACAACGTGAAGGAGTGGGGTGACCACTGGCGCGCGACGTTCCCGATCGAGGAGCTCTTCGACGTCGTCGTCGACTCGAGCGAGGTGGGGATGCGCAAGCCGGACCCGCGCGTCTACGAGCTGACGTGCGAGCGGATCAACGTCGCGACGACCGCAGCGGTGTTCATCGACGACAACACCGAGAACGTCGCTGCGGCCCGGCGGCTCGGCATGGAGGTCGTCCTCTTCGGCGACGACCCGTGGGCCGCGCTCGCGGAGCTCGACGCGATCCTCGAGCGCCGCGGC
>DATBEZ010000070.1:0-19748 GCA_036558745.1 Acidimicrobiia bacterium
AGCGTCTGCGCGAGCAGCGTCTTGCCACAGCCGGTCGGGCCGATGAGGAGGATGTTCGACTTCTGCAGCTCGACGTCGGGGTCGCCGTACGCGCCGGCCTGCACGCGCTTGTAGTGGTTGTAGACCGCGACCGACAGGATCTTCTTCGCCTGCTCCTGACCGATGACGTAGTCGTTCAGGTACTCGTAGATCTCACGCGGCTTGGGGAGATCGTCGAAGCGGACCTCGGTGCTCTGCGAGAGCTCCTCTTCGATGATCTCGTTGCAGAGATCGATGCACTCGTCGCAGATGTAGACGCCGGGACCGGCGATGAGCTTCTTCACCTGCTTCTGGCTCTTCCCGCAGAACGAGCACTTGAGCAGGTCCCCACCGTCACCGAACTTCGCCACGGAGCCTCCCCCGGCTGCCTTCCGCTCCTGCGCCTGTCGCGTTCAGCTCACGCCGGCCGGCACCGCGACCGCTGCGAGCTCACGATTCGAGATGACCTCGTCGATCATCCCGTACTCCTTGCCCTCGAGCGCGCTCATGATGAAGTCGCGGTCGGTGTCGTTGCGCACGCGGTCGACCGTCTGGCCGGTGTGGTGGGCCAGCAGCTCGTCGAGCGTCTGGCGCATCCGGGCGATCTCCTTGGCCTGGATCTCGATGTCGACGGCCTGGCCCGACGCGCCACCGTGGGGCTGGTGGATCAGGATGCGGGCGTGGGGCAGGGCGTAGCGCTTGCCGCCCGTGCCCGCCGCGAGCAGCACTGCCGCCGCCGAAGCGGCCTGGCCCACGCAGATCGTCTGCACGTCGGGCTTGATGTACTGCATCGTGTCGTAGATCGCGAAGAGCCCCGTGATCTCGCCGCCGGGCGAGTTGATGTAGATCGAGATGTCCTTGTCGGGGTCCTCGCTCTCGAGGTGGAGCAGCTGGGCGATCATCAGGTTGGACACCGTGTCGTCGATCGGGGTGCCCAGGAAGATGATCCGCTCCTTGAGGAGCCGCGAGTAGATGTCGAAGGCGCGCTCCCCACGGTTCGTCTGCTCGATGACGGTGGGAACCAGGTAGTTCCGGATCGGTTCGGTCACGCCTCGTGCTCCTCGTCGTGTGCGGTCTCGCCGGGACTGCTCGTCGTGGCCGTCGCTGCGGCCGCCTGCTCGTCGGCGGAGGTGTCGTCGCCGGATTCCGCGTCCGGCAGGCTGAGATCGAGTTGACGTCCCTCCTCATCGACCGCCACCGCATGGTCGATGAGGAACTGGAGCGCCTTTCCTCGGGTGATCTCCGAGCGTAGTGCGTCCAAGGCCCCCCTGCGGTCGAGATCGCGGCGAACCTTGTCCGGTTTCTGACCGACTTGCTCGGCCAGTCGGGCGATCTCCGTGTCGAGCTCCTCGTCGCTCGCCTCGATGCCCTCCTGGGCCACGACCGCCCGCAACGCGAGGTCGGCCTTGACGGCCTGGGTCGAGCCGTCGCGCACCCCCGCGACGAAGGTCTCCTGGGCCTGGCCGGTGGCCTCGAGGTACTGCGGGATCGTCGCGCCCTGGTGCTCGAGGCGATGCATGAAGTCGTGGAGGCGTCGCTCCATCTCGTCGCGGACGAGCACGTCGGGCACCTCGATGCCGACCCGGTCCGCGACCGCCTCGAGAACCTTGTCGCGCATGGCCATGCGGGCCTGGACCTTCCCGACGACCTCGATGCGACGGCGCAGGTCGGCGCGCAGCTCGTCGAGCGTGTCGAACTCCGTCGCCTCGGAGACCCACTCGTCGTTCGCGTCGGGTAGGACGCGCTGCTTGGTCTCCTTCACGAGGACCTGGAACGCGATCTCCTCGCCGGCGCGGTCACCGAAGCGCTCGGGGAGCGCGTCGGCGAACTTCAAGATGTCGCCCGGGCGCTTGCCGCGCAGCTCCTCGTCGAGCTTCGGGACGACGATGCCCGAGCCGACCTCGTAGAGGAAGTCGGTCGCCGACAGCGCGTCGATCACCTCGTCGTGCACGTAGCCCTTGATGTCGATGGACGCGAAGTCGCCGTCCTGCAGCGGACGGGTCGACTCCTGCAGGTCCGCGAACCGCTCACGCAACGCGTCGACCTGTGCCTGCACCGCGTCGTCGGACGTGTCGGGCGCGGGGACCTCGACCTGCAGCGAGTCGTAGCCGGAGAGCGCGACGATCGGACGCACCTCGACGACCGCGTCGAACTCGACCGGACCCTCGTCGGCGCCCGCGGTGATGTCGATCTCCGGCGGCGCGATCGCGTCGAGACCCTGGTCCTCGACCGCCTCCGCGTAGTACTCGGGCAGCGCATCCTGCAGCGCCTGCTCACGCGCCAGGTCGGTGCCGAGCCGGGCCTCGAGGATGCGGCGCGGCGCCTTCCCGGGACGGAAGCCGGGGATCTTCACCTGCCGCGCGAGCTTGCGGAAGGCGGCATCGATCGCCTTCTCGAACTCCTGGGCCGTCACCGCGACGTGCAGACGGACCTTGTTGCCCTCGAGCGATTCGACGGACGTCTCCATGGGAAGCGGCAGTGTACCAACGCGCCCTCGGCGCCAGAGGACCGCTTCTCGGGGACCCGAAGGGTGGGATGCTGTACGCCATGGACGTGGGCCTCACCCACGTGGCGCTTCCCGTCACGAACCCCGACGACAGCGTCCGGTTCTACGAGCGGTACGCCGACATGCGCGTCGTGCACCGTCGCGAGGACGCCCCCGGCAACCTGGTCCTCTGGCTGAGCGACCTCACACGACCGTTCGTCATCGTGCTGATCGAGCACGCGGGCGACCCCGGCGCGCTCGCGGGCTGGGCCCACCTGGGCGTCGCGTGCGCGTCGCGCGACGAGGTCGACCATCGCTGCGACGACGCCCGCGCCGCGGGACACGCGGTGCAGGGACCGTTCGACTCGGGTCCGCCCGTGGGCTACTGGGCCATCATCCCCGATCCCGACGGACACAACCTGGAGCTGTCGTACGGTCAGGAGGTCGGGGTCGCGGTGGAGGGTTCGCGGACAACCTGAGAGGCCGGGTGGGCATGCACGCGTTGACGCTCGCGACGGTGGCGCGCACACCGAGCCAGGTCGGGATCTCGTTCGGGTCGGTGCTCGTCGTCGCGGTCGTCGCGTGCATCGCGCCGGTGCTCGCGTCGCTGCGGCCGTCGCTGCGCCTGCCCGGCATCGTGCTCGAGATCGTGCTCGGCATCATCGTCGGCCCCGCGGTCCTCGGTTGGGCCAAGGTCGACATCCCCCTCGACGTGCTGTCGCTCCTCGGGCTCGGCTTCCTCCTCTTCCTCGCGGGGCTCGAGCTCGACCCGAAGCGCCTGCGCGGCGGGATGGGGCGCATCGCGCTCGCGTTCCTCGCGTCGCTCGGGCTGTGCCTGGTGTTCGGCTACGGGGTCAAGCTCGTGGGTGAGACCGACGCGCCGCTGTTCGTCGCCATCGCGCTGTCGTCCACGTCGTTGGGACTCGTCGTCCCCATCCTGCACGATGCGGGCGTGACCGAGACGGAGTTCGGCCAGCTCGTCCTCGCCGCCGCGATGGTCGCCGAGTTCGGCGCGATCGTCCTCGTGTCGCTGCTGTTCTCGAACAAGTCCACGTCACCAGGTGCGCAGGTCGCGTTGCTCGTGCTCTTCGCTGCCCTCGTGATGCTGGCCGCCGTCGCGCTCTCGCGTGTGGGCAACTGGGAGTGGGTGTCGAGGACGCTCCTCCGGTTGGAGAACACCTCGGCGCAGCTCGGCGTCCGACTTGCGATGGCGTTGCTCGTCCTCATGGCGTTCCTCGCGAGCGAGCTCGGGCTGGAGACGATCCTCGGCGCGTTCGTCGCGGGCGCGCTGCTGCGCGTCGTGGACCCGAACGAGCACCTGTGCCACACGGAGTTCCGCTCGAAGATGGACGCGATCGGCTACGGGTTCCTCGTCCCGGTGTTCTTCGTCGCGAGCGGTATGAGCCTCGACGTGAAGTCGCTGTTCCGCGCGCCGCACCATCTGCTGCTGGTCCCGTACTTCCTGCTCGCGTTGCTCATCGGACGCGGGCTCCCGGCGCTCGCATACCGGTCGATCCTCGGCGCGCGCCGAGCCGTCGCGACCGGGCTGCTCCAGGCGACGTCGCTCACGTTCGTCGTCATCGCGTCGCACCTGGGCACGCAGCTCAAGATCTTCGACTCGTCGACCGGCGCCGCGCTCGTCCTCGCAGGGCTGCTCTCGGTCGTGCTGTTCCCGCCCGTCGCGCTCACGATCCTCGACACCGACGCGGAGGCCCAGTTCGCGGCCGAGCCGCCTCCCGTGTGACCTGCGGGGAGTCGGGACGGGCTGCATGCTCGTCCCGACTCCCCGGGACACGGTCGACCGTCGTGGTGGTCGACCGTGTCGAGCCCGTTGATCACATTGGTCGACTCCGCTGCGGCCTCCCGGGCTCCGCCCAGGCCGCCGCTGCGACGCGCTAGGGCAACGTCTCGATCTCGTACGTGACGTTGTCGCCGTGCTGCGCGGTGTAGAAGACGCGCCAGCGGAACGTGCCGTGCCCGAAGAACGGGATCGGGTCGGACGCACCGAGCAGGCCGTTGCGCGACGGATCACCGTTCGACACGTGGATGCCGGTGATCTCGTTGTCGCCCTCGTTCTGGAAGTTCGTCGTGCTCGAGAGGCCCGAGTCGACCGTCGCCGACGGGTCGCGACCCTCGGCGAGCATGCGGATCGGCTGGCCGCCCTTCGAGTAGTCGTGGGTGACGTCGAAGACGTACGCGGAGTCGAGCGCGTTGCGCTGGGTGTGCAACGTGTCGCCCGCGTCCTCGACGAACACGACCTGGTTCTTCGTCAGGAAGGCCACGTTGTCGAGGCCCGTGTGCGCCTCGTCGGTCTGGTAGAAGAGCTCGAGCCTGCCGGTGTTCGCGCTCGGACCGTTCTGGGTCAGCTGGAAGATGCCGCCCCAACCGCCGAGCCCGTTGTCGGCCGACGACTGGGCGTTGGTGTCACCGGTCGAGTCGAAGAAGAACTGACCGAAGTTGGTGCCCGGGCGGAACTGTCCGTTCTCCGGCCGCTTGAAGGGCGTGGCCCCGGCGACCTTCGCCGCCTTGTTCGCGTCGAACGGGGTCGTGCCGTCGGTCGCCGTGTCGTGGACCGTGACCCACTTCGTGTCGAAGGACGCACCGTACGTGTAGAGCTCGGCCGTGTCGGGCGACGTGATGTCGGCGTCGGCCTGGAGGTCGTGGAACGTGATCGGCTGGTTCGTGCGTCGCGAGATGACCTGCAGCGCCTGCAGCTTGCCCGCGCTCAGATCGTCCTTGTGCGACGGGATGAAGCGGAACACGAAGCTGTTCGGCTGCTTGGCCTTGGCGTTCGCACCCGTACCCGCGTCACCGGTGTTGTCCTCGACGATCCAGACGTTGCCGTCCTTGTCGTTCTGGATGCCCTCGAAGCCCGCGCGACCGATCGATCCGGAGATGTCGGTCACCTTCGACGGGTAGTCGAGCGTCGCCGACCACACACCGCCACTCGCGTTGATCTTGCCCGCACGCTGGTCCGACGGGCTGGTGCCGTTCTCGGACGTGAACAGCAGGCGCTTCGCGAACGGGTCCCAGGTGGAGCCGTCGAAGAGCGGCAGGGGCTTGCCGTCGACGTCGGTCGACGCCATGAGGGTCACGCGGTGCGCGGCGTCGGCGTCGAGGTTGACGCGGGTGATGTACCCGATCGTCCCGCCCTCGTGACCCTGGAACAGGAAGTGGTCGCCGTAATACGCGCCGGCCTCGGGGCCGTGCTGCCCGTCGAGGACGAGGTACGTGTTCTTGTCGGGCTCGGTCTTCGACGACTCGACGTTGCTGCCGAGCGCGGGGAGCATCGGTCCGTCGCCGTCGTAGCCGTAGTACTGGGGCGGGCTGCCGTCGGTCGCGGCGCCGTCGAGGTGCATCGCTCCTCGTGCGACGGCCGTCTCCCGCAATTCCGCCGACAACGCGTTCGGCGGGGCGTAACCCGCAGTCTTCGTATTCGCCGCAGGCACGTCCGTCAAGCTGACGCCCGGACTCGCCCCTCCACCGACCGCGCCCAACGCGACGGCGATCGACGCGGCACCGCTCATCACGGCGACCAGCGCTCGCTTCCGCATTCCTGTCTCCTTCCGCGTCCGGCGACCTGCCGGACCGGTGTCGGTGTACGCGCGTGCGTCGAAGGGAACGTGACGCCCGGGTGACATGCACCGAGACGTTGCTTGAACGTCCCTGCGAGGTGAACACGCGGCGAACGCGCCGCGACGCCCGTCGAAGCGAACGGTGCCGCGGCGATGACGCGTGGCGACGCCCGTCACACGGTCAACGACGAGTGCGTCGGGCCGACGCTGCGTCTGCGCCACGGTGACCTGCTCGAGATCGAGACCGACAACAAGCTCGCGGAGACCACGAACCTGCACACCCACGGCTTCTTCGTGTCACCCGCGGGCAACTCCGACAACGTCTTCGTGAGCATCAACGCCGGTCAGACCTTCGAGAACCAGTACGCGATCAACAACGGCGTCAACCCGGGTACCTACGGGTACCACGCGCATCTCCACGCGAGTCACAGGTGCTCGGAGGGATGTCGGGGATCATCATCGTCGACGGCCTGCAGGATCTCCTCCACGCAGATGGTCGTCAAGGGCGACCCGGTCAAGAAGGTCGCGATGCCGACGACGATGATGCCGCTCGACGACCTCGGCAAGGACCCGATCGCGATGCGACGGTCGTTCGTGTTCTCGGAGAACACGGACACGAACCACTTCCACATCAACGGCAAGCAGTTCGACCCGAACCGCAACGGTCAGCCCTACGACGCGCGAAGTTGGCAGGACACGGTGATACTCCCGGTGGGGGGAACCGTCGTGATGCGCATGCGGTTCCGGACCTTCACCGGCATGTACGTCTTCCACTGCCACATCCTCAGCCACGAGGACAACGGCATGATGGGCGTCGTCAACGTGTCGTGACGCGCAGTGCGAGCGCGGGGCCCGGCGGCGGCCCGGCCGGCAGGTCGACCACGATCCCGTCGTCGACCGCGCGCCACGGGCGGGTCGTGTCGTCACCGAGGACCTGCACCGTCGCGCCCGCACCCGCCTCGACACCGGGAACGTGCAACGACGTCGACGCGGGCAGATCGAACGCGATCACGTAGCGGGTGTCGCCGCGCGCGGTGAAACGCATTTCCACCCCGTCGCGGTTGACGGCAGCGGGCTGGTCGCACGGACGGGTGCCGAAGAGCGCGTCACCGTTCGTGCGCAGCCACCAGCCGAGGGCCAGCAGCCGCGAGCTCTGGGCCCACGGGATCGTGCCGTCCGCGTTCGGGCCCACGTTGAGCAGCAGGTTCCCGCCGCGCGCGACGGCTTCGACCAACAGCTGCACCAGTGCCGGCGCGCTCACGTAGTCGTCTTCGGTCTCCTGGCGGTTGAAGCCGAACGACGTGCCGATGCCGCGGGTCGCCTCCCACTTCGGGCCACGCGCGTCGGCCGCAAGGCTGTACTCCGGTGTGACGAAGTCGGCGTGCACGGTGCCCGCCGCAACGCCGAACACGTCGAAGCGGTTGTTCACGACACCGTCCGGGACCCGCGAGTAGTAGTGCTCGAACAACGCACCCAGGTCGAGCGCCGAGGGTGAGCCGATGTCGTTCCAGAGGACGGACGGCTCGTAGCGCGCGATCAGCTCGCGCCAGTGCGCGTCGACGTACGCGACGTAGTCGTCGCTCTGGGGCGTCGCGGCGAGGCTCGACGCGAAGTCGTGCATCGGCAAGCCGCCAAAGGTCCAGTCGAGCCCGCCGGAGTAGTAGCCGCCGAAGCGCATCCCCCGTTCGCGCACCGCGCTCGCAAGCTCGCCGACGAGGTCACGACGCGCGTGCCAGCCGGCCTTCAGCGGCGGCGTCGCGCTCGGCCACAGGAGGAAGCCGTCGTGGTGCTTCGTGACCAGCACGACGTAGCGCGCGCCGGTCGCGGCGAAGAGGTCGGCCCACACGTCGGGCCGCCA
Organism: Acidimicrobiia bacterium; assembly: GCA_036558745.1. Classification (GTDB taxonomy): domain Bacteria; phylum Actinomycetota; class Acidimicrobiia; order IMCC26256; family JAMXLJ01; genus JAMXLJ01. The sequence goes on from DATBEZ010000070.1 coordinate 7,937, forward strand.
TCCCTCGTGCGCGGCGACGAACGCGGGGATGAACTCGTCGTAGGGAGCGTCGCCGTAGGTCTCCCGGTGGTGACGCTGCACCGGACTGCCGTCGATCGCGAGCGAGTTCTGGTACCACTCGACGTACGGGTTGTTCGCGAGCGCGTGCTCCCACCCGTGCTCCGCCGCCGCGGCGAACGGATCCGGACCCACAGGCGCGAACGCGGGGACGGAAGCCGGCGTCCAGTGGACGAAGATCCCGAACTTCGCGTCGTCGAACCACGGGGGAAGCGGGCGATCGGTCATCGCCCGGATCAGATCAGACGCGCCTTCCCGCGGGCAACGACACGCCCCGCCGACCGGTCACCGCGACGGCTCCCCGAGCTCCCCCAGCCCTGAGAGGTCGCCGATGAAGCCACGATCCGCCGCCGCCAGCACGATGTCGGCGTGCGGCTCGAGTCCAGCGGCCTCGCGACACGTCGCGCAGCGACACGTGCCGTCGTCGCCGTCGTGGCGAGCTCGCAGCTCGATCGCGAGGCCGGCGGCCCATGTCGCGGTGCAGCCGCCGGTCACACACCACTCTTCCCGGTCATCGGGCCCGAAGTCCTCGGCGTGCGCGAAACGGCGTCGCTGCCAGCGTCCGCAGCTGGTGCAGCGCGCGACATCGTCGGGATCGTCCACGAACGGCCGCCTCCGGTGGTCCCAGTTCGGAGACGACACCATGCACCGCCCGCGTCAACGTAGGACCGACGGAGCTCACAACGTTTCGTCAACCTCGGTGTGGGCGAGGCGTTAGTCCGCGAGTGGGATCTGCCACTTCACGACGGTCCCCTCGCCCGGCGCGCTCTTCACGTCGAAATGGCCCTTGGCGATCGTGGCCCGGTCCGCGAGGTTGGCGAGCCCGCTGCGCCGGATCTCGTTCTCGGGCATGCCGCACCCGTCGTCGCGCACTTCCACCGTGAACATGGCGTCCCCCGCGAGCAGGACCACGTCGACGTGTGCGGCCTTCGCGTGCCGCGCCGCGTTCGTGAGGAGCTCGCGCACCACGGTCAGGACCTGGCCCGCACGCGAGTCGTCGAGCGATGCGTCCACGGGTCCGTCGAAGTGAACGCGTGGCTCGAACCCACCCAGCTCCGCGAGCTCGTGCGCGAGCTGGATCACGTCGGCGCGCACCCCTCGGCGAGGCCGAGCCGACAGGCCGAAGATCGTCGAGCGGATCTCGCGGATGGTCTCGTCGATCTCGTCGACCGCGTCGGAGATGCGGTGCGCGGAGCGTTCGTCGGTCATGCCGGCCGCGGTCGACTGCAGACCGAGGCTCACGGCGAAGAGCCGTTGGATGACGGTGTCGTGCAGATCGCGCCCGATCCGCTCCCGGTCCTCGAGGCTCTGCACCCGATCGCGTTCGCCACGGGCACGCGCGAGCTCGAGCGCGACGGCGGCCTGCCGGGCGAAGCCCGTGACGAGCCGGATGTCGTGCTCGTCGAACATCGGGCCACCCTTGACATTGCCGACTGCGAGCACGCCGATCGTGTCGTTCTCGCCGGTGAGCGGTGCGTACACGACCGGGCCGGCCCGCAATGCCTCGATACCGGGTCCGTAGATGCCCGGGTGGGTCGACGCGTCCTCGATGAGTTGCGCCTCGCCCGTCTCGAGGACGGCGCCGGCAACGGTGTCGGCGACCGGCACGACGACACCTTCGACCTCGTGGGCGTGCTCGCCCCGTGCCACAACGATCCGCAAGGCCTGCCGGCTCGGCTCCGCCACGAGGAGACGCGCGCTCGCGGCGTTGGCGAGCGCGCGCGAACGCTCGGTGAGCGACGCGAGCACGGGAGCGATCTGCGTCCCCCCGAGCAGATCGCGGTTGACGTCGGCGATGGCGTCGAGCCACGCCTCGCGACGCCGCTCCATCTCGTAGAGCCGCGCGTTCTCGATCGCGACGCCGGCCGCGACGGCGAGCGAGCTCACGAGATCCTGGTCGGCTTCCGTGAACTCTGCGCCGTCGGCCTTCTCAGTGAGGTAGAGGTTCCCGAACACCGACCCGCGAACCCGGATCGGCACGCCGAGAAACGTCCGCATCGGTGGGTGGTTCGGAGGGAAGCCGTACGAGTCGGGATGCTGACCGAGATCCGCGAGCCGCAGCGGCTGCGGATCCTGTACGAGCAGACCCAGGATGCCGTGCCCTTCGGGCAGGTCGCCGATGCGCGCGCGTCCCGCAGCATCGATGCCGATCGTGATGAACTCGGAGAGCCTCTGGTCCGAGCCGACCACGCCCAGCGCGCCGTACTTCGCGTCCACGAGACGGCACGCGCCCTCGACGATCGTCCGCAGGATGGCGTCGAGCTGCAACCCCTCACCGACTGCGAGGACGGTTTCGAGCAGCACGCGCAGGCGCGTGACCGTGGAGTGGATCTCGCCCGTGAGCTCCCCGAGCAGATCCTCGACGCGCAGGTGCGCCGCGCCGAGCGCGTTCGCCGCGGGCTTGGTCGACCCACCCTCGACCATCGAGGCTCCTTCCCGACAAGCGACGCGATGAGGGTGCTCCAGTGTGCCATCGATTGAAGTCACCTTCGGACAGCGTCCCTGGAAAGAAATGTCCCGTTCGGGACGGCCGCGAACGCGCTGTGCTCACCGATGCACGTCATGAGAGCCACGAGGGTCGAGCACCCGGCCTGGCGTGCGCGCCGCTTCGCCTTCCGGCTCAGGCTCCGTCGCTCGCGCTCGTTGAGCCCACCGCGCACGCCTTCGTGCTCGCGGGTCAGGATCGCGTCCACGAGACAATCCACGCGCACGCTGCATCGCGCGCAGACCGCTTTCGGAACCGCGTCCTCGCACTCGTCGCGCGGGAAGAAGAGCGAGGGCGCGCAGCCCAGGCACGCCGCCGACTCGCGCCACGCGATCCCGTCCGCCGATACGCCCGGCAGCGCCTCGACGGCGGCCGCGGCGACCGCAGGTGCCGGCGCGGCTGATGCCGCGGCGACGGCCGGTGCTGCCGAGACCGGCGGTGCGGCCGAGACGGCGGCGCCCACCCGTGCCGTCGCGCTAGCCACCGAAGCCGTCCCGTCTGGTGCCGGCGACGCTCGGGGCGGTCACCGCCGCGGGCCGACCGAACAGGAAGCCCTGTGCGTACTCGACACCGAGGTCGAGCAAGGTCGCCGCCTCGTCCATCGTCTCGACACCTTCGGCGATCAACGTCATATCGGCCTCCGTGGCGAACAGTTGGAGTCCCGCGATCAACGCCTGACGCGCACGGTCGGTGTCCACACCGTGCACCCATGTGCCGTCGAGCTTGATGAACTCGGGATGGAGTTGAAGGATGTGTCGTAGGCTCGAATAGCCCGCACCCGCGTCGTCGACTGCGAGTCGCGGCGCGCCGGGAAGCGTGGCCAGCGCGGCGCGCAGCTCGTCGTAGTCGTCGATGGGCTCGCGCTCGGTCACCTCGAGCACGACGTCGCGCTCGACGCGCGCCAGCTCACGCGCGAGCACATCCGGTGTACGGAGCAGCGATGCCGACACGTTGATCGACAACCACGAGTCCGGCGGGAGGTGGACCGCGTCCTCGCACGCGCGTCGCATGGTGGCCTGCTCGAGTGTCGTGCCCAGCCCGACGTCGGCGGCCTCGTCGAAGCGCACGTCCGGACGCGATCCGTCGTCGAAGCGTGTCAACGACTCGAAGCCGATGGGGCGGCGATCGACGAGGTCGACCACGGGTTGGAACACGGGCTGGAACGCGCGCTGCGTGAGCAACGCGTCGATGCCGGCGCGTGTCTTCGCGATCTCGGCCGGTACGAACAGCTCGGTCGCGAGCAGACCGCTGACCGCGGGCGCGAGATCGATCGCGGTCGCGAGCCCGACGCCGGGAGCGTCGGACATGCGAACCGCGAGGAAGCCGAAGCACGACGCGCCACGCCGGAGCGGAGCGAACGCGTCGGGCGCGTCGGTCCACGAGTGCAGCTCGCGCAGCACGCCACCGTCGAGGAACGGATGTCCCAACGCCCGGCGCTCGAGCAGCCGCGAGACGCTCGATCCGAGCGAGCCCGGCACCGACAACGGAGGCGGCGGTGATGCGGCGAGCAGCCTCGCGTCGTCGCGCTCCAACGCGATGACGGCAACGGTGTCAAGCCCTCCCATCGCGTGCAGCTCGTCGACGATGCGCCGGGCGGTCGTCGCGGCATCCACCCCCGGATCGACGTGGGCGAGGACGTCGAGCTGGCGCGAACGCTTCGCCATGCGCCGGTCGACCTCGCCGCGCCAGGCGTGCTCGTTCCGGAGCAGCGCCTGCACCCGCGCCACGAGCTCGTCCCGTCGAAAGGGCTTGGCGATGAAGTCGTCGGCGCCCGCGTGCAGACCCGCGGTCACGTCCGACTCACCCGTGACGAGGATCACGGGCAGCGTCATCGTCGTGGGATCGGAACGGAGGGCGGCGAGAACCTGATAGCCGTCGAGCTCGGGCATGTTGAGGTCGAGCACCACGGCGCCTGGACGCGAGCGCGCGATCGCGGCGAGCGCTCCCGCCCCGTCGCCTGCCTCGTCGACCCGGAGCCCCTCGGCCTCGAGCGCCTCGCGGTAGTGCTCACGCAGTGCGCCGAAGTCGTCGACGACGAGCACGGTGTCCGTGCCCGCCGCACCTCTGTCGTTCACAGGGCATCCTCTCGGTTCCAACCGAAGGTGCCCTCACCCGGGGGAAAAGGTATCGCGGCTGACCCAAAGGTCAACGGGGAAAGAGTCCCCATCACTCTCCGTCGTTCTACCCATATTGGCGATGGCAGATCGACCCGCTGGCGCGCGGACGCGCGCTGAGAACATGTCACGGCATCGGGACACCAGCTCCTCTATGGCGCGTTGCCTGCGCCGTCGTGTCGCGGTGCTCGGTGAGCCCGCGCGCCGTACTCAAGCGCGCTCGAGCTGCTCCACGGCGACGGTGAACCCGGCGCGGAAGGTCGACCCTGGCTCGACCGTCGGGTGGTCGCCGGTGACGAGCGCGTCGACCGGCGCGGTCATCGGCTCGACGCAGAGGAACGGGCGACGGGGCGGCGCGAACAGCTGCGCGTACGGATAGCCGTCGGTGAACTCGACCACGACCCGCACCCCGGCACTCTCCAACGAGAATCGGCGGTCGTCCCCCAACCGGTAGTGGTCGTCGAAGGTGCGCGCGCCGAGCGGCGCACGCTCGGCCTGCTCCTCGTGCTCGACGCCGGTCGGGATGCTGCGAGGGTCGAGCTCGGCGTGGTGCCGTTCGGGGAGGGCAAGAACCCATGCGCCACGGGCGCCGCCTGCGAGCGAGAGATACGGGTGATAGCCGAACGACACGGGGACGGCGCGATCGCCGGTCGGCACGACGGTCGTCACCACGCAGAGCCGGCCGGGCGACACGGTCGCCTCGATCGTCAACGCGTGGGGGAACGGGAACGCGGCGAGCAGCTCGTCGGTGTCGTAGTCGAAGCGCGTCTCCACGCTCGCGATGTCGCCGTCGGTGGTGAGGCGTACCAGCTCCCAACCCGGTCGTGCCGTCATCGTGCCGTGGATCGGCAGCCCGTTCGGATCGACGTGCAGGTCCACGCCGCGCAGCTCCACGTCGACCCCCGCGGCGCGGTAGGCCCATCGCGACAGTCGGTTGGCCCACGGCGCCAGCAGCGGGAGCCCGGTCACGTGTCCCTGCCGGTAGCCGGTGAGGCTGCGGTCGACCGCGAGGCACTCGCGGTCGAGGTGGCGGAGCGACACGCCCAGCATCCCGAGGTCCGGAAGGAACGTCGCGCTGGTGGGTCCCGCCGTCAGGCTCAAGGCCGGTTCGCCCCGCCAGCCGTGCAGCCGTGCGCCCGTGGTCGCGCGTGTCGGCGACATGGACCGAGCGTACGCGGCTCGCGCTCCGTTAGGTTGCCGGCATGCCGGCCGTCGACGATCTCCTCGCCGCGGCGCGTGCCCGTCTCCGGCGGGTCGAGCCGGGCGAGCTCGACGGCGAGCGCGCCGCCGGTGCGCTGGTCGTCGACATCCGCTCGATCGAGCAACGCGAACGTGACGGTGAGCTGCCCGGCGCGATCGTCATCCCGCGCAACGTGCTGGAGTGGCGTCTCGACCCGACGAGCGAGCACCGCATCCCCGAGGCGGGCGCCGAGCTTCGCGTCATCGTCGTGTGCGACGAGGGCTACGCGTCGAGCCTCGCCGCAGCGACGTTGCAGGACCTCGGTGTCGCTCGCGCCACCGACCTCGTCGGGGGTTACCAGGCGTGGCGCGCGCACCAGCGGTGACGTCCGACGACGCGCTGGTACCCTCCCCGAGGACCCGTGGTCCGCACCGGGGAGTGGCGCAGCGGTAGCGCACCTGCTTTGGGGGCAGGCGGTCGGCGGTTCGAATCCGCCCTCCCCGACGGCGCGTCGGCGCGCATCGGCCGATCCAACGGCGAAGGCCCGGCCGGATCGGCCGGGCCTTCGCTCCGTCGGTCGCTCCTCGGCACCGTCACGACAGCACGAGCGTGAGCAGGAGCACGGTGAACACGACGCTCTGTGCGCTGTGCGTCGCGATGCTGATCCACGCGCTGCGGTAACGCTTGGCCGGGTACGCGAGGACGAACGTGTCGAGGAGGACGACCGGGATTGCCCACGGGATGTGGAGGTGGTACCCCGCGAACAACACGCCGTTCGCGATCCAGTCGCGCTCACCGAACGCACCGTTCATCCGCGGCAGGAGCACACCGCGGAAGAGCAGCTCCTCGCCCAGGACCGTGTTGAAGAGAAACATGGTGAGAGCGATCGCGAACCACCCCCACGACCCCTGGAACATCACCTTGCCGGCGTGCGACGAGACGAACGCGCCGAGGTCCCGTCCGATCGGGTGCGGCAGGCCCGGTACCAACTGCTCGATGGCGACGCCGGCGATCATCGCGGCGATGACGAACCAGGTCCGGCCGCCGACACGGCCGGTCTTCGGGCTCCGCGGCGCGCGCAGCCAGAGCGCTTCGCGCACGCGCGACCACCGCAGGCTGCGCTGCTCGTAGCCGACCAACGCGACCACGAGCACGAATTGCCAGATGAGTCCCGCGGTCAGGCAGAGGATGAGCGACTGCGCCAGTGAGGTCGTGCCGCCACCTGCGAGCGCGGGCGCCACGATCCACGCGAGCGCACCCATCGGCAATGCAGCCGCGGCCCAGATCGCGAGGATCGCTCGGCGGCTGTACTGCGTGACGGTGACGGCTCCGGGCCCATGCTCGACGCCGGCGACGCGGGCAGGCTGTCGGTCGGTGGTCGGGGTCAAGGTGGTCATGGCGCTCATGGCGACTCCCCTCGGTCGGTCACACGCTCGAATCGATGGGTCGACGATGAGCCGCCGGGGCCTCGATGTCGTCCGGCTGGCGGCCATGCATCCGGCGTGGCCGTACATCTCGAGATGTACGCGCCGGTCCGCCCACGGACGGATGCGGTGGTCAGCGCCGGTCGGTACCGTGGCGACGGTGGGCGTGCGGGACGCGGCGGCGACGGCACTCGAACGGATGCGGCAACTCCCGCCGTGGCGGGTCGACGCCGTGCTCGCGGTCTGCTTCGTCGTGGCCGGGCTCGCGACGACCGGTGGAGCCGGCGCCGGCTACGAGCCGCGGGACGGCATCGCCATCGCGCTCGTGCTCCTCGCGACCGTCCCGTACGTCGCCCGGCGGTACGCGCCACTCCCCGTCTTCATCGTTTCGGTGGTCGCCACCGCCGCGCTGTTCGCGCGACACAACCACGGGGGCGCGCTCCCGATGGTGGTGGCGATCGGTGCGTTCACGGTCGCGGCGTACCGACCAGTCCGTGAGGTGCTCGTCGGGGCGGCGGTGCTGTTCGCGGCGTTCGTTGTCATGCTCATTGCCGGCAGCCCGGAGTTCGGAAATGCCGAGTTCGTCCTCAGCATCGCGGTGTTCGCGGCGACGATGCTCGCAGGCTGGACGTGGCAGTCGCGACGCCTGCGGTTCGAAGCGCTCGAACGCGAACAGGACGCCGTCGCGCTGCAGGCCGCGGCCGACGAACGCCTGCGGATCGCGCAGGAGCTGCACGACGTCGTGGCCCACTCGCTCGGCGTGATCGCCGTGCAGGCCGGCGTCGGGATGCATGTCATCGACAGCGATCGTGACGAGGCACGCCGGGCGTTCGAGCACATCTCGAGCACGAGCCGTTCGAGCCTCGCGGACATCCGCCGCGCGCTCGGCATGCTGCGCGCCGGTGGGAACCAACCGGTGTACACACCGGCGCCCGCGCTGGCCGACCTCCCGCGCCTCGTCGACGAGGTGACGGGCGCGGGTCTGCGCGTCGATCTCAGCGTCGGCAGCGATACGACGGACGTGCCGTCGGGTGTGGAGCTGGCCGCGTACCGGATCGTGCAGGAGGCGCTCACCAACGTGCTCCGGCACGCGCACGCGAGCCGAGCCGTCGTAACCCTCGACACGGATGCGGACGGGCTGCACATCGTCGTCACTGACGACGGCGTCGGCACCGGCGGTGGAGCTCGACCCGGCGGCCACGGGCTCGTGGGCATGCGTGAGCGCGTCGCCGTCTACGGCGGTTCGCTCGATGCCGGTCCGGCGGCCGGTGGCGGCTTCCGCGTCGACGCCACGCTCCCCTACGACCGTGCGCGCGCCGATCGCGAGGGGTCGTCCACGTGATCCGCGTCGTCGTCGCCGACGATCAGGCGCTCGTGCGCGCCGGCTTCACCGTGCTGCTTCGTTCCGCTCCCGACATCGAGGTCGTCGGCGAGGCGAGCGACGGTGAGGAAGCGGTCGCGATCGCGACGCGCGAGCGGCCCGACGTCATCCTCATGGATATCCGCATGCCCCGCACCGACGGCCTCGAGGCCACGCGGCGCGTCACCGCCGATGAGCGGCTGGCCGACACGAAGGTGCTCATCCTCACGACCTTCGATCTCGACGAGTACGTGTTCGAGGCATTGCGCGCCGGCGCGAGCGGGTTCCTGCTGAAGGACACGCTGCCCGACGACCTCCTCGCCGCGGTGCGCATCGTCGCAGGTGGCCAGGGACTGCTCGCGCCGAGCGTCACCCGGCGCCTGATGGAGGAGTTCGCGCGCCGCCCGGCCGCGGCGCCCGCCGAGCCGCCGCTCGGGTTCGACACGCTGACGGAGCGCGAGCTCGAGGTGCTCACCGCCGTCGCGCGCGGCCTCTCGAACACCGAGATCGCGGACAGCCTCTTCATGTCGCCCGCGACGGCGAAGACGCACGTGAGCCGGCTCCTGACCAAGCTGCAGGTCCGCGATCGGGCCCAGCTCGTCGTACTCGCGTACGAAGCCGGCGTCGTGGCCCCGGGGGTGGCGTGACGCGCGGGTAGCGTGAACGCCCTCGCGGGTGTAGCTCAATGGCAGAGTCCCAGCCTTCCAAGCTGGTCATGCGGGTTCGATTCCCGTCACCCGCTCTGCGTCAACGGCGCTGATCAGCGCAACTGTCGAGGCCACAACGAGTGTCTCGACCAGCCGTCGAGGACAGTCCGCGTGCCCTCCGCGTGCCCAAACGACCGACGCCCTGAGATTCGAACCGTCGCACGACACGCCACGTCAATGCTCGCCCGTGTCGTGTGGGCGTTCGCGTTCCAGCCAGTCGGCGATGTCACGGAAGAGCGTCGCGAGCTGCACGTCGTCGACGGTGCCTTCCACCTCGACGGCCCGCCAGTCGAGCTCCTCGGCCTGACCGAAGCCCGACCGCTCGACGACGAAGCGAACGCAGGTCGCTTCGGACTCGCCGAGTTCCTCGAGGAGAGCATCACGGCGTTCGAAATACGGCGAGTCGTAGGCCCACACCCCGCGCAGCGCTCGTCGGAACCGGATGTCGTCACGGGCCAGTCGTTCGACGCGCGGCCAGAGCTCCTGCTCGTGGGCGCGAAGCAGACTCTCGAGCGGTCCGACTCCGAGCTCGTCGATCAGCTCCTCGTCGGGTTCAGGCGTGGAGTGCAACGAATCGACGATTGAATCGAGCGCCGCGTCAGGTGAGATGCGGCCAGCCATCATCTCCATGAACACGTCATCACCGGGTCGCTCCATGGGGCCGAGAGTACCCAGGCAGCTGCGCGCGTCCACCTGTCTTCCCGAGAGCTCACGCCGGCATTCGCGGTACGCCTCGGCCGCGCTCGATGACGTCGTTGAGCGCCTGCGCGATGACGGCGTCGCGGTCACGGGTCGCGTGCTGGTAGCGAAGGGCTGCCGACGCTGACGAGTGGCCCATCCGGTGCATGAGCTCCTTCGTCGTGGCGCCCGTCGCCGCAGTCAACGTGTTGCACGTGTGGCGAAGGTCGTGGAAGCGGAAGCCGATCAGGCCGACGGCGCTCGTTGCTGCTCGCCACTTTGGCCACCAGTTCTGGCGTCGGAGTGGTGCTCCTTTCGTGCCCGTGAAGACGCGGGCGTCGGCCGTGGACTCGGAATACGCGCGCAAGTGCGCGTCGAGCTCCGGGACGAGTGCGTCCGGGATCACGATCGTCCGACGACCGGCTCCCGACTTTGGCGGGCCGAGAAAGACCGTCCCGTCGGAGAGCTCGACCTGGTTGTCGACGACCGAGATCGTTCGGGCCTCGAGGTCGATTCGACCGCGGGTCAGCGCGGCCAGCTCGCCGAACCGCAACCCTGCGAAGGCTGCTGTCAGGACCAGCGCGCGGAACCGAGGTTCGACGGCGTCCGCCAGTGCCCACACCTGCGTGATCGTCGCGACGGGGCGCTCGGCGCTCCGCTCGATACCGGCGCCCTTGATCGTGCACGGGTTCCGCACGATGAGCTCGTCCGCGACAGCGGTGTTCAGGACGGCTCGAAGCAGGCGGTAGCACTTCGCGACCGTTACAGAGCCAGTATCCGGGTCGCGGAGCAGGGACGCGTACCAGCTCCGGACGATCGCGGGTCGCAGCTCGGACAGTTCGCGATCACCGAGCGCAGGGATGATGCGCCGGTCGAGCAGTGATCTGTACAGCTCGACGGTGCGCGGTCGGAGGCCCGGGCGCGACTTGATCCACCCGTCGGCGTAATCGGAGAGCCTGATTGCACCGGCGCGCGGGTCGACCCACGCACCACGAGCCATGTCTGCCTCGATGCCTGCGAGCCAGAGCGCCGCGTCGGCCTTCGTCGCGAAGGTGTTCGGCGCACGATGCCGGTACCCGTCGGCCGTCATGTAGCGCGCCTGGTAGCGACCTGACGGCAGCTTGCGAATTGTGCCGAACGTGCGGCGCCTGCCCATCGGTCGGCTCCCATGCCGGCGGACGTCGTGGGCGGCGCTTGAGCGCTGCGATAGCGGAGCCGGGCCGGGATGCGGTCCTGGCTCCGTCGGGACCCTACCGGTCACCTAGGACAGCAACGCCGCCCGCACCGCCCCACCGCTGCTAAGCGCGCTCGTGGTCGTGTGCGCGACGCATCGCCCAAGGCCCGTCGACCGCTTCACGCTGACGGTTCCGAACGCGGTGAAGCTCGGCACAGACTTGCCGGTTGCGCACGGCGCAACCGGCAATGTCGGCAGTTACCCCGCCAGACCGCGATCGAGAACTGCAGTCCTCTCGGGCAGAAGCGCGATCTCGATGCGCGCTCGCCCCGTCGAGTACGTCCGGACGACGCAGTTGCGGCTGACGATCCACGCCTCGGCGCCGTGAACCGCACGCTCGGTCGACGCGAATGGCTCAACTTGGATCTCGACCGGTCGGGCGGGCACCCACCAGCGGGTCCAGGTCATGGTGCCGTCGTGGAAGCGTGCGAACCCACCACGCCAGCGGGTCGAGAGCCCCGGGATGGATCCCTCGACGACGCGGAGGCTGCATTCGATCCCGTCGGGGTGAGTCCGGTGGAGTCGTCGCCGGTAGTAGACCAGCGCGCCAGCTCCCCCGAACACCGCAACCAC
>DATBEZ010000071.1:0-17662 GCA_036558745.1 Acidimicrobiia bacterium
TCCTCGCCGGGGTTGCCGCCGAAGTTGTGACTGATCGACACCACGCCGGGCCGCAGGTCTGCGTCGGCCGCGGCCACGCTGGTGATGGCGTCGTGCGCGGAGCGGATCTCCACCACGTCACCGGCTGCGACGCCCAGGCGCTCGAGGTCGTCGGGGTGCATGAACGCGGGGTTGTAGCTGCGGCCGCGCATGAGACCAGGGATGGTGCGGCCCGTCGAGTTGATGACGCGGTTCTCGCGACGGGGTACCAGCAGGAACGGTCGGTCGTCGTCCACCGCTGCCGTGCGAGCCCGCTCGCGGATCTCACCCAGCTCGGCGAGCATGGCCGCATTGCCGACGTCGAGGCGGTCGTCGCAGTCGGCGTCGCCCGGGCCGACGCGGTGCTCGAGGAGCTCTTCGAACACGTGACCGTGAGGGTGCCGCTTCACCTCGTCGAGTGGGACGTGCGAACCCCGACACATGATCTCGTAAAGGTCGTCGGTGGTCGGCTCGTGCTCCATGTCGAGCGGTACCACCTGGATCGGTGCCTCGAGGTGCGCGCCCATGCGACCGAACACGTTCACCACGTTGAGCGAGAGTCCGAGACGTTGCGCCAGGCGGTAGTAGAGCTGCCAGTCCTCCATGAGATCGGAGCCGGCGGGCGGGTCGACGAGCGCGGGCGTGTACTGCGCGTACGGTGCGCGGAAGCCGTAGCCGGGATGGAAGTACTTGATGACCTCGGTGACCTGCGTCATCGACGGTGTCTCGAACGTCATCTTGGTCGCGACGACGTAGTCGGCCATGCGAGCCGTCGGTGAGTACTCGACGTCGGTCGTCACGAAGAGCTCGAGCGACTCCAGCGCTTCGTGGGTTCGGCGCTGGTCGGGCCAGGCCATCATCGGGCTGCCCCCGATGTTGAGCAGCGCGCGGATCTGACCGTCACCGGGTAGCAGGATCTCGTCGGCGAGCGCGGCCGTCGGGAGTCCGCCGTTGGTCTGCTCGAGACCGCGCACGCGCAGCTTCTGCCCGAAGCCCAACGCGCGATACGGCCGGCGCGCCTGTGCCTTCGCGTGGTTCGGGGGCATGAGCACGTTGGGCCGCTCGATCCGATCGCCCTCTCGTGCCCACCAACCGCGCAAGGACATCAGACACAGCAGCAGATACGACGTGACGCTGGTGCAGCTCGTCATGCTGATCCCGGTGCCGCCACCCGCGCCGCCGCGGGGTGCGGTGCCGAGCGTGCGGGCCGCCTCGACGAGGTCGTCGATCGCGACGTCGGCCTGTTGGGCAACGAATTCCGGGGTGAACGGCGCGACGGCGGTCCGGAGCGCCTCGACGCCGTCGACGTGCGCGCCGACGAAGTCCTGGTCGACCAGCCCCTCGCGCAGGATGAGGTGGAGGAGCCCGGCGACGACGATCGGATCCTGCCCGGGTCGGGCCTGCAGGTGGACGTGCGCGTATCGGGCTGTCTCCGTTCGCCGTGGATCGATGACGACGATCTTGGTGTCCCGCTCGATCGCGCGCGCGAGGCGCTTCGCCGGGTTCTCGGCCAGGAACTGCTTCGAGATGACGGGATTGGTTCCGGCGAAGAGGAACGCGTCGACGTCGTCGAAGGGCGTCCGGCCGCCGAGCCACAAGCCGTGGAGCGCGTCGGCGATGCGGGTACCGGGCTGATCGATCGACGCGGCCGAGAACACCATCTTGCTGCCGAGGGAAGTGAGGAACGACGCGGCGATGGAGCCGAAGGCCGGATAGGCGGCGCTCGACGTGCCGATGTAGATGGCGACCGCGTTGGGGCCGTGTCGGTCGACGACGTCGCGGATGCGATCGGCGATGTCGTCGACCACCTCGTCGCTCCCGATCGGCTCGTGCGATCCGTCGGAGCGACGGCGCAGGCTGTGCAGCAACCGATTCGGGTTCGCGTGGATCTCCGGGAGCGCTCGACCCTTCGGGCAGGTGTAGCCCTCGAACAGGGGAGCGTCGCGGTCTCCGTGCACCGCCACCGCCCGCCCGTCGTCGATGGTCACGACGATCGGGCACATGGCCGTGCACAACCGACAGGTACTGGTCTTGGTGATCGTCATGACGACCTCGCGGCCCGCAGTGTCGGAATCGTAGACGGGCTGCCGTCCCGACGCCCGGGCAGCGAGCCACGCGATCACAAGGGCCGAACGGCTCGCTCCGCCGTCAGGTGGAGGATGGTGTGACGCTCGCCGGAGCGGCGTTCTCCCGCCGGAGACCGATCACGCTGCTCGCGAGGACGAACAGCAGGAAGAGCAGGAAGCCGATCAGGTCGAGCACGAGCCCGAACGTCGCGATCACACCGCCGAGCCCGAAGCCCTGGAGGAAGAGGAAGACGGCCGCGACGAGCGCGACCCACGCGAGCCATCGCGGCAGGAGCCCGTTGCGGAGCGCGAGCACGCCCGCGGCGAGGAGGAACAGGCTACCGAAGATGTCGCCGACGCTGTCGATCGCGAACGTCGTGAGATACAGGGTGTAGGAGATGCCCGGGTCATGGTGCACGCTGTACGACGCGAGCTTGGCGCCGAGCATCCCGTAGATGCCCACGTCGCTCGTCACGTGGAGGACGATCATGAGCGCGCCGCCGACGAGGATCACGACGGCCAGCGTGCGCGACCGATCGTCGTCTGCACGCAGCAGGTCGTAGAGCTTCCAGAGGTAGATCGGGAAGGCGGCGGCGTACACCACGCAGATGCTGGCCACCACCAGGATCAAGGTCGTGTGCGCGTCGAGCTCGGTCGCGATCTTCGTCGCCGAGTCGTCCTGGTTGATCGGGAGCGCCCCCGAGATCGCGGTCTCGGTGACGAGTGCCACCACGAAGACGATGCCCGCGAGCCACGGAGAACGCTCCCAGGTGCTCCCGGTACGCGTCGCGATCACGGCCTGATCCTGCCATGCCGAAGGCCGGGATGCTCTTGACGCGGTCTGGCATCCTTTCCGCATGGATCATGTCCTCTTCGAGCGAGACGGCCACGTCGCGACGATCACGATGAACCGGCCCGACCGGCTGAACGCGATCAGCGGCCCGATGTTGAGCGAGCTGGCGCGCCTGCTCGTTGCGTGCGACGCCGATCGCGACGTGCGCGCGGTCGTGCTCACCGGCGCCGGTCGCGGGTTCTGCTCGGGACTCGACCTCCGCGACACCGCCGCAGGGAACGGCATCGGCTCGGACGGTGACGGTCCGACCGGCTTCCGTCTGGACGACACGCCACCCTTCGTGCTGCGCCGCATCGACGTGCCCGTCGTGTGCCGGCTCAACGGGCCGGCCGCGGGCTACGGCATGGATCTCGCGCTCGGATGCGACGTCGTCATCGCGTCCGAGCGCGCGAGCTTCACGCCGCCCGTCGCTCGGGGCGCCGTACCGGAGAGCGGCGGTACCTGGTTGCTCCCGCGCCTCGTCGGCTGGCACAAGGCGTGCGAGGTCACGCTCTTCGGACGGAAGCTCGACGCGGCGGAGCTGCTCCGGCTCGGTCTCGCCAACACTGTCGTGCCCGAAGCCGAGCTCGACGCGACGGTCGGGGAGTGGGTCGCAGCGCTGGTCGCGCAGCCGCCCCTCGCCGTCCGCGCCGCGAAGCGGACGATGCGCCTCGGTCTCGATGCGACGTTCGAGGCGAACGCACACCACGTCATGTCGGAGCTGATGATGCTCTTCCGCACGAAGGACTTCGGCGAGGCGGTCGCGGCGTACGTGGAGAAGCGGCCCGCGAGCTACGAGGGCCGCTGAGCGCGACGGCGGCGCGGTGTGTGCCGCTCGCTCGCCCGCCGTGTCAGGATGTGGCGTTCCCGGCGAAGCGCCCCACGAGGTCACGCGCGTAGGAGGACGTCCACGGCTCGTGGGGGGAGCTCGCGTTGTACTGCTTGTCCAGGTGCACGAGCGCGTAGACGAGCTCGCTGCGAACCGGCGTCGACCCGAGGAGCTGCGGGAGCTCCGAGAGCCGGATCAGCCAGTCCGCGTACCACGAGGCCCAGTCGGCGTCGGTGCCATCGGTGATCCGGTACACGCGGTGGTGCGTCTCGGCGGCCTCCTGCAGGAGCTTCGCGATCTGGTCCTCGGACATGACGCTCCCTTCGTCGTGTTCACATGATGGAATCACGTCACGTCGAGGTGATGCACGCATCACACTTCCCTGACACCGGTGGGGGAGGATCCGTTCGTGCTCCAAGGCGATCGACGACTGCGACGGGTCACGAGCGCGGCAGTCGTGGTCGCATTGTGCACCGCGCTCGCGGCCTGCTCGTCGTCGGGAAGCACGACGGCGACATCTTCGACGCCGCGCACCGCGTCCACGTCGTCACCGTCGCTCGCAGGCGTCACCCTCGTCCAGGTCCCGGCGGGCGCGACGAGCTCCGCCATCGGCGCGCCCGACGGCCCGAACCTGATCGCCGTCGACCCGTCGGCGCGCCCCAACGGCGAGCTGTTCGTCTTCCTGCCCGGCACGGGTGGGCTCCCGCGCTGCTGTCAGCAGCTCCTCGAGGTCGCGGCGACGACGGGCTTCGCGGCGATCGGGCTCGCGTATCCGAACAGTGTGAGCGCGGACCGCCGCTGCGGGAACGACCTGTCGTGTTACGAGGCCGTCCGCAGGAACGAGTTCGACGGGAGCACACCGGGACCGGCGAGCGCCGTTCCACCCCAGAACGCGATCGAGTCTCGCCTCGCGTCGTTGCTCTCCTACCTCGCGCGCGCGCAACCCGACGGTCACTGGTCGCGTTTCCTGGACGGCGCGCGCGTCGATTGGTCGCGCGTGATCATCGCGGGTCATTCCCAGGGTGGCGGCGAGGCGGCGTACATCGGCAAGGCCGAGGCGACGGAAGGCGTCGTCTTGTTGTCGTCCGTCGTCGACTCGACGAACACCGAGCCGCCCGTCCCGGCGCCCTATCTCGCGTCCCCGGGTCGCACGCCACGCGACCGGTACGTCGGGTTCGACCACACGGCCGACCCGTTCTTCACGAAGATCACCGCGGGCTGGAAGGCGCTCGGCCTGAACCGCTTCGGCCCACTCACGTCGGTCGACGGACGCAGCGCGCCATATGGGCACACCCACCAACTGACGACGTCGGTCGGCGTGCCGCACGTCATCGTGTTGCCCGAGCACGACTCCACGGCCGTGGACGTCGAGACGCCCGTGTGTCCGGACGGAGCGCCACGGTTCGTTCCGGCGTGGCGGTACCTGCTGCAGGTCGCCGGTGGTCTGCGGGTCACGGCGTCGCCGGCGCCCTGCGCGCCAACGCCCTCACCGTGATCCCGCGAGCGGATGCGCGCCGGTCTAGTCGGAGCCGGACGTGCGATCGATGAGCGCGTTGCGTGCCCGCCGCGGGTCGAGGACGAGAGGGGCCTGCTCCGGTCCGACGACCGGGAGGCGCGCGGCGTCGAGCAGCCCGATCTGAGCGAGCAGCGACCCCTGGTCCCAGTAGATCCGTTCGAACGCGATCTTTCCGTGCTCGAAGCCGACGACGGCGACGTGCGGCAGCTCGACCCGTCGTCCCGTGGGTGGGACACCCGGGAGGATCGCGTCCATCTCGATGTCGTGGGTGAAGCGGACGATGAACTCGTCGATGAGGATGTCGTCGCCTTGGGTGCGGGTGATCCGCTCCACCGACAGGTCCGCCGGCCACTTGGTGACGAAATGGTCGCGATAGAAGTCGTGCAGAGCCCGACCGCCGAAGCCGCCGGTCGCGACGGGAACGTGGGTCAGGTACGGCTCGGTGGTCATCGTCGCCATCGCCGCGTCGGCGTCGTGCTGCACGAACTCTGCGGCCATGTGGGCGTCGAAGACCGCGCCCAGATCGATCGGAGAGGTGTCGTTCACCCGGCCCCCATCGCTCGGCTCATCCGCCGGCCTTGCCGTCGGCGTTGCCGGGATCGACCCACTGCACCAGCTCGAGGGTGATGCCCTCGGGGCCTTCGAAGAGGCGCAGACGCCGGCTGATGTAGTCCATCTCGTCGCTGAGCAGACGGACGCCGTTGGCGACGAGGTGGTCGGTGGCCGCCACGATGTCGTCGACCCGGAACGCGAGGTGGTTGTAGCCCCGGCGGCGCAGGTTGGTCGGATGCTCGCCCACGTCGCTCGGCGGCGTCGGATCGAACACGAGCAGCTGGATCTCGAAGTGGGGATCGGCGCCGGCGAGCTCGAGGGTGATGTGACGGGCCTTCATGTCCGGCATGCCCATGTAGCGAGCTGCTTCGCCGCCGTCGATCACGACCTCGTGGTCGAGGTGGAAGCCGAGGAGCTCGAAGAACGGGATCGCGGATGCCGCGTCACCCACCGCGATCGTGACGTGGTCAGGATTGCGGAGCACCGCCATCGCGCCCCACCCCTCCGTCCGGTCCACTCCGCCGCGCCGGGTTGGAGGGTACCGCCACTGCATCGGCCCGGCGGCGGGGCTAACATCGCCCGGGAATTGGAAATCGTTGTCCAGTTTCGCCCGAGAGAGGGGACGACGGCATGGGCTCGACGGCGAGGAACAGCGCGAACGGACGCACGATCCGGCCGCGCGTGACGGCGCTCCTGACCGTGGCGTTGCTGATCGTGGCGACGGCATGCAGCTCGGCCGCGGGCGCGACGGACCGCGACCGGTCGCACCATCGCGAGTCGGCCACCGCACGCGCCGCTGACGCGTACGTGTGGGGCTACCCGCTCGTCGTCACGGAGCGGACGCTCCAGTCGCTGTCGCAGCTCGCGCCGGAGAACCACCTCACGTTCCAAGCCGCGCGTTCCAACGCCGGCACGCGCACGGTCGTCGCGCCCAACACCGACACCCTCTACGCAGTGGCGCCGCTCGACCTGCGCGGTGAGCCCTATGTGCTCACGCTGCCCGCGATCCACGACCGCTACTACGCGTTCCAGTTCATCTCCGCCTACACCGATTCGTTCGCCTACATCGGGACGCGCGCGACGGGCGGCCGCGCCGGACAGTGGGCGATCACGCCGCCGGGCTGGCACGGACGACTGCCGAAGGGCGTCGAACGTATCGCGTCACCGACCGCGCAGCTGCTCATGCTCGGGCGTTTCCTGGTCGCAGACGACGCCGACGTCGCGAACGTCCATGCCCTTGCGACGCACATCTCGTTCACGCCGCTCTCGACGCTGACCGGCGCACCGCCCGCGCCTGCCCCGCCGCCCTTCGGCAAGCCGCGCGGGACGCCGCAGTCGGTCAAGAGCGCAGGCGTCGGCTTCTACGACGAGCTCGGTGACGCGCTCGCGATCAACCCGCCCGTCGACCGGAAGGAGCGCCGCACGATGCGCTCGTTCGCGTCACTCGGGATCGGTCCAGGCAAGCACCCGTCGACCACGGTGCACAACCCGCGCACGCTCGCCGCGCTCGCCGCGGGTGTCGACCAGGGCGATGCCCGGATCACCGCCGGGGCAGCCGGGCAGTCGACGACGAACAACGGCTGGTCGTACAGCCTGAACGTCGGCACGTACGACCACAACACGCTCCTGCGCGCCGTCGTCGCCCAGGTCGGCTGGGGTGCGAACATCCCAGCCGAGGCCGTCTACGCGCACGCCACGACCGACGTCACCGGTGCAGCGCTCACGGGCACCCGCAACTCCGTGCTCCACTTCGCGCCCGGTGGGCTGCCGCCCGTGAACGCGTTCTGGTCCGTGACGTTGTACGGACCCGACCACTTCTTCGTCGCGAACGCGATCAACCGGTACGCGATCGGCGACCGCACCGCAGGCCTGCAGTACGGGCCCGACGGGTCGCTCGACATCTACATCCAGCACGACCCGCCGCCCGGTCACGAGTCCAACTGGCTGCCCGCGCCGGCTGGGCCGTTCTACCTGTCGATGCGGCTGTATCTCCCGAAGTCGCCGGTCCTGCAGGGCACGTACCGATATCCGACCTTGACCCAGGGTTGAAACCGGGACGCTCCGGGGTGAGCATGCTCGTATGAGACGGCGGTGCGCGCTCGTCCTCGCCGGTGTGTTCATCGCCGCGGTGTCGCTCATCGCCGGTGTCGGGCCTGCGGGCGCAGCGGGACCCGCGATCACCGTCGTGCCGTCGGCCGGACTGCACGACGGTCAGGCGGTCACCGTGCACGGGACCGGATTCGCGCCGACGACCAACGGGGGATCCCTGACGGTGGGGACGTGTCGGGCCGAGGTCGTGGCGGACCCACCGTCCGCGCCGACGCTCTGCTCCGCCGACGCGCAGTTCCCGGTGCCGGTCGACTCGAACGGCACCTTCACCACTTACCTGACGGCACGGCGGGTCCAGCCCCTCTTCATGGGGACGGGAACCGTCGACTGCGTGTCCACACCGCACGCATGCGTCGTGATCGGGATCGAGGTCGCCTTCTCGGGTGGCACACCCCAGCTGGTCTTCGCGAGCGCACCGATCTCGTTCGGCCCCGAATCGATCCAGGACTGCCTTCTTCACCCGCAGAACTTCACCAACCGGCACGGCCATGCGTTCCACGGGTTCTTCGACTGCGCGGTGAGCCTCTTCCTGTCACGCCTTCACGACAGCTGACGGTGCCCGGTCACGTCCCGAGCCGCGTGTCGGGATCCGCCAGCAGCGGTTGCCACGACCGGTCCCCGAACGGGCAGAGCGCCGCCGGCACCACGACCTGGTGCACGGTGAGCTCGGATGCGTGCGGCACGCCCGCCGCTCTCAGCTCGTGCCACACGGCGAACGTGCTCAGCTCGTAGTGGAGCGGGTGGACCGCGCTGACCTCGGCGATCCCGGGACCGAGGTCGATCGTCTCACCCACGTCGAAGCGCTCACCCTCGAGGACTGCTCCGCCCAGGACGCCGAGCACCCCGGCGCCGGTCGTCAACGGCACACGGCGACGACCATCTCGGGGTGATCGGCCGCGTCGAGGAGACCCATCGTGTACACCCACCCGTTGGCGTCGTCGGGAACGTCGGGGTCCGACACGCCCTGCATCGTGAACCCGTGCTCGGCGATGCGCGCCTCTGCGAGCGCGAGCACGTCGTCCATGCCGAAGCCTTCACATATCTTGCCCATGGGCCCACTGTCGCACGGGGGTGTGACGGTTATGCGGGCGACGACGGTCAGCGGGCGGACGACGGACGACGGAGGAGCTTGTCGAAGAGCGCGCCGAGCGACGCCAGTTGCGGCGCGGTGAGCTGCTCGGTCAGACGCGCACGGACCACGTCGTTGTGCGTCGGCCGCGCTTCGCGGAGTCGGCGACGGCCGTCGGCGGTCAGCGCGACGAGGAAGCTCCGCCGATCGTCCTCCGCGGCCGAGCGCTGCACCAAACGATCCCGTTCGAGTCGGGTCACGAGGTGCGTCACGCCGCTGGGCGAGAGCAGCACGCGCTCGGCGAGCTCGGTCATCCGGAGCCGGCCTTCGGGCGCGTTGTAGAGCGTGATCAGGACGTCGAACTCCTTCACCGTGATCCGGTGCTTGCCCCTGAGCGCCTCGTCGAGCGCGCGGGTGACCCGATCCGTGAAGCTCAGGCACCCGTCCCACGCGTGGTACTCGGCGTCCGTGAGGTACTCGTTCTCCGGGTTCTTCCTTGACAACGGGGCTCCTGGCGATTTACTTTCCTACCGAAGTAAATGATACACCACAAGGGTCAGCGCGTGACGGCAGGGGAGGATCGATGATCGGCAACAACCGGATCTCGGCGGTGCTCGTTTCGACGGATCTCGCCAGGAGCCAGGACTTCTACGAGAACAAGGTGGGTTTGAAGCTCTCGCCCGAGACGATCAAGAACCACCTCGTCTTCGAGTGCGGGAACGGCACCACCCTCCTGCTCTACGGTCGACCGGCGCCGAACCTCGCCGACCACACGCAGGTGCGCTTCTGGTCGGACGACGTCGAGAGCGACGTCGCGGAGCTCGTCGGCCGCGGCATCGAGTTCGAGGAGTACGACCTGGCGAACTTCAAGACCGAGAACCACATCGTCACCTCACCGTTCGGCCGTTCGGCGTGGTTCAAGGACCCGGACGGCAACACCGTCGCCCTCTACCAAGCGCCGTAGCCCAGACAGGAAAGCGCCGACCCCGAAACCCCGGTCCGCGCGTGTCGAGCTCCGTCAGTCCACGTGGATCCACTGCGGTTCGGTTCTCGCCAGGACGTGGGTCGCGGCAGCGACGACGGCTGTGAGCGCCAGCGCTGTCGCGAGCGGAGCGACGATGTGCACGTCGTTGACGAGCAGCGCGCCGATGAGTGCGCCGATGAAGATCGCGAGCACGGAGAGCAGGCGCCGGCCCGCAACCGGGCCGCCCGGCTCGCCGGCTGCCCTGTCCGCGGCGACGCCGGTGATCGTCAGGGTGAGAACCGTCGTGGTGAGGTCGGGAACGCCGAGCTTCCGGACGGTCGCGTTCTGAACGCCCATCGCCACTGCCATCACGACGATCAGGGTGTAGCGATCGGCCGAGGCGATCGATGCGCCGCTGAACGCGGCGACGACCACCGCGACGACGAACAGCAGCGCTTGCAAAGCGGTCGCGGTCGCGAGCAGGCGTCCACGGTGGCGCGGGATACGTGACGCGATCCGGCCACCGAGCAGCGCTCCGGCGACGAAGGCGGCGAGGGCGAACAGCGACGCAGGGATCGAGAAGCCGCGCGTTCCGGCGGCCGCGAACCCGAGGAAGACGACGTTGCCGGTCATGTTCGCGACGAACACGTGACCGAGCAGCAGGTAGCTGAACGCGTCGACCAGACCGGTCACGACCGTCAGCCCGAGCAACAGCAACGGCAGCGGCCCGTGCTTGCCGGCCCGGCTCGGCACGACGGTCCGCACGACGTCATCGATGAGTCTCATCATGGGAGGGGTTGCGAATGATGGCTCGGGCGGGAGGCCCTGTCATCCGCTCCGAGCGGCGCCGCCCCCAATGTGAGGAGTTCATGAAGCCTGCCGCCATGATGCGCAACCGAGGTTGACAATCTGCGAGACTGGACCCATGCGTGCGAGGTTCGGCATCTCATTTTCGAAGGCACCCGTGACCCGGCTCCGGAAGTCGGTTCGGTTGGCGACCGTCGCGCTGGTCGGCGCGCTCGTCGCGGCGTCGTGCAGCAGTGGCGCCAAGTCGGGGACATCGACGCCGGCTGCGACAGGCGCGAGCGCGTCGCGTCCGAACATCGTGTTCATCCTGACCGACGACCTGTCGTGGAACCTGGTGAACGAGCGGTTCGCGCCCCACATCATGGCGCTCGAACGCCAGGGCGAGACGTTCGACCACTACTTCGTCGCCGACTCGCTGTGCTGCCCGTCGCGGTCGACGATCTTCACCGGCCTGTATCCACACGACACCCATGTCGCGACCAACCTGCCGCCCGACGGGGGCTACCAGAAGTTCCAGGCGCAGGGTCTGCAGAACCGGACGTTCGCCGACGCGCTCCATTCCGACGGCTACGCGACGTCGATGCTCGGCAAGTACCTCAACGGCTACGGCGATCCCTGGGGGAACACCGGCACGAAGGTGAAGGGCGGGAAGAAGAACCGGCCCGCGCCGGACGGAGCCGCCTTCCCGGTCCCGCCCGGCTGGTCCGACTGGCACGTCGCGAACGGCACCGGTTACGCCGAGTTCAACTACTGGCAGAGCGACAACGGGACCTTCAACTTCTACCGCGGGAAGGGCAACTACGGCGTCGACGTCATGAACTCCGAGGCGCAGTCGTTCATCAAGTCCCACACAGGCTCGCCGTTCATGGTCGAGGCCGCGACGTTCGCACCGCACAAGCCCTACACGCCCGCGCCGCGCAACGCGAACGACTTTCCGGGACTGACCGAGCCGCGCGACCCGTCGTTCGACGCGAACAACGTCAACCCGCCGGCGTGGCTCGGGCAACGACAGCCGCTGACGCCGGCGCAGATCACGACGATCGACAACAGCTACCGGAAGCGCGCGCAGTCCGTCGAGGCGGTCGACAAGCTCGTGGCCGACACCGAGGCGACGCTCGCGGCCGAGCATCTCAGCGACAAGACGTACATCTTCTTCAGCTCCGACAACGGCTACCACCTCGGCCAGCACCGGCTGCTGATGGGCAAGCAGACGGCGTTCGACACCGACATCCACGTGCCGCTCATCGTCGCCGGTCCGGGCGTGCCCGCCGGACGGACCGTCTCACAGGTCGTCCAGAACGTCGACCTGTATCCGACGTTCGTCCAGCTCGGCGGCACGACACCGGCGCCGTCGACCGAGGGTCACAGCCTCGTTCCGCTGCTGCACCCCGGGCACGACACGCCGTGGCGAACCGTCGCGCTGATCGAGCACAAGGGCGGCAACGACAATCCCGCCGACCCCGACTTCGAAGGTGGCAGCAGCAACCCGACGAGCTACGAAGCGATCAGGATCTCGGCGAAGCACCTGCCGGGGTTCGACGGACCGGTCGAAGCGGTCTACGTCGAGTACGCCGATCCGCAACACGAGACCGAGTTCTACGACATCAACAAGGACCCCTACGAGCTCACGAACACCGCGAACCAGCTGACGACCGCGCAACGCGACGAGTTGCACCGGATCCTGACCGGATACGAGGGTTGCCACGACGCCAACGCCTGCTGGGCCGCGGCCCAGCCGTCGCGAGGCTGAGCACCGCGACTCGGCGACGCCGAGACGATCGGCTGCTCCTCAGCGCGTGCGAACGACCGTGATCGACGGATAGGCGCCGTTGTCGTATTCGAGCACGTCGTGCTCGCCGGGAAACTCGCTGAAGATGCCCCACGTCGGGAGCAGCGTGAAGGTCCCCGGTTGGATGCCGGGTGGCACGTTCAAACGAGCAGTCTCGTCGGAGGTCGCCGTCTTGGTGCAGCCCTGCGGTTGCGATTGGAACGTCCCCGGCGCGAGCAGCGTGTCGACCCGGACGCTGCCGGCCGGGGTGCCGCCCTGCGAGAAGCCCGACACCATCGCGGCGCCGGATCCGCCCGACGGTACGAGGAACGTCGTCGACGTCGACGAGTCCGAGAAGTTCGCGTGCGGGATCTCCTGGCACGACAACTGGTACGCGCCGTTCGCCGTGCGCACCCAGTTCGGCCCGGTCGAGGTCGTGTGGGTCGTCACCTGCACCGTGTCGCCGGGGCGGACGTTCGTCGGTGTGACGGTCATCGCCTGGGTGATCCGGTAGACCCCGTCCTGCGTGTACGCGATGGTGACGCTGGCGGTCCCGAACGGACGGAAGTTCGGACCGACGGGGCGCGAGCCCGCGCCGTTCGCCGTGGCGCGCCCGCTGGACGCGCCCGCGGCGGGGCTGCCCTTCCCCGACCCGCCGGAGCTGCCGAGCGCCAAAGCGATCACGATCGCGATGATCACCACCACCGTGGCCGCGCCGGCGGCGACGAGCCAACGCGGCCGCGGGCGCGGCGCGCGCTCGCTTCGTTGCTTGCCCCGTCGACCGCCCGGCCCGGCACCACCTCCGCCCGGACGACCCGTGACGGGGTCGCGCTCGGCCGGGAGGAGTCCGGACGGTGGTCCGACGCGATCGAAGAATCCCGGCTCCGACGTCTGCGCGGTGCTCGCGAGCACGCGGCCCGTGGGTGGCGCCGCGAGGAACGCGCGCACGTCGTCGTCGAGCTCGCCCCGTTCGAGCTCGTCGAAGAACTCGTGGAGCCAATTGCGGGGGATGCACAGGTAACCCGTTCGCGCTGCGGATTGCAGCGCGAAGACGACGAAGTCCCATGTCGCGAGCTCGGCGCGAACGAGATAACCGGGACGAGCGCGAGGTTCGAGGATGCGGCCGGTCGTGTCGTCGAGGCTCGCGACCGGCGGCGCGTCGAGCATCTGCTCGTCGGTCTCGAGGGGCAGTGGCAGGTCGCCCGCGACCAGGCGGTCCACGTCGCACAGGTCAGCGGGCCGGGCGACGTCACGCAGCGCGTCGCGTGCGAGCTCCCATCCGGCTTCGAGCTGATCCTGCGCGAAGAGGTGGCCACGGCTGACGCGGCGGAGCCGCGTCCCGCGGCCGTGCGCGTACAGGTCCTCGCCGAAGGCGCGGCGGTCCACGTACCAGCCGTAGCGCTCGACCGCCGGTTCGATCCTCCCCGAGAGGCGAGGCGGGAAGTGGCCGGCGACTGCGGCGCGGGTGCTGCCCGCGACGTATGCGGTCGCGGCGCGCAGCCACAGTCCCGCGACGTACTCGCCGCCGAGCTCGACGCGCCCGGGCCGCGGCCGGACGAGGAGTCCCGGCGACTCGCGCCGGTCGACGAGGAGCATGAGCCCGGGTGCATACGTGCGCGCGTAACGGCGCGCAACGCGGTCGGCGCGGCGGTCGGCGAGCGCGGCGCTCAGATGCGTCGAGTAGCCGCTCGCCTCGACGCCCGCCGGGAGCAGCCGTTCGAGCTCGCGACGCGCGTGGCGTGTCCACGCGTCGACCAGCCCGGTGAAGCCGGGGACGCCGGGAACCGGGGGCGACGCGACCTCGGCTTCGGGTCCGTCGCACGTGAGCGCGCCGCCCCACGTGCAGCGGTACGCGTTGGGATCGCCCGGGTCCAGCCGGCGGCCGTCGACGGGGAGCCGGTGCAGCAGTCGCCGGAAGTCGACCGGCCCGTTCGCGTCGCGCAGCGTGTACTCGTGTTCGACGCCCAGGAGCGATGCCGGCTCGAGCCGCGCGCGACGCGCGGCGGTACCCGTCAGTCGCGCCCGGAGGCGCGTGGACATGACCGGCTACGCCGGCGTTTCGTCCGGTTCGTCGTCCGGCCGACGGTCGATGCGCTCGCGCACCCTGTCGTGGACGACGCCGGACACCGCGTTCGACGCCCCTTCCACGAGCACGTCACTGCCCGTGCTGACCACGGTGGTCCCCGCATCGACCGCGGTGTCGAGCAGCCCCCCGCCTTGCGACGCCGCCGCGGCGACGTTGCCCTTCTCGCCCATGACTCCTGCCCCTTGTCGTCTGGACGGTGCGCCGGGCATCGTAGCGACCCGACGCGACCACGCCAAGAGGATCGCGCCGCGAGGTAGGGGCGGACCGAAGATGGCCGAGAGAGGGCGGGACCCGCTTCGGGTGCTCTCCATCGACGGCGGCGGCATTCGCGGCCTGATCCCCGCGCGTGTGCTCGTCGAGCTCGAGACCCTCGCGCAGCGCCCGGTGCACGAGCTCTTCGACGTCATCGTCGGTACGTCGACCGGTGGCATCCTCGCTCTGGGTCTCGTGCGCCCCGACGCCGCCGTGGCAGGTCGGCCCGCGCTGTCGAGCCGTGCGCTGCTCGACCTGTACCGCCATGAAGGCGCAAGCATCTTTCCGGTCTCGCGCGCAACGGTGCTTGCCCGGAGGGTCGGGATCCACCGCGCACTCCCGAGCCTCCGAGCGATCGCGGGACCTCGAGCGCCCGGCAAGGGCAATGCCCGGTACTCGGCCGACGGGCTCGAGGAGCTGCTCCGCCGCTACACCGGCGATGCGTGCCTCGGCGACGCGCTCACCCATGTGATGGTCACGAGCTACGACGTCGCGGCGCGGCGACCCGCCTTGCTCCGGGCCGACGGCGAGACGGCGTCACTCTCGATGCTGGACGCGGCGCGGGCAACGAGCGCGGCGCCGACCTACTTCCCGCCGGCCCGGCCGCGCATCGGCGGGCGCGACACGGTGCTCGTCGACGGTGCGCTCGTGGCCAACAACCCGGCCCTCCTCGGCTTCCTCGAGGCGACCCGCCTCGACGGCGAGGCCGGGCGTCCGGTGACCGTGGTCTCGCTCGGTACCGGCGTGAGCGAGCACGCGTCCACGTACGACCAGTACCGGGTGATGTCGTGGCCGCGGGTGTGGGCCGAGAGCTTCTCGATGCTGCTCGACGGCAGCAGCGACAGCGTCGACGAGATGCTCGGCAGCATTCTGAACCTCGATCCGCGTACGACCCGCTACTGGCGCTTCCAGACCGAGATCGGGCATGACCGCGCGGCCCTCGACGATGCGAGCACCGAGAACCTCGCTGCGCTCGAGCGGGTCGCGGACCGGCTCGTGTCCGAGCAGCGCGCCGTGCTCGCCGAGGTCGTGGAGCACCTCGACCGCTGAAGCCCGGATGAGGATGGGCCGTCTCCCGGGCGCGCGCTATGTCGATCTGCGATACTCCCCGGCGCCGGTCCGGGCGACCGGCTGCAGGGCACCAGGGGTCACAGGGGAAACGGGGGCAGACATGGGGCGAGCGGCAGGTGGGTCGCGGCTCTCGCGCGGCCGGAATTCACGGATCATCCTCCCGCTGGTCGCAGTCGCGTGCATCGCGACCGCGTGCAGCAGTGGCAGCAGTGGCAAGCAGTCGTCCAAGACGTCGACGTCCGCGGCGTCGGCCACGACGACGACCACTGCGGCGCACCAGACGTCGGTGAAGCAGAACTGTGACCTCTTCACTGCCGCGCAGGTGACCGCCGTGTTCGGCGTGGGGTTCCAGAACGCTGTCGACGGCAGCACCGGGTGCGAGTATCCGCTGCAGCAGGGCGCGGGCCAGGTCACGGTGTCGTTCGCGGCCGCGTCGAACCAGTTCGATCCGAACTACGGGCAGACCTACTACCGCGGGATCGCGCGAGGCGGGCAGCCCATCACGGTCAGCGGCGCGGCCCAGGCCGTCTACAGCTCCGACACGAACCCGCTCGGCCAGGTCTCCGAGTCCGTCGTCGTGCTGACCAAGACCGGCGAGAGCTTCAGCATCCAGCTCGCAGGCGACGACGCGCCCAAGAACGCGGAGTCGCGTCTGCAGTCACTCGCGCAACGCGGGGTCCAGCGGATCGAAGCAGGCTGATCCGACGCGGACGCTCGCAGGACCGCAGCCCGGCCGTCGCGCGGATGACGCGACGAACGGTCACGCGCTCCGACGCGACACTCGTGTCCTCTTGCGTGCGTTGCGCACATGGGCGTTGCTGCGACGCCGATCGGCATCCTTCGAACGGGGTGCCAGCCCGAGCTCCTCGCGCATCCGACGCGACGCGGAGCGTTGCTCACGCGCGACGAACGACACGACGGTCCCGGTCGCGCCGGCGCGGGCGGTCCGGCCGGAGCGGTGCACGTACGTCTTCGCGTCGACCGGCGCGTCGAAGTGCAGAACGCAGGCGACAGCATCGACGTGGATGCCTCGCGCCGCAACGTCGGTGGCGATCAAGGCGTCGACCTTGTCGCTCTTGAAGTCGGCGAGCGCACGGTCGCGCCTGGCCTGCGAGAGCCCGCCATGGATCGCCGCCGCGCCGACGCCACCCCTCGTGAGCTGCTTGGCGAGACGTTCCGCTCCGTGACGTGTGCGCGTGAACACGATCGTCGAGCCGTGCGTGCGCACGAGCTCGGCCGCGCGCGCGACCCGCTGCGACGCATCGACCTCCTCGAAGGTGTGCTCGATGTCGGCCGCGTCGGCCGCACCCGCGATCTCGTGCGTCACCGCGTCGTCGCGCTGATACGTCCGCTGGAGGACCGCAACGTCGCCGTCGAGCGTCGCCGAGAACAGGATCGTCTGTCGCTCGGGTGACGTCGCGTCGAGAAGTCGGCGCACTTCGGGCAGGAACCCCATGTCGGCCATGCGGTCGGCTTCGTCGACCACGACGATGTCGACCGCGTCGAGGCGCACCGCTTGCTGCTCGATCAGATCGCGCAGGCGCCCGGGGCAGGCGACGAGGATCTCCACGCCACGGCGCACAGCCTTCTTCTGCTTCTCGTAGCCGACCCCGCCGTACACGGTGCAGACGCGCGCGCCGCGCACGGCGGCCAACGGCTCGAGGTCCTTGTGGATCTGCGCCGCGAGCTCGCGCGTCGGTGCGAGGACGAGCGCGCGCGGCCG
>DATBEZ010000072.1:0-15511 GCA_036558745.1 Acidimicrobiia bacterium
ACCGCGCCGCCGCTGCTCGACGAGATCGACCTCACCGACCTCGACAACTTCGCGCACGGGTTCCCCCACCACCTCTTCGAGATCCACCGCCGCGAGGCGCCCGTCCACTGGCACGAGCCGACGGTGCACACGCCCGACGGCGAGGGGTTCTGGTCGGTGGCGACCTACGCCGAGACGCTCGAGGTGCAGCGCGACGCCGCGACCTACTCGTCGGAACGCGGCGGTCACCGCGAGCACGGCGGCACGGTGCTCCAGGACCTGCCGATCGCGGGGATCGTGCTCAACATGATGGACGATCCCCGTCACGCGCGGATCCGGCGTCTGGTCAGCAGCGGTCTGACGCCGCGCATGGTGCGGCGGCTCGAGACCGAGCTCCGCCGGCGCACCGCGGTGTTGCTCGACGGCATCGATGACGGCGAGTCGTTCGATTTTCTCGTCGACGTCGCCTCGGAGCTGCCGATGCAGGCCATCTGCATCCTGTTGGGGGTGCCCGAGGAGGACCGTCACGAGCTCGTCGAGGCGGTCGAGCACCTCTTCGACGTTCGCGAGGGCCGCGAGGCGTTCGAGACGACGCCGGAGATCGCGGCCGCGCAGGCACGGATGTTCGAGTACGGCAGCGCGCTCATCGCCGAGAAGCGCGCCCACCCGACCGACGACATGCTCTCCGTCGTTGTGCACGCGATGCTCGACGACGTCGAGCCACCGAGCCTCACCGACGGCGAGCTGTACGCGTTCTTCTCGCTGCTGTTCTCCGCCGGCTCCGACACGACCCGCAACGCGATCGCCGGAGGGTTGCTCGCGCTGATCGAACGGCCCGAGCAGCTGGGCGCGCTGCGCGCCGATCCTGAGCTCCTCCCGACCGCGATCGAGGAGATGCTGCGCTGGACCACCCCGTCACCCGCGAAGCGACGCACCGCGACCCGGCGCGCCGTGCTGGCGGGTCACACCATCGAGCCGGGCGACAAGGTGCTGTTCTGGGAAGGCTCGGCCAATCGCGACGAGCTCGTCTTCGACCGATCGATGGAGTTCGACGTGACGCGCGATCCGAACCCGCACCTCGCGTTCGGCCACGGCGTCCACTTCTGCCTCGGCGCGAACCTCGCGCGACTCGAGATGCGGGCCGTCTTCGAAGCGCTGCTACCCGCGTTCTCGCGCTACGAGCTCGTCGAGCCGGTCGAGTGGACCCGCAGCAACCGCCACACGGGCATCCGGCACATGGTCGTGGAGCTCACACGATCGTGAGCTCCGCCGCGCTCAGCGCTTGCGCCCGAGACCGCTCATGATCAGCGACACGCCGATACCGAGCATCCACGAGTCCTTGGCCAACGCCGTCCCGTCGTTGGTGGGACGAACCGAGGTGCCTCGGGTCATTCCGGGCGTCTTGACGTAGAGCCCGAGCAGGCCCGCCGAGAACGCGCTCAACGCGGTCCCCGCGATCGTCGCCGGCACGACCGGTGCGAGCAGCGCGGCGCCGAGCGCGATCTCCGCGGTCGACAGCGCCTTCACGAACTGCTCGGGACGGATCCGCTTGAGCGGCGGGTACACGCTCGACGCGAAGCCGTGCAGCCGGTCGATCGTCTCCTGGTCCGCGTCGCGCTTCGTGATGCCGGAGTTGAGGATGAAGGCTCCGGTCGAAAGGCGCAGGGGCACGTTGCTGAGCTTCATGGCGGCCTCCTTCGTGCGCCGAGCCCCTACCCCGTTCCCGACACCGGCTACGCACTCCCAGGTCAGCGGTCGGAATCGAGACCGGCGCGGAGCGAGGCCTTCGCTACCCTCGTGTCCGCCATGATCGACGTCATCGACTACCGGGCCGGGAACGCGCCGAGCGTGCTGTACGCGCTGGAGCACCTGGGCCTGTCCGCGCGGGTCGTCTCCAAGCCCGAGGAGGTCGCCGCCGCGACTCGGATCGTCCTCCCGGGTGTGGGCTCGGCCGGAGCGACGATGGCGTCGCTCGAGGAGCTCTCCCTCGTCGACGCGCTGCGCGCACGCGTGCTCGACGATCATGTGCCGTTCCTCGGCATCTGCATCGGATTGCAGGTGCTCTTCGAGCACAGCGAGGAGGGCGACGTCCCGACGCTCGGTTGGCTCCCCGGGACCGTCCGTCGCTTCCCATCGACCCAGCGCGTGCCTCAGATCGGATGGAACGGCGTCCGCGCCCGCCGCCCGCACCCGCTGTGGAACGGGCTGCCCGAGACCGCGCACTGCTACTTCGTCAACTCGTACTACGCCGTTCCTGCCGACGACACCGACACGCTCGGCGTCACCGAGTACGGCGTGGAGTTCACGTCGATGGTGGCGCACGACAACATCGCGGCGACCCAGTTCCACGCCGAGAAGAGCGGGCGGCTGGGGCTGACGATCCTGCGGAACTTTGCGTCCTGGGACGGCGCCCCGTGCTGACCAAGCGCGTCGTCGCGTGCTTCGACGTGATCGCGGGGCGGGTCACGAAAGCGCAGCAGTTCCAGGACAACATCGACGTCGCACCTGCGGCGGAGCTCGCGCAACGGCTCTACGCCGACCAGATCGACGAGATCGTCTTCTACGACATCACCGCGAGCGCGGAGCGGCGCCGTATCGATCTCGACACCGTGCGCGACGTCGCCCGGCACGTGTTCGTCCCGTTCACCGTCGGAGGCGGGATCCGCTCCATCGACGACATGTACGACGTCCTCAAGGCGGGCGCCGAGAAGATCAGCGTCGACTCGATGGCGGTGCGCGATCCCGACATCATCCGGCAGGGCGCGGAGGCGTTCGGTCGGCAGTGCATCGTTCTGAGCACGCAGGTGAAGCACGTCGGGATCACCGACGCCATCCCGAGCGGCTACGAGGTCTTCATCGACGGCGCGCGCCGGGCCACGGGCCTGGACGCGATCGAGTGGGTGCGCCGCGGCGAGGAGCTCGGCGCGGGCGAGATCTGCGTGAACAGCATCGACCGCGACGGGACGCACAGCGGTTACGACCTCGACGTCACCGCCGCGGTGGCCGACGCGGTCAACGTGCCCGTGATCGCGTCGGGCGGGGCGGGGACCGTCGAGCACATCGCCGACGGCCTGAGCGCGGGAGGCGCGTCCGCCGCGATCATCAGCTCGATCCTCTACTCACCCCGTCTCGAGCGGAACCTCGGCGTCCGCGAGATCAAGGACGGTCTCGTCGCGCGCGGCGTACCGGTGCGTCCGTGGATCGACGACCGCGACGTCGCCGCCGCCGCCCGACCCTGACCGCCGCGGCCGGTCGAGCGCTCGGAGACGGTCAGGACACGGCTTCGTCCCTCGGCTGCTCCCACTGGCGGCGCGGTGCGTCGGCCCACAGCCGCTCGAGGTCGTAGTAGGCGCGCGTCTCGGCGAGGAAGACATGGACGACGAGGTCGCCGTAGTCGAGCAACACCCACGACGAGTCGTCGAGGCCCTCCACGGAGACCGGTCGGACACCGGCCTGATCGGCGAGCTGCTGTTCCACCTCCTCGACGATCGTGCGGACCTGCCGGCGGTTCGTCCCGCTCGCGATGACGAACTCGTCGGTGATGGCGATGATGTCGCCGACGTCGAGCACCACGATGTCCTCGCCCTTCTTCGAGGCTGCCGCGGTGGCGGCGACGGCGGCACGCTTGGGGATGTCCGTGATCAGCTCCTCGTTCCTTCCCGAACGGACCAATTGTTCCAGGTCAACCGCCCGGTGGGGGGCGAAAATCCGCACCGGCGATGATCGTCACGTCGAAAACCTGGATGTCGCTCGGCTCCTTCTCGAGCTTGCCCGCCCCCAGGACCGCCAGCAGGCGGGCCGCGGCGGCCCGGTCGGCGTCGCGGTAGTAGACGACCCGGGTGGTGGCCTGACCGAAGCCGGGGATGTTCCCCGTGGTCACGACCTCGGCCCCGGCGGGGACGACGACCCGCGCCACCTGCGTGACCAGGCCGACGACGCCGGTCCCGTTGAGGATCTCGGTGCGGAGCCGGTGGCCGCCGATCCCGAGCAGCGCCTGCGGGAACGCCTGCTGCATCGCGGCCGGCAGTGCGTCGTCGCGGACCTGGTATCGCTCCCCCGGGCCACCGGAGATGCCGTCGACGGGCAGCACGGAGAAGTCGGTCGACGCCCGCGCCGCCGAGACCAGCGTCGCGAGCGCGGGAACGCGGGTCACCGTCGCCGACGCCGCGGACGGGTCGCGCAGCGCCGCGAGCCAGCCTTCGAAGACGGCCTGGACCGTCGTCATGTGGTCGATCTCGTCGGTCGCCGGATGCTGGGTCAGGAGCGCGACCGCGTCGCCGGGATTGACACGCTGTGTCCCGGACGAGAACAGGCGGGTGGTCGCGCCGCCGACCTCGGCCTCGCTGTCGAGGTTCACGCTGAGCGGACCGGCCGCGCCGATCACGTCGGTGAGACGCGCGTCGTCGAACACCTCGGTCGCGTCGATGCGCACGCCGAGCAGATTCTCGAGCGTGGTCTGGAGCAAGGTCGTCGACCCGAGTGAGCGGAGGTCGGCGAGGACCTGGAAGTCGAGCGAGGGCGTCTCGGCCTGGGTGAGCGTCGGCACCGCGAGGATGGAGCCGTCCCGGCCGTTGCGGGTGACGCCGACGACCGCCGCGAGGTCGACGCGGCCGTCGCCCGCGACGTGCGCGAGGAGCAGGGTCGGGATGCGCGCAGGCGCGGGAACGGTCGCGCCGCGCGAGCTGGTGCGCGCGGGTGCCGGCGCGCCGCTCCGGAGCTGCGCGCCGATGATCGCGAGCACGATCAGCACCGCCAGGACGGACGGAACGATCACGCGCCAGCGCCGACGGTTGGCGCGACGCCGACGGCGTTCGCGCCGTGGGACCGCGGGGGCATCCACATGCGCGACGGGCGCCTCGACGGTCGGGACGGGCGGGACGGGCGACGCGGCGCTCGGCGACACCACTGCGGAGGTCGCGACGCGCGGCTCCGGCGAGGGCATCGGGGGCAGGATCGGTCGTGCGGTCTCGACGGTCTCGCCCGTGGTGGTCGCCGCCGGGTCGGGGGTCACCGGCTCCGGATCGGAAACGTCGCGGGAGCGGCGCAGCCGTGGGAGTCGCAGGCGCGGCCACCGGTCACGACCGGAACCGTCAGCTGGGGACCCGTCACCGGGGGATTCGTCACCCGGGGCCTCGCGTCCGGGGGGCTGATCGTCGAGGCGCGCCTCATCGGGCAGCGTCGCCATCGCTGCGAGTGTAGAGGCGCCGCGATCGGATCTCGCGCACCACGTCGGGCGGGCACAGCCCGTCGATCGGGCGCCCGTCGCGAAGTCGGTCCCGCACGTCGCTCGACGACACGTCGAGGCGCGGGATCGTCACGTGGGCCACGCGCCACCCGGGCGACGGCGCCCTCGCGTGCTCGCCCGCGCGCGACACGACCGCCAGCGTGCAGAGGTCGCGCGTCTCCTCGAGCCGTCGCCACGTGGGCATGTTCGCGGCGGCGTCCGCACCGAGGAGGAGGAAGAGCTCACGGTCCGGCGCGGCGAGCGCCTCGAGCGTGTCGGCGGTGACCGACGGCCGCCCGAGCTCGATCTCGACGGTCGACGCCTCGAGGCCCTCGATCGGCGCAACCGCGGCCTCGACGAGCGCGAGACGGTCGGCCGGCGACCCGACCACCTTCCCCCGCTTCTGCCACGGGTCCCCGGCGACGACGAAGAGCACCCGGTCGAGGCCCAGCGCATGGCGGCTGTCGACCGCGGCGACCAGGTGCCCGACGTGCACGGGGTCGAACGTGCCGCCGAGCACCCCCACCCGCTCGGCCACGGGCCCGATTCTACGGACGGCCCGGTTCGACGGATGGACCTGCGCCCCCGGGGGTACCGGTTGCCGGATGACGATCGACCGGATCCGCCCGCCCGCCGACCGACCATGTGAGAGCGGAAACACACCGTCCGAAAGCGGAAACACGTCGGACCCACGACCGTCCTATGGTCGGACGATGACCACGGGGCAGCCGGTCCACGTCCTCGTCCGGGTCTGGCTTCCGGACCGACCCGGTGCGCTCGGACAGGTCGCCTCCCGCATCGGTGCGATCCGCGGCGACATCGCCGGCATCGACGTGCTGGAGCGCAGCGGCGCGGTGGCCGTCGACGAGTTCGCGGTGGACCTGCCCGACGGCCAGCTGGTGCCGCTCCTCGTCCGCGAGGTCGAGGAGGTGGACGGAGCGTCGGTCGAGGAGGTGGAGCAGGTGGAGCGTTTCCCCGATCCGCGCCTCGACGCGCTGCAGTCCGCCGAGCGCCTGTGCCTCGCGTCGTGCGGCGAGGAGGTCCCGCCGCTCCTCGTGCGCGAGTGCCATCGGGAGCTCCTCGCCGACTGGGCCGCGGTGCTCGTCGACGGCACCGTGCTGGCGACGAGCGGGCCGACGCCCAAGAGCGACGTGCTCGCCGCGCTCGCGACGGGGACCGCGGCATCGCCGCTCGTCGCGTCGGGCGAGGCCGGACCCGACGACCTCGCGGTCGCGCGACTCCCGGACCACGACGCGACCCTCCTCGTGGAACGGACGCGCAGCCGGTTCCGGTTGCGCGAACGCTCGCAGCTGCTCGCGGTGGCGCGTATCGCCGACCGGGTGTGGACACTGCTCGAACGGTGATCGCTCCGCTCGAGCCGAGCCGGTTGCGTGCCGCCGCCGCGATGCTGGCCCGCAGCTTCGACGACGATCCGGTCTCGCTCTACCTGTTCCCGGGCGCGCGGCGCCGGCGTTGGTCGCTCCGGTCGTTCATGGAGGCTGCGGTGCGCGACGCGCTGCACCACGGTGAGGTGTGGGCCGCGACGGACGGCTCGCGCGTGCAGGGCATCGCGGCGTGGCTTCCCGAGGGCGCGTACCCGCCCTCGACACGCAGGCAGGCCCGTCAGTTCGGCGCGGTCGTGGTCTCGTTGCTGACGCCGTCGACGGTGCCCCGCGGCGCGCGCCTCGTCGCCCAGACACAGTCGGCGCATCCAAAGGACCCGCACTGGTACCTCGCGGTCCTCGGTGTGGAGCCCGCCGACCAGGGGCGCGGCCTGGGGCGGCGCCTCCTGGAGCCGGTGCTCGAGCGGCTCGACCGCGAGGAGCGCGCCGCATACCTCGAGACGTCCAAGGAACGGAACGTCACCTGGTACGGGCGCGAGCGCTTCGAGCTCACCCGCACGCTCGACGTGTGGCCGGGCGGGCCGCCCATGTGGACGATGTGGCGCGCGGCCAAATCGCCCGAGAGCTGAGCTTCAGATCGCGGCGTCGACCGGTTCCGGCGGGAGCACCTCGGTGTTCTCGAACAGCAGCAGCCACGCGACGTTGGCGCCGAGGAAGACGATCCCACTCAGCAACACCGCCTCGACCCGAAGGGCGCGGACGGAGTGGCCCAGGACGTGCGCGGAGCTCGGCGCGATCGCGACGAGAGCGATGATCGCGTAGAGCACCACCGCGACGACGAATGCCACCGCACCCAGGCGACCGGGCGCCGGTCCACGCACCGCGACGAGCACCACCGCTCCGCCTCCCGCGATGATCGCGAAGGAGACCCGCCACAGCGACGTGCTCGTGGAGTCGACCAGCGACAGCAGGCTCATGAGCCCCGGCAGCGAGAAGTGCAACGACACCGCGTACGCCCGCCGGCGGTGCAGCGAGCTCCAGCGCCACTCCGCATGGCGGGTCTGCACGACGATGAGCCACAGGCCGAGCAGCGTGAAGCACACCGGCGCGAACGCGGCGTAGAAGTCCTTGAGCACGAGCCGCCTCTCGATCTCGGGGAGATCGCGATGATGGCGCGTCGGGCGCGCCCGCGCTACCGCTACCCGTCGACGATGTCGCTCACGAACCGCTCGAGCTGGCGCAGGTTGCGGCACTCGTAGACGCCGTCGCAGTAGAGGCCGTAGTCGGAGACGATGGAGTCGCCGCTGTCCCAGTAGCTGCGGGGCTCGGGGTTGAGCCAGTAGAGGTGGCGGGCGCGGTCACGCAGCTCCTTGAGCACCCACGCCTGGGACGCGTGGTAGTTGTTGCGCGCGTCGCCGAGCAGGATGATCGACGTCTTCGGGGTGATCTCCAGCAGATGGCGCTGGTGGAACACCTCGAACGCGTGGCCGTAGTCGGAGTGGCCGTCGACCCATACGACGTCCGCCTCGGTGTTGACGCGATGGATGGCGTCGGTGATGTCGTCGGACTCCGTGAAGAAACGCGTCACCTCGTCGATGCCGTCGATGAACACCCAGGACCGGACCTTGGAGAATTGGCTCGCCATCGCGTAGACGAACTGCAGCGTGAACCGGGCGAAGCTCGCGACCGATCCGGAGATGTCGGCCACGACCATGATCTCGGGCCGAGACGGTCGCGGGTTGCGGAACTTCGGCTCCGCGGGCACGCCGCCGTACGACAGGGAGTGGCGCACGGTCGCGCGGAAGTCGAGGTGGCCGCGGTTGCGGCGCTTCCGGCGCTGCGCGAGCCGCGCCGCCAGCGCGCGCGTCAACGGGTAGATCGCGCGCTGGAGTGCCTGCATCTCCTCGCGCGACGCGTGCATGAAGTCGACGTCCTCGGGCAGCGGCTTGCGCAAGGTGCGCGCCATCGCCTCGACGCCCCGGTCGCCGACGAGTCGTCGGCGCACCTCGGCCTCCACCAGGTCGCGCAGCTCGCGCAGCCGGGCCTCGAACTCCTCGCGTTGCAGACGCGCCTCGAGGTCCGACTCCCCCGCCTCCGGCTCTCCGTCGCCGTCCATCTGCGCGCGCGCCAGCATCTTGGCCACGAGATTCTCGTAGTCGAGACGGCGCAGCGTCCGGTAGACGTAGTACGTGCCGCCGACGGGCCGGCCGGGCTCCATCCCCGCGTACCGCGTGACCGCCATCCCCGCGAGCCGCCGCATCTCGTCACGGTCCATCGACATGAGGGCGGCCATGAGCATCTCGGCCAGCTCCTCGGGCGAGACGTCGCCCGCCGCGCCGCCCTCGCCGCTCGGCGGTTGCTGGAAGTCCTCGCCGAGCTCGGCGGCGACGTCGGCCGGGTCCTCGCCCGCCATGCCCGCGGCGTACAGCGAGAAGTAGACGTCGAAGACGGTCTCGAACGCCTTCCAGTGGTGGTGGTGCTTCACCAGCGTGGCGCCGAGCGCGGCGCGCAACGTGGGGCGGTCGGAGAGATCGATGTGCTCGATGGCGCGCATCGCGTCGAGGTTCTCGGTCATCGAGACGGGCAGGCCCGCGGCGCGCAGCTCGTGCACGAAGCCCTGCATGACGTCGAGCATCGAACCGTCACCGACGCCGCTTCGGATCTCGCTCCCGTCGGTCCGTGTCATCGCGTCCTGCAGCTTCGCCCAGTGGATGGCGCGCGTCCTCTGTTCATGGGTGCTCTCGCTCCCGCTCGGGCGACTCCGCCCAGCGGAGCTGCGCTTCGCTCCTTCAGGCGCGCGCACCGGGCGCGGCGCGCGCGGTGCCGTCGAGGTCGAGCTCCTTGCGTGCCTTCACGAGATCGGACTGGTACTTGAGCAGCACGTGCAGTGTCTCTGCGATCACCTCGGGTTCGACCGACTGCTTGCCGAGATAGAGCAACGTGCGGGCCCAGTCGATGGTCTCCGAGATCGACGGCGCCTTCTTGAGGTCGATCTGGCGCACCGAGCGCACGACGCGCGCGATCTGCTCGGCGAGCTCCTCGTCGATCTCGGGCACGCGGACACGCACGATGTCCTTCTCGCGCTCGAGGTCCGGGTAGTCGACGTGCAGGTAGAGGCAACGGCGCTTCAACGCCTCCGACAGCTCGCGTGTGTTGTTCGACGTGAGCAGCACGATCGGCCGCTGCTTGCCCTGGATCGTGCCGAGCTCGGGGATCGAGACCTGGAAGTCGGAGAGCACCTCGAGCAGGAGCGCTTCGGTCTCGATCTCGACCCGGTCGACCTCGTCGATGAGCAGCACGACCGGCTCCTCGGCCCGGATCGCCTCGAGGAGCGGACGCGTCAGCAGGAACGGCTCGGAGAAGATGTCGGCCTCGACCGTCTCCCAGTCGCTCTCGTGCTCACGGTCGGCCTGGATGCGCAGCAGCTGCTTCTTGTAGTTCCACTCGTAGAGCGCCTTCGACTCGTCGAGACCCTCGTAGCACTGCAGGCGGATGAGCCGGGCGCCGGTGCTGGCCGCGACCGCCTTCGCGAGCTCGGTCTTGCCCACGCCCGCGGGACCCTCGACGAGCACCGGCTTCTCCAGCCGGTCCGCGAGGTAGACGACGCCGGCGATGTTCGCGTCGGCGAGGTAGTCGACGGTACGGAGACGGTCGACGACCTCGTCGACCGTCTCGAAGCGATGTGCCATTACGAGACCACCTGCCCGTCCCCCCAGACCACGTACTTGTAGGTCGTGAGCTCGCGCAGCCCCATCGGACCCCGCGCGTGCAACTTCTGCGTGCTGATACCGATCTCCGCGCCGAAGCCGAAGCGCTCGCCGTCGGTGAAGCGGGTCGACGCGTTGACCATGACGACGGCCGCGTCGACCTCGTGGGTGAATCGCCGGGCTGCGTCCAGGTCGCGCGTGAGGATGGCCTCGGTGTGACCACTCCCGAAGCGGTTCACGTGCGCGATCGCGGCATCGAGGTCAGGCACGACCGCAACCGTCATCTTGAGCGAGAGGAACTCGCGAGCGAAGTCGTCGTCGCTCGCGGTGCCCATCGCGTCCCAGCGGGCGCGCGCGCCCGGGTCGCCGAGCAGCTCGACACCACCGTCGGTCAGCGCGGCGCAGGCGCGCGGCAGGAACTCGTCGGCCACGACCTCGTGCACGACGAGGGACTCGGCCGCGTTGCACACGCTGGGCCGGTTGCACTTCGCGTTGACGACGATGTCGAGCGCGTCGGTGAGGTCCGCGGCGGCGTCGACGTAGACGTGACAGTTGCCGTCGCCGTCGATAATGACCGGCACGGCGGCGTTCTGCCGGATGCTCTCGATGAGCGCGTGGCCGCCGCGCGGGATCAGGCAGTCGACGAACTCGGTGAGCTGCATGACCTCGACCGCGGTCTCATGGGCCGCGTCGTCGACGAGGATCACCGCATCCTCCGGGAGCCCGGCCTTGGCGCTGGCCTCACGCAGCAGCGCGGCGATCGCGAGGTTGGAACGGAGCGCGCT
The DNA here is from genome assembly GCA_036558745.1 of Acidimicrobiia bacterium. GTDB lineage: Bacteria > Actinomycetota > Acidimicrobiia > IMCC26256 > JAMXLJ01 > JAMXLJ01. The sequence continues at coordinate 11,039 of DATBEZ010000072.1, forward strand.
GCCCGAGCCGCGCAGCAACGCGGCGTTGCCGGACTTGAGGCAGATGCCGGCGGCGTCGCTCGTCACGTTGGGCCGGTTCTCGTAGATGATCGCCACGACGCCGAGCGGCACGCGCACCCGCTGGATCTCGAGGCCGTTGGGGCGCCGCCAACCGTCGAGCACTTCGCCGACCGGGTCGGGCAGGCCCGCCACGTTCCGCAGGCCCTCGGCCATGCCCGCGATGCGGGTGTGCGTGAGACGGAGCCGGTCGAGCGGCGCGGGCTCCATGCCTCCGGCGGCCGCGGCGTCGAGATCGGCCCGGTTGGCCGCGAGGACGTCACCCGCACGCTGCTCGAGCAGGTCCGCAGCGCCGAGCAGCGCGGCGTCCTTCGCGCCGGTCGACGCGGTCGCCAGGGCCCGGGCTGCGGCGGCCGCGCGACGTCCGAGCTGATGGACGACGGGCTCGGAGGCGGCGGCCATAGCGGGAGCTTACTGCTTGACCGTACGGTCAAGTTTTGGGATTTCGCCGCTCGTCGACCCGCGCCGCGCGCGTCGTCGACCGCCGGAGAAGGCTGAGGCGGGCCGGTGGCCCGCCTCAGCAACTTCCCCTCGTCTCGCGCCAGCAGCTGGGGCCCGACACTGCGGTAGGGCCCTCCCCCCGTGAGCGCCGGCGGCGACACGAACGAGTGGGGAACCGCAGTGTGGCCCAGGTCACATGGTGCTGTAAAGGGGTCACCGGCCAACCGCGCACCGAAGGCGCGAGCGGTGCCGCGCACCGTGTGTTCAGGGAAACACGACGAGGTCGTCGCGATGGATGACCTCTGCGGGCGCGCCGTCGGGCAGATCGCTGCTGCGACGGCCGGCGACCGCGCGCAGCGTCTCGTCGCCGTAGGTGACGAGGCCTTTCGCGAACGGTCGTCCGTCGGGTCCGGCGACCTCCACGGCGTCCTCGGGAACGAACCGGCCGCGCACCCCGCGCACGCCGATCGCGAGGAGCGAGCGGCCGGACTCGACGAGCGCGCGCCGCGCGCCGTCGTCGACCTCGACGACGCCCGACGCGCCGACCGCGAACGCGATCCAGAGCTTGCGGCTCGACAACCGGGTGGGACGCGGCTGCACGACCGTGCCGACCGTCGTGCCGTCGAGCGCGCGCCGGACCACGTCGGGCTCGTCCGCACCCGCGATCACGGCGCGCACGCCCGACCATGACGCGATCTTCGCGGCCGCGAGCTTGCTCGCCATCCCGCCACTGCCTCGCTCGGTCCCCGTGCCACCTGCCAGACCCTCGAGCGCGGCGTCGACCTCGACGATCTCCTCGATGAGCGACGCGTCGGTGTCGAGACGCGGGTCGGCGGTGAACAGCCCCGCGGTGTCGGTGAGCAGCACGAGGGTGTCGGCCCGCACCAGGTTCGCCACCAGCGCCGCGATGCGGTCGTTGTCGCCGTAGCGGATCTCGTCGACTGCGACCGTGTCGTTCTCGTTGACGATCGGCAGCACCCCGAGGTCGAGCAGCCGGGCCAGCGTCGAGCGTGCGTGCAGGTACTGGGCCCGGTGCACGAAGTCGAACGGGGTGAGCAGCACCTGCCCGGCCACGACGCCGCGGAGCGCGAGGGTGGCCGCCCACCGCTCCATGAGCCGGGGCTGGCCGACGGCGGCGGCGGCCTGGAGCGTTCCCACGTCGGCGGGCCGGTCCGCCATCCCCAGCACGGGCAGGCCGGTCGCGATGGCACCCGACGAGACGAGGATGACCGTGTGGCCCGCGGCGCGCGCGTCCGTGAGGTCCGCGCACAGCTTGTCGAGCGCGCTGTCGTCGGGCTTGCCGGACGGCAGCGTGATCGACGACGTGCCGACCTTGACGACGACGGAGCTCACGCGACGTCCATTGCCTCGCTCCCTCGCGTGAGGGCTCCGGACATCTCCAGGTTCGACCATGTCGTTCGCTCGGCTGTGCTCACTCGCGCGCTCGCTCGCCTCACTCCACGTACTCCATCTCGACCGTGCCCACGCGGACCAGGTCGCCCTCGCGCGCGCCGGCGCGGGCCAGGGCACGTTCGACGCCCATGCGCCGGAACCGCTCGTGCACGTAGAGCAGGGCCTCCTCGTTCGTGAGATCGGCCATCGCGACGACGCGCTCCGCGTTGCGACCGGTGATGCGCCACGCGCCGTCGTCGTCGCGCTCGATCGAGAAGCCTTCCTCGACGGGACGGTGCACGACGAGCGGCTGCTCCTCGGGCTCCGCGGCACGGGCGTCGTCGACCATGGTGCCGAGCAGGCCGAGGAAGCGGTCGAGACCGTCGCGCGTCACCGCGGAGATGCTGAAGCCGTCGAAGTCGAACTGCGCGACGTCGGACTTGGCGCCGACGACGAGACGGGGCCGCTCGAGCAGCTCGGGCCGGTAGCGACGCAGCTCGTCGAGCAGGATGCGTTCCTGCTCCGCGGGGTCGCGCTGCTCCACGCTCGCGAGGTCGAGCAGGATCACGAGCACACGCGCGCGCTCGACGTGGCGCAGGAACCGATGACCGAGACCGCGTCCTTCCGCCGCGCCTTCGATGAGCCCGGGGATGTCGGCGAGCACGAGCTCGTGATCGCGGAAGCGGACGACACCGAGGTGGGGCTCCAACGTCGTGAACGGGTAGTCGGCGATGCGCGGCTTGGCCGCGCTCACGGCCGAGATCAACGTCGACTTGCCCGCGTTCGGGAAGCCGACCAGCGCGGCGTCGGCCATGAGGCGCAGCTCCAGCCCGACCCACCGTTCCTCGCCGTACTCCCCCTGCTCCGCGAAGCCGGGCGCTCGGCGCGCGTTCGACAGGAACCGCGCGTTGCCCCGTCCTCCACGACCGCCGCGCGCCGCCAGCCACCGGTCGCCGTGACCAACCAGGTCGGCGAGGACCTCGCCGTCCTTGGCGCGCACCACCGTGCCTTCGGGAACCGCGACGACGAGATCGCGTCCCGACGGGCCGTGTCGCTTCGCACCTTCGCCGTGCTTGCCCGACTCGGCCCGGCGGTGGGGATGGTCGCGGAAGGCGAGGAGGGACGCGACGTTGCGGTCGGCCTGGAGCCACAGGTCGCCGCCGCGGCCGCCGTCACCGCCGTCGGGCCCGCCGCGGGGCACGTGGGCCTCGCGGCGGAACGAGACCGCGCCCGCGCCGCCATCACCGCCGCGGATGTTGAGCTGGGCCTCGTCGACGAAGTTGGACATCGCAACCAGGATACGGAGCAGACGCGAAACCGACCGTTGAGCTTGGTCGACTCCGCTCCCGGCCTCCCGGGCTCCGCCCAGGCCTCCGCTGCGTCTCCTACGAGGGCGGCTGGACGTCGACGAGCTTGCGCCCGTTGCGCTCGCCGAAGTGGACGGTGCCGTCGGCCTTGGCGAACAGCGTGTCGTCACCACCGCGGCCGACGTTCTCGCCCGGGTGGAAGCGGGTGCCGCGCTGGCGCACGATGATCGTGCCCGCGCGCACCTCGGTGCCGCTGTAGACCTTCACGCCCAACCGCTGCGCCGCGGAATCGCGCCCGTTGCGGGAGGAGCTCGCGCCCTTCTTCTTGCTCACGACGATCAGCCCTTCGTGATGCCGGTGATCTCGATGGTGGAGTAGCGCTGGCGGTGACCCCACCGGCGGCGCTCATTCGCCTTCGACTTGTAGGTGAAGCCCCGGATCTTCGGACCCTTGGTCTCGCCGATCACCTTGGCCTTCACGGTCGCCTTGCCGAGTTGGCCGGGGGTCGCGAGCACGGTGTCGCCGTCGACGAGCAGGACGGGCTGCAGCTCGACCTCGCCGTCGCTCCCGACGAGCTCGACGTCGAGGCGCTGGCCCTCCTCGACCTTGTACTGCTTGCCGCCGGCCTTGACCACTGCGTACATGGCGCGTGAAGCCCCTCGAACGACGATCCGGAACCGGGTCAGTCTAGCGGAACCCCCGCTGACCAGCGTTCTCGAGTCGCTCCCCTACCCCAGGAGGGACTCGTCGACCTTGAAGCCCCGGCCGTGGCAGACCTCGCAGTGCTCGCTGAACGCCTCGACCAGGCCCTCGGAGATCCGCTTGCGGGTCATTTCGACCAGCCCGAGCTCGGAGATGTCGAAGACCTGGGTGCGCGTCTTGTCGCGAGCCAGCGCCTCCTTGAACGCGCGCAGCACGTCGTCGCGGTTCTGCTTGATCTCCATGTCGATGAAGTCGATGACGATGATCCCGCCCACGTCGCGCAGGCGCAGCTGGCGGGCCACCTCCTCGGCCGCCTCGAGGTTGTTGCGGTAGACGGTCTCCTCGAGGTTCGACTTCCCGACGTTCTTGCCCGTGTTGACGTCGATCACCGTCAGCGCCTCGGTGCGCTCGATGATCAGCGAGCCGCCCGAGGGCAGCCAGACCTTGCGGTCGAGCGCCTTCAGGAGCTGCTCCGAGATGTGGAACCGCTCGAAGATGGGCAGGCCCTCCTCGGCCGCGTCGTAGTACTCGATCCGGTCGGCGAGCTCCGGGGTGATCGCCTCCACGTATCCGC
>DATBEZ010000073.1:0-32072 GCA_036558745.1 Acidimicrobiia bacterium
ACCGTTGGCTCGACGTGACGCTTCGCAACCTGCTCGAGGACGAGGACGTCCGCGGGGTCGTGTTGAACGCGCACGACGTGACCGAGCAGGTCGAGGCCGAGCTCGCGCTGCAGGAGACGAACGAAGCGCTGCGGCGCTCGAGCGCCACGATGAAGGCGATCGTCGAGAACTCGCCGCTCGCGATCTACGCGCTCGACCTCGACAACAAGGTCTCGTTGTGGAACCCCGCGTGCGAACGCCTCTACGGCGTGGCGGCCGCGGAGACGATGGGCCGCGAGGTGGGGTGCGTGCCCGACTACCAGCGCGAGCGGTTCGAGTGGCTCTGTGCCCGCATCGCCGAAGGCCAGACGTTCAGCGGCGTGGAGTCGCGGACCCGCCGACCGGACGGCAAGGAGATCGATGTCAGCGTGTCCGCCGCGCCGCTCCTCAACGAGGACGGCGTGCACGCCGGCATGCTCATCGTCTGCGCCGACATCACCGACCGGAAGGAAGCCGAGCGCGCGCTGCGACGCAGCGAGGCGACGTTCCGGGGCGTCGTGCAGCACGCGTCCGACCTGATCCTCATCCTCGACGCGGACGCCCGCATCCGCTACGCGAGCCCCGCTGCACACCAGGTGTTCGGGTACCCGGACGCGTTCGCGGTGGGTCTCGACCCGCTCACGCTCGTGCATCCCGACGACGTCGAATGGGTCGCGGCCCGACTGCTCGACTCGCTCGGCACACCGGGACCGACGGAGCCTTCCGAGTTCCGCGTGCGCCACGTGAACGGATCGTGGCGCGTGGTCGAGGCGATCGGTCACAACCTGCTCGACGATCCCTCCGTGCAGGGGATCCTCGTGACCGTGCGCGACATCACCGAGCGCCGGGAGGCGGAGGTCGCGCTGCGCCAGAGCGAGCAGCGGTTCCGCGCGCTCCTGCAGAACCTCTCCGACGTGGTCACGGTCGTCGACGGGGAGGGCAACATCACGTACTCGAGTCCCGCAGGCCAGGCGATCGTCGGCCGCGGCGACGTCGAGAGCGAGCACCAGTTCATGTACGTCCACCCCGACGACAGGGAGCGCGTGAACGAGGAGTTCGCGCGTCACCTCGCCGCGCCGCCGGCCGAGCGCGAGCCGGTCGTGTTCCAGGTCCGTCACGCCGACGGCAGCTGGCGGCTCGTCGAATCGGTCGCGGTGAACCTGCTCGACGACCCGGCCGTGCGCGGCATCGTCGTGACGACGCGTGACGTCACCGAGCGTCGCGAGGCGGCGCGTTCGATCGCCGCAAGCGATGCCCGCTACCGCGCCATCGTCGAGGACCAGACCGAGTTCCTGTGCCGGGTGGACGAGAACGGGCGTTACACGTTCGTCAACGACGCGTTCGCCCGCTACGTCGATCGGCCCGCGTCCGAGATCCTCGGCACCTCGATCACCGACCTGTTCGACCAGGGCGACATCGAGCGTGTCGCCGACGAGATCGATCCGCGCAACTCCGAGCAGCGCAGCATCATCAGCGAGCACCGCAACGTGCTGCCCGGAGGCGAGGTCCGTTGGCAGCAGTGGACGACGCGGCCGATCCGCGACGAGCACGGCACGATCGTCGAGTATCAGTCGGTCGGGCGGGACGTGACCGAGCGCAAGCAGGCGACCGAATGGCTCGCGGCGCAGGCCAAGATCCTCGAGCTGGTCGCCAAGGGCCGGCCGCTCTCTGAGACGCTCGAGGCGTTGTGCCAGGCGGTCGAGACGCAGGTGCACGGCGCGCGTTGCGCGATCCATCTCGTCGACGACTCGGGTGCCGGGCTCGAGTGCGCGGCGGCGCCGGGCATGCCCCCGGGCTTCGCGCGCGTGGTCGGGCGGGTCGAGATCGCGCCCGGTATGGGCGTGTCCGCTTCGGCCGTCGCGACCGGTGAACGTGTGATCGCCGACGACGTCGCGTCGGATCCGCGCTGGCTGCCCTACCGCGAGCAGGCGTTCGCGCAGGACATCGGCGCGGTGTGGGCCACGCCGATCCGGTCCGCGTCGGGCGGCGCCGTGCTCGGCGCGTTCACGATCTACGAGGCCGAGGCCCGCGGCCCGTTGCCGCAGGAGGCCGAGCTCGTCGACCAGATGATGCATCTCGCCGCGATCGCGATCGACCGCAAGGCATTCGAGTCGCGGCTCGCGCACCAGGCCCATCACGACCCGCTGACCGGGCTGCCCAACCGGGTGCTGTTCATCGAGTTCCTCACCGTCGCGCTGGCGCGTGCACGCCGTCGCGACAGCGCGGTCGCCGTCCTCTTCCTCGACCTCGACCGCTTCAAGTTCGTCAACGACAGCTTCGGCCACGACACCGGCGACGAGCTCCTCACGTCACTCGCACGACGCCTGCAGAGCGTGGTGCGGCCCGGCGACACGATCGCCCGCTTCGGCGGCGACGAGTTCGTGGTGCTGTGCGAGGACCTCGACGCGACCGCGTCGCGGTTGCAGGCGATCGAGGTCGCCGAGCGGCTGATCGCCGCGGTCGAGCAGCCGTTCTCGTGCCAGGGGCAACCGCAGTTCCTGAGCGCGAGCATCGGTATCGCGCTCTCCAACGGCACCGACGACCGCTCCGAGGCGCTCGTGCGCGACGCCGACGCCGCGATGTACCGGGCCAAGGAGCGCGGCAAAGGTCGATGGGAGCTCTTCGACGAGGCCATGCGGCAGAGCGTCGTGCAGCGGGTCGAGACCGAGAACGCGCTGCACCGCGCCGTCGAGCGCAACGAGTTCCGCGTCTACTACCAGCCGGTGATGTCGCTCGAGCGCGGGGTGTACGTCGGGGCGGAAGCGCTCGTGCGTTGGGAGCATCCGGAGCGCGGCCTGATCCCGCCGGCGGAGTTCATCACGTTGGCCGAGGAGACGGGCCTCGTCGTCCCGCTCGGGCGCTTCGTGCTCGAAGCCGCGTGCCTGCAGGCCGCCGAGTGGCACGAGCGCCACGGCGATCCGGGCTTCACGATCTCGGTCAACCTCTCCGCCCGCCAGCTGTCGCGTCCCGAGCTGGTCTCGGAGGTCGCGGCCGCGCTGCGCGCGTCGGGCGCGCCGCCCTCGATGATCTGCTTCGAAATCACCGAGAGCGTCCTGATGGACGACGTCGAGGCGTCGCTCGCCGCGATCCGTTCGCTCAAGGCGCTCGGCGTGCGTCTCAGCATCGACGACTTCGGCACCGGGTACTCGTCGCTCGGGTACCTGAAGCGCCTGCCGGTCGACGCGGTGAAGGTCGACCGCTCGTTCGTCGACGGGCTCGGCAACGACCCGGAAGACTCCGCGATCGTCGCTGCCGTCATCAACCTCGGTCACACCCTCGGTCTGACGGTGGTGGCGGAGGGCGTCGAGACCGAGCAGCAGCTGGCCGAGCTGGTCGCGCTCGGCTGCGACGAGGCCCAGGGCTTCCTCTTCGCGTGTCCGCGGCCCGCAGCGGACCTGGCCGAGGTCCTCGAGACCCGGGAGTGGCGGCCCCGCTGCACGTGGCCGTCGACGGGCGGGCGGAAGCACCCCGCCAGCTGATAGTCACTCTCCCGACAGCAACTGATCGGGAGGTGACGGGTGATCGCGGCGGCGAACACGGGCGACACCGCATGGGTCCTGGCGGCGGCGGCGCTGGTCATGTTCATGACCCCGGGCCTGGCCCTGTTCTACGGGGGAATGGTCCGCTCAAAGAACGTCCTCGCGATGCTGATGCAGAACTTCTTCTCGCTCGGCCTCGTGAGCGTCATCTGGCCGCTGCTCGCGTACTCGCTCGCGTTCGCGGGCGACGCCAAGTTCCTCGGCAACCTGCACTTCGCCGGGCTGGCGCACGCCGCGGTGCAGGCGCCGCCGGGCCTCGCGCTGACCATCCCGCCACTGCTGTTCATGGCGTACCAGATGATGTTCGCGGTCATCACGCCCGCCCTCATCACCGGCGCGATCGCGGATCGCATGCGCTTCGGCGCGTGGGTCTGGTTCCTCGGGCTCTGGGTCGTGCTCGTCTACGCGCCGGTCGCGCACTGGGTCTTCGCGCCGGCCGGGTGGCTCTTCCGGCGCGGCGCGCTCGACTTCGCCGGTGGCACGGTCGTGCACATCAACGCGGGCATCGCCGCGCTCGCCGTCGTACTCGTCATCGGCCGTCGCCGGGGCTGGCCCGGGTCGCCGATGGTGCCCCACTCGTTGCCCTTGACCTTGATCGGCACGGGCATCCTCTGGTTCGGGTGGTTCGGCTTCAACGCCGGGTCCGCGCTCGCGGGCAACCACATCGCGGTCCAGGCCTTCGTCAACACGCACCTCGCCGCGGCCGCGGCGATGCTGGGTTGGCTCGTGTACGAGCGCGTGAAGAGCGGACACGCGACGACCCTGGGCGCGGCGTCGGGCGCGGTCGCGGGACTGGTGGCGATCACGCCGTGCGCGGGCTTCGTCGGCGGGCTCTCCGCGCTGTGGATCGGCTTCCTCGCCGGTGTGGTGTGCTCGCTCGCGGTGTCGATGAAGTTCCGGTTCGGCTACGACGACGCGCTCGACGTCATCGGCGTGCACCTCGTCGGCGGTGTGGTCGGGTCGCTCCTGCTCGGCTTCTTCGCCGACAAGGCGGTGAACCCGGCCGGCCGTGACGGCGTGTTCCTCGGCGGCGGGTTCGGGTTGCTCGGCGAGCAGGCACTGGCCGTCGGCGCGACGCTCGTGTACTCGTTCGTCGTCACGCTGATCATCTGTCTGGTGCTGCAGCGGGTGCTCCCCGGGGGTCTGCGGGTCAGTGAGGACGACGAGGAGGTCGGGCTCGACCTCGCGCTGCACTCCGAGGTCGGGTACGCACTCGATCGGGTCTGATCGGTCGATCGGCTCGGCGGGCGCCCGCCGGCGGACAGTGGGAGAGACGTGAAGCTCATCACCGGGATCATCAAGCCGTTCAAGCTCGACGACGTGAAGGACGCCCTGAAGGAGCTCGGTGTCCACGGCCTCACGGTCGCCGAGGTGCAGGGCTTCGGCCGTCAGCGCGGCCACACGGAGGTGTACCGGGGCGCGGAGTACACCATCGACTTCGTACCCAAGGTGCGCATCGACATCGTGGTCGACGACAGCGACGTCGACCGGGTCGCGAGCCGGCTCATCGAGGTCGCGCGCACCGGCAAGATCGGCGACGGCAAGGTGTGGGTCGTGCCCGTCGACGACGTGTACCGCATCCGCACCGGCGAGGCGGGTCCCGACGCCATCTGAAACCGGCGCGCGCCCCGACTCGCTGCGCGACGCGCGCCAGGCGCTCGTCGAGGATCGGGCGCGGCGCGGTCCCGAGTTCGGGCGCGCGCTCACGGCACTGCTGGACGAGTTCCTCGTGCGCACCTTTCACGGTGCCGGCGCGCCATCGGGAGTCGCGGTGTGCGCGCTCGGCTCGTACGCGCGCAGGGAGCTGTGCCCGGGTTCGGACATCGACGTGCTCCTGCTCCACGAGCGTCGCGCCGGCACCGCACTCACGGAGGCGTTGTGGTACCCGCTCTGGGACGCGGGCTTCGTGCTCGGCCACGCGACCCGCACCGTCAAGGAGGCCGTCGCGCTGGCGGACCGCGACCTCGACGCGCTGACGGCCCTGCTCGACGCGCGACCCGTCGCGGGAGACGCGTCGCTCGTGACCGACGTCGTCCGTCGTGTCCGTGACCTCGCGCCGCGCCGGCGGCGGCGCCTGATCGAGCAGCTGGCCGACGCGGCGTCACGGCGGGTCGGCCGTCCCGGGCCGATCTCGGAGATGCTCGAGCCCGACCTCAAGGACGGCGCGGGTGGTCTGCGCGACGTGCAGGCCCTGCGCTGGGCCGGCTTCGCGCTGGGTCCGCCGGGCGGCGTCGACGAGCTCGTGGCGCGCGGGTTCCTGCGCCCGGGGGATCCCGCGCTGCTCGACGAGGTCAACGCGCTCCTCCTCGACGTGCGGGTGGCGCTGCACCGGGTCACCGGGCGCGCCCGCGACCTCCTCGCGCTCCAGGAGCAGGACGCGGTCGCGGCCGCGGTCGGTGCCGCGTCCGCGGACGCGCTCGTCCGTGATCTCGCGCGCGCGGCGCGCGATGTCGCCTGGGTCGCCGCGGACGCGTGGGACCGGCTGCGCGCCGCCGAGCAGGGTCCCGTGGGACGCGTCGTCCGTGCCGACCGCGCCCTCGCCCCGGACGTGGTGCTGCGCGACGGGCGCGTCGCGGTCGCGGCGGACCCGCCGATCGACGCGGGCCTCGCGCTCCGGGTCGCGGTGGCGGCGGTGACCGAGGACGTCCCGATCGACCGTCGCACGCTCGAACGGTTGACGGCCACCGCGCCGCCCGAGGAACCGTGGCCGGCCGACCAGCGCGACGCGTTCCTCACGGTGCTGCGCGCGGGTGCGCGCGCCGTTCCCGTGTTCGAGGCGCTCGACCACGTCGGCGTGCTCGGTCGTCTGCTCCCCGAGTGGGACCACGTGCGCTCCCTGCCGCAACGCAACGCGTACCACCGCTTCACCGTCGACCGGCATCTCCTCGAAGCCGTCGCGCAGGCGGCCGCGCTCCTCGACGGTGATCCCGATGGGAACGACGGGTTCGATGCCGTGGTCGCCCGGGAGTGCGAACAGCCGAGCGTGCTCCTGCTCGCCGCGCTGCTGCACGACATGGCGAAGGGGTACGACGGCGACCACGCCACCAACGGTGCGGCGACCGCGCGCGTCGTCGCGACGCGCCTGGGACAGAGCGAACGCGTGGCCGGCACGCTCGCGTGGCTCGTCGAGGACCACCTGTCGCTGGCCGAGACCGCGACCCGCCGTGACCTCACCGATCCGGCCGTCGTGGCGCGCGTCGCGGCGCGCGCCCAGGATCGCGAGCGGCTGCGGCTGCTCTACCTCCTCACCATCGCGGATTCGCGCGCGACCGGGCCGGCCGCGTGGAACGCCTCGAAGGCCGCGCTGGTCCGGGAGCTCTACGTCCGGGCCGACGCCGCGCTGCGCGGCACCGCCGACACGGGCGAGGACGAGCGCCGGGCGGAGCTCGACACGCTCCTCGGCCGCGACGCCGCGGCCCGGTTCCTCGACGAGCTGCCGCCCTCGTACGCACACGCGTTCGCGCCCGGCGACATCGTCCACCACGTCGAGCTCTTCGCGCACGACGAGCCGGTCGTCGAGTGGACACCCCTCGACGACGGTGCACTCCGCTGCACGATCGTCGACACGGACCGGCCGGGGCTGCTCGCGACCGCGGCGGCCGCACTCACGCTCGCCGGCCTGGACATCCGGGACGCGCACGCGTTCACGCGTCGCGACGGCCGCGCCCTGGAGGTCTTCACGGGCACCGACCGCTTCACCCGTCTCGAGGACGAGCGCGGACGTGAGGTCGCCACCCGGCGGCTGCTCGACGCGCTCGCGGGCGCCTCCGAGCTCGGCGACGAGCTCGCAGCCGCGGTCGAGCGGTACCGCCGCGGCGCGCCGACCGAGCTGACCGTCGTCGTCGACCTCGACAGCTCGGCGCGTGCAACGGTCGTCGAGGTCCACGGGCGTGACGAGATCGGGCTCCTCGCCCGCCTCGCGCGCGTCATCGCGGGCGAGGGCTTCGACGTCGACGTGGCCAAGGTCGCGACGATGGGCGAGCGCGTCGTCGACGTGTTCTATGTGCGCGAGCACGACGGCACCAAACCTGTGAACCGCGAGCGACTGGATCGGCTGCGCGACGCGATCGTCGCCCGCACCACGTGACGGCGGCGTAAGGTCGAACGATCATGATTGGTCGACTCCGCTCCAGCCTCCCGGGCTCCGCCCAGGCCTACGCTGCGTCTCCGGGATGACCGACGCCGAGCCGACGTACGCCGTCTCCGCCGTCGACCTGCTGCGCTGGGCCGAGGCGCTCTCCGGCATCGCGCGCACGGGCCTCGGTTTCACGCAGAGCCTCTACGAGCGCGAGCGGTTCGAAGAGGTGCTCAAGGTCGCGGCCGACATCCGCGTCGCCGCGGTCGAGGAGGCCGAGGCCGACGCGCTGTTCGAGGAGTGGCTCGACTCGGTGGGCGAGGGCGTGGGCGGGTACGTGACGCCCAAGGTCGCGGTGGCCGCGGTCGTCGGCAACGAGGCGGGGGAGATCCTGCTCACGCAGCGCGCCGACTCGGGCGTGTGGCTGTATCCCGTCGGGTGGGCCGACGTCGGGTACTCGCCGGCCGAGGTCGCGGTGAAGGAGGTCTACGAGGAGACCGGCATCGAGGTGGAGCCGGTCCGGCTCGTGGCCGTGTTCGACGGGTTGCGCCTCGGTTTCGCGCGCATCCCGATGTACTCGATGGTGTTCCACTGCCGAATGCTCGGCGGCGCGCTGGCCGGCCATCCGCTCGAGACGCGCGCGGTCGGCTTCTTCGCCCGTGACGCGCTGCCGTGGCCGCTCGCGGGCGGCGAGCGCTGGGTCGACCTCGCGTTCGCGGCGATCAACGGCGAGGAGCGCGCCGCCGACTTCGACCCGCCGCGCACCCCGCCCTGGCGCGGCGAACCCTGACCCGGCTCTGGAGTCGATTTCCTTGCTCTGGCGGGGTGAATCGACTCCAGAGTGGCGGATCAGCTGCGGAGCTGCTCCTCGAGGCGGTCGATGACCGAGACCGCGCCGCGGGAGCGCTCCCACTCCTCGCCGATGCGCTCGTGGTCGACCATGCCGGCGAGGTCGGGCGGGATGCCGAGCGCGTCGGTGGCGGCGCGCGCGAGGTTGGCGGGCTCGACGTCGTCGCCGTACGCCGGGAAGCACTCGAGCCCCTCCCAGAGCGAGTCGAGGGCGCGGTGGTCGTCGCCGAGCACGAGGTCGGACGGGTCGGCGTCGCGGCTGAGCTCACCGACCACGGCCTCCCACACGTCGTAGTGCGACAGGCCCTTCGGCACGCGGTACGACCCGACGGGATGGAGACGCCATTCCAACGTGACGTCACCGGGACCGTCGTCGGCCAGCCATGTCTGCGAGCCGTTGACGTAGCTGTCGACGGGGAGCCCGAGCCGCTCGTCGAGGGCGAGGATCAACGCCGCGCCGACGCGCCAGACCGCGGTCGCGACGCGCTGCCGGTCGCTCAAGCCGCGAGGTCGCTCTCCTCGAGGCGCCCGTAGCGCACGAGCGGCTCGAAGCGGTCGATGACACTGCGGTCGTCGTCGAGGATGCCCCGCACGCGCGGATGGACGAGCCGGCGGGTCGCGAACCGGCGGGCGACCAGTGCCTTCCGCGCGTCACCGTCGCGACGCAACGACCACGATGCCTCGTCGAGGAGCAGCGCGCCTTCGACCACATCGGCCAGCAGGTACGCGAAGCGCCGCGCGTGCAGCAGCTGCAAATCGGTCGGCGCGGACTCGAGGTACGTGATCGCCTCGCGCGCGTCCTTGAGGGTCGCGGCCACCGCGTCGGCCGCCGACGCGAGGACACGCTGCGACGCCGCCTCGTCGAGCGCGCGCTCCACCCGTGCGAGGAGCGCCTCGTGCGCGCCCTCGTTGCGCATCGCCCGGCGTACGTCGAGGCAGAGGATGTTCTCGGTGCCCTCCCAGATGGTGTGGCACTGCGCGTCGCGCAGCTGGCGGGCCATGGGCCAGTCCTCCATGTACCCGTTGCCACCGAAGATCTCGAGCGCCTGGCTCGCCGCGCCGATCGCCTCGCGCGTCGCGCGGATCTTCGCGAGGGGGACCAGGATGCGGCGCAGCAGCCGCCCTTCGTCCTCCGACGTCGCCGCGCGCGTCGCGACCGCGCACTCGAACGTGACCGCCATCCCGCCTTCGAGCTCGACGAGGAGGTCGACGAGCGTCTCGCGCACGAGCGGGTACTGGTCGATGCGCTGACCCCACTGCTCACGACGCGCCGCGTAGATCGCGGCCTCGAGGAACGAACGGCGGTGGATGCCGAGCCCCATCAGCGCGACGCCGAAGCGGCTGCCGTTCACCATCTCCATCATCTTGTTCAAGCCGCGGCGCGGACCTTCGTGCGTCGTGCCGAGCTCGCGCGGCTGGCCACCGCCGGCCATCCACGCACGGGCGCCTTCGAGGGTCACCTCCGCGGTCGGTACGCCGACGGTGCCGAGCTTCGGCTTGAGCCGCTTGATGCGGAAGCCGTTGGGCGAGCCGTCGGGGAGCACGCGGGGGACGATGAACGTCGCGAGACCGCCCGCACCTGCGGGCGCGCCCTCGGGACGGGCGAGGATGATGAACACCTCCGCGTCGACGTTCGAGCAGAAGTGCTTGTCGCCGAAGACGCGCCACTCGTCACCGTCGGGGACGGCGCGCGTCGTGTTCGCGCCGACGTCGCTGCCACCCTGGCGTTCGGTGAGGAACATGCCGCCCTCCCACGCCTCCCCGGGGTCGAGGCTGGTGAGCCGGCGCAGGAGGTCGTCGCGCACGTCGTCGGGCGCGTACCGCTCCACGATGTCGGCCGCGCCCGCGGTCATGCCCAGACCGCAGTAGATCGCGGTCTCGGCCTGCGACACGAGGTACGACAGCGCCGCGGTGACCACCGCGGGGACGGGCCGGTCCGCGTGCCACGGCAGCCCGACGAAGCCGGCCCGCACGAGGTCGGCCTTGTTGTCGGTGAACGTCGGGTGGTGGACGACCTCGTCGACCTCGAAGCCCCACCGGTCGTAGCGGCGCAGCTCGGGCCCGTGCTTGTCGGTCACGTCCGCCCGCCGGGCGATGTCGTGGCCCACCAGCACGCCGTAGCGGCCGACGTGGTCCTCCGCGAAGGCCCGGTCGGCCGGGTCCGGGAGGTGGCGGTCGAGCAGGAAGCGCAGGTTCGGGTCGAGGGCGTACCAGTCGAGCCCGACGGCCTGGTCGTGGGTCGCGTAGTCCTGGAGCACGAGGTCGAGGATACGACCGCCCGCGGGCCGCGCCCAGGGTCCGACGACGCCCCCTCGACCCGTACGAAAGCCGCGAACAACCCACGCCGGCGGAGGTCCGCCGAGTACCTTCCCTCGGCGTGACGGCGCGGTCCCTTCGTCGAGTGGTGTGGAGCATGGCCGGCGTGCTCGTGCTCGGCGCGGGCGCGGCGGCCTGTGGCGGCAGCGGTGGGGGCGGCGGCGCCGCCTCGGCGCCCAAGGCCGACTACGTCCGCAAGGTCTCCGCGCTGTGCCGGGAGTCGGCAGCCGAACGCCGCACCCTCGTGCCGACGTCGGGCAGCGCGACCACACAGGGCCTGGTCGACGCGCTCCAGCGCAGCGTGGCCGTCGACGAGCAGCTCGAGCAGCGCATCTCCGCGCTCACGCCTCCGAAGGGCGACGAGCAGTCGATCCGGGGGCTCCTCGACCTGATGAAGCAGTCCGACCAGGTCGCGCTGCGCCTGGTCGTCACGATCCAGCACAACGACGTGAAGAGCTTCAACGTGCTCTACGACCAATTCAACTCGCTCGGGGCGCAGGTCGCGGCGGCCGCGAACCGCTACGGGCTGACCGACTGCACGACGAAGCAGTGATGGGACGACGCGGTTCGCGCCCGACGGGCGGCGCGGCGGTCGCGGCCTCGCTCGCCGCAATCCTCCTCGCGGCGTGCGGCGGGTCGTCGGGCCCGACCAAGGCCGAGTACACGAAGCAGGCCGCCGCGATCTGTCGCGACGCGAACGACTCGGTCACGAAGGTCCGGGCCGACGCCACGACCACGAGCGCGCTGGCCGCGTCGATCGGGCAGGTCGTGTCGATCGAGCAGGGCGCGGCACGCCGGGTCCGTGCGCTGCGCGCGCCGAAGGGCGACGAGGCGGTCCTGCGCCAGTGGCTCGGGCTCGTCGACGAGACGCTCGCCGAGCTCGACGCCGCGGCCCATGCCGCGGCCACCGGTGACGGCGCCGCGGCCGGCGCGGCCAACCAACGCGCGAAGGCGCTCGACCAGCAAGCCGACGCGATCGCCGACCGCTACGGGCTGGACGCCTGCGCCGCGACCGGGTGACGCGAGCGACCGGCCGCCGCGCGCGGATGCGCGCCGGCGCCGCCCGTCGTAGCCTCCGGTCATGAGCGAGCGAGCCGCCAGGCGAGCGGAAGCGGGGCCGAGCGGCCCGGCGCCGCAGGCGCCAGGAGTGGATACATGAGCGAGCTGTGGGAACGCGACGCGTGGATGCTGGCCGACGCGGTGCGGGCCGGCGACCTGCGCGCCCGTGACGTGCTGGACGTCCACCTCGAGCGGATCGAGCGCCACAACCCGGCGCTCAACGCGGTGTGCGAGCTCGACGTCGACGGGGCCCGACGCCGGGCCGACGACATCGACCGGCGCGTCGCCGCGGGCGAGGATCCGGGTCCGCTGGCCGGCATCCCCATGGGGATCAAGGAGCTGACCCAGGCCGAGGGCTTCCCCGACACGCACGCGTCGCTCATCCACCGCGGCAACGTCGCGACGGCCGACCATCACGAGGTCGCGCGCCTGCGCGGTGCGGGCGCCGTCGTCGTCGGGCTCACGACGTCGCCGGAGTTCGGCTCCGTGAGCTTCACGAACACGCCGATGCACGGCGTGACGCGGAACCCCTGGAACGTCGAGCGCACGCCGGGCGGCTCGTCGGGCGGCTCGGCCGCCGCGGTCGCAGCCGGCCTGTTGCCCGCGTGCACCGGCAGCGACGGCGGTGGATCCATCCGCATCCCGTCCGCGTACAGCGGGTTGTTCGGCTGGAAGACCACGTTCGGACGCATCGCCGCGGGGCCCGGGCCCTACGACGGATCGTTGAACTCGGTGCACGGACCCATCGTGCGCTCCGTGCGCGACGCGGCGCGCTACCTCGACGTCACAGCCGGCCCGTCGCTCACCGACCCGACGTCGTTGCCGAAGCCCGGGTTCTCGTACGAGCAGCTCGTCACGGGCGACGCACGCGCGATGTTGCGCGGCAAGCGCGTCGCGTGGAGCTCGACGCTCGGCTACGGCGTGGTCGACGCCAACGTCGAAGCCGTCGTTCGCGAGGCCGCGGACGCGCTCGTGTCGAGCGCAGGCCTCGAGCTCGTCGATCTCGACGTGCGCCTCCCGCCGCCGGGCCGGTCGTGGAGCATCCAGTCGTCGGTGGACCTCGCCGCGTGGAACCTCGACGTCGCGCGTGAGCACTGGGACGAGCTCACACCGACGGTGCGCGCGGGGATGCAGATGGTCGACCATCTGCGCCCCGACGGGCTGCTCAAGGCGATCCGGCGGCGCCACGAGCTGCTCACCGCGACGGCCGCGGTCTTCTCACAGGTCGACCTGCTCCTGACGCCGACGACCGCGACGACGGCGCTTCCCGCCGAAGGCGAATTCATGACCGACGTCAACGGGACCGAGGTGAACCTCTTCGTCGCGTCGGCCGCGTTCACCGCGCCGTTCAACATGACGGGGCAACCGGCCGTGAGCGTCCCGGCCGGCTTCGTCGACGGCATGCCGGTCGGGCTGCACGTCGTCGCCCGGCGGCTGGAGGACGAGCTCCCGCTCGCGGCCGGGGCGGTGCTCGAAGACGTGCGACCCTGGCCCAAGCTGGCGCCGGGATGGTAGACCCCGCCGCTCAGCGTCGCGGACGGTCTACGGGCGTCTGCGCCGCGGATCGTTGCCGTGCCTGAGCTCGGTCGCGAGTCCGCGCGCCGCCGCCTCCGCGTCCTCGATGGGGTTGTGCACCGTGCGACGCTCTTCGGTCGTCACGGTCCGCACGAGCTCACCGTGGTCCAGCTCGTCGAGCCGGATCACGTCGTCGGTCGTCATGACGCCGGCGACGTCGGCGCGAGCGGTGTCGACGCGCAGCGGGACGCCGCGCTCCGCCGCGAGCGTGCGGTCGCGCCGCTCCGACCAACCACCGCCGATCATGATGCCGACCGTCGCGCCGAACGCGACGCCGATGCCGAGCGTCAGAGCGATTCGCAATGTCGCGGGCTCCCAGTGCAGCAGGAACGCGAACGGCAACGCGACGAGCAGGCCGACGATCCCGCCCACGACGGTCGCCAGCACGGCGCCCTTCGCCATCTCCTTCGTGAAGAGCAGCGGCGCCGCGGGGCTGCCCCACGACTCCGCGACCTCGTCCTCCATCTCCGCCTCGAGCGACGCGGCCGAGTCGCGCGGGTCGCCGACGTGGACGGCGGCGGGGCTGACACCGGCGCGGGTCACCGAGCGCGCGACCTGCTCGGCACGCCGACGGCTCGGGTAGACGCCCAGCAGCGTCCGGTATTCCTCCGCACCCATGCGCACCTCCTCGTCGATTCGTCGCCGCCCCTCAATTCGTCGGTGCCCGTTGCCTCCGGCCCCGAAACCCGCGGTCGGGCTCCCGGTCGCGCGCTCGCAAGCTCGCCGCTCGGGGGCCGACCTGACGGTCCCTCAGGTACCCTGGAGGGGTGACCGAGACCCAGACCCCTCCCCCCGGCGCGCCCGCGTCCCGTCCCCGCAAGCAGGAGCAGGAGCCGGCCTCGGAGACGGTCACCGAGGTCGCGCCCGGCGTCATCCGCATGCAGCTGCCGATCTGGATGCCCGGCCTGGGTCACGTGAACATGTACGGCCTCCTCGACGACCGTGGGCTCGCGGTCGTCGACCCGGGCCTGCCCGGTCCGCAGTCGTGGAAGGCGTTGCGCGCCCGGCTGCAGACCGCGGGCTTCAAGGTCAAGGACGTCCACACCGTCGTCGTGACCCACTCGCACCCCGACCACTTCGGCGGCGCGGGGCGTCTCGCGCGCGAGGCGCACGCGGAGCTGGTCACGCACGCCGCGTTCACGACGTGGTCGCTGGAGCGCAAGCTGCGCCGGCGGCCGTCGAGCGAACAGGAAGCGGTGCAGGCCGAGCGCGACGCGGCAAAGGCCGCGCAGCTGCTCGACATCGGACCGGATTCCGATCTCTTCGACGACCCGCTGCGCGACGACCCGACGCGCGAGCGCACCGCGCAGGCCGTTCCGTGGGGCGGCGAGACGCCGTGGGGCGGGAGCAAGCACCCGATGCCGCCGTTCACGCGCCGGATGATGATCCGTGCGATGAGCGTCCTGTTCACGCCGCCCGACCCGACGCGGCGCGTGCGTCACAACGACACGGTGCGCCTCGCCGGGCGTGAGTGGCAGGCGATCCACACGCCGGGTCACACGCTCGACCATCTGTGCCTCTACGACCCCGAGCACGGTGTGCTGCTCTCGGGTGACCACGTGCTGCCGTCGATCACGCCGCACGTCTCCGGGGTGGGCAACGGGGCCGACTCGCTGAAGTCCTACATCGCGACGCTGGATCTCGTGGCCGCGCTCGACGGTGTGCAGCTCGGTCTGCCCGCGCACGGGCATCCGTTCAACGACGTCCCGGGTCGCGTGCAGGCGATCAAGGAGCACCACCACGAGCGGATGGAGCAGCTGCGCGAGGTGTCGCTCGCGCTCGGACCGGCGACGGTGCAGCAGCTGTGTCACGAGGTCTTCCCCAAGCGTCACTGGGGCGTCATGGCCGAGAGCGAGACGTTCGCCCACCTCGAGCACCTCGTGCTCGCGGGGGAGGCCGAGCGGTGGCGCGACGACGGACGCCTGCTCTACCGCGCGCAGCCCGCGTCCGCCTGAGGTCCGGCCGGCCTCAGCGCCTCCGGCCGCACGACGCGCGGCCGGACCGTCGCTATCGTGCGTGAGCATGGCCGCGAGTGATCCCATCACCGACGAGGTGACCGACCTCCTCCAGCAGCTGATCCGCAACCAGTGCGTCAACGACGGCACGGTCGCGTCGGGAGGCGAGACCCGCAGCGTCGACCTGCTCACGCAGTACCTCGGTCGCGCCGGTCTCGACACCGAGCTGTACGAGCCGCAACCGGGCCGGGCCAGCCTCGTCAGTCGCATCGAGGGCTCCGATCCGAACGCGCCGTCGCTGTTGCTCATGGGCCACACCGACGTCGTGCCGGTGAACCCCGACGGCTGGCACCGCGATCCGTTCGGCGGCGAGCTGGCCGACGGTGAGGTGTGGGGACGAGGCGCGGTCGACATGCTCAACCTGACCGCGTCGATGGCGGTCGCGTTCCGGCATCTCGCGAACGAAGGGTTCCGTCCCAAGGGCACGCTCGTGTACCTGGCGGTCGCCGACGAGGAGGCGCTCGGGACGTGGGGCGCGCGCTGGCTCGTCGACCACGAGCGCGACGCGGTGGTCACCGACTACGTGATCACCGAGTCGGGCGGGTTCCAGATGCCCTCGCCCGCGGGTCCGCGCCTGCCCGTGCTCATCGAGGAGAAGGGCACCTACTGGTCGAAGCTGAAGGTGCGGGGCACGCCCGGTCACGGCTCGCAGCCGTTTCGCACCGACAACGCGCTGGTGACCGCGGCCGAGGTCGTGCGGCGCCTCGTCGAGTACAAGCCCGAGACGCGCATCGGCGAGACGTGGCGGCGTTTCGTCGAGGGGATCGGGTTCCCGCCCGAGATCTCGGAGCCGTTGACGAGTCCCGACCTGCTCGACGACTACCTGACCACGCTCCCGCTCGGGTTCTCGCGCATGGTGCACGCGTGCACGCACACGACGATCGCGCCGACCGTCCTGCACGCGGGGACCAAGACGAACGTCATCCCCGACTACGTCGAGATGGAGGTCGACATCCGCACCTTGCCGGGGCAGTCGGGCGACGAGATCCGCGCCATGCTCGAGGAGGCGCTCGGTGACCTCGCCGATCGCGTCGAGATCGAGTCGAACGACGACCCGTCCACGAGCTCGCCGTCCGACACGCCGCTCTGGGACGTGCTGACGAAGACGACGTCACGCCTGGTCGACGGTTCGTCGCTCGTGCCCTTCGTGATGGTCGGCGGGACCGACAACCGCTTCTTCCGGCGCGCGGGCTCGGTCGGCTACGGCTTCGGGCTCTTCAGCAAGCACCTCGCGTTCGAGGACTACGCCACGATGTTCCACGGCAACGACGAACGCGTCGACCAGGAGTCGCTCCGCCTGTCGACCGAGCTCTGGCTCGCGACCGCCAAGGAGCTTCTCGGGTAATTGCGGTCAGGGGTTGAGGCGGGCGCGGGTGGTGGGATCGGGGACGGGGGCGTCGCGCACGAGGCGCAACGGGATCTCGCCCGCCCACACGGGGAGCGCCATGTCGGCGTCGTCGTCGAGGGGACCACCGGTGCGCACCTTGGCCGACACCGCGTCGAGGGGGAGCGCGAGCACGAGGGTGGCGCGCAGCTCCTTCTCGCTCGCGGCGCGCGCCTCGGCGCTGCGCCCGGGAACGATGTGCTCGACGAGCGCCTCGAGCGCCGTGGCCTTCTGCGCGCTGTCGTCCACCTTGTGGGCGCGGCCCATCACCACGACGGAGCGGTAATTCATCGAGTGGTGGACGGTCGAGCGCGCGAGCACGAGCGCGTCGAGGAGCGTGACGGTCACGCACACGTCGACGCCGCCGCCCAGCGTCCGCAGCATGCGGCTCGCGGGCGAGCCGTGCACGTACAGCGTCTCGCCCAGCCGCACGAACGTGGTCGGGATCACGACCGGCTGGCCGTCGTGCACGAAGCCCACGTGGCACGTGAGCGCCTCGTCCAGGATCGAGTGCACGAGCTCACGGTCGTACCGGGCCCGCTCCGGCATGCGCCGCACCGTCGTGCGGGGGTCCGGCGCGTACGCAGTTGCGGGCTCCTCGACCACTTCGTTATAGTACGAAGATCCTTTCATGACAGAACATTATCGGATCAGGGGACGCACGTCGAGCGAGATCGCCGCGAGCGTCGAACGGCTCGTCGGAGAGGGCCGTCTCGGGCCCGGTGCCCGGCTGCCGACCGTGCGCGAGCTCGCGACCGGCCTCGAGGTCGCGCCCGCGACCGTCGCGGCGGCGTACCGCGAGCTCGCCCGCCGGGGCGTCACCGAGGGCGCCGGCCGGCTCGGGACACGGGTCCGGCCCGCGCCACCGTTGCCGATCGCGAGCCCGGCGCCGCTGCCCGAAGGCGTCGTCGACCTCGTCGACGGCGGACCCGATCCGGCGCTCCTGCCAACGCTCCGACCGGCGCTGCGCGCGCTCGTGCCGTCGCGGCACGGCTATCTCGACCCGCCCGTGCTGCCCGACCTCGAGTCGGTCGCCCGGTCGATGTTCGCCGACGACGGCGTGCCGGAGGCGCGCCTGGCGGTCGTCAGCGGCGCGCTCGACGGCGTCGAGCGCGTGCTCGAGGCCCATCTCCGCGCGGGCGACCGCGTCGCGGTCGAGGATCCGGGGTTCCCGGCGGTGCACGACGTGACCGCCGCGCTCGGACTGCGCCGGGTGCCCGTCGCGGTCGACGACGAAGGTGTCGTGCCCGACGCGTTGGGGCGCGCGCTGCGCGCCGGGCTGGACGCGTTGATCATCGCTCCGCGCGCCCAGAATCCGACCGGTGCCGCGCTGAGCGACGAGCGCGTGCGTGCGCTCCGCCGGGTGCTCCGTTTCCATCCCGACGTGCTCGTGCTCGAGGACGACCACGCGGGACCGATCGCCGGTGCACCCGCGCGCACGCTCGCCGAGCCACGCCGCGGTCCGTGGGCCGTGGTGCGCTCGGTCTCGAAGGCGCTCGGCCCCGACCTGCGTGTCGCTCTCGTCACCGGCGACGACGTGACCATCGACCGGGTCGAGGGCCGTCAGCGGGTCGGGCCCGGGTGGGTGAGCCACCTGTTGCAGCAGCTTCTCGTGGCGCTGTGGCGCGACGACGCGGTCCACGAGGCGCTCGCGCGCGCGGAGACGACGTATGCCCGCCGGCGGGACGCGTTGCTCGACGCGCTCGCGCACCACGGCATCGACGGGTCGGGGCGATCGGGCCTGAACGTGTGGATCCCCGTGCCGGCGGAGGACACGGTCGTCGCCGCGCTGCTCACCGACGGTTGGGGCGTCTCCGCGGGTCAGCGGTTCCGCATCGCCAGCCCGCCCGCCGTGCGCGTGAACGTCGCGCGCCTCTCGACCCGCGACGCCCCCGCGCTCGCGCGCTCCCTCGCGACCGCGCTCCGCCCCCGCTACGCGCCCGTCACCCGCTGACAGCCGGGCGTGATGGCCGTCAGTGCTCGCCGCGTTGGTCGCGGAGGTAGCGCTCGAGCTCGGCGGCGATCGCGTCACCGCTCAGCATCTCGAGGCCCGGATCCTCGTCGACCTCGTCGACCTGCTCCTCGAGCTGGCGGACGTACGCGCGCACGTCGTCGTCACCGTCGACCGCTTCGGTCACCTGCTCGCGCCACGCAGCCGACGTCGCGTCGAGCTCGCCGAGGCGGACGGGCACGCGCGTCAGCTCACCGAGCCGGGCGAGGAGCTCGCGCATCGCCGGCGGGTTCGGCGGCGACGCGACGTAGTGCGGCACCGGCGCCCACAGCGACACCGACGCGACGCCCCCGCTTCGGCACGCGTCGTGCAGCACGCCCACGATGCCCGTCGGACCCTCGTATCGGGAGTTCTGGAGGTGCAGGCGCTCGATGAGATCGGGGTCGGTCGCCGAGCCGGTGATGTGGACGGGCCGGCTGTGGGGCACGTCCGCGAGCAGCGCGCCCAACGTCACGACGAGCTCGCAGCCGGTCGTGCCCGCCACCTCCAACACCGAGTCGCAGAACGAACGCCACCGCATGTTGGGTTCGACACCCCGGAGCACGACGAGGTCGTGGTCGGCCCCGTCGACGTGCACCGCGTGGAAGCGGTTCGCGGGCCAGTTGATGCGTCGGGCGATGCCGTCGACGAGCTCGACCCGCGGCCGTGTCGACTGGAAGTCGAAGTGCTCTTCGGGATCGATCGACGCGAACTCCGTCGCGCCGAACGTCCGTACCAACCACGCGGCCGCGTCCGACGCGGCGTCCCCCGCGTCGTTCCAGCCCTCGAAGCCGGCGACCATCACGGGCCGACGCAGCTGCGGGCGCTCCTGCCACACGAGCCCGGCCATCACTGGAGCTTAGGACCGCTCACGCGAGAACCGGCCCTCGGCAGGCCGGCGCACCACGAGTCGCCGCAGCTCAGCCCCGCAGCGCGGCCATCGACGAGCGGTCGGCCTGCTCGAGCGCCCACTGCGCCAGCCGGACGACGGACTCGCCCATCGCGTCGAAGCCCTCACCGAGGGTCTTGCCCATGAGGAACCGCGCGTGGATGCCCTCGACGATGATCGCGAGCTTGTATGCCGCGAGGACCACGTAGAAGTCGAGGTTGTCGACGGCGCGGCCGCTCACCTCCGCGTACCGCTCGATCACCGCGTCGCGACCGAGGAACCCGCCGGCGGTCGGCATGTTGCGACCGGTCGCGATGACCTGCGCGTCACCCTGCCCCCAGTACAGGAGGAACAGGCCGACGTCGGTGAGCGGATCCCCGAGGGTCGCCATCTCCCAGTCGAGCACGGCGACGACGCGGGCCGGGTCACCCGGCGCGAGCATCGTGTTGTCGAGCCGGTAGTCGCCGTGGACGATCGTCGGCGCGGGCGATTCCGGCAACGCGGCACGAAGCCGGCGTGCGAGCTCGTCGATGGCGGGGAGCTCACGCGTCTTCGAGCGCTCCCACTGCTCGCCCCAACGGCGCACCTGGCGTTCGACGAAGCCCTCGGGATGGCCGAACTCGGACAGTCCGACCGCGTCGTAGTCGACGCCGTGGATGCGCGCGAGCACGTCGACGAGCTCGATCGAGCACCGTCGCGCGTCGTCGGGCGACAGCCGGGCCATCTCGTCGGGCGTACGGAGGATGACCCCGTCGACCTTCTCCATCACGTAGAACGGAGCGCCGTTCACGCTCTCGTCCTCGCAGAACGCGAAGACCCGCGGCACCGGCACGTCGGTGTCGGCCAGCGCGCGCAGCACGCGGTACTCACGGCCCATGTCGTGCGCGGTCGGCAGCACGTGCCCGAGCGGCGGCCGGCGCAACACCCATTCGTGCTCGCCGTCGCCGACGGCGTAGGTGAGGTTGGAGCGACCGCCGGCGATCAGCGACGCGGTGAGCGGCGCGTCACCCGCGCCCTCGACGTGACGCGCGAAGTACGGACGCAGCGCATCGAGGTCGACGCCGGTGGTGTCGGTGGTCGTCACACCCGCTCCTGTCGCGTGGGCGCCAGGAGACTATCGACGGCGGACGGACCGCCGCCCGCGACGGGCGCGCCCGTGCGCGCTGTCGCTTCCTCCGGTCGCGCGGCGCAGCTCAGGCGACGCGGGGCGTGCGGGGAGAGACCGGCTTGCCGTTGCCCTTGGGGTACCGGGCGACCCGGCCGACGGGCATGTCGACGCGGTACCCGGCGGCGGCGCGCTCCTCCTCGGACTCGCCGCCCCAGAAGCCGTACTCGCGCTGCTCGCGGGCCCACTGCCGGCAGGGCTCCATGACCGGGCACGTGAGGCAGATCGCCCGGGCCCGGGCCTCGCGGACCACGCGGGCCTCGGGTCGCTCGCCCGCAGGGGCGAAGAAGAGGCTGGTCTCCCCCCGACAGGCGGCGTCGCCCGTCCAGGCCAGCGTCCCGGTGAACACCAGGT
The DNA here is from genome assembly GCA_036558745.1 of Acidimicrobiia bacterium. Taxonomy (GTDB): domain Bacteria; phylum Actinomycetota; class Acidimicrobiia; order IMCC26256; family JAMXLJ01; genus JAMXLJ01. The sequence goes on from DATBEZ010000073.1 coordinate 21,229, forward strand.
TGGACATCACGGTTTCGGCGGCCACGGAACCTCCTGTTGCGCGCCACGATCCAGGATCCGACGGGGGGATCGGCGTGCCCGGATGCCACCAAGTACGGACTATGGAACTACGTGCTCCCGTGATCTGTCCAACAGGTACTGTCGATAGGAACGATCGGTGAGAGCGATGTATTCACCCGGATGTCGCGTCGCGGCAACGAGCCGAATGGAGGCCTGATGGAGCTGCGGCACCTGGACGTGTTGCTGGCCATTGAGCGTGAGGGCTCGTTCACCGCCGCTGCGGATGCCCTGAACACGGTGCAGTCAAACGTCTCCGAGCAGGTTCGTCAGCTCGAGCAGGAGCTCGGGGCCGAGCTGCTCGTGCGCGGGCGCAAGGGCGCCCGCCCGACCGAGTGCGGAACCCTCGTCGTCGAGCGGGCGCGTCGGATCCGGCGCGAGCTCGAGGGCATGCGTGAGGACGTCTCGATGCTGCAGGGGCTCGAGGCCGGGAGCGCGAGCTTCGGGGTGGTCGGCACCGCGAGCCGGTGGCTCGTCCCCGCGCTCGTGGCCGACCTGCGCTCGCGCGCGGCCGGCGTGTCGCTCCGGGTCGTCGAGGGCGCGTCCGAGCGGCTGTTGGCGGAGGTGCTGAGCCAGGACCTCGCGCTCGCGCTCGTCACCGAGCCGGTGTTCGACGTGCGCGCGCTGGTCGAGCACCTCATGGACGAGGCGATCGTCGGTCTCGCGCCAGAGTCGGTGCGGTTGCCGCCCGAGCCGGTACCGCTCGCGGCGCTGGTCGAGCTGCCGATGATCCTGCCGCCGCCCAACAACCCGCTGCGCATCGAGCTCGACGCCGCCGCGCGCGCCCAGGGCCTGGCCCTGTCGGTCCCCGTCGAGGTCGAGGGCATCCGGCTCATCTCGGATCTCGTCGCCGCGGGTGCGGGCGTGTCGGTGCTGCCCGAGACCGCGATCGCACCGATCCCGACGGGCGTGCGGCGGTTCGCGATCGCCGACGTGCCGCCCCGACGGCTCGCGCTCGTGAGCGCCCGCGACATCCCGCTGTCGATCGCGGACCGTGCGGTGCGCGAGACGGTCCTGCGCATCGTCGCGGGTCACCACGCGTCCGTGTGAGGGGCCCGGGCGGGCATCCCGCGGCCGGCGCCTCCCGCGTGCCAAGGTGCGCGTAGCCCGTGGGACCGGGCTGCGGCGGGACCGGGAGGTGCACCGTGAACCAACCCGAGAGGACCGGCGGGCGGAACCTGCCCACCGCGCGCATCGTCGTCGCGCTCGTGATCATCATCTTCGTGCTGTGGTTCGGGTTCGCGAACGCGCAACGCGTGAGCGTGCACTACATCTTCACGACGCGCCGCTCGCGCCTCATCTACGTGATCCTCGGCTCCGCGCTGCTCGGCGCGATCGCCGACCGGTTGCTGCTCTGGCGCACGCGACGCCGCGACTGAGCGACGGCTAGCGCGAGCGCAGCAGGAGACGCGCGCCGGCCACGGTCGCGTCCACGTCGTCGCCGAGGACGTCGCCCTCGAGCCGGTCGACGTGTGGTGTGTCGTGCGGACGCTCCTCGAGCCGGAGTCGCGCGCCGGTCGGCCAGACGAGCTCCGTCCATCCCTCGCCGGTGTCGGCCGTGCGTCCCTCGAGCAGGGTGACGAACAGGCCCGACGCGGCTGCGACCGACGGCACCGAGAGCACGACCCGCCGCAAACGCGCGGCGCGGGTGCCTGCGGGTGACAGGTCGGGCCACCACTGCGGGTTGGCGTGCGGCCCGTTCGCGCGCACGTGCTCGACGAAGCGGGCCAGCTCGGGCAGGTCCTCGTGGGCCTCGGCGAGCTGCACGACGGTGCCGTGCGCTTCGCGCGGATGCAGGAACGCCTCCTTCCACGTCGGGTCGGAGAGGTTCACGTTCACCGGGTGGTAGCCGGCGGCCTCGACCCGCCCGAGCATGGCCGCGAGGTCGGGCACCTTGAACGTCAGGTGGTGCGGGCCCTCACCGTGACGGGCGAGGAACCGGGCGAGGAAGTCGTTGCGCTCGGGCTCGAACGGCTCGAGCAGCTCGATCGTCATCCCTTCGCGTTCGTCGCCCAGACGAACCTGCATCGGACGGAAGCCCACGTTGTGGCCGCCCATGAGGACCAGCCCGCCGAGCTCGCCGACCAGAAACCGCAGCGCGTCGCGCGCGTCGGGTGTGCCGAGCGCGACGTGATCGAGGTCGATGCTCTCGGACATGGGCGCAGGATCGACGCGCCGTGCTCACCCGCGCAAATCAGCCCGTGCGGCGGGCCTGGTCAGCGGTGTCGTCGACCTCGGCCGCCTCGGCTGCGGTCACGTCCACGACGCGGGCGCCGCGACCGGCCCGCGTGATCTTGCTCGCGACTGCGTAACCGATCCCGAGTGTGATGAACCCGCCCACCGCGTCGAGGAAGTAGTGGTTGCCGGTGAGGACGATCGCGGTCACGGTCAGCACCGGGTAGCACCCGGCGAGGATCTTCGCCCACCGTTGCTTCAGGCGCGGCACCAGCGCGCAGGCGCAGAACAACGCCCACGCGCAGTGGACGCTCGGCATGGCCGCGAACTGGTTCGAGAGCTTGCTCATCTCGCCCGAGTTGAAGGACCAGATCGTCGGGTACTTCGCGAGCGTGTCGATGAAGCCCGTGTGGAAGCCGTTCGCGTCGAGCAGGCGCGGCGGCATGAGCGGCCAGGTGTAGAAACCGATGAGCGCGAGACCGGTCGTGATCGCGAGCGTGTTGCGCCACTTCGGATAGTCGTCGCTCCACTTGCGGAACAGGTAGATGCCCACGCCGGCCGTCACGACGAAGTGCAACGACCCGTACACGTAGTTCATCGCGACGATGAGCGGCTCGAAGTGCAGCGCCCACCGTTGCAGCGTCTCCTCGTGGTAGATGCCGAGGAGGTGCTCCCAGTGGATGAGGTTGCGCGCGTGGTGCAACGCGGGCGTCGGATCGGCGCTCACCGAGTTCCGCACCGCGGAGTACACCGCGTAGAAGATCAGGATCGCGAGGAGCTCGACCCACCAGTACAGGTAGTGGCCGTCGCTCAGCCGCCGGCCGCCCGGAAGGCGGCGCCGTACGCTGACCCTGCTCGTGCTCGTCGTGCTCATCGTGCTGACTCTTCGTCCTCACCCGGCACGCGGGACGTCTCGGCCCCGTCGGCCACATCCGCCACGCCGAGCCGGTGCCCGACCGCGAACGACGGGGCACCGAGCAGGCTGACGACGAGCAGCATCGCGTACCAGAGCAGTCCGACGGCGAACGCCTGGCCCGAAGCGACCCACGGACGCAGGAACAGGACCAGCGCGCCCTCGCGGACGCCGAGCCCGCCGAGCGAGATCGGCAGGACCTGCACCATGGCCACGGCGGGCGTGTAGGCGAGGACGGCCGCGTTGGGGACGTGGAGCCCCAGGACGTGGATCGCGCACCACACCACGACGACGGTGGACGCCTGGTACGCCACGGCGGCGACCAGCACCGCGACGCCCTCGCGGGGCCGCCGACGGAGACGGTCGACGCCGAGGTGCACGGCCCCGATGAAGCGCATCCAGTTCTCGCGGTCGCGGAAGCGCCCTGCGAGGCGGGGGCTCGCGGCCAGCAGCAGGATGACGACGAGCGCGGTGAGACTGATGGCGTCGATGATGAGGGCGAAGTGGCTGCCGCGGGCCGCCTTGCCCTCGAGCAGCGACGGCATGGCCAGGAACCCGAGCAGGCTGAGCAGCGGGAGCGCGAGGAACCCGGTCAGGCGCTCGAGGGCGACGGACGCGAACGCGCTGCTCATCGAGCCCGTGCTGTTCGACGCGCGGCTGACCCGCAGCACGTCGCCGCCGATCGTCGAGGGCAGCACGTTGCCGACGAATTGGCCGGCCAGGTAGTGCGAGAGCAGCACCCGGATCGACACGGGGGTGTCGAACACGCAGAGGACCCGCTGCCAGCGCCATGCGGAGAGGACGAGCCCGCCGAACGTCACCGCGAGCCCGGCGGCGAGGTAGGCGAGCGTGGAGACGTGCGGGTGCTTGGGGACCAGGTTGTCGAAGTGGATCTTCGAGACGAGCAGCGCGAGCAGGCCGACGCTCACCACGATCCGCACCCAGAAGACCCAGGGGCGGGAGGTGCGGCCACCCTGGGCCGTCTCGGTCACCGCCATCCTCGTAGCCTATGGGCCCCACCGCGGTGTCACGGGGGCTGCATCACGTCGTGTGACGTCTGTCCGCACCGCTCCGGTGGGCGGGTGAGGGGACGGACGGATGCGGGTGATCGTCGACGACGGCGTCGGGCTCGAGGTGGAGGTCCGCGGGGAGGGGCCGGGTCTGCTCCTCGTGCACGGCTTCGGTGGCGCGAAGGAGGACTTCGCGGACCACGTCGAGGAGCTCGCGGCGACGCATCGCGTCGTGGTGTTCGACCATCGCGGGCACGGTGCGAGCGACGGCCCCGAGGATCCCGACGGCTACACGTTCGAGCGCTATGCGGCCGACACCGTCGCGGTCGCGAACGCCGCCGGGCTCGGTCGCTTCCGGCTCCTCGGGCACTCGATGGGCGGCATGGTGGCCCAGCGGGTCGTGCGGTCCGACCCCCGCCGCGTCGAGGCGCTCGTGCTCATGGACACGTCGCCGGGCACGCCGCCCGCGCTCGACCCGGACCTCCTCGACTCGGCCGCCAAGATCGCGCTCGAGGACGGCAAGGACGTGCTCAAGACGCTGCTCGACGCGGCGTCGACCCTCGACAGTCCCGCGCACCAACGCCTGCTCACAGAGCGACCGGGATTCCGCGAGTTCGAGGAGCGGAAGTGGGACGACCTGTCGGTCGCGATGTGGGCGGGGAGCATCCGCCGGATCGCGCGTCAGGAGAGTCAGCTCGACGCGCTGCGCGCGCTGACGTGTCCGACACTGATCCTCGTCGGTGAGCAGGACGGCGCGTTCCTCGAGCCGTCGCGCGCGATGGCTGCAACCGTTCCGGGCGCGGAGCTGGTGGTCATCCCGGATGCCGGCCACTCACCACAGTTCGAGAACCCCGACGCGTGGATCAGCGCGCTGACGGGCTTCCTCGAGCGGGTCGACGCCGCGGGCGACGCGGCGAGCAGCGCCGGGGCCGCGTCGTGAACGGCAGCGGCGGTGTGCTCGCGGCCGACGTGCTCGCCCGTCACGGCGTCGACACGGTGTTCACGCTCTCGGGTGGACACCTGTTCCCGCTCTACGACGGGTGTGTGCAACGCGACATCACCCTCGTCGACACGCGACACGAGCAGACCGCGACGTTCGCGGCCGAGGGCTGGGCGAAGGTGACGCGCCGGGTCGGGGTCGCGGCATTGACCGCAGGCCCCGGCGTCACCAACGGCGTGAGCGCGATCACCGCGGCGTGGATGAACGGTTCCCCGCTGTTCGTGCTGGGCGGCCGCGCGCCGCACGCCCGGTGGGGAAGCGGTTCGCTCCAGGAGCTCGACCATGTCCCCATCGTCGCCTCCGTCACGAAGGCGGCGAGCACGGTGACCGACACGGCCGCCATCGCGGCCGACGTGGACGCAGCGCTGCGTGCGGCCTGCGCGCCGCACCGCGGCCCGGTGTTTCTCGACGTGCCGCTCGACGCGTTCTTCGCCTCGGCCGACGTCGAGCTCCCCGAGCCGCCCGGCGCGGGTACGGCCGTCGAGCCCGACGCCGACGCGCTCGCGGCGATCGCCCGCCTCGCGGTCGACGCGGAGCGCGCCGTGCTCGTCGTCGGCGGAGACGTGTACTGGGCGCACGCGGAGGCGGCGATGGTCGCGTTCGCGGAGGCCGCCCGCGTGCCCGTGTTCGTCAACGGCATGGGCCGGGGCACGATCCCGGCCGACCACGAGCTCGCGTTCTCACGGTGCCGTTCGGTAGCCCTGCGCGAGGCGGATCTCGTCATCGTCGCGGGGACACCACTCGACTTCCGTCTCGGCTTCGGTGAGTTCGGTGACGCGCGGGTCGTCCATCTCGCGGACACGCCCGACGGCGTGTCGCGCAACGTCGCGCTCGCCGGCTCGGCCGGCGGCGACCTCGAGCTCGCGTTCACGAAACTCACGGAGCAGGCGACGCGGGGTGCACGACCGGATCACGACGGGTGGATCGCGCGGCTGCGCGACGAGGAGTCGGTCCGGCGCGCGAAGGAGCGCGACACGCTGGAAGCGAGCTCGAACCCGATCCATCCGGCGCGCGTCTACGGCGAGCTGATCCCGCGCCTCGCTCGCGACGCGATCGTCATCGGTGACGGCGGCGACTTCGTGTCGTATGCCGGGAAGCTCGTCGACACCTCGACGCCGGGCTGCTTCCTCGACCCCGGTCCCTACGGCTGCCTCGGCATGGGTCCTGGCTACGCGCTCGCGGCGGCGATCGCGCACCCCGACCGTCAGGTGGTGCTGTTGCTGGGCGACGGCGCGGCCGGTTTCTCGCTCATGGACTTCGACACGCTCGTGCGCTTCGGCGCGCGCGTCGTCGCGGTGGTGGGCAACAACGGCATCTGGGGACTCGAGAAGCACCCGATGCAGATGATCTACGGCTACGACGTCGCGGCCGAGCTCCGACCCGGCACGCGCTACGACGAGGTCGTGCAGGCCCTCGGCGGCCACGGCGAGCTCGTGCGCGATCCGCACGAGCTGGGTCCCGCACTCGACCGTGCCTTCGCGGCGGACGGGCCCGCGCTCGTCAACGTGCTGACCGACCCGGCGGACGCGTACCCGCGCTCGAGCAACCTCGCGTGAGCGCCCGGCCGGCCCGCGGCTCGGGCGGTCAGTAGCGCAGCTGGGTGAAGGTGCACGGGCGCCAGTCGCCGCTCTCCTTCACCAGGTCGACCTCCCAGCGCTCGCGCGTGAAGAAGCGCTGGATCGTGTAACGCGTCGTCGCGGTGTTCCCGCTGCCGTGGATGACGGAGTAGTACACGTCGAACGTGTCGATCTGGTCGCCGGCGCTGTTGCTCTGCTGCTGCGAGCGGAACTCGTCGAGCGACGTCTGGCTCTGGGTCGTCGAGCACAGGTGCGCGTACGCGGCCGCGTACTGACCGTCGCGCACGTCCCGCAGGTAGGCGTTCGTCGCGTCCGCGGGTTTCGTGTACGCGCTCACCGCCACGACGACCCCGGCGACGGCGACGCCGGTCAGCACGACGAGCCCGACGATCAGGGCCCACAGCCACGCCCAGCCCCGGCGTTTGCCGGGCGCACCCGGCGGACCCGACGGACCGGGTGGTGCGGGCGCGTTCCATGCGGGCGGCGCGCCCGGTGGCGCGTTCCAGCCCGGCTGCGTCGGTGGCCCGCCCGACGCCGGCGCGGGTGGCGCGCCCCACTGCGGCGCGGGCGGGGGCGCCTGCGCGCCCCACTGCTGCGACGCGGGCGGTGGTTGCGGTTGCGGCGGCGCGTTCCACTGCTGTGGCGCGGGCGGAGGCTGCTGCGCCTCGGCGGTCCACGGCGGTTGCGAACCGGGTGGCGGAGGGGGCGGCGCGCTCGGTGGCGGTTGCGGCGCGGCCCAGCCGGGACGGTCGGGGTCGTCGCGGTCGGGATCGGGGTTGTCGCCGGGTTCGGTGCGACCGGTGTCGTCCACGCAGCCCGGAGCCTACGCGCCCCGTCGGTCGCGACCGCGCCTGTCGCTCGTCGGCCGGACGCGCGTCAGCCGGACGCGCGCTCGAGGAAGCGCTCGCGGTCGACGACGACGCGTGTGATGCGGCCCGCGGCGACGAGCCCGTGCCCGTCGTTGACCGAGACCCGGAACGTCAGACGGCGCCCCTCGATCGCCTCGAGCATCGCCTCGGCCTCGACGCTGCCGCCAATGGCCGTCGGCGCGAGGTGGTCCAGCTGCACGCGGTAGCCGACCGTGGTGTGTCCCGGACCGAGGCGACCCTCGACCGCCGCGACCGTCGCCTCCTCGGCGAGGAGCACCACCCGCGGCGTGGCCAGCACCGGCACGTCACCGCTCCCGAGCGCGAGCGCGGTGTCCTCCTTGGCAACGGTGAGCGACGCGCGCGCGACCAGGCCAGGTTCGAGGTGCACGGGCGTACGATAGGCACCGGGTCGTGGCGCGGGCACCTTGCCCGCCACGTTTTTTCCGCCTCCCCCCACCGGCCCGGTGGAAAGGAGCCCCCGTGCTCGACGAAGCCGTCCTCGAACGCACGCTCACAGCCGCCCTGCGCAACGGCGGGGACTTCGCCGAGGTCTTCGCGGAGGACCGGCGGAGCTCGAGTGCGCGTCTCGACGACGGCAAGGTCGAGGAGCTGGTCTCCGGCCGGGACCGCGGCGCGGGTGTGCGGGTCGTCGTGGGTGACACGACCGGCTACGCGCACACCGCCGACCTGACCGAGGCGGGCCTGCGCGAAGCGGCCGACGCCGCCGCGGCCGCGGCGCGTGGTGGAGGTGGTGGCGCGCACGTCGTCGGCCTCGAACGGCGGCCGGTCACGAAGCCGCACGAGGTGGAGATCCTTCCCGAGACGGTGCCGAAGGCGCGCAAGGTCGACCTGCTGCGCCGGGCCGACGACGTCGCGCGCTCGGAAGGTGGCGCGATCAGCCAGGTGGGCGTCGCGTACGCGGACTCGCGACGGCGGATCCTGGTCGCCAACTCCGACGGCCTCCTCGCCGAGGACGACCAGGTGCGTACGCGGTTCATGGTGCAGTGCGTCGCGACCGGCGACACCGGCATGCAGACGGGCATGGAGGCGCCGGGACGGACGCTGGGCTTCGAGGTCTTCGACGAGATCGATCCCGACGAGGTGGCGCGCATCGCCGCGCAGCGCGCGCTCACGATGTTGCGGGCGCGGCCGGCGCCGTCGGGCAAGCTCCCGGTCGTTCTGCGCAGGGGCGCGGGTGGCGTGCTGTTCCACGAGGCGTGTGGCCACGGGCTCGAAGCCGACCTCATCGCGCGCGACGCGTCCGTGTTCCGCGACCGGGTCGGCGAGCAGGTGGCGTCCCCGCTCGTCACGCTGGTCGACGACGGCCTGCTCGCGCGCGAGTGGGGTGCGTTCGCCATCGACGACGAAGGCGCGCCCGCGCAGCGCAACGTGCTGATCGAGAACGGCGTTCTCACCGATTACATGTGGGACCTGCTTCGGGCCCGGAAGCAGGGCCGTGCGAGCGGTGGCAACGGCCGCCGCGAGACGTACCAGCACCTGCCCATGGTGCGCATGACGAACACGTACCTCGTCGAGGGTGACGAGGACCCCGACGAGATCATCCGCCAGACGCCGTACGGGCTGTACTGCGTCGCGCTGGGCGGTGGTCAGGTCGATACCGCGTCCGGCGACTTCGTCTTCGGCATCACCGAGGCGTACATGATCGAGGACGGCGAGATCACCGATCCGGTGCGCGCCGCGCAGCTCATCGGCAACGGGCCCGACACGCTGCAGCGTGTCGACGTCGTCGGCAACGACTTCGACACGTGGGCCGGAACCTGCGGCAAGGACGGCCAGGGCGTGCCGGTGTCATCGGGTCAGCCGACGCTGCGCGTGTCCGAGCTCACCGTCGGGGGGACGGCAGCATGAGCACCACGGAACGAACGGTGCGCATGGAGCGAGCGCCAGCGAGCGGACGTAGCGGAGTGGGAGCGGAGCAATAGACATGGAGCTCGACGACCTCGCGCGCCGGGTCGCGGGCGCGGCCCGCGACGGGGAGCAGGTGGAGGCCTACGTCGTGCGCTCGCGCGACACCGACGTGAAGGTGTTCGACGGCGAGGTGGAGTCGCTGTCGGTCGCGGAGGTCTCCGGCGTCGGCATCCGCGTCGTTGCCGACCACCGCCAGGGCTATGCATGGGCCGGTTCGCTCGACGACGACGTGGTGGCCGAGACGCTCGCCGACGCGCGCGACAACGCGTCGTTCGGCGAGCCCGACGACGAGTTCGGGCTCGCGACGCCGTCCGACTTCGCGGGTCTCGAGCCCATCAGCCTCGACCTGTGGCGCGACGAGCTGTTGCAGGTCCCGACCGACGAGAAGGTCCGGATCGCGTTGGAGCTCGAAGCGGCCACGAAAGCCGCCGACTCGCGGGTGCGCGGTGTCGAGTCCGCGTCCTACGGCGACGCCGCGATCGAGGCCGCGGTGGCCACGTCGACCGGCATCGAGGCATCGGCCCGACGGACCGCGTGCTCCTGCTCCTCGTTCGCGATGGCGGGCGAGGGGATCGCGACGCAGACTGGGTACGGGTTCTCGGTCGGGCGGCGCCCCGCCGACCTCGAGCTCGCGACGGCGGCGCGCGTTGCAGCCGACCGGGCCACGCGCCTGCTCGGCGCCGCGCAGCCGCCGTCGCGTCGACTGCCCGTCATCTTCGACCCGCTCGTGACCGCATCGCTCCTGGGACTCGTCGGCGCCGCGACGAGTGGCGAAGCGGTGCTGAAGAAGCGGTCACTGTTCGTCGGCCGCGACGGTGAGCAGGTGGCGGCCCCTGCGGTCACGATCGTCGACGATCCGACGCTCGCCGACGCGTACGGCGCGTCGACTCACGACGCGGAGGGCGTACCGACGCGGCGCAACGAGCTGATCGTCGGCGGCGTGCTGAAGATGTTCCTCCACAACGTGTACACGGCGCGCCGCGCCGGCCTGACGACGACCGGTTCGGCGGTACGCGGCTTCAAGTCGACACCGGGGGTGGGCGCGCGGGCGCTGCACCTCCTGCCCGGGACGCTGTCGCCGGAGGAGATCTTCTCGTCGGTGCCGGAGGCGCTCTACGTCCAGTCGGTGAGCGGGCTGCACTCCGGGACGAACCCTGTGAGCGGTGACCTCTCCGTGGGCGCGACGGGGTTGATGGTGCGAGACGGCGCCTTCGCCGAGCCCGTGCGCGAGATCACGGTCGCGTCGACGATCCAGCGCATGCTGCTCGATGTCGCTGCCGTCGGGTCGGACCTCACCTGGCTCCCCGGTGGCGC
>DATBEZ010000074.1:0-58354 GCA_036558745.1 Acidimicrobiia bacterium
TGGTCGACGCCCTGGAAGATGCAGCGGTCGTAGACGTTGCGGTCGCTCGTGCCGACGTAGCGCATCGGCAGCGGGAGCTGATGGATCGGGTACTCGTCGAGGGGGTCGAACTCCACGGCGGACTCCTGCGCGTCACGGGGCTGTGGCGCCACGAACCGTAGCCGTGATCGTGGACGTGCTGCTCCGGCCGGACCCTGGTGGACCCGCTTCGCGCCGGCCGCGCGGCGGGTCGCGTCACGGCGGCGTTCGGCGCGGTTGGCAAGGGAGCGCCGAGCTTGCGAGCGCGACTAGTTCAAACCGTCGTGGAGGACCGCGACGATCACCCGCAGGATCAGCACGGTCGCGCAGAACAGGCCGAAGTAGCCGAAGAACTGGAACAACGACGTGGTCCCCGCGAACGGCGGGCCGCCGGTCGTGCCGAGCAGCATCACCGACAGCACGCCCACGAGCGCGCCGAGGAACGCGAGCACGACGCGGTTGACGAGCCGGGTCACCGTGAGGACGTCGTCGGGCTCCGAGAGGAGGCTCACGCGGAGCCCGAGCTGGCCCCGTTCCGCGAGCGTGGCGATCCGGTCGACGTGGCGAGGGAGTCGGCGGAGGGTCGGGACGGCGCGGATCAGCTCGTCGCGCGCGACCTCCTCGAGCGTCGCCGGCGTCAGCCGCTCGCGGGCCCACTCCGCGGCGATGCCCTGCGCAGCCTCGAGCGCGAGATAGCCGGGCGCGAGCGTGGTCAGCGTGCCCTCGAGCGTGACCAACGCCCGGAAGAACGTGCTGAGCTCGGCGGGAACGCGGATCCCGAACGTGAAGAACAGCTGGAGCAGGTCGTTGAACATCGCCGCGCCGGGCGCGCTGCCCGCGGCGAGATGACGGGCCATGAAGCGCGCCAGCGCTCGCTCCAGCTGCTCCTCGTCGAGGCGGCCGCGCACGGTCGCGATGCCGAGCACCGCGGTCCGCAACTGCTCCGCGTCACGACGGGCGACCCCGACCATCAGCTCGCGAAGCGCGCTCTGCTGCAGCGGATCGAGACGTCCGACCGCGCCGAAGTCGACGAGGCCGAGGCCACCGTCGGCGAGCACCATGACGTTCCCCGGGTGCGGGTCGGCGTGGAAGCGCCCTTGCACCAGCATCTGGTGCAGCATGCAGCGCAGCAGCGTGTCGGCGAGGACACGACGGTCGACACCGATCGCGTCGATCGCGTCGCGGTCGCGCACGCTCACACCGTCGAACCACTCCATCACGAGGACACGCGTGCTGCTGTATTCGGGCACGACACGCGGGACGCGCACCGGAGACGCGCACCCGAGGTCGGCGGCCAGCTCGGTCGCGTTGCGAGCCTCGAGCCCGAAGTCGAGCTCCTCGCGCAGACGCTGCCCGAACTCGCCGGCCAGCTCGACGATGCCGTAGTCACGTCCCCACGTCGTGCGGGTCTCGGCGACGCGCGCCAGCTCGTCGAGCACCTCGAGGTCGCGCCCCACCGACTCCGCGATCCCGGGACGTTGCACCTTGACGATCACCGGCTGACCGTCACGCAGGTGTGCGCGGTGGGCCTGGCCGATCGACGCGGCCGCGAGCGGCTCCCAGTCGAACTCCGCGAACACGTCGGTGACGGGTCCTCCCAGCTCGGCCTCCAGCAGCATGCGGACCTCGTGCGCGTCGGCCGGACCGACGTGGTCCTGGAGCCGCGCCAGCTCGCGCACCACGTCGTCGGGCAGGAGATCGGACCGCGTCGAGAGCAGCTGACCCAGCTTCACGAACATGCCGCCGCAGTCCTCGAGCGCACGTCGCAGGCGCACCGCGGGCGGCAACCGCGAGTCACCGCCGTCGAGCTCGGTGCCGTCGAGGTCGTCGTCGGCTCGGCGCGACGCGAGGCCGATCGACGGACCGAGGCCGTGGCGCACGACGATCCTCGTGATCTGCGCGTACCGGCCGACGCGGCGGCCGCGGCGGCGCAGGGCGCGGAGCGGCCGCGGGATGCTCGCGAGCCCGGTCTGCGCGCGCGCCAACGCGCCCGGGCGCGCGAGCAGCTCCATCCACACCGTCGCCGACATCGTGAACACGGCCGAGAACACCCACACGTTGCGAGCGAACCCGGCGCTGCGGTGCACATGGTTCGACGCGATGACGAGCGACAGCCCCACGCCCGAGGCCCAGCCGACGAGGCCGGACAGGAGCATCGCACCGAGGGACCGGCGGGCGCCGAGCAGACGACCGGCGACGAACGCGAGGAGCAGGATGCCGGGCAGCGAGAGCACGACGACCAGGGTCACGCCACTTGTTCGCACCGGCCGCGCCCGCGGGTCACCGGAGCGCTTGCCGACCCGGGCCGGGGGTGCGAGCGTGGGCCCATGGCGAGGTGGACCGCCGCCGACATGCCCGATCAGGCCGGCCGGGTCGTGCTCGTCACCGGGGCCAGCAGCGGGCTGGGCCTGCGGTCGGCCGAAGGACTCGCGCGGGCGGGGGCGCACGTCGTGCTCGGCTGCCGCAACGAGACCAAGGGTCGGGCCGCGTGGAAGGCCGTCGCCGCCGGCGCGACCGGTCCCGCGCCCACGCTCGTGCATCTCGACCTCGCCGACCTCACGTCGGTGCACGCGTGCGCCAAGGAGGTGCGTGACACGGTCGGCCGTCTCGACGCGCTCATGAACAACGCGGGTGTGATGGCGGTGCCGTTGCAGCGGACCGTCGACAGCCACGAGATGCAGTTCGGCACGAACCACCTCGGCCACTTCGCGCTCACGGGCCTGCTGCTCCCGCAGTTGCGCGAGTCGACGTCGGGCCGGGTCGTGACGACCTCGTCGCTCGTGCACCGCATCGGCGCGATCCACTGGGACGACGTCGATTCCGAGCAGTCGTACGGGAAGTGGCGCGCGTACGCGCAGTCGAAGTTCGCCAACCTGCTCTTCGCGTTCGAGCTCGACCGTCGTTGCCGGGCCGCGGGTGTGCCGATCGTCTCCGCGGCCGCGCACCCCGGTTACGCGTCGACGCACCTGCAGGAGGTCGGGCCGCAGGCCAGCGGCAACCGCGTGATGCTGGGCCTCTCGCGCATGGGCAACGTGATGCTCGGCCAGTCGGACGAGGCCGGCGCGCGCCCACAGCTCTACGCCGCGACGATGCCCGACGTGCAGGGCGGCGAGTACTTCGGGCCGAGCCTCATGTTCCAGATGCGCGGCAGCCCGAAGCGGGTGCGCGCGAAGCGTCCCGCGTACGACCTGGCTGCTGCCTACCGTCTGTGGGAGCTCTCGGAGGAGCTCACCGGCGTCGGCTACGACTTCCGCGCCGCGGCTTGACCGTGGCGAGCGGGCTCACCGCACGCGTCGTCGACCTCGACGGGCACGTGTTCGAGCCCGACGAGCTGTGGGACGACTTCCTCGGGCCGGAGTGGCGTGACCGTCGCCCTCGTCTCGTACGCGACAACCGCGGGACGACCCGTTACATGATCGAGGGGAAGCTCATCCCCGCGGGCGAGGGCCGTGGCGCGTGGGTCCCCGAGGGCCTCATGGAGTCGGCGTGCCTGCGTCCCGGCGGCACCGACCCGAAGGCGCGGCTGGCGGACATGGACGCGGAGGGCATCGACGTCGCGGTGCTCTACGGCACCGTCAGCCTCGGGTTCTTCGGGCTCCAGGACGGCGCGTTCGCGGACGCGTGCTGCCGCGCGTACAACGACTGGCTCGCTTCCTACTGCAGCGCCGACCCCGACCGGCTCAAGGGCGTGCCCGCGCTCGCGTTGCAGGCTCCGGAGCTGGCCCGTGCCGAAGCGGAGCGGGCGGTCGTCGAGCTGGGCTTCGTGTCGTTGACGTTGCCGTGCGCGCTGGGACCGCGAGCGCTTGACGACCCGTTCTTCGACCCGTTCTACGCGCTGGCCCAGGATCTCGACGTCCCGATCGGCTTCCACGCCGGCGGCGGACGATTCACGTACGACCGCTTCGTCGACGCGTACGCGACCCAGCACGCGCTGGAGTTCCCCTTCAACGTGATGTTCGCGACCGCGGCGCTGCTCGCAGGCGGCGTGCTCGAGCGATTCCCGCGCCTGCGGGTCGCGCTGCTGGAGGCCGGCGTCGGTTGGCTTCCCTACTTCCTCGAACGACTCGACGAGCACTGGGAGAAGCGCCGCGGGGAGATGCAGGCGACCCGGCGTCCGAGCGAGACGGTCGGCGACGGCCGGTTCGTCGTGTCGTGCGAGCCCGAGGAAGCCACGCTCCAGACCGTCGCCGACCTGGTCGGCCCCGACGTGATCGCGTACGCGTCCGACTACCCGCACTGGGACGCGGAGTTCCCGCGCTCGGTCGCGGCCATCGCCCGTCGCACCGAGCTCCCCGACGAGCTCAAGGCCGCGATCCTCGGCGGCAACGCCACCCGCATCCTCGGCTGGTAGCGCGCACCCCTCGCTCGGTTCCGACACGGTGCGGCGCTCTGACGCCGCATCGTGTCGGCACCGGCGTGACCGGAGCCGGTGCTCGCCTACGGGGTGATGGCGATCCTGGCGACGGGCTCGGCGGGGCGCTGGCGCTGCGACAGGGCGCGGCGGAGCGCGCGGAGCAACGCGACGCGGGTGTCGCGCGGGTCGATCAGCTCGTCGAAGCCGAGACCGCTCGCGGAGCGGTAGCTCGCGTCGAGCTCGGCCCGGCGCAGCGCGTCGGTCGCGTCGGTATCGGCACCCATCGCGCGTCCCGCCGCGGTCGCGCCCATCGCGCCGAGCGTCGCACCCGGGAACGCGAACGTCGCGGCCTGGCCGTCGAACGCGACCATCGTCATCACCATCGACCCGAAGCCGTACGCCTTGCGCAACGTCAGGTGCAGCTTCGGTGTGGTGGCCTGCGTCTGCGCCGCGAACATGCGCGCGCCCGAGCGCAGCACGCCTGCCCGTTCCGAGCGCGTGCCCGGCAGCATCCCGGGGTTGTCGGCGAGGAACACGAGCGGCAGGTGGAAGGAGTCGGCCACGCTGATGAAGTGGGCGGCCTTGTCGGCCGCGTCGGCGTCGATCGATCCGGCCTGCACCTTCGGCTGGTTCGCGACGATCGCGACGGGCTCCCCACCGAGATGCGCGAGCGCGCACAGCATCGCGCGCCCGAACCCGGGCTGGACCTCGAACCAGTGTCCACCGTCGACGACCGCGTCGAGCACGTCGCGCATGTCGTAGATCTTGCGGTTGTCACGCGGGACGATCCCGAGCAGCTGGTCGACGCGACGCGGCTCCTGATCGTCGCCCGTCGCGCGCGCCGGGTACGACCACGCGCTGGACGGGAAGTAGGACAGGTAGCGGCGGATCTGGTCGAGCGCGTCACCGTCGTCGCGCGCGACGTTGTGCACGAGCCCGCTCGCGAGCGCGACCGCGGGGCCGCCGAGCTCCTCCTTGCCGACGTCCTCGCCCGTGGATTCCTTCACGACGGGCGGGCCCGCGGTGAAGATCGCGGCCTGCTCGGTCATGACCGCGAAGTCGGACATCGGCGCGATCAGCGCGCCGTGCCCGGCCGACGGGCCGAGCACTCCGGTGACGAGCGGCACCCGTCCCGAGCAGCGGGCCTGGATGCCGAGGTCGGTGGGGTGGCGGCCCTGGCTGCGGTCGTCGGGACGGTGACCCGCGCCCTCGAGCAGCATGACGAGCGGGACCCGGTGCGCGAGCGCGAGCTCCGCGATCCGGTACCGCTTCGCGTTGCTCCCACCCGCGATGGTCCCCGCGAGGACGGTGAAGTCCTCCGCGCCGACCATCACCGACCGGCCGTCGATCTCGCCCGCGCCGGCGACGAACGCGTCGGCGGGTACCTTGCCGCCGACCAATGTCCCGAGCTCCTCGAACGTGCCCGGATCGAGGAGCCGCTCGACGCGCGCCCGCGCGTCGAGCTTCCCCGCGCCGCGATGGCGCGCGAGCCGCTCCTCGCCGCCCATGGCCCGCGCCGCCGCCCGCCGCTGCTCGAGGTCGGCGAGCGACGGGCCCCATCCCCCCGGCACCTCGTCGGTCACGGCCGCATCATGGCACCCGCTCCCGCCGCGACGGCTCAGCGCGCCGACCGGGCGGGGTCGTCATCGTCGTCGAGCACACGGTCGATGATCTCGATCGCAGCCGCGAGCGTCGCGCGGTCGGAACCCGAGAGCCGCGTGAGGCGGCCCGTGAGGTACGCGGCGCGGGCGCTGCGCACGTCGGTGATGGCCCGCCGTCCCGTCGCGGTCGTCTCGACCAGCGCGGCGCGCCGGTCGGCGGGGTCGGGACGGCGACGCACGAGGCCGCGCTCCTCGAGATGGGCGACGACGCGCGTCAACGTGGGGGGCGCCACGCCCTCGACGCGCGCGAGCGCGCCGAGGTTCAACGGTCCGAGGCGGTCGACGCTCGAGAGCGCGGACAGCTGCGAGACGCTCAAGCCCCCGACGGCCTGCCGCCGGAGACGCCGGATCAACCGTCCGGCGACGATCCGCAGGTCGGTCGCGAGCTCGGAGAGCTCCGGGCCGGGGGCCGCCTGCGCCCGAGAGGATCCCATACGCGGAGCAGTATACTTCGCATGTGCGAACTATTTCGGCAGGTGACGGTCGGTGAAGGCGCGACTCCGTCGCGCCGTGCACCGGACGTTCCACTCCCTGTGGACGCGCAACTTCCGGCTCTTCTTCTTCGGGCAGCTCGTCTCGAACACGGGCAACTGGCTGACCCTGGTCGCGTTGACGCTGCTCGTGCTCCACGAGACGAACAGCGGGTTCGCGGTGGGGTTGCTGACCGCGTGCGAGTTCGGCCCCATCCTCGTGCTGTCCGCGTTCGCGGGCCTCGTCGCCGACCGCTCCAACAAGCGGAACCTGCTGTATGTGACACAGACGCTCGAGATGTGCCAGTCGTTCGTGCTGGCCGGCCTCGCGTTCATGCACCATCCACCGCTCGTCGCGCTGTACGGGACCGCGTTCGCGGGCGGGTGCATGCTCGCGTTCGACAACCCGGTGCGGCGCTCGTTCGTCACCGAGATGGTCCACGAGGAGGACGTGCCCAACGCGGTGACGCTCTACAGCGCGCTGGTGAACAGCTCACGCATCATCGGTCCCGCGCTCGCGGGCGCGCTCGTCGTCACCGTCGGCTACGGATGGTGCTTCACCGTCGACGGCATCTCCTACGTCACCGTTCTGTTCGCACTCTGGCGCATGCGGCCCTCGGAGTTGCGCCCGATCCCCGTCACCCCGCGCGGCAAGGGTCAGGTGCGCGAAGGCATCCGCTACGTACGTCATGTCCCCGAGCTGTGGCTCACGTTCGTGATGCTCGCGGTCATCGGAACCCTCAGCTACAACTTCAGCGTCGTGTTCCCGCTCTTCGTCGAGCACGGTCTCCATGGCAACGACACCGCCTACACCCTGGTGTACTCGGTGTTCAGCGTCGGCTCACTGGCCGGCGCCCTCGCGGTCGCGCACCGCACCCGCATCGGCGTGTCGCACATCGTGAGCGGCGCGGCCGCGTTCGGCGCCTCGATGCTGCTGCTCGCGCTCGCACCCTCGGTCGCGGTGGTGTTCCCGCTCGTGCTCCTCGTCGGTGCCTCGAGCATCGCCTACATGACCGCGACGACCGCGATCGTCCAGGTTCGGGCCGACCCGCGGATGCACGGCCGCGTCCTCGCGCTCCAGACCGTGCTGCTCATCGGCACCACGCCGATCGGCGGACCGATCCTCGGCGCGGTCGCGGACGTCTGGGGCGCGCGGGTCACCGTGGTCATCGGCGGTGCCGCTGCGCTGCTCGCGGCGGCGTGGGGCGCCGCTGTGTGGCGCCGCCGGGCGCACAGACAAGCGATGGCGGGACCGGTCCGGGGTGAGCCCGCGATCGCAGGGCTGCCCTCGGAGCCGGGGTGAGCGACGCGTCGCGGCGCGCGTCCCGGCTCCCGGCGGGTCAGGACCGGTGCGTGACGCGCCGCAGGAACGCGTCCTTCTGCACGACCTCCGCCTCCTGCCGTTGACGGTCGGCCACCGCGCGCAGCTTCCGCAGCTCGTCGCGCCCCGCCGACCCGTTCCCGTTCCCGCCCGTGCGGATCGTCTCCGCGGTCATCGGCATCGCCCCCTCGTGGGCGCCCGGCTACCCGCTCCCGCGCGGGGCGAAACCGGTTGTCGCCTCACCCCTCGGCCCTCGTGCCCTCGAAGCCCAGCTCACTGCGGAAGAAGCGTCGCGCGGCCCCCGCGCTCCAATTGTCGTGGTCCTCGCCGTACGCGTCCACCCCGTCGAAGCACCATTCGGTCAGGCAGTTCACGGTGAAGAGGTTCGGGTTGAGGAAGACGCCCAGCCGGTTGAGGCAGCGTCCCCGAGCGTGCAGCTCGCGCCCGAGCTCGTCGACACCGTCGACGCGCACCACGCGCGGATAGCCGTTGCCCGGGTCTCGCTCGACGACCTCGCGCGTTCCGCTCGCGAGCTTGGCCCACTGCCCGTCGCGCAGCACGTAACCGTGGATCGCGATGCACCCGTCGCCGAAGTCCATCGTGATCACGTGGAACGCGTCACCCGACGACGCGGTCGCGTAGCTGTAGCCACCACGGCGCGCGGGTGACGACGTCAAGCCTTGACCGAACTGCGAGCGCACGCCCCACGATCGGTCGCGGAAGCCGAACGCGTCGACCGGGATCTCCTCGCCGCGCAGGATGATCGTCCCCTGGTACCGGCCCGGTTGGTCGAGGTGGCTCTCGCCGAGGTAGTTCGCGCGCGCCACCGCGGTGAACGTGAGGCGCACCGAGATCTCGTCGCCGCCGTCGGGATCGTCATAACCGATCTCGTAGCGCGTGAGGGGCTCGAGGCAGCGGTAGCGGATGCCGTTCGGGAGCGTGAGATCCGACAGCCGCGCGTCGAGGAACGGAAGGTGCCAGAAGTTCTTCGCGTACAGGCAGTTCCACGGCTGGTCGCCGTGGTCGTCCCAGAAGTACGCACCGCCCGCGGCGACCTGCTGGTTGGCGCGGAAGAACGGGTACAGCTGGCCCGACAGACGGCGCTCCGGCACCGTGAAGGTGAACCAGCAGGTCTCGGTCCAGTACGGGTCGTCGCTCGTGGGCGGGTGGAACTCGTCGTCGGGATGCGTCGTCTCGGACGTGGCGCCGGCCGTCACGCGGGCATTGTGGCGCACACCCACCCGCGCGTGCTCGGGCGGTGCTGGTAGAACGGCGGCGTGACGATGGCGCGCCAGGAGGCGGCTGCGCTGGTCGCAGGGCTGGGCGAGCGGGGACTCGTCATCGGCGACGAACGGCGCAGCACCGCGAGCGGCGGCCTGTACCTGCACCACGACCCGTCCACGGGCCGGGTGCAGGCCGAGGTCGTCGTGGCCGGACCGCGCGAGGTCCACGACGCGGTCGCGGCCGCGCGTGCCGCGCTGCCGGTGTGGCGAGAGCTCCCGCTGCACGAGCGCGTCACCGCGCTGCACCGCCTCGCGGACCTGCTGCTCGCGTACGGCGAGGAGGCCGCGGCCATCAACGCGCTCGACAACGGCACGCCGGTGAGCGTGATGAACCCCGGCGCGTACACCGCGAGCTGGACCCGCTACTACGCCGGGTGGGTGGACAAGATCGAGGGCGCGGTCGTGCCGGTGTACGGGGGCGCCGGGCTCGACTACGTGCTGCGCGAGCCCTACGGCGTCGTCGGGGCCATCGTGCCGTGGAACGGTCCGATGATGGGCATGGGCCAGAAGGCCGTCCCCGCGCTCGCCGCGGGGAACACCGTCGTGGCCAAGCCGCCGGAGATCGCGCCGTTCGGTGCGCTGCGCTTCGCCGAGCTCGCGCTGGAAGCCGGGATCCCGCCCGGCGTCGTGAACGTCGTGCCGGGTGGCGAGGCCGCGGGCGAGGCGCTCGTGCGCCACCCGGGCGTCGACAAGGTGAGCTTCACCGGTGGTCGCCGGACCGCGCGCGCCGTGATGACGGCCGCGGCCGAGACGGTGAAGCCGCTCGCGCTCGAGCTCGGAGGCAAGTCGGCCAACATCGTGTTCCCCGACGCGGACCTCGACCTCGCGGTCTCCGTCGCCGCGATGTTGGGCGCGGTCCTGCTGAGCGGCCAGGGCTGTGCCCTCCCGACCCGGCTCTACCTGCACGACGACGTCTACGACGCCGTCGTGGGGCGCGTCGTCGCGCAGGTGGAGTCGGCGCGCGTCGGCGACCCGCTCGACCCGTCCGTCCTGATGGGTCCGGTGATCACCGAAGCCGCGTGCGCCCGCATCCTCGATGTGATCCGACGGGCCACCGACGACGGCGCGGGCACGTTGCTCACCGGCGGCCGGCGCCTCGACGGTGCACTGGCGGGCGGTTACTTCGTGGCCCCGACCGTGTTCGGTGACGTCGCGCCGGACAGCGAGCTCGCGCGCGAGGAGATCTTCGGTCCCGTGCTCGCGGTGACGCGCTTCCACGACGAGGACGAGGTGATCGCGCTCGCGAACGACAGCCCCTACGGGCTCGCCGCGTACGTGCACACGCGCGACGTCGCACGGGCGCACCGCGTCGCGCGCCGGCTCGAGGCCGGGACCGTGACGGTCAACGCGTTCCCGACGATGTCACCGACCGCGCCCTTCGGTGGGTTCAAGGGCAGCGGCTTCGGTCGCGAGGGCGGACGCGCCGGCCTCGACGAGTTCCTCCGCCCCAAGAACGTCTACCTCGGCCCCTGACCCGCTCGTTCAGTTGGGACACGATCCGGCGCTCTGGGCGCGGAACGTGTCCCAACTCAGCGGGGTTGAGGGGCGCCGGGGACGGTGACGGTGTCGGTGTCGCGGCCGGAATGCAGGACGGTGCCCGGGCGCGCGTCGGTGAGCGCGCCCGCGCGCACGATCTCGGTGCCGTTCACGAGCACGTGCTCCACGCCCTCCGACTCGGCGTAGAGCCGCATCCCGCCGCCGGGCAGGTCGTGACGGGCGCGCACGGGCCGGGTCGCGACCCGCGCCGGGTCGAACACCACCACGTCCGCGCACCAGCCCTCCGCGATCCGGCCGCGGCCACGCAGGCCGTAGAGGCGCGCGGGCACGTCGGTGAACTGCCGGACGGCCTCCTCCAGCTCGAGCAGGCCCCGGCGGCGCACCGCGTCGCCGAGGACGCTCGTCGTGTAGTTCGCGTGACACATCACGTCGAGGTGCGCGCCCGCGTCCGACCCTCCGAGCACGGTCCGGTCGTCGCGCCACACCTCGGCCCGCCGGGCCCAGCCCGCATCCGTCGCACCGAGCGACGGCACCAACGACGGCAGCACGAGCGTGAGCGGTAGCCGTTCGGGCAGCACGACGTCGATGAGCACGTCGACCGGATCGCCGCCGCGCTCGGCCGCGATGTCGGCGATCGTGCGTCCGACGAGCGCGCCGTGCTCGAGCGACTCGGCGTCGGCCACCTCGACCAGGTTCCAGTCCGCGAACGCGTCGAGACCGCGCTCGCGCGCCGCGGCGACACCGTCGCGGAGCCGGGCCCGGACCTCGGGATCCCTGACCGCGCGACGCCGCTCTTCCGGACCGAGCGCGACGACGTCGCGCCACCCGGGCAGCGAGTCCATCACCGACCCGGTCCGCAGGCGCATGAGGTCGGGCAGGGTCAGCGCGACGACGTGCGCGCCTCGGGCCCGCGCGTGGTCCGACGCCTCGAGCTGGCCCCGGTACACCTCCGTCGACGACAGGCTGCCGAGCAGGTTCCAGTTCAACGGCCGGTCCGCCGTCAGCGACATGTCGGCCATGAGCTCGATCAGCTCGGGCGTGAATTCTCCCACCGTCGGGATGAACTCGAGCGTCGTCCCGTCGTGACCGCGAACGACCCCGGCCAGCGCGAGCAACTCGTCACGCGACGCAGCCCGTGACGGCACCGGCCGGTTGTCGCCGTCGGTGTGGGTGGGCGCGAGTGAGGACGACAGGCCCAACGCACCCTCGCTCAGCGCGGCGGCGAGCAGCCGCGCCATCGCGTCGACGTCGTCGGCGGTCGCCGTCTCCCCGACCGCACGGTCGCCCATCGCGACCCGTCGGATGGTGGAGTGCCCCGCGAGGAACCCGGCGTTCACGGCGACGCGGCCGTCGAGACGCGAGAGGTACTCGCCGAAGCCGTGCCAGTCCCACGACGCGCCGTGTTGCAGCGCGTCGAGCGGCATGCCCTCGACGCGGGCCATCATCCGCATCACGTAGTCGACGTCGCGCTCCGTCAGTGGCGCGATCGTGAACCCGCAGTTGCCACCGAGCACCGTGGTGACGCCGTGGAGCGGCGAGGGCGTCGCGGCGCCGTCCCAGAGCAGCTGCGCGTCGTAGTGGGTGTGGACGTCGACGAACCCGGGCGCGACGACGAGCCCATCCGCGTCGATGCTCTCGGCAGCCGCCTCGTCGACGTCACCGAGCGCGACGACGCGGCCGTCGCGGATGCCGACGTCGGCGCGACGCCGGGGCGCGCCGGTCCCGTCGACCACGTCACCTCCGCGCAGCACCACGTCGAGCATGCCCGTGCCTCCCCGTCAGCCCGCGTCCGCGAGCGCGGCGACGTCGCCCTCGATGGCGGTGCCCTCGAAGAAGCGCGAGCCGGGCCCGCCGAAGAAGCGCACCGGGTTGGCGAACACGAAATCGCGGAAGTCGGCCTCGGACACCAGGCCGTCCTCGACGAGCTCCCACGCCTCACACAGGACGCCGGCCATGTCGGGAACGTCCCAGTGCGCGATGTCGCTGCCGAACATCGCGTGCAGCCGCGCGCCGAACGGGTTGACCCGGGTGTTGAACGCGGTCGTCGTGAGCGGGTCGTCCGCCTCACAGCCGAAGAAGAAGTTGGGCACGAACAGGTCGCGGATGTCCTCGGCCTTCTCGATCTCGCACGCGGCCCACTCGTCGAGCGTGGCGGGATCCTCGGGCGCGCCGCCGAGCCCGACGCGCGCCTTCTGCGCGATCTGGAGCCAGTCGGGTGCGTACTCGGCCATGAGCCGTCCGAACTCGGCCCGGTCGAGGTGCCCGGGGTCGTAGTTGCCGAGCGCCGCGAGGTTGCGCTTCTCCCAGTGCCCGATGAGCTCGGCGTAGAGCGACGCGGCCCAGCTCACGCCGCCTTCGAGGAACGCGAACCGCAGCTCGGGGAAGCGCCGGGTCACCCCGCCGAGGAACAGCGACTTGCACAGCGCGTGGTGACCCTCGGCGAGGTGGCCGATGTGGTTGTACATGTAGTTGGAGACGGACAGACGGCTGCCCCAACCAATCGACCCGGAGTGAAACGAGACGGGTACGCCGAGGCGCACGCACGCGGCCCAGACCGGGTCGTAGTCGTACGCGCTGTCGATGCCGTACATGTCGAGCCACGTCGCGTACTGCGAGAGCTCGCCGTCACGACCGGCGAGCGCGCCGACCGGACGCTGCACGTAGCCCTGCAGCAGCACGGCGCGGAACCCGAGCTCCGTGACCGCGTGCTCGATCGCGTCGACCGCCTCGGCCGGTGTCACCATCGGGATGGCGGCGACGGGCGCCAATCGGTCGCGGTACGGAGCGAATGCGTCAGCGTTGGCGCGATTGAGGGCACGGCACGCGCCGCGACGCACGTCGTCGTCGCCGATGTGCATCAGGTTGAGCCCGAGGCTCGGGTACACCACGCCGAAGTCGATGCCGAGCTCGTCGAGCCGCTCGTGGAGCAGGCGCGGGAACATCGCGGTCGCGAGGTCGCGCGTGTTGCGCATCGGCGCGCCCCACCACGGCGGTCGCGCCACCCGGCGCGCGGCGCGCTGGTCGCCGCTCAGCGCGTGCCACGACGCCGGCGGGCCGAACGCGCCAGGGAGCATGCGTCGCAGGGCGGGTGACGACGGGTCGACGCCCTCCTCGCGCAGGTACCCGTCGAGCACCGGGAAGTACTCGATGGTGTGGCCGTCGATGTCGACGACCGGATGCCCCAGCTGCTCCCGCACCGCTGCAGCGTCACCCAGGCTCATGGCTCCCTCCGCTCCCGTTCCAGAAGGCTCCGCCCGGCGGAGCTCCGCTCCGTCCGCACGGTGGTCACGCGGTCGCTCCTCCGTCGACCACCAACGCGGTGCCGGTGACCATGGCTGCGTCGTCGGACGCGAGGTACGCGACCGCGCCCGCGATCTCCTCCGCTGTCGCCTTGCGGGCCAGCACCGAACCGGTGCGGGCGAACAGCGACAGGTCGGCGTCCTCCGGAATGCGGAAGTTGCGCAGGAACGGGGTGTCGACCGAGCTCGGGCACACGCAGTTGACGCGCAGCCCGACGCCTCCGAACTCGACCGCGAGCGCCTTCGTGAGCATCACCACGCCGCCCTTCGACGCGCAATAGGCCGCGTTGTAGGGCGTCGCGCGCAGCCCCGCGATCGACGCCATGTTCACGATCGCACCCTTGGTCGCGATGAGCGGTTCCAGCGCGTGACGGCACATGAGGAACGTTCCCGTGAGGTTGATCTGGAGCGTCCGGTTCCACTCGTCGAGCGTCAGGTGGTTCGTGGCCCGGAAGCTGCCGACGCCCGCGACGTTCGCGAGCACGTGCAGCGGCCCCATCGCGGTCACGGTCTCCGCGACCGCGTCCGCGCACGACGACTCGTCGCGCACGTCGCAGGCGACGGCGAGTGCGGCCGGTGCGCCGCCGGCGCGGGCGATCCCGCCGACGGTCCGTTGCGCGCCGTCCTTGTCGACGTCGGCGCACACGACGGCGGCACCTTCGGACGCGAACCGATGCGCGATCGCGGCTCCGATCCCCCCTGCCGCGCCCGTCACGAGCGCGGTCCGGCCGTCGAATCGACCCACGTCGGGCACGCTAACCCATCGCCGGCCGGCGCGGTGCCGGGCGGGGTACGCGGTCGCCGCGCTCTGGTACCGTGCCGCGCATGGTCGTGTCGTCCGGGGGGAGCCTCGACCTGGCCCGCATGCGTCACGACCGTCACGCGCGCCTGCAGACCGAGCTGCAGCGGCGGGGCGTCGGGGCCGCGCTGCTCCTCACGAGCGGGAACGTCTTCTACGCGACCGGCGCGCACGTCGTGCCCTCCGACAACGCGCGCACGTACCACCAGCGCACGATCGCGCTCGTCGTCGCGGGCGACGAGCACCCACACCTGTTCACGCCCTACCCGGAGGGAGCGCCGCCGGAGCTGCCCGCCGACCACGTGCACCCGCCGCTGTACCCCGAGCTCGACGAGGGCGTGAAGGACATGGCCCGCCGCCTCGACGAGTTGCTCGGCGGGACGCTCGCGGGCACGCTCGGGATCGACGACTTCACCGCGCCGATGTACCTCGGGCTTCCCGAGCTCGTGCCCTTCGAGCTCACGAACGCGGGGTCGTTGCTCACCGGCGTGCGGCTGCTCAAGACCGACGACGAGATCGAGTGCCTGCGCCGGTCGTGGGCGATCAACGAGGCCGCCAACCAGGCGGTCGAGGCCGCGTTGCGACCGGGTCTGCGCGAGAGCGAGCTCACCGGCATCTTCCTGCGCACGCTCTACGAGCTCGGCGCGACGTCGAACTTCCTCGACCCCGTGTTCCAGGTGATGCCCGAGCGCATCCCAGACGCGGCGTGGAGCACCAACGGCGACCTGCCGTTCGCGCTCGTCACAACCGACCGGATCCTGCGCGACGGCGACCTCGTCTGGACCGACACGGTGATGGGCTACGAGCAGTACGCGTCCGACGTGGGCCGCGCGTGGATCGTCGGCGCGCGGCCGACGTCACGTCAGCGCGAGCTGTACCGGCGCTGGAAGCTCATCACCGACGCGGTCATCGACGCGATCCGTCCGGGCGTGAGCGGCGCGGAGCTCACCAGGATCGCGATCGACGCGAACGACGGCGTGAAGCCGTGGCTCGACCACTACTTCCTCGCACACGGTCTGGGCATCGAGGGCGGTGAGATCCCCCAGATCGGCTCCGACCTCGGGCAGACCTTCGACGAGGGCTTCGTGCTCCAGCCGGGCATGGCGATCGTGGTCGAGCCGATCACGTGGGCCGACGGCCACGGTGGCTACCGGGCCGAGGAGCTCGTCGTCGTCACCGAGACGGGCTGCGAGCGCATCTCCGACTATCCCGACACCCCGTTCGTGTGAGCAGGACGAGCGGAGCGATGACACCGAGTCGAGTGACGGCATGAGTCGCGCGTTCACCCTGCTGGAGCCGGGCACGATGGCGCTCGAGGACGGCGCACGAGTCGACTTCGCCCGCATGCGACGCGAACGGCTCGAGCGTTGTCTCGCCGAGATGGAGCGCCACGACGTCGACGCACTCGTGCTGCACCGGGAGGGCAACGCGCGTTACGTGTCGGGTGCGCGCCGGCTCTGGCGCGCGGTCGTCACCGCGTTCACGCCCAGCTGCGTGGTGGTGCGCGCGACCGGCCAGGTGCACCTCATGAGCACGTGGGACGACGGGATCCCGGCCGAGATCCCGAACCAGAACCTCTACGGGCTGTCGTGGAACCCGCGCAACTACGTCGCCGCGTTGCAGGCCGTCGACGGGCTCGCGGACGCGCGTCGGCTCGGCGTCGACGGCATGTCGGCCCTGTTCTCCGGGATGCTGCCGGCCGTCGCCCCGAACGCGACACTGGTCGACGGCGAGCGGGTGATGCGCGCGGCGCGCATGGTGAAGACGCCCGACGAGCTCGGCTGCATCCGCACCGCGGTCGCGATCGCCGAAGGCGCGATGAGCGACACGCTCGACGCGATCGAGCCCGGTGTGCCCGAACGCGACCTCGTGGCCGCGTTCCAGCAGCGGATGACCGACTTCGGCGTCACGACGCCCGCGACCGAGGGCACGTTCTGCGCGACGCCGCGGGAGCAGCCGGCGGGCGCGAACCCCGCGATCGCGCCGCTGCGCCAGATCGTGTTCGACCGTCCCGTACGGGCCGGCGAGCTGATCGCGTGCAGCGCGGGCGTGCTGTATGCGGGGTACGAGGGCGCGGTCGGCCGCACGTGGCCGTGTCTCGGTCCGGGCGCAACGGTGACCGACGGGCAGCGGGCGCTGCACGACCGCGCCCACACCGTGCTCGACGCGCTGGCCGCGCAGTGCCACGCCGGTCGCACCACGGCCGATCTGCGCCAGGCTGCGCGCGCGACCGGCGAGCCACTCCCGCCCGTCCCACTCGCGCACGGTGTGGGCCTCGGCGTGGAGGCGCCGCTCGTCGGCGGCGCCCTCGGTCCGGAGCTGCCCGCCGAGGAGCCGCTCGTGCCGGGAATGGTGCTCGCGTTGACCGCGTACGCGTGGGAACCGGGCGTCGGCGGCTACCTCGGCCGGGAGATGGTCGCGATCACCGACGCGGAGCCCGAGCGGCTCACCCGCCTGTGGCACGGCCCACTCGCGCGGGACTGAGCCGGTGACGGACCTCGACGGCAAGGTCGCGCTGATCACGGGCGCGGCGAAGGGGATCGGGCGCGCGTCCGCGCTCGCGTTCGCCGCGGAGGGCGCTCGGGTCGTCGTCGCGGACGTCGACGAGGACGGCGGCGCGCAGACCGTGGCGCTGGTGCGCGATGCCGGCGGCGAGGCGACGTTCGTCCGTGCCGACGTGGCCGACGCCGGCGACGTCCAGGCCATGGTCGGTTGCGCGGTCGACACGTACGGCGGTCTGGACTGCGCGCACAACAACGCCGGTGTCGCCGGTGGTGGACGCCCGGTCGCCGAGTTCCGCGACGACGAGTGGCACCGCGTCATCGGGATCATGCTGACCGGCGTCTACCTGTGCATGAAGCACGAGATCCCGCGGATGTTGGAGCGCGGTGGCGGCGCGATCGTGAACACCGCGTCGGGAGCGGGGCTGGTCGGGTTCCCGGGTCAGGCCGCGTACGTCGCGGCGAAGCACGGTGTGCTCGGGCTGACGAAGGTCGCCGCACTCGATTACGGCGCCCGCGGCATCCGGGTCAACGCGGTGTGTCCGGGGACGGTGCGCACGCCGATGGTCGACACCGCGGTGCGCGCCATGCCCGAGCTCGAGGAGGAGCTCGTGCGTCTGCACCCGGCCGGCCGCATCGGTGAGGCCGCGGACGTGGCCAACGCGGCAGTCTGGCTCTGCACCGACAAGGCCGCGTTCGTGCTCGGTCACGCGCTCGCCGTCGACGGCGGCTACGTCGTCCCGTAGCTCTGGAGTCGATTTCCTTGGCGGAGCCGGCTGAAGTGACTCAGAGTTGGTCAGACGGGGTTGGGGACGGGGCCGGTCCAGCCGGGGAGCAGCTGCTGGTCCCAGCAGAGGTCCTGGGCCTTGACCGTCGTGCCGCTCCACTGGCGGGTCGTCTTCGGGTTCGTGGCCATCCACGCGACCGCGGCGCCGATCGCGTCGGGCGGCGCGGCCTTGCTCGCGTCGAAGCCGAACTCCCCCATGTCGACGAACATGCGCTCCGTCGCGACGAAGCCCGGATCGACGTTCACGCACGCGACGCCCGTCCCGCGCAGCTCCTGGTTGATCACGCCGGCGAAGCGGTGGATCGAGCCCTTCGACATCGCGTAGCCGAGGCCCCAACCGCCCTCACCTGCCGGTGCGGGGGGATCGACCCACGCGACCGACGAGGTGATGTTCGCGATGAGCCCGTTGCCGCGCTCGATCATCTTCGGCAACACGAGCCGCGCGAGCACCAGCGGCGCCATGACGTTCGCCTCGAGGTGCTTGTCGAGCAGCTCGAGCGGCGTGTCGAGGAAGTGGTCCATGTGCCCGGGACCGATGTAGCGCCCGTTGTTGACGAGGACGTCGATGGGCCCCCAACGCTCGAGCACGGTCGCGACCGCGGCACCGAGCGACGCGCGATCCAACAGGTCGGCAGGGAGCACGAGCACGCGCCGGCCCTCCGCCTCGACGAGCTCCGCGGTCGACGACAGGCTCCCGGGCAGCGGCCGGGTGTCGGACTTGCGCACCGTCGACGAGTGGTCGCGCTCCTCCCCCTCGCGCACGGTGCGGGCCGTGACCGCGACGTCGAAGCCCGCGGCGGCGAGTTGCACCGCGCACGCCTTGCCGATCCCGCGGCTGGCCCCGGTCACGAACGCCACCCGGTCCGCCATCTCACCCCTCCTCTGTCTGGTCGGCTCATCCTGCCAGGACCGACCCGTTAGGGTCCCCGACGTGCTCACCGGCGATCAGCGCGCACACCTCGACCAATGGCTCACGGCGCGTCTCGACGGCGCCCGGGACCTGCACGTCGGTGACGCGAACCGTCCCGTCGGCGGGTACTCGGCCGAGACGCTGATCCTGCCGGTGACGTACGAGCACGACGGCGAGACACGTGCCGAGCGCGTGGTGCTGCGCATGGAGACCGACGATCCGCCCGTGTACCCCGAGCAGGCACCCGGGACCGGCATCGAGATCGAGCTGCAATACCGGGCCATGCGCGCGTTGGCCGGCGCGTCGTCGGTGCCGATCGCACCGCTGCTCGGCTTCGAGCGCGATCCCGGCCTGATCGGCACGCCATTCTTCGTGATGGGTTTCGTGGACGGTCAGGTGCCGGCCGAGAACCCCATCTACACCCGCGAGGGGTTCTTCGCCGACGCGCGCGCCGAGCAACGCGCACGCATGCTCACCGACGGCCTGCGCGTGCTCGCCGCGGTGCACGCGGTCGACTGGCGCGCCGCCGGGTTCGACTGGCTCGTGCCCGAGGGCGTCACACCCGGCTTCGCGAGCCAGCTCGCGCTCTGGGAGGAGTACACCGCGCGAGAGCTCGACGGGCGCGTGCACCCGCCGCTCGAGCGCGCGTTCTCGTGGCTGTGCGCCCACCGGCCGGACGAGCGCCCGGTCACGCTCTGCTGGGGTGATCCCCGGCCCGGCAACATGATCTGGCGCGACGACGTCTGCGTGTGCGCGACCGACTGGGAGGCCGCCGCGATCGCGCCGCCCGAGGTCGATCTGGGCTGGTGGCTCATGTTCGACCGGTGGTCGCACGAGACCGCGGGCGTCGACCGTCTCCCGGGCGAGCCGACCCGCGACGAGCAACGCGCGCTCTACGAGTCGTTCGCCGGTCGTGAGGTGGGCGACACGTACGCGTACGAGCTGTTCGGAGCAGCGCGCTACGCGGCCATCGTGGTCCGGGTGATGAACCGCGCCGTCGCGCGCGGGCAGATGCCGGCCGACCAGACGATCTGGCTCGAGAACCCGGCCGTCGACTGTCTGGTGGAGCTCCTGGAGGCGCGCGCGTCAGCCGGCGCGTGACGTGCGGGCCCGGAACCGCACCGCCTCGCCGCGCCCGTCCGCCTTCGACTCGTACATGGCCGCGTCGGCCTGGGCGACGAGCGTCTCGGCGTAGGTCGCCACCGTGTCGAACGTCGTGGCGTGATCCGACCAGGTCACACCGACACTGGCGCGTGGCGTGATCGTCGCCGTGCCCAGCACCACGTCCTCGGCGAGCGCGGCCGCGAGCCGCGCGCCGAGCTGCTCCGCCTCCGCAGCCGACGCGATCCCTGCGCTCACGACGAGGAACTCGTCACCGCCGAGACGCCCCACGACGTCGTGCTCGCGGACCGCGCCGTGGAGACGGCGTGCGACGACCGTGAGCAGCTCGTCGCCCGCGGCGTGCCCGAGCGTGTCGTTCACGGTCTTGAACCCGTCGACGTCGACGAACGCGACCGCGACACCCGTACGCCCGTCGCGCACGAGCACGCGTTCGAGCGTCGTCATGACCGAGCCGCGGTTGTGGCACTCGGTGAGCGCGTCGTAGGTCGCACGGCGTTCGAGCTCGACCCGCAGGCGCGCGGCCTCGGTCACGTCGCTCACGCACACGACCGCGCCCTCGATCGGGCAGTCGTCGTGGCGGAGCGCGCGCAGTGTCATCGTGCAGAGGCGCTGCTCCCCCGTCAGCGGCAGCGCGACCGCCACCTCGACGTCGGCATCGGTGCCGGACTCGAGCACCGCGTCGAGCGCGGTGTCGAGCACCGGCCGGGCCTCGGGGAGCACGGTCGCGAGCTGCGCGTCGCAGGTCACCGCGTGGTCGGTCCCGAGGATCTCGTCGAGGCGGTCGTTCGAGTAGACGACGTTGCGGTCGCGGTCGAGCTGGAAGACGCCGACGGGCAACGCTTCGGCGAGGGTGTAGAGGAGGCGCTCGCGCGCCTGCAGCGCTTCCTGCGCGGCCATCTCGTCGGAGAGGTCGACCATCTCGGCGAGCACGTCGGCGTGCTCCGGATCGTCGAGCCGGTTCGCGTTCGAGATCTCGAACCAGATCCACGAGCCGTCGCGGTGCTGGTGACGGCCGCGCCAACGGTGGACGATCCCGGGCGCGCTCAGCATCTCCATCCAGTTCTCGATGGCGCGGTCCTGGTCTTCGGGATGCACGATCTCGAGCGTCCGCCGTCCGATGAGCTCCTCCGGCGACCAGCCGAGGATGCGTGAGGTGGCTTCGTCGATCTCCGTGATCACCGCGAGCTCGTCCTTGCGCACCCGACACAGCCGCGGTGGCACGGCAGACGCGGCCCGAGCCGCGGCCTGGGCCACCTCGCCGCTCTCGGCCACGACCACGCCGAGGAACACACCGTGCGAGTGGGTGACGTCGATGAAGTGCAGGACCGCGTTGCCGCCGCCCGCCGTCAGGTGGACGGGTGTGCGCGACGCGCCTGCGGCCCGGACCCGTTCCCATGCGGTGATGACCACGACCCGATCGGCCGGGACCACGAGGTCGAGCGCCGAGCGGGCGCCGAGGACCTCGTGGTGGATGAGCGGCACCGACGGCGGCATCGGAACGAACAGCCCGTCGACGGAGATCGCGGCGACGGGCGCGTCGGCGTACTCCGTGAGGAGCGCGACCAGCGCGGCGTCCCGGGTCTCGCCGTCGACACGGTCTGTTCCTGCCACGACTCTCTTGTCGACCGTGACACCGTGAGGTTGAGGCCTCGCGCCCTTGTGAACGCGACCGCGAGGGTCGGCGGACGCGCGAAAACGTGCTTCAGGCGACGACGCCGTCGGCCCGGAGCGCGGCGATCCGCTCGCCCCAGCCGAGCTCGGTGAGGACCTCGTCGGTGTGCTCGCCCAGCGCAGGCGCGCCGGCGCCGAGCCCGGCCGGGGTGGCGTGGAACCGGTTCGGATGGCGGGGCAGACGCGTCCGGCCCGCGACCGGGTGCGGGCGATCGACGAACAACCCGATCGCGCGCGCGTGCGGATCGTCGGGGAGCTCCCCGGGCGAGAGCACCACCCCGCACGGAACCCGCTCGGCCTCGAGCCGGGCCATGGCCGCTTTCGTGGTCATGGTCGCGGCGTTGCGGTAGCAGCGGTTCATGATCTCGCCCATGAGCTCGCGGTGCTGGATGCGCTGCCCGATGGTCGCGACGCGCGGGTCGTCGTAGCCGTCGACGTCGAGCGCGCGGCAGATGCCCGCGAAGTCGGCGTCGCCCGTCGGTGTCGCGATCCCCCACCCGTCGGAGAACCGGAACGGTCGGAACGACGCGACGAAGCTCGACGCCTGGCTGTGGTCGCTGTCGAGGAGCACCTCGTTGCCCGCCGCGTCGGCCCAGAGGAACGACACCACCGCGTCGAGCATCGAGAGCTCCACGTGCTGCCCGCCGTGCCCGCGCTCGCGCGCGAACAGCGCCGCGGTGATCGCCTGCGCGGCGGTGAGCGCGGTCACCTTGTCGGCTGCGGTCTGGCGCAGGAACACGGGCACGCCGTCGGCGGGATCCGCCTGGTTCGCGCCGAAGCCGCCGTACGCCTGGATCACGGTGTCGTACGCGGACTTGTCGGCGTAGGGGCCCTCGGGCCCGAAGCCCGAGAGCGACACGTAGACGAGGTTCTCGTTCTCCGCCCACAGGTCGTCGTAGCCGAGGCCGAGACGGTCCATCACGCCCGGGCGGAAGTTCTGCACCACGACGTCGCAGTCGCGAGCGAGCCGCCGCACGACGTCACGACCCTCCTCGCGGTGCGCGTCCACCGCGATCGAGCGCTTGCCACGGTTGCAGGCGAGGAACAGCGCGCTCATCCCGTTGACGGACACGCCGACCCACCGGCCGATGTCGCCGATCCCCGGCCGCTCGACCTTGATCACCTCCGCACCCTGGTCGGCGAGGAGCGCGACCGCGAGCGGACCGGTCGCGGCGATCGACAGGTCGAGGATCCGCACACCCTGCATCGGACCCGCCCTACCGTTCGCCATCGCGCTCATTGCCTGCACCTCACGTCTCGAACCACATCACGTCTCGAAGATCGTCTTGCTCCGGGCCCGGCCACCGGGCCCGCTGTACGCGAGCCCGTAGCCGGGCTCGACCGCGAACGCCACTATGGGAGCCTCGTCGCGCGCGTGCTCCCACGCGTCGATCAGACGGTCCTCGGCCTCGTAGTCGAACGGGTCGGTCAGCACCATCTCCTCGGTGCCCCCGCGCGCCGGCGGGTGGTCGGCCAGCCAGCGCGCGGTGTGGGCCAGCGCGTCGGCCGGGGCGACGACGTCGCGGTACCCGAGCTCGCGCCGCACGCGGGTCAGATCGAGCACACGATGCGCGGTCGACGGCTGCTGGAGCAGCGGGCGCGCGGGGACCGCGACGTCGGCCGGCATCGACACGACGTCGAATTCGTGGTCGAGCGCGGCTGCGACCAGCTCGACGACCTGACGGATGGACAGCACATCCTCGTCGCCGACGTTGAACACCTTGCCCGCAGCAGCCTCGGGCCGTTCGACCGCGAGCAGCAACGCGTGCGCGAGGTTCCCGGTGTAGCCGTGGTGGTGCAACGTGAGCCCGTCGTCGGGGACGACGATGCGACGGCGACCGTCGAGCACCCGGCGCACGATGCACCACTCCCGCGGCGCGAGCTGGAGCGGGCCGTACACGTACGGATAGCGGAAGTGCGTGGCGCCGGGATGGTGCTCGAAGACCGCTTCCTCGGTGCGGACGATCCGGTAGCCCTTCTCGTCCTCCGACGGCTCGGTGACGAGCGGCGCGTCCTCGGGCACGGGCACCGGGACGCGCGGCGTGAGGAAGGGGTTCATCCACCCGCGGTACGCGGGGACGCCACCGACCGAGAGGAAGCGCGCGGTGCGGCCCCGCCACTCGGCCGCGATGCGCCGGAGCCGGCCGTACATCGCGATCACCGTGTCGAACGTCCGGTCGCGCGCCACGTCGTGCAGCGCGTCGGGGTCGTAGGGGTCGGCGTGGAGGTGCTCGACCTCGGGCGGGGTCTCGGGCCGCTCGTGCAGCCCGCGGTGCAGGATCGTGACCGCGTGGCCCCGGTCGACCAGCCCCCGGACCAGCGGGACGCCGGTCGGACCCGTCCCCCCGATCACCAGCACCCGCTCGCCCACGATCGCACCCCGTTCGCCCGGTTCCGACACGATGCGGCACCAGAGCGCCGCATCGTGTCGGAACCGGACCGGGCGAGTCCACCGCGGGGCGGTAGCGCGGCGAGGTGGGCGCGCGCCAAGCTGGGTACGCGGCGGTCGCCGGACCGCGGTCCGGGAACGATCAGGGGACGCCGATGAAGCTCGACGACATCGACCTGCTCTCACGGGACGTGTTCACGGAGGGCGTGCCTCACGAGTGGTTCACGTACCTGCGCGCGAACGCGCCCGTGTACCACCACCCGGAGCCCGACGGTCCCGGCTTCTGGGTCATCACCAAGTACGACGACGTCGTCACGCTGAACCGCGACTGGGAGACGAACTCCTCGGACCAGGACCGCGGCGGTGTGGTCGGTCTGGAGAATCTGCCCGGCGCGGACGAGTTCGCGCAGGGCGGCAAGCTCATGCTGACGATGGACCCACCCGACCACACCCGGTACCGCAAGCTCGTCAACAAGGGCTTCACGCCGCGCATGATCGGCGCGCTCGAGCCGCACATCCGCGAGCTCGCCGCCGGCATCGTCGACAGCGCGGTCGCGAACGGCACGTGCGACTTCGTCACCGAGATCGCGGCAGAGCTGCCGCTCGAGGCCATCGCGGAGCTGATCGGCGTCCCGCTCGAGGATCGTCACAAGATCTTCGACTGGAGCAACCGCATGATCGGCAGCGAGGACCCCGAGTACATGGTCAGCGACGAGGCGGTCAGCACCGCGCAGATCGAGATGTTCATGTACGCGCAGGCGCTCGCCGACGACCGGCGGGCGGAGCCTCGCGGCGACATCATGAGCGCGCTGCTCGAAGCCGAGGTCGACGGCGACAAGCTGTCGGAGATGGACTTCAACCTGTTCTTCCTGCTGCTCGCGGTTGCCGGGAACGAGACGACGCGCAACGCGATCTCGCACGGGATGGACGTGCTGCTCGACCATCCCGACCAGTACCGGTACCTGGTCGAGGATCCGAGCCGGGTCGCGGTCGCCACGGAGGAGATCCTGCGCTGGGCCAGCCCGGTCATGTACTTCCGTCGCAACACGACGCAGGACCACGACCTGCGGGGCGAGCACATCGCCGCGGGCGACAAGGTGAGCCTCTGGTACATCTCCGCGAACCGCGACGAGGACTACTGGGACGATCCGTTCACGTTCGACGTGACGCGCGATCCCAACCCGCACATCGCGTTCGGTGGCGGCGGTCCGCACTTCTGTCTGGGTGCGAGCCTGGCCCGGCTCGAGATCCGGGTGCTGTTCGAGGAGCTGGCCCGCCGCGCACCGCGGGTCGAGCGGGCCGACGACAGCCAGCGCCTCCGCTCGAACTTCATCAACGGCATCAAGCACCTGCCCGTCAGCCTCGGGGCCTGACGCACGGTCGCCTGGGCTCAGGCGGCGCGCGCTCCCGCGGCGCGGAGCGCGTTCAGCACGTTGGGGTCGCCGGCGTGGAGCTGGCGTCCGGAGTCGAGGAAGGCTTCGCGCACGACGTCGGGTGCGACCTCCACGCTCATCGGGTCGTCGCCCATCACCGCGCGCACGTCAAGTAGCCGGGCACCGCGCACGACGCCGCGACCGCGCGTCGTGGTGACTGGCGACCGTCGCGGAACACGACCCGGTGGCCGTCGCGACGGCGTACCGCACAGACGCGCAGGGCGTCGACAGGCCATGTGGGGAGGAGCGGCTCGAGGAAGTCGAGCTGCTCCTCGACGTCGGCGTCGGCCGCGTGCGTCAACGCGAGCAGCGCGGTCATGAAGCGCTCCGGATGGCGGGCGAGCGCGAGGAGCAGCCCGGGGCGCGGGAGGCGGCCCGGTCGCAACACCTGGTGCCACCGCAGCGGCGCGAGCGCGGCGTGCCCGTCGACAACCTCCGCCACCCGGGTCATCGCCGCCGAGAGCGTCGCGCGCACGCCGTACGCCGCGAGATCGTCGGCCCCGACGCCGCCGCGCAACAGCGCGCCGGTGACCGCGCCCGCTGACGTGCCGACCACCACGTCGGCGGTTCGCGGGTCCCAACCGGTGTCGTGCGCGAGCGCGGCGAGCGCGCCGGCGTGGTACGCCTGCCCCGACATCCCGCCGGCGCCGAGCACGAGCCCGATGGTGCTGGTCATCGGACCGCATCTCCCCGAACGATCCGTGACGCAAACGAGCCTGCCGTCACGGCCGATGCGAAGATGACCCGATGAGCCCCGACACCGGATCCGTCCGTCTCGTCGCCGCGCCGCGCATCGTGCCCGCGGTGGGCGAGCCGCCGAAGACCATCGCGGAGTTCGTCGGCCGCGCCGACGACCAGGAGCGTGTGAGCATCGCACGGATGTCGAGCCCGCCGGGATGGGCGGAGCCGGGCCAGACACCCGAGTTCGACGAGTACACCGTCGTGCTGGGCGGGACGCTGCGGGTCGAGACGCGCGACGGCGTGCTGGAGGTCGACGCGGGTCAGGCCGTCGTCGCGCCCGCGGGCACGTGGGTGCGCTACTCGACTCCCCGTGGCGCGGAGTACGTCGCCATCTGCCTGCCCGCCTTCTCGCCCGACATCGTGCACCGCGACGCGTAGGCGCCGGCACGGGGCGCGGCGGCCGCGGCGGGCCGGACCGGACGGGGCCGGGGTTGCGCAGGCAGCCGTGCCTCACCCGCTCCGGGCGCGTCCCGGACCGCGGCGCGCACCCGCACCGCCGTGAGCGACGTCACCGCCGCGACGACAACGGCGACGACCGCGATCGCCACACCGGTCTTCGTGTCGGTGCCGGCGGAGAGTCCGTGCACCGTCGCGACGACGAAGAGCGGGAAGCTCGCGAAGTGGATCGCGCGCCACATGCGCTTCGACAGGTGCCGCCGCGCGAGCGACGTCAGCTCGACCGCGAGCAGCAGGTACAGGCCGACGATGCCCCACGCGACCGCGACCGGGTGCCAGCTCGACGCCAGTGGCACCAGGACCTCCGCGATGCCGAAGTGCACGTAGGAGTCGAGCATCACCGCGGCGACGTGGACCGCGGTGAAGATCACCGCGAGCCCACCGAGGGCGCGGTGCAGGTCGAGCAGCCACGCGGGGCGGGGTTTCCGACCGAACACCTTCGTCGACAGCGCGAGACCCCACAGCACGCCCGCGGCCAGCAGCACCCAGGCGACGATGCCCGCGGCGCGCGCCGCATACCACCAGAGTTGTGTGCTCACGGGTTCCCCTCCCGGACGTCGCGGTCGGTCGTGCGCGTCAGCGTCACCATGTGATCGTGCGTCCGGCGCCTGTGGGATCGCTGTGGAACCGCTGGGACGCCTCGTAGCGTCAGGCGGCGGTCGGGTCGGACGCTTGGTCGGTGTGCGCGACGGGGAGCCGGATCGTGAAGGACGCGCCGGCGCCCGGCTCCGTCGTCAACGTGACCGTGCCGTCGTGCGCGGCGACGATCGCGGCGACGATCGACAGGCCGAGCCCGGTTCCGCCGTACTGGCGCGACCGCGACACCTCGGCCCGGTAGAACCGCTCGAACACGCGCGACGCCTGCTCCTCGGTCATGCCGGGGCCAGTGTCGGTCACGGTCAACGACGCGCGTTCGCCGTCCCGGCCGATGCGCACGACGGTGTCGGTGCCGGGTGGCGTGTGGGCGCGCACGTTCGCGAGCAGGTTGTCGACGACCTGGCGCAGCCGGCTCTCGTCCCCGACCACCTCGACCGGCTCGCCGGCGACCAGGCGGACCGGCCACTCGTCGCCGACCGCCTGGGCCGCGTCGACGGCCTGGGCCGCCACCGCGACGAGCTCGACCGGCTCGCGCTCGAGGGGCCGGCCCTGGTCGAGGCGGGCCAGCAAGAGCAGGTCGTCGACGAGGTGACCCATGCGACCGGTCTCGGTGCGGATGCCGGCCATGACCCGCGCGAGGTCTTCGGGCCGCTCCTTCGCTCCGCGCTCGAACAGCTCCGCGTACGCGGACACCGCGGCGACCGGCGTCCGCAGCTCGTGCGACGCGTCCGCGACGAACCGGCGCAGACGCGCCTCCGTCGCGTCGCGCTGGGCGAACGCGTCCTGGATGCGGGTAAGCATCGTGTTGAGCACGCGCGCGAGACGCCCGACCTCGGTGCGGGCGGTATCGCCGGGAACGCGTCGGTCGAGGTCGCCCGCAGCGATCGCCTCTGCGGTGTCCTCGATCGTCCGCAGCGGCCGGAGCCCGACGTAGACGAGCCACCACCCGAGCACGCCGGCCGCGACGAGCGCGGCGCCCGTCACCGCGAGCTCGATGAAGAAGAGGCGGTGCAGGGTGCCGGTCACGTCGCCGAGCCCGAGCGCGACAATCCGCTGCCCGCCGTCGGGCATGGACGACACGCGTACCCGGAAGTTGCTGACGCCGGACGTCGACGCGGGCACGGTCAGGTACCGCACCTGCTCGTCTCCTCGGCCGCTCGAGTGCAGGCCGGTAATCCTGGTCGGCAACTTCGGCACCGCGGTATGGCCGCCGGAGGTGTACACGCCACCGTCGGAGAACGTCACGTCGCCGGTGGAATCGCGGAGCTGCGTGTAGAACCCGGCGCCCGGACCTCCGGGGCCGTGGTCCTCGGGGCCACCGCCTCCGGGGATCGGGCCGCGGGCGGGGATGTGCGACGCGTCCTGCAGCTGCTGGTCGATGCGGTTGAACAGGAACGAGTGCAACGCGGAGTACGTCGCGAGATCGGCCGCGACGAGCGCGACCAACGCGATCACGCCCGCGGCGAGCAGCAGCCGGAGACGCAGCGACATCAGGACTGCGAACGCGCGGGCGCGGGTTCGCGCAGCGTGTAGCCCACGAGCCGGATGGTCTGGATGAGCGGTGGACCGTGCTTGTCGAGCTTCTTGCGCAGGTAGCTGACGAACGTCTCGACGACGTTGGGGTCGCCGCCGAAGTCGTAGTGCCACACGTGGTCGAGGATCTGCGTCTTCGACAGCACCCGCCGCGGGTTGAGCATGAAGAAGCGGAGCAGGTTGAACTCGGTCGCAGTGAGACGGATCGGCTCGCCCGAGCGCCACACCTCGCGGGTGTCCTCGTCGAGCTCGAGATCGGCGAAGCGAAGTCGCCCGTCGCGCTCGGCCTCGGCCTTCGTGCGTCGCAGCACCGCGCGCGCACGGGCGACAAGCTCCGCGAGCGAGAACGGCTTGGTGACGTAGTCGTCGCCGCCGATCGTCAGCCCGTTGACCTTGTCCTCGACGCTGTCGCGTGCCGTCAGGAAGAGGACGGGGACGCGGATGCCGTCCTGACGGATGCGGCGCATCACCTCGAAGCCGTCGAGGTCGGGCAGCATCACGTCCAGCACGACCAGGTCGGGCGTCTCGTCCTGCACCGACGCCAGCGCGCTGCGACCGTCGGTCGCCTCACGGACCTCGAAGCCCTCGTAGCGCAGCGCCGTCGCGACCGCGTCCACGATCGATGCCTCGTCGTCCACCACCAGGACCTGCTGGCGCTGCGCGTCTCCGGTCATTGCCGGTCTCGGGTCATGTCGACCACCTCCTGGCGTGAAGGTCGCATCCGGCCCCCGCGCCCGGCTGTGAGCTTGCTGTGACCCAGCTGTGAACCCGGAACAGGGAGCGTAGACGCAGGTCGCGCTGCGTTCGCGCCTGTACGGCGGGGCCAAGGGCGGCCACAGGAGACCGCCAGGAGCGGGGCGCATGCTCGTCGTGTCACTCGGTGAACCGACACACGAGACGAGGAAGGGAGCGCCATGCGAAGAACCCCGCCGCTGCCGAGGAGACGTTCCACCCGGTAGCGGCGACACGGACCAGTCCCGCATCTCCACCGCTGCGATGAGCGCCGGTGCCCCGACCTCCCCGGGGGCACCGGCGTTCGTCGCGCGCGCGAGCCGACCGGGGGATCACGCAGGGCGGAGGTGGCGGCGGTACACCCACGCCCGCAGGACGAGGAAGCGGGCGACGGCCGCGGCCGCGTTCGCAACCACGAGCACCGCGAGCTCGGCGAGCACGGGCGCGCCGGGCGCGACGAGCAGGAGCAGGCCGAGCAGCGCGCTCGTGGCCACGAGGCTCGTCGCGAAGGCGATCACGCCGCCCGCGAGCTCGCGCCGGCGCGCGGCCCGGCCGCGGGAGCCGAACGTCAGCACGCGGTTCGCGAGCGTGTTGGCGACCGTGCAGAGCGCGAGCGACACGGCGTTGGCGCCGAACGCGCCGAGAACCGGGCGCAGCGCCAGGAACAGCGCGAGGTACGCGATCGTGCTGACGACGCCGATGCGGGCGAAGCTCGCGAGCTGGGCCGACAGCTCCTGGTCGGACGGCACGTCGGCAGGCGTGCCCGCGGCCGGCGCCATCCGCCCCTCGCCGGCGGCGAACCGCCGCAGCATCCGCACGATTCCGCGCAGGTCGTCGAGCGCGGTGCGGGTGATGTCGACGCGCGAGTCCGGGTCGTCGACCCAGTCGACCGGCACCTCGTGGATGCGCAGCCCGTTGCGCTCCGCGAGCACCAGGAGCTCGGTGTCGAAGAACCACGCGTCGTCCTCCACGAGCGGCAGCAGCCGGCGGGCGACGTCGGCCCGCAGCGCCTTGAAGCCGCATTGGGCGTCGGAGAACCGGTTGCCGGTCGTCGTGCGGACGATCAGGTTGTAGGCGCGCGAGATGAGCTCGCGCTTCGGCCCCCGCACGACCCGTGCACCCGACGCGAGGCGCGTCCCGATCGCCACGTCGCTGTGCCCCGACAGCAGCGGCGCGACGAGCGGGAGGAGCGCGTCGAGCCCGGTCGCGAGATCCACGTCCATGTACGCGACCACGTCGGCGTCGCTCCCCGACCACACGGCCCGGAGCGCTCGCCCGCGGCCCTTCTGCGAGATGCAGACGGCGCGGACGTTCGTCATCGTCGCGGCGAGCTCGCACGCGATCTCCCACGTCCGGTCACCGCTCGCGTTGTCGGCGATGGTGATCGTCCAGCCGAACGGGAACGTCTGCTCGAGGTAGTCGTGGAGGCGGGTCACCGACGCGGCGAGCTGCGCCTCCTCGTTGTAGACGGGCACGACGACCTCGACGCGGTGGCGGAGCCCGACGGCCTCGCGATGATCGCCGTCGTCGCGGCGGAGCTCGGCGGTGGTCATGGCGCCACCATCGACGGCCCGGCTCAAGGCCCGCTGTGGCCGGGCTGGGTGGCGGCGCAGACCTCCACCGAGCAGCCGGTGATACGAAGCTCCCGCCCAGCGCGTCCCCAGCGGCGCCGCAGGAAGGCGCACGACGATCGGGTCATGTCGTTGCCTCTCGCGTGGCGAGACGCCCATCACCGCGCCCGGATCGCCCGGCTGATCCGCTACGGCACGGTGTCGATCGTCTCGACGACCACGAGCCTGGTCGTGCTCGGTGTGCTCGTGGGCGGGTTCGCCGCACCGGCGGCGTGGTCCAACGTGCTCGCGACCGCGGTCGGGACGGTGCCGTCGTTCGAGCTGAACCGCCGCTGGGTCTGGGGCCGGCGCGGCCGCCGCTCGCTCGCAGCGGAGGTGGTGCCGTTCTGCGTGCTCTCGTTCAGCGGACTCGTGCTCTCCACGCTCGCCGTGCACGTCGCCGCGGGCGCGACGGCGAACTGGTCGCGCGCTGCGCACACCACTGCGGTCGAGCTCGCGAACGTGGCCGCGTTCGGCTCGTTGTGGATCGTGCAGTTCGTGCTGCTCGACCGCGTCCTGTTCCGCACCCGGGACGCGAAGCAACCGCGGCCACTAGGGTGCGCGGATACGGAGCGACTCGGGAGCGGAGCCAGGAGTGGACTTCACGCCGACACCGGAGAAGCTGATCCCCGACCTGTCGCCGCGCGAGGAGCTGGTCCTCCTCGCACGGACGCTGTGGCGTGAGGGCTACAACGACCACCTCGCGGGTCACATCACGTGCAACCTCGGCGACGGGACACTGCTGTGCAACCCGTGGCTGCTGACCTGGAACGAGCTCCGCCCGGGTGACGTGATCCGCATCGACCT
This sequence comes from Acidimicrobiia bacterium, assembly GCA_036558745.1. Taxonomy (GTDB): domain Bacteria; phylum Actinomycetota; class Acidimicrobiia; order IMCC26256; family JAMXLJ01; genus JAMXLJ01. The sequence goes on from DATBEZ010000074.1 coordinate 31,992, forward strand.
GGACGGCAACGTCGTCGAGGGCGACTGGCCCGTCCCGCCCGGCATCCCGCTCCACCTCGAACTGCACAAGCTGCGCAGCGACGTCGGCTGGGCACTGCACAACCACCCGCTCTACGGCACGGTGTGGGCCGACATGGGCGAGATACCTCCCGTGCTCGACCAGAGCTCCGCGCTCGGTGGCGGCGAGCTCGTGCTCGTCGACGAGTACGACGGACCGGTCAACGACCCGTCGAGCGCGCGCCGTGCGATCGAGAAGATGGGCGACGCGAGCCTCGCGCTGCTCGCCGGTCACGGCGTGTTCGTGCTCGGCGCTTCGGCGAGGGCCGTGCACCAGCGCGCGGTCGCGCTCGAGCAGCGGTGCCAGCGGGGGTGGCACGTCCGCGCGTCGGGGGCGCAGACGGAGTCACGCCTGCCTGGCGCCTACCTCGACGCCATGCGCGCGAGCGACGGGGAGCGCTTCATCGGCTTCTGGGAGGCGATGGTGCGCGAGGAGCTCAGGGCCGACCCGACGCTCCTCCGCTGACGCGGGGGCGGAGCGCGATGAGGGCGACGTCGTCCTCGTTGGCCCGGTCGTCGAGCATTGCCGCGAGCATGTGGTCGGCCAGGTCCGGGAGGTCGTCGGGAGCGCGGGCGAGCTCCGCGAGCAACCGCTCGAAGCTCGTATCGAGCGGCTCGTGTCGCCGTTCCACGAGTCCGTCGGTGTAGAGCAGCAGCACGGCCCCCGGTTCGATGGACGAGTCGGTCGCGCCGTAGAGGCCCTCGGCGACCGCGCCGATCGGGGTGCACGGCGCGACGTCGATCATCGTGGTCTCACCGGACGGTGCGCGCACGCACGGCGGGACGTGGCCCGCGTTCGCGAACCGCAGCGCGTTCGTGCGCGCGTCGTGTTCGGCCACGAGGATGCTGGCCATGATCGGCTCGGCACCGTGGCGGTTCGCCGACGTCGCGTACGCGTTGAGCCGCTCGAGGATCTCGGGGCCGGCGAGCCCTTCGAGGGCGTACACCTGGAACGCGGTGCGCAGGCGGCTCATCGACGCCGCGGCGCGGATGCCGTGCCCGAGCACGTCGCCGATCACGACCATGGTCCGGTCGTCGTCGAGCGAGACGACGTCGTACCAGTCGCCGCCGATCTTCGCGCCCTTCACCGCGGGGAGGTAGCGGGCGACGAGCTCGATCGCGTGGGGCTCGTCGAGATGCTCGGGGAGCAGGCTGCGCTGGAGCGTCTCCGCCATCGCGTGCTCCTGCTCGAAGCGCATCGCGTCGCCGACCGCAGGCGCGACCCGTCGCGCGATCTCCATCGCGAGCTGCACGTCGTCCTGTACGTAGTTGCGGCCCATGTACGCGAACGCCATCGCGCCGAATGCGCCCTCACCGGTCGCCAGAGGGACCGCGAGCATGGAGCGCACGTTGTTCTCCGCCGCGACCGCGCGCTTGCGGTCGTCGTCGAGGAACTGCTGGAGGTCGTCACCCTGGACGTCGGTGACGAGCACCGGGCGGTTCTCGCGGATCGCACGCATCGGTGGCGCCGGACTGCCCGGCTCGAGCGCGGGCCACTCACTCAAGCCCACGAACACCGCCTCGATGCCCGCGTCGACGTGCGCGAACGACGCCAGCCGCGCGGTCCCGTCGGACTGGGAGAGGTAGATGACGCATAGGTCGGCGAGGTTCGGGATCGCGAGCCGGGTGGTGCCGTGCAGTCGTGCCTCGGAGTCGAGCTCGACCGTCATGAGCTCGCCGATGCGCGCGAGCAATTCCATGCGCTCGCGCGCGACGGCCTCGGCCGTGGTGAGCCGGGCGTTCTGGATCGCGTCCGCGCACCGGCGGGCGAGCTCCTCGGCCAGCACCTCGGACTCGCGCACGTACTCGCGACCCGAGCTCGTGTTGATGAAGGTGAGCGCGCCGAGCACCTGCCCCGCGGTCACGAGCGGCGCGACGATCAGCGACCGCACCGCGGAGTTGGCCGCGTCGCTCGCGCTGCGCCCGGCGGAAGCGGACCCCATCGCCGCGTCGTCGTCCTCCGTCGCCGCGAGACGTCGTGTCCCACGCGTGCGCACGACCTCCTCGACGACCGCGTGCACGTCCTCGTCGACCGCCCACGCGCGCTGGCCCCTCCCCACGGCGACGGCTCCCCGCTCGTCGACCGCCGACCAGAGCCACCGCGCCTCGTCGCCCGATCCGGCGGCGAGGTAGAGGACGCAGCCGTCCGCGAAGAGCGGCACCGCGAGCTTGACCACCTGCTCGAGCAGCTCGTCGAGCGACACCGGTGACGCGAACAGGTCGCTCGCCGCGACGACGAGCCCGACTGCGGCTTCGGAGTGCCGGCGTGTCGTGACGTCGAGGGTGACGACACCCGCGCCGACCACGCCGGCGAGTGGCCCGACGACGGGGAAGCAGCGGACGAGGAAGTGCCGGCGCGTGCCGGGCGGCCCGGTCTCGGGGACGACGATCTCCCGCTCGGGCGCGGCCTCGCCCTGCTCGAACGCGCGCCGCAGCCACTTCGCGAGCCGGGCCGGAACGCCGGGGACGTCGTCGAGGTGCTTGCCGACGACGCGGTCCGCGTCCGTCCCGAGCAGCGCGAGGAACGGATCGTTCACCCGATCGAAGCGCAGGTCGGCGTCGAAGAGCGCCACCCCGACGGGCGCCGACGCGAGGAGCGCGTCGACACCGTCCACGGGCAACGCCGAACCCGCTTGCGGTCCACCCGACGACACGGCCAAGGCCAACCATCGTACGGGAATCGCGAACGACCGGTTCACCGGCCGCGACCTGGGTCGACGTCGCGGCCGTCGTCTCCGTCGCCTACTCGCCGGGGCGGACCAGGCCGACCTCGTAGGCCAGGATCACCGCGTGGATGCGGTCCCGGAGGCCGAGCTTCATGAGCACGTGGGCGACGTGGGACTTCACCGTCGCCTCGCCGACGACGAGCTCCCCCGCGATCTCCGCGTTGGTCGCGCCACGCGCCAGCAGCTCGAGGACCTCGCGCTCACGCGCGGTCAGGACGTCGAGCTGAGCCGGGTCCGGACGCGGGCCGCGCGCCGTGCTCGCCAGCTCCGCCAGCACACGCCGGGTGACGCTCGGGGCGAGCAGCGCGTCACCCGCGGCCACGACGTGCACCGCGCGCACGAGCTCGTCGCGGGTGACGTCCTTGAGCAGGAAGCCGCTCGCGCCCGCGCGCACCGCCTCGTACACGTACTCGTCGAGATCGAACGTCGTGAGCACCAGCACCCGGATCGGGTCGTCGACGCCGGGACCCGCGAGATGGCGGGTCGCCTCGAGCCCGTCCATGTCGGGCATGCGGATGTCCATGAGCACGACGTCGGGGCGGGTCCGGCGGGCTAGCTCCACGGCCTCGCGGCCGTCGGCGGCCTCGCCCACCACCGTGACGTCGTCCTGCGCGTCGAGGATGGTACGGAAGCCGGCGCGCACGACGGGTTGGTCGTCGGCGACCACGACCTCGATCATCGGCCGGTCGGCAACAGCGCGCGCACCTCGTAGCCACCGGTCGGGCGGGGGCCCACGCGCAGCTCGCCGCCGCAGAGCGCGACCCGCTCGCGCATGCCGACGATGCCGTGACCGCTCGCCGCGTCACCGTTGGTCGCGACGGCGTCCGTCGCCGCGCCGTCGTCGACGACGCGCAGCTCGACCGCGTCGTCGCGGTACCGCACCACGACCGACGCGCTCGCGGGACCCGCGTGCTTGAGCGAGTTCGTGAGCGCCTCTTGCAGGATCCGGTACGCGGACACGTCGATCCCTGCGGGGAGCGGACGCGGCGCGCCCTCGACCGCGAGCTCCACCGGAAGGCCCGCCGCGCGCACCTGGCTCACGAGGGTCTCGACCGACGACAACCCGGGCTGGGGCGCGACCGGTGGCGCGCCCGCGTCCTCGCGCAGCAGGCCGAGGAGGCGGCGCAGCTCGGCGAGCGCGAGGCGCCCGGTGCCGGCCATCGCGTCGAACGCGGCGGCGGACTCGGGCGAAGACGCGACGCTCGCGTTGGCCTCCGACTGCACCACGATCATGCTCACGTGGTGGGCGACGACGTCGTGGAGCTCACGCGCGATGCGCGCCCGCTCCTCGGTCACCGCCCGCCGCGCCTGCTCGGCGCGCTCGCGCTCGACGTCGTCCCGCCGGGTGCGCTGGAGGTCGCCGAGCACCCATGCGAGACCGATCACGACGACCGCGAAGTAGTAGTTGCGCGCCGGCGCGTCCCCCGCGAGGACGTTCCCCATGATCCCGGCCACGAGACTGATCCCGAGGACCACGAGCGCGGTCGGGCGCGAGGCGCGCTCGGCCACCGTGAACAGCGCGACGAGCAGCGCCAGTGGAAGCACGGGGTCCGGATAGGGCGCGATGCCGTAGACGAGGCTGAGCGCACCGGTGACGGACAGCACGGTGATCGGCGCACGCCGGCGGGCGACGAGCGGCATGCACGTCGCGACCAGCAGGAGCGCCCGGAAGACGGTCAGCTGCGGGGAGCCCGACTCCTGCGCGTTGAGCGCGGCGCTGCTGAGCTCGACCACCGCGCACGCGGCCGCGATCAGCACGTCGGTCATCGGCACTCCGGCCGTGCGACGCAGGTTGTGCAGCGCTCGCATGTCGCCACCGTACCGGCGCGCCCCAATTCCGTCCTCCGCCGCGCGGGGGATTTCTCTCCCCCGCGCGGGGGAGACCGAGAACCGCCCGCGCGGCCGACGACACGCACGCTGTCGGTCCGTACGGTCGACCCATGCTGCTCGAGACCGAGATCCCACCCGCCGTCGCACCGTCGCGACCTTCCGCCACGACCCGCCTGGCGCGCCCGCCGCTCCTGGCGATCGTCGCCGTCGTCATCGCCCGGACCGCGCTGCTGCTGTCGGTCGCGGGCCGCTACGGCTGGCACCGCGACGAGCTCTACTACCTCGCCGCGGGTCGCCACCCGGCGGCGGGCTACGTCGACTTCCCACCCGTCACCCCGATGCTCTCCGCGGTGGCACGCGGCCTGTTCGGTCCCTCGCTCGTCGGCCAGCGGGCGATGACGATCGCGGCCGGCGCTGTTGTGACGGTCCTCGCTGCGCTGTTGGCCCGCGAGCTCGGAGGCCGCTCGTGGGCGCAGGGCGTCACCGCGCTCGTGGTCGGGTTCGGACCGATGCTGCTCGGCTCGAACATCCTCTTCCAGACGGTGTCGTTCGATCAGGTCGCGTGGGCCGCGACGTTCCTCGTCGTGGTTCGCATGCTGCGCACGCGTGATCCACGCTGGTGGCCCGTGCTCGGTGCCGTCGCGGGCATCGGCTTCGAGACCAAGTACACGGTCGTGCTCCTGCTCGCCGGCGTCGCGCTCGGCTTCGTGGCGACGCGCGCCGGTCGCGAGCTGCTCCGAGGACGCGGACCGTGGATCGCGATGGGGATCGCGGTCGTCCTCGCGGCGCCGAACCTCTGCTGGCAGCTGACACACGGGTGGGCCAGTGTCGAGTTCTTCCGTTCCCAGAACGCGGACACGCGCGCCGACAACCCGCCGTTGATCTTCCTGCGCGATTTCGTGCTCCTCGGCAACCCGCTCGCGTTCCCGCTCGTCGTGAGCGGGCTCGTCTTCCTCGGGCGCCGCCCCCGGTGGCGACCGGCCGCGATCGCGTCGGTGTTCCCCGTCGTCGGGTTCCTCGTGCTCGGAGGCAAGGGCTACTACGCCGCGCCGGCGGTCCTGATGCTGCTGCCGGCCGGCATGGTGTGCGTCGAACGGGTGCTGACGGCCCGCCGGTGGGCGCAAGTGCTGGTTCCCGTCGCGCTCCTCGCGAGCATCGTCCCGTTGCTCCCCGTCGGCATCCCGGTGCAGACGGAGCACACGCTCGTCACGCACGAGACGTACAAGGTGCGCGACGACTATGCGGAGGAGCTGGGCTGGCCCGAGCTCGTCGACACCGTCGAACGCGTGTACCGGGAGTTGCCCGACGCGCAACGGTCGCGCACGGCGATCTTCACGTCGAACTACGGCGAGGCCGGCGCGGTCGACCTCTACGGGCCGTCGCGTGGACTGCCGCACGCGGCGAGCGCGCACCTGACCTACCGGTACTGGGGCACGCCGCGCCCGCACGCCACGACCCTGCTCGTGATCGGCGCCCGTCGTCCGTGGCTCGACCGTCACTGCACCGCGTGGCATGACGGTGGGGTGATCCGCAACCACGACGGCGTGCACAACGACGAGTGGGGCGAGCACGTCGACGTGTGCCAGCTGGCGCGCTCCTTCGGGGCCGAGTGGTCGTCGATCCGGAACGACGCGCCCTGATTCGCTGCGAGCTCGAAGACGCGCGCGGGCGACGGGGGGGCGGCCGGTCGGTACCATCGGCCGTCCCCGTCGCGGAGGTGACGATGAGCGATCTGAAGGTCGAGATCGACCCCACGGAGGCGGGCTTCGACCCGGACCGGCTCGCCCGCATCGACGCGCATTTCGCGTCCTACGTGGACGACGGGCGGCTGCCCGGCTGGCTGGTCCTCGTCAGCCGTGGTGGACGCGTCGTGCACCTCTCGACGTGCGGCCAGCGGGACAAGGAAGCCGGCCTGCCGGTCGAGGTCGACACCCTGTTTCGCGTCTACTCGATGACGAAGCCGGTCACCTCGGTCGCGGCGATGATGCTCTACGAGGAAGGCGCGTTCGAGCTCAAGGACGAGGTGAGCCGGTTCATCCCCGCGTTCGCCGACATGCGGGTGTACCGATCGGGCTCGCACATGAACGCGGTCACCGGCCCCGCGACCGAGCCCGTGCGAATCTGGCACCTGCTCACGCACACCTCCGGCCTCACGTACGGGTTCCATCACGCGCACCCGGTCGACGCGATGTACCGCGCGGCCGGGTTCGAGTGGGGCACCCCGCCGAAGCAGGATCTCGCCGCGTGCTGCGAGGTGCTGGGGTCGTTGCCGTTGTTGTTCCAACCCGGCGCGGAGTGGAACTACTCGATGTCGACCGACGTGTTGGGTCGCGTGGTCGAGGTCGCGTCGGGCACCACGCTGGACCGGTTCTTCGAGGAGCGAATCTTCGAGCCGCTCGGCATGACCGACACCGCGTTCTCCGCGCCCGCGTCGGACCACGAACGGCTCGCGGCGCTGTACGGTGCCGCGCCGCGGACGCGACGCGCGGTGCGGCTCGACGCCATGGGTGACGCGGCCAAGAAGCAGCCGACGTACCTCTCGGGCGGCGGCGGGCTCGTCTCCACCGCGGCCGACTACCACCGGTTCACCCAGATGCTGCGCGGCGCGGGCACGCTCGACGGCGTGCGGCTGCTCGGGCCGCGCACGCTGCGCTACATGACCCGCAACCACCTGCCCGGCGGCACCGACCTCGAGCACTTCGGCCGTCCGCTGTTCGCGGAGACGACGTTCGACGGTGTCGGCTTCGGGCTCGGGTTCTCGGTGCTGGCCGACCCGGCCGCGAACCGCGTGCTCTCCACGGCGGGCGAGTTCGGATGGGGCGGCGCCGCCAGCACCGTGTTCTGGGTCGACCCGGTCGAGGACGTCACCGCGATCTTCCTGACCCAGCTGCTGCCGTCGAGCACACACCCGATCCGCTCGCAGCTCCGTCAACTCGTCTACCAAGCGCTGGTGGACTGACGAAGCAGTGCGCCAACTCTGGAGTCACTTCACCGGAATTGTTCCGGTGAAGTGACTCCAGAGTGTGAAGGTCACGCGTTCGACGACGACGACGTCGACGACGAGGTTGCGGTGAGGTCGTAGACGCTCACGCCGCCGACGGTCTTCTCGGTGAAGTTGGACTCGACCCAGGAAGTGATCTGGCTCGACGTCGACGACACCGCGCCGCCACCACCGGGACCGCCGGCAAAGCCGCCACCGCCGAAGCCGCCGCGACCGGCGATGAAGTAGTGGATCTTTCCGGCGCGCACGTCGGCCTGGAACTGCGCGAGCGTCGGTGAGGGGTCGGTGCCGTTGAAGCCGCCGATCGGCATGACCGAGTCACCGGTCGCGAGCTGGTAGCCCGCGGCCTCGTTGGCGCCGACGGTCGCCGCAACCCACGTGAAGTGGCTCGCGTCCTGCTCGAGGAGCGTCGTGAGCGCCGCCGACGGCGTGCTGCCGTTCAGCAGACCGCCCGCGCTGCCCGACGGCGGACCGCCGTTCGTGCCACCGGTCCCACCCCCGTTCGTGCCGCCGTTCGTGCCGCCGTTCGTGCCGCCGCCCGGGAACCCGCCGGGGAAGCCGCCAGCGAACCCGCCACCGCCGGGCGGGGTGAACCCGTTGGGGACCCGACCCGTCGCCGCGCCACCCCGGGCCACGAGCCCACCGGGACCACCGAATCCACCAGGGCCGCCGAACCCACCCGCGACCGCAGGGCCCGCGGACGGGATCGCGCCGGTGTGCGGTGTCGACGCGGTCTCGAGCGCGTAGGCGGCCGGTCCCGCGAGCGCGACCGCGATCGCGATCAGCGCGATCGCGACGCGCGCGCCGGCGGCCATGTTGCGCCACGCGAACAGCACGCCCGCGAGTGCGATGCCACCGACGAGCACCACGCCGCGCAACGACGGGTGCCAGGTCGGCGTGCGCCGCAGGAGATAGTAGGAGCAGACCGCGGTTGCGCCGAGCGCGGCGGCGAGCACGCCGCGCGCCGCGACATGGTCGCGCCGAGCCCAGAGCGTCACCGTGCCCATGCCGACGAGCGCGCCGATCGCGGGCGCGAGCGCGACCGTGTAATACGGATGGATGATGCCCTGCCCGAAGCTGATCGCCGCGCCCGTGAGCAGCAGCCAGCCGCCCCACAGCACGAACGCGGCGCGCGTGCGGTCGGTGCGCGGCCGGCGCCACGTGAGGACGATGCCCGCGACGAGCAGCACGAGCGCGGCGGGAAGCAGCCACGCGATCTGGCCGCCGAACTGCGCGTTGAAGAGCCGGGTCCATCCCGTCGGGCCCCAACGCCCGGCCTGACCGGCCGCGCCACCGCCGACGCTGCCACTCTCGCTGCCGGTGAGCCGTCCGAAGCCGTTGTAGCCGAAGATCAGGTTGAGCACGCTGTTGTTCTGCGAGCCGCCGATGTAGGGACGGCTCGACGCCGGCCACAGTGAGACCGCGGCGACCCACCACCCCGCCGACACGACGAGGGCGCCCGCGGCCGCAAGCAGGTGCAGCACGCGGCGGCGCAGATCCACCGGCGCGGCGATCGCGTACGCGAGCCCGAACCCGGGGACGACGAGGAACGCCTGCAGCATCTTGGCCAGGAACGCGAAGCCGACGAACGCGCCGACGAGCAGGATCCAGCGCAGCCGGCCGGACTCGATCGCACGCACGGTCGCGTACGCGGCGGCGACGAGCAACAGGACGAGCAGCGAGTCGGGGTTGTTGAAGCGGAACATCAACGCGGCGACCGGCGTGAGCGCGAGCACCGCGCCTGCGAGCAGTGCCCCCGCGGGTGCGAACCAGCGGCGGACGGTCGCGTAGAGCAGCCCGACCGCGGCCACCCCTTCGAGCGCCTGCGGGACGAGGATGCTCCAGCTGTTCACCCCGAAGATGCGCGCCGAGATGACCATCGGCCACAGGAACGCCGGCGACTTGTCGACCGTGATCGAGCTCGCGGCGTCGGACGATCCGAAGAAGAACGCCTTCGAGCTCTTCGTCCCCGCCTGCACCGCGGCCGAGTAGAAGCTGTTCGCCCATCCGGACGCGCCGAGGCCCCAGAGGTAGAGCAGCGCGGTGCCGACCAACAGCGCGCCAAGCGCGGGCCGGACCCAGACCGGGTCGGTGTCCCGGCCGCGTACGAGCCGGGCGATCCGGCTCGCACGCGGTGGCGTGGGCGGGGGCGGCGCGGGCTCGTCGAGCTCGGACTCCGGGAACGTGAGCGTCGTCATGGCCGGAGGTTCGTCGCCGGAGCTGGGGACCGGCTGTGGACGCGAGCACGGACCCCTGAGAACTCCGTGCCTCTGCGCGTCGGCCAGGACTCCGCTGCGCCTCCTTCTCAGACGCCGGCCATGGTCGCGAAGGCGCGTAGCTCGCGAGCGATGTCGGGACCCATGGGCTGGTACACGATCTCGGTGACGCCTGCGCCCTCCAACGTCGCGAGGCGCTCGCGTAGCTCGGCCGCGGTTCCCGTCATCGTCACGGCGCCGATGAGCGTCGCCCCGTCTTCGAGCGCGATCCGGTCGCGCGCGTTCGCCTCGACCAGATGGCCCTCGTGGATCGCGAGGTGGCGCGACGCCTCGGGTGTCGCCTCGGTCGCCTCGCGCCACGCCTTCCCGCCCGGGAACGCGTCAACCGCGTCCGGGCCGCCGCGCACGTACATGCCGTGGTACACGACGGCCATCGCCGGACCCGCGGCGGCGAGCACGCGCGCGGACGTGGGATCCTCGCCGTCGTCGAGCACGGTTCCGAACGAGAGCAACGCGCGCCACGGCGTGATCGACGCGGCGTCGGGCTGCGGGAGCGCGGCCGAGAACACGCCGTCGGCGAGCTCGGTCGCGACCGCGAGACCCTTGGGCCCGTCGGCCCCGATCAGGATGGGCACGTCGACCGGGCGCGCCGCGCCGAAGCCCTCGGGATGGAGCATGCGCACGACCGCGCCGTCCCACTCGGTCTCCTCGCCACGCAAGAGCGCGCGGAGGACACGCACGTACTCGGCGACGTCGGCCCAGCGCATGGGGCGCTGCCCGAGCACCATGCGGCCGGTGAACCCGGCACCGAGCGCGACCCCGACCCGACCCGGTGCCTGCGCGGCGAGCGTCGCGATCGCGGCCGCGTTCACCATCGGGTGGCGCAGGCTGGGCACGAGCACTGCGGGACCCAGTCCGATGCGGTCGGTGCGCTCCGCCGCGAGCGCGAGCACCATCCACACGTCCGGATAGAGCGCGGGCGAGTCGTAGCACCACGCGCGCAGGTAGCCGAGCCGTTCCGCCTCGACGATGTCGTCGGGCGTGCTCATCGACGTCGCGAAGGCGCACGAGATCTGCACGCTTGCTCTCCTGTGGCTAGCTGAACTCGAACCCGACGTGGGCCGACTTCAGCCCGTACACGAACGCGTTCGGCATCTCGACGGTCTCCGCGCCGGGCACCGGGTGGAGCGCGCGCACTCGTCGCAACAGCTCCTCGAAGAAGATGCGGATCTCGAGCCGGGCCAGCGACGCGCCCAGGCAGAAGTGGGTGCCGAACCCGAACGCGATGTGGTTGTTGGGATGGCGGGTCACGTCCATCCGGTCCGGTTCCTCGAAGTGGGCCTCGTCGCGGTTGGCCGACGAGTACATGAGGACGGTCTGCTGCCCGGCCCGGATCGTCTCGCCGCCGATGACGTGGTCCTCCGTCGCGACCCGGCACATGTTATGGATCGGCGTGACGAAGCGGATGAACTCCTCCACCGCGACGGTGAGGTCGGCACCGTCGCGCAGACGCTGCCACTCGTCGGGCCGCGCGATCAGGTTCAACAGTGTGCGCGCGATCACGGTGCGCGTCGTCTCCGCGCCGCCGTCGAGGAGCAGCAGGCAGTCGGCGATCACGTCCGCGGTCGAGAGCGGCTCCCCATCGATCTCGGCGCGCGTCCACACCGACATCACGTCGTCGGCGGGGCAGTCGCGCTTGGCCTCGTACAGGTCGTTGGCGGCCTGGGCGAACTCCATGGCCGCGAGCACGCCGTCCTCGTTCATGTAGCGGGGTCCCCCGCCGAGCGCGATCGTGCGTTCGGACCACGCCTGGAGATCCCGCCAATGGTCGTCGTCGAAGCCGAGGAGTCGACCGATCATCATCGCCGGCAACGGCGCCGCGAGCTCGCCGACGATCTCCGCTTCGCCGCCGCGGGCCTCGACCGCGTCGAGCAGGCGGGTGACGACCTCGCGGATGTGCGCATCCCACGCGGTGACGGCGCGGGGCGTGAACCGGCGCGACACGAGGTTGCGGCGCTTCACGTGGAGCGGGTCGTCGAGCCCGATGATGGCGGCGTCGGCGGGGATGTTGGGTCGATAGCCGCCCTTGGCCTGGTCGGAGTTGACGAAGATGTCCTTGCGCTTCTCGATCTCGACCACGTCGTCGTAGCGCGAGATGCCCCACAGCTCGTTGGTCGCGTCCCAGTACGCGGGCGCGTGGGTCCGCATCCACGCGTACGCGGGGTACGGATCGGTGACGTAGAAGTCGCCGTCGAGCAGATCGATGGGACCGGGCGCGTCCATGGTCGCTCCGTGGTTCTCGGTCGGTGCGGTCAGATCGAGATGATGGTGCGGATACCGCGACCGGCGCGCAGGTCCGCCAGCGCGTCGTTGACCTCGGTGAGCGGGCGCCGCGTGGTGATCAGCGCCTCGAGGTCGAGCCGTCCGGCACGCCACAGCGCGAGCAGACGGGGCACGTCGCGCACCGAGTTGCAGCTGCCGAGGAGGCAGCCGATGAGCTTCTTCTCCAGCGCGCCGAAGACGACCGCGGGCGAGATCGTGATGCTCTCCTCGATGCCGGGCGCGCCGACACACACGGTCGTGCCGCCGGGACGTGTGGCGTCGATGCCGACGGTCACGAGCTCGGAACGACCGGCGGCCTCGAACGCGTAGTCGACGCCCACCTCGGTGAGCGCGAGCGCGAGCGCGGCGACGTCGTCGGACGTCGGGTCGATCGCTTCGGTCGCGCCGAGGCGGCATGCCGCCTCACGGCGCTCGGCGATCGGATCGCTCACGATGATCCGCGACGCGCCCGCGACGCACGCGCCCTGGACGATCGAGAGGCCGATGCCCCCGAGCCCGAGGACGAGCACGGTCGCGCCCGGCTCGACCGCCGCGGTGTTGAGCACCGCGCCGACACCGGTCTGCACCGCGCAGCCGATCACGCAGGCGACGTCGAGCGGCGTGTCGTCGGGGACCTTGATCGCACCCGTCTCCGACGTGAGCACGAGCTCCGCGAACGCGCCCACGCCGAGCCCGCGGTAGACCGGCGCACCCGCACGCGAGAGCCCGGTCGTGCCGTCAGGGAACGTCGACGTCATCACGGAGCGGCTGTTCACGCACACGCCCGGCTCGCCCCGCACGCACCAGTAGCAGCGGCCGCACGGCGGCACCGGGCTCAGCACGACATTGTCGCCGGGGGCCAGGGACGCGACGCCCTCCCCGACCGCCTCCACCGTTCCGGCGGCCTCGTGCCCGAGCACGACCGGCATGGGCGCGAGACCCGCCGACGCGACGGTGAGGTCGGAGTGGCAGACGCCGCAGTGGGAGACCCGCACGCGCACCTGACCGGGGCCCGGGTCGGCGACATCCACCGCGTCGAGCACCAACGGCGCGCCGGCGGACTCGAGCAGCGCGGCTTGCATCGGCACCTCGCAGGACGACCGCGGACGGGACGGAGGGAGCGTAACGGAGCCGGCGACACGCGGGCTCCACGGTGTTCGCGAGCGCGAACGACCGGCCGTCGTTCCGGACGGCTAGGTCGCGCGGGCGACGAGCCGCTCTGCCGCGTCGAGGAGCTCCTGGATCTCGAGGCCGCGGTGCGCGTCGCAAGCGTGCGACGCGCCGACGCGTGCCACCGTCGCGAACTCGCGGCGCAGGTTCGCGAACGTGTGGGGCCCGATCGCCGCTTGGACGTCGACGGCGAGGATGCCGTGCGCGGCGTACACCTCGGCGCCCGAACGCGTGTCGGTGAGACCGAGTGTGGAGCACAGCGACACCTGCGACACCGCGCCGTCGTCGTGCGCCAGCGTGATCGCCACGAAGCCGCCGCCCGAGCTCGTCGCGTCCGCGACGCGGCCGGGGCCGAGCGCCGCGGTGATCAGGTCGAGGGCGTGCGGCCCGACGTCGAGGAGCGCGCCGCGCTCGTGGCGCCACGGCGACTGCGAGAACGGCCCGCTCAGGAACGCTCCCGAGAGGAACCACGAACGTCCGCCCGTCGCGTCGAGCGCGGACGCGGCGTCGACGAACTCGCGCACCGCTGGCGCGAAGCGACCGGTGAGAACCACGAGCGACCCGACCGCGGCGGCGTCGATCGCGTCGACGAGACGGCGGGCCGCGTCGAGCGACCCTGCGATCGGCTTCTCGAGCAGCACCGGCCGTCCGGCCCGCGCCGCGCGCGTCGCGAGCTCGGCCTGCACGTCGGGCGGGACGGAGAACGCCACCGCCTCGCACCTCTCGACCAGCGCGTCGAACGACGGGCACGCGACCGCGTCGTGACGCCGCGCGAGCTCCTCCGCCGCTTCTGATCGTCGCGCCCACACCGCGACGAGCTGGGTCTCGGGCCCGGCCGCGAGCACCGGTGCGTGCACGAGCGCGGCCCACGGGCCCGCGCCCACGAGCCCGACCGCGAGCGGGTTCACCGGCGCGCGCCTGTCGCGCGGTCAGCCGCTGAACGGCAGGTGGGCCGGGCCCCGCACGCTGGAGGTGCGCACGAGCTCGAGTCCCGACTCGTCGACCTCCCAGTTCGGGAAGCGCGCGAGCGTCTCCTCGAGCACGACGCGGCCTTCGGCGCGCGCGAGCGCGGCGCCGATGCAGAAGTGCACGCCGTAGCCGAACGCCAGGTGCCGGTCGATGCGGCGACGGACGTCGAAGCGGTCGGGATCGGCGAACTGGCGCTCGTCGCGGTCGGCGGCGCCGTTGAGCAACGCGACGCGCGAGTACGCGGGGATGGTCACACCGTTCAGCTCGACGTCGCGTGTCGTGCACCGACCCTGGATCGGTGACGGCGCCTCGTAGCGAAGGATCTCCTCGATCGCGTTCGGGACGACATCGGGCTCCTCGAGCAGGATCGCGCGCTGGTCCGGATGGCGGGCGAGGAGCAGCGCGGTCCAACCGATGAGCCGCGCGGTGGTCTCGTTCCCCGCGAAGAGCAGGAGGGTGAAGAAGCCCATGATCTCGTCATGGGTCAGCTGCGACGTCGACCCGTCGTCGAGCTCGAGCGTGACCGAGAGGAGGTCCGACACCATGTCGTCCTGCGGCCGGCGCCGTCGCTCGGCCACCAGGTCCTCCATGTAGCGGTCGATCTTCCCCGCGGACTCCGCCTTGCGCGGGTCGACGTTGTCGGGGTCCCAACGCATCATCTGGTCGATCCAGATGCGCACCTGGTTCTGATCCTCCCGCGGCACGCCCATGAGCGCGCCGATGACCGTCGCGGGGATGCGCGCCGCGCACTCCTCGACGTAGTCGAACGGTCCGCTCCCGACATGAGGGTCGAGATACTCGGCGCACAGCTCGCGCATGCGCTCCTCGAGCAGACCGACGCGACGCGGCGTGAACGTCCGGCTGACGAGCTTGCGCAGCCGGTCGTGTCGCGGCGGGTCCATCATGATCATCATCGGCCGGAAGCCCGACAGCAGGTCCTGGTAGTCGGGCGGCGGCGTGGTGTCGATCATCTCGACGAGGATCCCGCGTGCGGAGCTGTAGGTCTCCCAGTCGGAGAGCGCGGCGTTCACGTCGTCGTAGCGAGTGAGGGCCCAGAAGTCGTGACGCTGGTTGTGGTAGACGGGCGCTTCGTCGCGCATCCGCTTCCACACGGGATACGGATCGGCGTCGATGTCGGCGTCGTACGGGTCGTAGTACAGGTCGACGACCGCCACCCAAGACTCCTTTGCACCCTGATCCGCACTCGTCGTGAGCGCCCGAGCTGCCTCCGAGCGTAGGCCGGACGGGGGCTCGCGCGCGCCGGCACGACGATGGGACGAAGGCCCCTGGTGACCGCACCGGGGCGCGCTGATACTCGGGACGAGGGCACCGGAAGCCGCGAACGGAGCACCAGCGATGTCCAACGAGCAGGTCCCCATCGGAGCGATCACCGACCGCCCGGTCGTGTTCGTCGACGCCGACGCCACCTTGCGCGACGCGGCCGAGCTGCTCGATCGGGAGACGATCGGCGTCGCGATCGTCCGGGGCACCGGATCGACGTCGCTGATCTCCGAGCGTGACATCATCCGCGCTCTCGCCGAGGGCGCGCACCCCGACCGGGAGCGCGTCGGCAACGTCGCCACCCTGGACGTCGAGGTGATCGACTCGACCGAACCGATCATGCGCGCCGCCCGCACGATGCTCGACAACCAGATCCGGCATCTCCCCGTGCTGCGCGGCGACCGTGTCATCGGTGTCGTCTCGGTCCGCGACGTCCTGACCGCGGTCATCTCGACGCCGGGCGTCGTCCCCTCCCACCGCTGACCTTCGAACGCGAAGATGCGGCACTCAGTACCGCGGAACCGGTACTGAGTGCCGCATCTTGGCGACGGGGTCAGGGCTTGTAGCCGATGCGGCGGAGCAGGTCGCGGCGCTCGCTCACGTCCTCGTCAGTCTCGATCCCGAGCGGCGTCTCGCCGTCGATCACGCCCGCCACGCCGCGCCCGACGTCGGTCTCGGCGACGAGCACCTGCAGCGGGTTCGCGGTCGCGCAGAACACGTGGCACACCTCGGGCACGGCCTTGATCTGGTTCAGCACGTTGACGGGAAAGCCGCTGCGCAGGAACACCACGAACGTGTGCCCGGCACCGATCGCGAGCGCGTTCTGGACCGCGAGCTCCGTGAGCTCCGGATCGTTGCCCGCGCGCCGGACGAGACGAGGACCCGACGCCTCACAGAACGCGACGCCGAAGCGCAGGTGCGGTGAGCTCCCTGCGAGTGCCTCGTACAGATCGTCGACGGTCTTGATGAAGTGGGCCTGGCCGATGACGACGTTGAGGTCCTCGGGCTTCTCGACCGCAACGACGTCGAGCCGGACCGCTGTGCCGGACACCGCGCCATCATCACCGGAAGACACGCGGCGAGGGTATCTCCCGCCGCGTGTCGCGATCACGCGTCGCGCCGGGCGACGAGCCAGAACGCGATGATCCCGATCACCGCGGTGTAGGCCATGAGCACGGCGAGACCGGCCCACGGCCCGAGCGCGTTCGCCTGCGACTGCGTCATGAGCACGCGGCTCCCGGCGTTCATCGGCGAGTACCGCTGAATGGCGCGGTGCCAGCCACCCGGGAACAGCTCCGCGAGGATCGGCGGGACGAACAGCAGGCCGAAGAGCGCGCTGACCGAACCCGCGGTGCTCCGGACGATGGTGCCGACGCCGAGCCCGAGCATCGCGATGGTCGCGGCGTACAGACCGGCGCCGAGGACCGCACGCAGCTCGCCCGGGTCGCTCAAGGACACCGCGTGACCCGTGCTCGCGAGGAACGCCTGCGCGACGCCGAACGCGATCAACGACGTCGCCATCCCGACGACGAGCACGATGACGCCGACCACGACGGCCTTGGCCGCGAGCACCAGTCGTCGCTGGGGCACGGCGGCGAACGTCGTGCGGATCATGCGGCTGCCGTACTCCGACGTGACCGTGAGCACGCCGAGCACACCAACGACGAGTTGGCCGAGGAACCATCCGTTGAGGCTGAGCCCCGTCGGATCCAGGTCGGCGCGATCCTTCGGCGCCATCGTGCTCCAGCGCGCGGCCGTGGTTCCCGCGGCGAGCGCGGCGATGCCGACGACGCCGATCACCACCGCGAGCAACGCGAGCCGGCTGGAGCGCAGCGAGCGGAACTTGATCCACTCCGAGGCGACGACGCGCCGGAAACGTCGTGCACCGCCGGCGTCGACCGGCCCTGCCGCGGTGACCGGACCCTGGACCGCCGCGTCGAGGACCTCGGTTGCGACGCTCATGGCTCCCTCCGCTCACGCTCCAGTTGGCTTCGCCCGGCGGAGCTCCGCTCCGTCCGCACGATGCTCATGCCGCTCCCTCCTCGGGCACGGACGCATGTGGCGCGCCCGCGAACTCCACGCTCGCGTCGGTGAGCTCCATGAACGCCTCCTCCAACGACGGACGTCGAGCGACGAGCTCGTGGAGCACGAGGCCGTGGGCGGCGGCGAGCTCGCCGACGTCGGCCGCGTCCGCGTCGCGCACGTCGAGCGCGCCGTCGCCCGTCGTCTCGACCGCACGCCCGCCGTCCTCGAGCAGTCGGTGGAGCACGTCGAGCTGGGGCGACCGCACGCGAACCGCCCGCTGCTCGCTGCGCTCGATGAGATCGGTGACGCTCGCGTCCGCGATGAGCCGACCCCGACCGATGACGACCAGGTGCTGCGCGGTCAACGCCATCTCGCTCATCAGGTGACTCGAGACGAACACCGTCCGTCCCTCCGCGGCGAGCGAGCGCAGGAGGGTTCGGATCCAGCGGATGCCCTCGGGGTCGAGGCCGTTGACCGGCTCGTCGAACATGAGCACGTCCGGGTCACCCAGCAGCGCGGCCGCGATCCCGAGCCGTTGCGACATGCCGAGCGAGAACTTCCCGATGCGCCGGCCCGCGACGTCGCCGAGGCCCGTGAGCTCCAGCACCTCGTCGACGCGCCGGCGCGCGATGTCGTTGCTGCGTGCGAGCCACGACAGGTGATCGCAGGCGCGACGACCACCGTGAACCGCGCGCGCGTCGAGGAGCGCACCGACCTCGTGCAGCGGAGCGCGAAGCTGGCGGTAGTCGCGGCCGTTCACCGTCGTACGTCCTGCGGTGGGCGCGTCGAGACCGAGGATCACGCTCATGGTCGTGGTCTTCCCGGCGCCGTTCGGTCCGAGGAAGCCGGTGACGCGCCCGGGCTCGACGGTGAACGACAGGTCGTCGACCGCGACCGTCGCGCCGTAGCGCTTGCTGAGTCCCTGCACGGTGATCACGGTGCAACTCCGATCGCGGGCGGCACGGGAACGGTCGTCGGCGTCACGGGAACGGACTGCGGTGGCGCGGGAACCGGCGTCGGTGAGGTGCCGGCGCGCTCCACCACGACCTGACCGAAGCCGACGTCGGCGCGGATGTGCAGCGTCCCTGCACCGGGGTCGCGCGACGTTCCCGTCGGGGCACGGTCGGTGATGCGGCGCGAGAGGCTCGTCCCGGTGTCGCGGAGTCCGAGGATGCGGGCCTCGCCGGCGTCGACGTGGCTGTCGACGACGACCGTCGCCGCGGTAGGGACGACGACGCGCAACCGACCGGTCGCGACGGTCGCGGTCAACGCGCGCGTCCGGCCGCCGAGGTGCAGCTGTCCGAGGTCGAGGGCGAGCGTTCCGCCCGCGAGCCGGTAGGTGTGGTCGAGCGACGCGACGTCGGCGGGACGCACGTCGCGACTGCCGAAGCCGCCGCGGAACGGCGGGCCGACCCAGCACGCGATCGCGAGCACGAACAGCACCGGCACCGTGATCGCGACCAGATCCGGCACGCGACGGATGCGCAGACCTACGAGGACCGCGGCGAGCACGAGGAGCACACCGACGAGCGCCGACCACGCGGGCGTGATCTCGAACCCGCCCGGCCCCTCGACGAGGAGCACCATCCCGACGGTGACGACGAGCGCGGCGGCGACCGCGACGACGGCGACCGCGATACGACCGAGCACCGGCGCGGCGCGGCGCAGCGGCGAGGGGCTGACCGCTGCGACGCGCCACGGCGCCGAGGGGGCGTTCGGGTCGGCGGCCGCGGTGCTCGACGGGAGCGAGCCCGCGGACCACGCCCCGCTCGAGGTGGTCACCGTCGCGCCGGGCTCGGTGGCCGTCGGGTCGGGCGCGGTTGCGGTCGGGCTACCCCACGCCGGCGCGGCCGGCGTTGCGGCCGCGGGGCCGTCGCCGGCCCGGAGCCACAGCACCGCGACACCGAAGCCGATGAGCGCGAGCGGCCAGACGATTCCCGGGCGCAGACCGAAGCCGACGTGACCGACCTCGGCGAGCAGCGCGATCGCGACGATCACCACGACCACCGTCCAGCCCACTCGCGCGCCGTGGCGCAGCGGCGGACCCTCGACCGCGCCCTCCGCGCCGACGGGCTCGTCGGGCACCACCAGCCACGCGGCGAGATAGAGCAGGACGCCCAGGCCGCCGACGAACGCGAGGACGATGAGGACGAGGCGTACGACGGCGGCGTCGAGACCCAGGTAGCGGGCGAAGCCACCGGCCACACCGGCGACGACGCGATCGGAGCGGCTCCGGAAGACCCGCCGGGGGGCGGCGTGCTCGTTCATGGCTGCATCCTGCGCCGTCGCCCGACGCCCGGGTATCGGGGATGACCCGGGCCCGACCCCGAGGGAGGGAAACGGGCGTCGGGGAGGCTCCCGATCGTGTCGCGGCGCGCCGGGCGCGATCATCGACGTATGCAGGCGTCGGGCACGCGCAACATCGGGTCGCGCAACGTCCGGGTACGGCTGGTCCGTCCCGCCGCGGGCCGGCGTATCGGCGGCGTGGCCGCCGCGATCGGCAACGCGACCGGCGTCGACCCGAACCTCGTGCGGGTGGCCTTCGTCGTGCTCGCGTTCGCGGGCGGGGTCGGCGTCGCCCTGTACCTCGCCGCGTGGCTCGTGCTGCCGAGCGAGAGCGCGGTCGCGGCCGGCGCGGCGCGACGCCGGACCACGGGGTCCCGACGGCGCATCGACGCGCTTCAGGTCGTCGCGCTGGCGTCGATCGTGCTCGGCACGTTGCTCCTCGTGCGCGAGCTGCACTTCGTGTTCGTCGACGGGATCGTGTGGCCCGTGGCGGTCGCCGGCATCGGAGTCGCGCTGTTGTGGGGCCGGATGCGCCCCGAGGACCGGCGCGCGTCGCGGGCCGCGTCGTCGCCGTGGTCGACCGCGGTGTCCGCGCTCGTCGGTGAGAACCGGCGTCCCGGGTCGATCGCGCGCGTCGCGTGTGGCGCGGTGCTCGTCGTCGTCGCGGGCGCCGCGTTCGTCACCGCGCAGAAGTCGATCGCGGCACGGGAGGTGCTGACCACGCTCATCGTGCTCGTGGCGGGACTCGGTCTCGTGTTCGGACCTTGGCTCTGGCGGCTCGGTTCCGACCTGACCGAGGAGCGCAGCGAGCGGATCCGCTCGCAGGAACGGGCCGAGGTCGCCGCGCACCTGCACGACTCGGTGCTGCACACGCTCGCGCTGGTCCGCCGGAGCGCCGACGATCCGCGCCAGGTCGTCCGCCTCGCGCGCCGCCAGGAACGGGAGCTCCGTGCGTGGCTCGCCGGCGGCGCGGCCGCGAACGGGTCGACGTCGCTCGCGGCCGCGCTCGACCAGACGGCCAGTGAGGTCGAGGCCGACCACGGCGTGCCGGTCGACGTCGTGAAGGTCGGCGACTGCGCTCTCGACGACGGCACCGGCGCGCTGGTCCGTGCCGCGCGCGAGGCGATGGTCAACGCGTCGCGCCACTCGCAGGCTGCGTCGATCGCGGTGTACCTCGAGGTCGACGACGCGACCGCCGCCATCTTCGTGCGCGACCGGGGGGTGGGCTTCTGCCACGACGACGTCGGCCCCGACCGCCACGGCCTCGCGGAGTCGATCCGCGGCCGCATGGAACGCCACCACGGTTCGGCAGTCGTGCGCACCGCGCCGGGCGAGGGCACCGAGGTGCAGCTCAGCGTCCCGAGGACGGGCACGTGACGCAGCCGGCCGAACACCCGTCAGCACAACGGCGGCTCCGCGTGTTCGTCGTCGACGACCACCACCTGTTCCGCGCCGGCGTCCGGGCCGAGATCGGAGAGTCGGTCGAGCTCGTGGGTGACGCGTCAGAGGTCGAGGCCGCGGTCGAGCTGATCGGCGAGCGTGAGCCCGACGTGGTGCTCGTCGACGTGCACATGCCCGGCGGTGGCGGGGCGTCCGTCATCGGGCGGGTGCTGCGCGCCCACCCCGACGTCCGCTTCCTCGCCGTCTCGGTGTCGGACGCGCCCGGCGACGTGATCGACGCGATCCGCGCCGGCGCGCGCGGTTACGTCACGAAGTCGATCTCCGGACCCGAGCTCGTCGACGCGATCGCGCGAGTCGGCGCCGGCGACGCGGTGTTCTCCCCGATGCTCGCGGGCATCG
Organism: Acidimicrobiia bacterium; assembly: GCA_036558745.1. Lineage (GTDB taxonomy): Bacteria > Actinomycetota > Acidimicrobiia > IMCC26256 > JAMXLJ01 > JAMXLJ01. The sequence continues at coordinate 53,675 of DATBEZ010000074.1, forward strand.
TGCTCGACGCGTTCGCGACGATGCCCGTCGACGCCGTCGACCCGGACCTGGATCTGCTCACGACGCGTGAGCGTGAGGTGCTGCGACTCATCGCGCGGGGATACTCGTACAAGGAGATCGCACGGGAGCTCGCGATCTCGCCCAAGACGGTCGAGACGCACGTGTCCGCGGTTCTGCGCAAGCTCCAGCTCTCCAACCGCCACGAGCTCACCGTGTGGGCCATCGACCGCCGCCTCGTGTGATGGCCGGGCGGGCGCGAGACGCCGGTCACGCCATCCAAGGCCCATGACCGAACGTAGTGAAGCCGGAATGGTCGTCTCGCACGAGCAGACCGGCGGCGTGTGGCGGGTTCGGGTCAGTGGCGACGTGGACCTCGCCACCGCCCGCGCTCTCGAGCACGAGCTCGACGCGGCGTTCCGGTCGAGCGCGCGGCGCATCGATCTCGACCTCGTCGACGCGGTGCTCTGGGACGGCAGCGCGTTCGGGGTCCTGGCCGACGCGGCGCAACGGGCCGAACGGGACGGCATCGTGCTCGCGCTCGTCGGCATCTCCCCGACGCTGCGGCGGGTGCTCGACGTCGCCGACCTGCCCGAGATCAGCGGGATCACGGACCTGACCGACCCCGGCCGCTCGAGGCGCGTCGACGGCGAGGCCTGCTGAGCGTGTCACGCGCTCCCCGCGATCGGCCATGATCGGGTGCCGAGCAACACGACGGGGGTGCCGACGATGCAACGCGACCAGCTCCGCGCCGTCCAGGAACCGCTCAAGCGGCGATACCGCGATGATGCCGACACCGCGGTGATCACGCTGTCGGCGACGGGCGTCCTCGACGAGGGGATCACGTGCTCGGTCGAGACCGGCCGCGCGATCGCGCGCGCAGGACTGCACCCGGCGTCGGGAGGCGACGGGCTGTCGTTGTGCTCCGGCGACATGCTGCTCGAGGCGTTGGCCGGCGTGCGCGGGTGTGACGTTGCGCGCCGTCTCCACCTCGCTCGAGATCCCGTCCGGGGTGGCACGGTCACCGCGGAGGGCGATCTCGACTTCCGCGGGACCCTCGCGGTCGCCAAGGACGCGCCGGTCGGGTTCCGGGCGATCCGGGTCCGTTTCGATCTCGACTCAGACGCCCCCGACGAGCAGCTCGCCACGCTCGTGCGTCTGACCGAGCGCTCCTGCGTCCTGCTGCAGACGATCGCCGGCTCGCCCTCGTTGTCCCTTGCGCGCGAGGGCGCGTAGCTCGGGTCCTTGGCCCCGAGCGGTGTGACCTGAGGCGGGACCCCTTCAGTTGGCGCGGCGCCCGCGTCGACGCGCGCGTCCATGCCGAAGAAGACCGCTGCCCTCGCCGTCGTCGTGATGCTCCTGGCCGCGCTCGTCTCCTCGTGCGGTCCCGCCGTGACCAGCTCGAACCCTCCGCCGAGCGGCGACGGATCGGTCCGGTTGGCCTTCTACTACGGGTGGTACGGCGGCCCGCACGGCGCGGGGTGGAAGCAGCAGGGCATGGACCCGTTCACGCACTACCACCCGGTCGACGGCAACTACGACGTCCGCGACGTCACCGAGGTGCGCCGCCAGATCGCCGAGATGCAGTACGCCGGCCTGCACGGCGGGATCGCGTCGTGGTGGGGCCAGGGCTCCTTCACCGACACGACCGTGCCGACGCTGCTCCAGGCCGCGCAGGGCACCGGCTTCAAGTGGTCGCTGTACTACGAGCAGGAAGGCAGCGGCAATCCGTCGGTCGCGGCGCTCGCGTCGGACCTCGCGCACATCAAGACGCACTACGCGGGGAACCCCGCGTTCCTCACGGATCACGGCAAGCCCGTCCTCTTCGTCTACAACGCGGACGACCAGACGTGTGCCGTCGCCGACCGCTGGGCGCAGGCCGACCCGAACCACGACTTCGCGATCGTGCTGAAGGTGTTCCCCGGCTACAAGAACTGCGCGAACCAGCCGTCGGGCTGGCACCAGTACTCGGGAAACGTGTCCTACGACGGTCAGGGCAGCTACAGCGCCACGGTCACGCCGGGCTTCTGGAAGGCGAACGCCGCGACGCCGTTGCTCGCGCGCGACACCGCGCCGTTCGCGGCCGCGGTGCAGAAGATGGTCGCGTCACACGCGCACTACCAGCTCGTGCTGTCGTTCAACGAGTGGGGTGAGGGCACCGCGGTCGAGCCCGCGGCCGAGTGGTCGTCGGGCTCCGGCGACGGCACCTACCTCGACGTCCTGCACCAGTACCTCGGGAGGACCACGCCGCCCACGCCGCCCACGACGCCGACGACGACCGCGCCCGCGACGACCGGTGCGTGCATCGGTGGCGCGCCGCGGAAGATCAACCATGTCGTCGAGGTGTGGATGGAGAACCGCACCTACGACCAGGTGATCGGCAACAACGCGGCGCCGTACCTCACCGGGCTCGCGCGCCAGTGCGCCACGTTCACGCACTTCGACGACCTGTCGTCCAGCTTCCCGAGCTACCCCGAGTACATCGCGGCGACGTCGGGCTCGAACCAGGGCGTCACGAGCGACACCACGACCACGCTCGACGTCGACAACCTCTACCGCCAGGCGCGCACCGCGGGTCTGACCGCGCGCGAATACCACGAGGGCGCGACCGCGTGCAGCCAGGTCGGCAGCGGCAACGCGCAGCGTCACGAGCCGCGCATGACGTTCGTACGCGGGGTCGACGCGGCATCGCTGTGCACCGAGACGCCGCCGTTCTCGGCGCTCGACCCGGACAACCTGCCGAGCTTCGCGTTCGTGGTCCCGAACCTCGTCGACGACATGCACAACGGGTCGGTCGCCCAGGGCGACACGTGGCTGCGGACGCACCTCGGCGCGCTGATCGACGGCCGGAGCTACCGCAACGGCGACACGCTGATCATGCTGCTCTGGGACGAGGACACGCCGATGCCGAACGTGTTCATCGCCCCGACGATCACGCCGGGAACCTCGGTGGCGACGACCGTGAACCACTACTCGGGGCTGCGTCTCACCGAGGACCTCCTCGGCCTGCCCCGTCTCGGGAAGGCGAACACGACCGCCGACGTCCGCGCCGCGCTCGGTCTCTGACTCTCGGGAGGTCGATCGCGGCGCGGGCGGCACGCCCCGGCACGCCGCCGGTACGGTCCACGGATGACAGACGACCCGTACGCGCAGCTCGCCTCGCGTGGCGACGACGGGTGGGAGCGCGTCATGGCGCTGCCGCGGATCCCGTCGACCGAGCCGGGCACGTTCGTGGACCTCACCCGCAAGCTCGTCTTCGGCGACCTGTGGCAGCGACCACACCTGAACGTCCGCGACCGGCGCCTCGTCACCCTGACCGTGCTCGCGTTGTTCGGTCGCGACGACATCACGTCGTTCCACGTCGGAGCCGCGCTGCGGTCGGGTGACCTCGGCCCGGAGGAGCTCGAGGAGCTCGGCGTGCAGCTCGCGTTCTACGGCGGCTGGCCCGTCGCGGCCGCGTTCACCACGCTCGTCGCCCAGGAGGTCGCGACCTGGCGGGCGGCACCGACCGCCGACGACTGAACGCTTCGGACCCAGGGCTCGGACGCGGCGATCGTGTGCCGCGACGACGGGCACGCGGGATCGGGACCATCGGCACTGTCGGGCGCGCCGGCGGCGGACGCAGGATCGCGTCATGGAGACGGGACGGACGGCACCGCTGTTGGCACCGATCCAGCACCGGCTGGAGACCACGCACGACGCGCCCGCGTTCGAGCGCGATCCGCAGTTCGTGCAGCGGTTCCTCGGTGTGGTCGACCGTGCCCTGGGCTGGTTCAGCCCCGAGGTGCGCGGGATCGAGCGGGTACCCGCCGAGGGCCCCGCGCTCGTGGTCGGCAACCACTGCGGCGCGCCGATCATGCCGGATGCCGGCGCGCTGTTCGCCGCGCTCGTCCGTCGTCGCGGCGTCGACCGACCGACCTACTCGCTGGCGTACGACCTGTTGTTCGCGCTGCCCGGCTTCGGTCCGTCGCTGCGGCGCCTCGGCATGCTCCCTGCGGATCCCTCCACCGCGGAACGCGCGCTGGGCGACGGCGCCGCGGTGCTCGTGTACCCGGGCGGTGACTGGGAGGCGTGCCGTCCGTGGACCGAGCGCCGCCGGGTCGAGCTCCACGACCGCGCCGGCTTCGTCCGTCTGTCGTTGCGCACCGGCGTGCCGGTGATCCCGGCCGTCGCGCACGGCAGCCACGAGGCCGTGGTGATCCTCACCCGCGGCGACCGGCTCGCCCACGCGGTCGGCCTCGACAAGCTGCGGATCAAGGTGCTGCCGTTCGCGCTGAGCGTCCCCTTCGGGATCGCCCCGCTGCCGGTGCCGGGCGTGCCGCTGCCCACGAAGGTCGTCGTCGACGTGCTCGAGCCGCTCGACTGGACCCGCTGGTACGGCCGGCAGGACGACACCGACGTCGTGCGCCACTGCTACGAGGAGACCGTCGACCACCTGCAACAGGGGCTCGACCGGCTCGACGCCGAGTTCCCCCACCCGCTGCTCGAGCGCTTGCACCTTCCGGTGCCGCACGTGCCCCACGCGCGACCTCACGTCGTCGCCCGGTAAGAGCCTCCCGAGACGTACCGGAGCGCGAGCCCCTCGCCCCCGGCCGCGAACGGATGCATCATGGCCCCGCACGACGGGGGGAGGCGGCCATGGCGGACATCCGCTTCGAACGGCGCATGAGCGACGCGGACGCG
>DATBEZ010000075.1:0-27925 GCA_036558745.1 Acidimicrobiia bacterium
GCGACCGCGGAGCTTCCCTCGCTCGTCGCGGCCATCCAGCACGGCGGGTGCGGGTCCTGCACCGGCTTCGGCGTCACCATGCGGCGCGGGAAGTCGAGGTACTTGCCGTGGAACTCGAAGTACTCCTCCTCCCACATCCGCACGACCGCTTCGATCGCCTCTTGCCACTGGTCGCGACTCTGCTCGCGGGGCACGCCGAACGCGATCTGCTCCATCGGCGTCGAGCGGCCCGTCCCCCACTCGATGCGCCCGCCGGAGAGGATGTCGGCCGTCGCGACCTTCTCCGCGACGCGCATGGGCGGCGTGAACGCGTGCGGCATGAGCGTCACGCCGAAGCCGAGGCGCAGGTTGCTCGTGCACTGCGAGAGCGCCCCGATGATCACCTCGGGCGCGGGCGAGTGCGACCGGCCCTCGCGGAAGTGGTGCTCGACGTGCCAGGTCGTGTTGAACCCGAGCGTGTCGGCCAGCTTGATCTGGTCGAACGCCTCCCGGTACGCCCGCTGCTCGGCCTCCCGCTGGCCGTACGGGTGCGGCTTCGACCACGGCTTCGGCACGTCGATCTCGTACAGCAGGTCGAGCTTCACGCGTCCCCCTCGAGAATCCGTTCGTGATTGCGAACGAACGGTTGCAGCGGCGAACGCAGTATGCGGAGGGTCCCCGAGCGCCGTCAACCGCGGATGTGTACGCTGTCGAACCTGACGGAACGTCAGATTCCGTGCACGGGCCGGAACGGTGGGAGGGTCGAATGGGCGCATCGGAGCTGCGCGGCGGCGAGCTGCCCCGGATCATCAGCGTCGACGACCACGTGGTCGAGCCCGCCCACCTGTGGGACACCTGGCTCCCCGCGAAGCTGCGCGACCGGGGCCCGAAGGTCGAGCGCCGCGGGATCGGCTCGATGGAGCACATCGGCGGCGGGACGTACCGACAGACGTTCGACGAGAGCGGACCGAAGGCCGACTGCTGGATCTACGAGGACCTCGTCTACGTGAACAAGCGTCACGTCGCCGCGGTCGGTTTCGATCGCGACGACATGACGATGTCGCCGATCACCTACGACGAGATGCGCGCAGGCTGCTACGACCCGAAGGCACGCATCGACGACATGGAGATGAACTGGGTCGACGCGTCGCTGTGCTTCCCGACGTTCCCCCGGTTCTGCGGTCAGACGTTCCTCGAGGCGAAGGACCGCGAGCTCGCGCACGCGTGCGTGGTCGCGTACAACGACTGGATGGTCGAGGAGTGGTGTGGTGACAGCGACGGTCGCCTCATCCCCCTGTGTCTGATACCGCTTTGGGACGCGGAGCTCGCGGCCGCGGAGGTGCGGCGCAACGCGGGGCGCGGTGTGCACGCGGTGTGCTTCAGCGAGATCCCGCCGCACCTCGGGCTCCCCAGCATCCATTCGGGCTACTGGGATCCGTTCTTCACGGCATGCCAGGACACCGACACCGTCGTGTGCATGCACATCGGCTCGTCGTCGAAGATGCCGGCGACGTCGGGCGACGCACCGGTCGCGGTCGCGGCGACACTCAGCTTCAACAACGCGATGGCGTCGCTGTCAGACTTCCTGTTCTCCGGCGTGCTGGTTCGCTTCCCGACGCTGCGGCTCGCGTACTCGGAGGGCCAGATCGGCTGGCTCCCCTACGTGCTCGAACGCGCCGACGATGTCTGGCGAGAGCACCGGGCATGGGGCGGCGTGCGCGACATCGTCCTCGAGCCGCCGTCGACCTACTACTACCGACAGGTGTTCGGCTGCTTCTTCCGCGACCGGCACGGCATCGAGGCGATCGACCGCGTCGGCGTCGACAACATCACGTTCGAGACCGACTACCCGCACACCGACTCGACATGGCCCGACACGAAGCAGGTCGCCAAGGAGCTCGTCGCCGGGCTCGACGACGAGTCGGTGTACAAGATCATGCGAGGCAACGCGATCCGCATGCTCTCGCTCGAGCTCGAGGCTTAGTCCGGTGATCGACGAGAGCGCGGTGTCGCTCGCGGGGCGGGTCGCGGTCGTCACCGGCGCCGCGCAGGGTATCGGCGAGGCGACCGCGATCGCGCTGGCTCGCTTCGGCGCCGACGTGGCGATCTGCGACCGCGCGGAGGACGGTCTCGCGTCGACCGCGAGCGACGTCGAGGCGCTCGACCGCAAGATCGTCCAAGCGGTGCTCGACGTGCGCGACGCCGACGCGGTCGAGGGGTTCGTCCGTGAGATCGCGGCCCGGTTCGGTCGGGTCGACATCCTCGTGAACAACGCCGGTGGCGGGTTCCACGCCCACTTCCTCGACGTCAACCCCAAGGGCCAGCGCGCCCTCGTCGACGAGAACTTCACGTCCGTCACCAACTTCGTGCGCGGATGCGTGCCGCTCATGGTCGAGGGCGGCTCGATCGTGAACGTGACCTCGATCGAGGCGTTCCGGGCCGCGCCCGGCTTCGGGATCTACGCGGCCATGAAGGCCGCGGTCGAGAGTTTGTCGCGCACCCTGGCGCTGGAGCTGTCGGACCGGCGCATACGGGTCAACACCGTCGCGCCGGACGCGATCCCGACGCCGGGCGACGCGACGCTGGGCGAGGCCGCGCACGGAGGCGGCCCTGCCGAGGGCTACGGCGCCAAGGTGCCGCTCGGCTGGGGCACGACGGACGACTGCGCGGCCGCGATCGTCTTCCTCGCGTCCGACCTGTCGCGCTTCGTCACGGGGACGACGATCCACGTCGACGGCGGGACCATGGCCGCGTCCGGCTGGCAGCGCCGCCCCGACGGCGGCTGGACCCCCTGACGCAGCGCGTCAGCGGCTGGAGGCCGTGGCGTCGCTGGGCGACTCGTGCGGGAGCGCGGCGAACAGGCGGGTCACGTTGCGCTCGTCGCGCGCGTGGTCGCCCCAGGTGCCGCGATGGATCGGGTAGCTCGACGCGGTGATGAGCACATGGCCCTCGTCGAGCGGGAAGAGGTGGACGTCGATGCGCTCACCGTTGCCGAGCACCCAGCGCCAGTGCGTCGTCGCGCTCAACGTTCCCGCCTCGACGCTCGTGCGCGATGCGTCGATGCGTGCACCGGGAACATGGCCGAGCGCGCCGAGCACCGTGTCGAACGCGGCCGCCGCGGGGCGCGCCAGCACGCAGCTGCGCTCGCCCGCGGCCTCGGTGTCGAGCATGCGTCCGCGCACCGCACGCACGGCGCGGAACCACGCGACGAGAACGGCCACCGCCCCGAGGGCCATCGCGCCCGGGATGAGCAATGCCGACGGTGAACCGTCGATGGCGAACGAGCCGTGGCGGGTGAGCACGACCGCGGGGACGAAGAGGGCCGCGGCGGTGACGAGCGCGGCAAGCGCGTTGAGCACCATGGCGTGCGAACCCCAGTACCGCGGTCGCGGGTCGTGCCCGTCCATTACGTCACCCGCACCTCACCCGTCCCGAAGCGCGCATCGTAGACCGAGAACCCCGCCCGCGTCCCCGTGCCCGCGCCATCGCACCAGTGGACCAAAGTCCTCAGGTCCCGTCCAGCCCGGTCGATCAGGGCGCCGTGAAGACTCGACGGGGACGTCTCGCACTCGCGGCTGCGATGCTCGTGTCGTTGCTGCTGCTCGGCGCGTGTGGTCCGTATCCGGGCGGCGGCACCGGCAGCGGTGACCTCATCGACGTGAACCTCTCGACCCAGACGCTCACGCTCTGGCGAGGCGGTCACGAGGTGCTCAGCACGCACGTCTCGACGGGCAAGCCCAGCACGCCCACCGTCCAGGGGCGGTTCACGATCTACTCCATGCAGAGCGGGTGGGTGCACACGCAGAACGGCAGCGTCTACAAGCCGCTCTGGTTCCACGGGAACTACGGCGTGCACGGCTTCGGCTCCGTGCCGAGCTACCCGGCGAGCCACGGCTGCGTGCGGGTCCCGGTGGGCACCCAGGACCAGGTGTTCGCGAACGCGTATGTCGGGATGGCGGTCTGGATCCATCCCTGACGGGACCTGACCACACGTCGTACGCGGGCGTGCGGTCAGGACGGATCGAGCACGGCCCGGGCGACCTGCTCCCGGTGCCAGGCCGCGTCACCCCACGCGCGACTGAGGGCCCAGACCCGCTTCATCCAGAGCTGCATGTCGTGCTCGGCGGTGTAGCCGATCGCGCCGTGGACCTGGAGCGCGACGCGCGCGGCCACCTCGCCCGCGTCGGAGGCGTACGCCTTCGCCATCGACGCGTGCACCGCGCGACTCGGATCACCGTGCTCGATCGAGTAGGCGGCGCGGTAGACGACGGGCCGGGCGTACTCGAGCTTCAGCATCGCGTTCGCACAGTGGTGCTTGACGGCTTGGAACGTGCCGATGGGTACGCCGAACTGTCGACGCTCCTTCGCGTACTCGACGGTGATGTCGATGAGCTGCGCGGCGACGCCGCAGAGCTGCGCTGCAGTGGCGACCGCGCCGCGGGCTCGTGCGTCGGCCAGCGCATCGCTTCCCGCGATCCGGGCCGACGACGCGGGGTCCCAGTCGATCGACGCGAGCCGGCGCAACCCGTCGACCGAGTCGACCGGTTGGGCGCGGAACGCGTCGCGCTCGACCAGGAGGACGTCGTCACCCCACACGAGCAGGAGCGCGTCAGCGTCGCCGCCAAAGGGCGTGAACGGCGACCCATCGAGCCCGACCGACACGATCGCGTCCGAGGTCGCCGCGCGTGCGGCCCAGTCGCCGTCACCAAGCAGCGGCAGCGCGACCGCGGTCGTCTCGACGATCGGCCCGGGCATCGCGGCCCGACCGGTCTCTTCCAGGAGCAGCACGAGGTCGAGCGGGCCCATCCCCAGCCCACCGCGCGACTCCGGCGCGGTCAGGCCGACGACTCCCATCTCCGCGAGCTTCCCCCACAGCGCGCGCCAGGCATCGCCGCGCGTCGTCGCTTCGGAGCGCACGAGGCTCGGCGGACACTCGGCTGCGAGGAAGTCGCGGACGGTGTCGCGGAAGGTGAGCTGGTCGTCGGTGAACGCGAAGCGCACGGCTACTTCCGCGGCAGCCCGAGCACCCGCTCGGCGATCACGTTGCGCTGGATCTCGTTCGTGCCCGCGTAGATCGGGCCCGCGAGCGAGAACAGGAACCCCTTCATCCACCCGGTGTCGGCCCGTTCGCCCTCGTCGCCGAGGAGCCGCAGACCGGCCTCGTGCAACGCGATGTCCATCTCCGACCAGAACACCTTGTTCAGGCTCGACTCCGGCCCGATGCGCGCGCCGTCGCTCAACCGCGTCACGGTCTGCAGCGTGTTGAGCCGGTACGCCTCGGCATCCATCCACGCCTGCACGACCGCGTCGCGCAACGTCCCGTCGCCGTGGTCACCCCGGGACCGGTAGAGGCGCACGAGCCGTTCGGCCTCGGCGGTGAATCGACCGGGGCTCCGCAGGCTCAGGCCACGCTCGGAGCCCGTGGTCGCCATCGCGACCTCCCAACCGCGGTTCACCTCGCCGAGCACGTCGTCGTCGGGGACGAAGACGTCGTCGAGGAACACCTCCGCGAACGCGGCGTCGCCGTCGAGCACGTCGACCGGACGGACGGTGACGCCGCCTGCGTCGAGCGGGACGAGGAAGTACGTCATCCCGCGGTGCCGGTCCGCGTCTGGGTCGGTGCGGAAGAGACCGAAGAGATGACTGCAGAACGCGCCGCGCGACGTCCACGTCTTCTGGCCGCTCAAGCGCCAGCCGCCGCGCTCGTCGTCGCGCACCGCGCGGCTCGCGATGCCAGCGAGGTCGCTGCCCGCGTTCGGCTCCGACCATCCCTGCGCCCACACGTCCTCGACCGCGGCCATTCGGGGCAGCACGCGGTCGCGCTGCTCCTGCGTGCCGAATTCGAAGACGGTCGGGGCGAGGAGGAAGATGCCGTTCTGTGCGACGCGCTGCGGGAGCCCCGCGGCGTAGTACTCCTCCTCGAAGATCAACCACTCGAACAGCGACGCGTCGCGCCCGCCGTACTCCTTCGGCCACGACACGACGGCCCAGCCGCCGTCGAAGAGCCGCCGCTCCCAGTCGCGGTTGACCGCGAAGCCGGCCGCCGTGTTGCCGGAGGGAAGCGGCTCGCGCGGCTTGTTCGCCGTGAGCCAGGCACGCGCCTCCGCCCGGAACGCGGCCTCCGCCTCGGTGTCGGTGAGGTCCATGGGCGCCATGCGGACGGCCACCCTATCTGACTGCCCGTCAGAGTGATCGGTCCCGCCGGTGGCCGGCTTCCGATCCCGCCCGTTCGCGCTCACGCGCCGATTCGAGCCCGGAGGAGGACAGCATCTGCCCGACCGACTCGCTGACGCGCGCGGTCGTCTCGCGGGCGCGGGCGACCACCTCGGCGGCGTGGTGGCGCAGCTGCTCCGCGCGCTCGCGCTCCTCGCGACTCCGGCTGCGGACGAAGGCCACGTCCTTCGGCTCAGGGCCGCCGGGCTCCATACGCGTGCATGACCGGTCTGCGACCACAGCTATCCACCTTGCCGCCGGGTCCGGGGACAACGCGTTTCGCGCCCACGGGATGGGTCAACGACTCGTACGAGCCTCTGAACTCGAGGCGGCGGCGCCCCTCGCGGCACGGCGAGCCTCCAACTGCTCCGCGGCGACGAGGTCGAGGTCCACGTGATGGCGATTGCGGATTCGCGACCGGATCGCACGCGCAAGTGGCCAGATGCAGAGCACCGCGAAGACGGTCACGACGATCCGCAGCGACATGTCGTTCTTGGCCGTCCACAGCTCGATCACCAGTGCGACCAGGCCGAGGTAGAACGCCACGACCAGGGTCGTCACCGTCGCGATCAACACCGTGTCGCCCGCCAGACCGATCCATCCGCGAAGCGGTGACACCGCCCGACGCGATTCCACCCGCCTCGCGCCCGCCGGCTTCGTGTTCCCCGCCCCCGGATCGGTGGTGACCGATTGCCCCCGTCTCACCGCCCCAACTTCCCGAGTCCCCCTACCCGGGAACAATTTGTAGGCGAATTGTCGGTCGTGCCGCAACGCCGCAGCTCACGAAGGGCGTCGTTCGCGCACGCTCAGCCGAGACGCTCGATGATCGTCACGTTGGCCATCCCGCCGCCCTCGCACATCGTCTGCATCCCGTAGCGGCCGGCCGTGCGCTCGAGCTCGTTGAGCAACGTCGTCATGAGGCGGGCGCCGGTGGCGCCGAGCGGATGGCCGAGCGCGATCGCGCCGCCGTTCACGTTGACCTTGGCCAGGTCGAAGCCGGTCTCCTGCTGCCACGCGAGCACCACCGACGCGAACGCCTCGTTGATCTCGACCAGGTCGATGTCGTCGGGCGTCAGGCCGCTCTTGTCGAGCGCGTGGCGCGTAGCCGGGATCGGACCCGTGAGCATGATGACGGGGTCGTCCCCGCGCACGCTGATGTGATGGATGCGCGCCCGTGGCATCAAGCCGTGATCCTTCAGCGCGCGCTCCGACGCGACGAGCATCGCGACACCCGCGTCGGAGATCTGGCTCGAGACCGCCGCGGTGAGCCGGCCGCCGTCGACGAGGGTGCGCAGCTTCGCCATCTTCTCGAGCGACGTGTCGCGTCGCGGCCCCTCGTCGGTGATGACGCCCTCGAGCGGCACGATCTCGCGCTCGAAGCGGCCTTCGTCGATGGCACGGAGCGCGCGCTGGTGGCTCTCGAACGCGAAGCGTTCCATGTCCTCGCGCGAGATGTTCCACCGCTCGGCGATCATCTCCGCGCCGCGGAACTGCGAGATCTCCTGGTCGCCGTAGCGCTTGGTCCAACCCGGCGACGTGGTGAACGGGTCGGGGAACCCGTACTCCTGTCCTGCGAGCATCGCCGCGGTGATGGGGATCGCGCTCATGTTCTGGACGCCACCCGCGACGATGAGATCACTCGTGCCGCTCATGACGGCCTGCGCCGCGAAGTGCACCGCTTGCTGCGACGATCCGCACTGCCGGTCGATGGTCGTCCCGGGCACGGCCTCGGGCATGCCCGCGGTGAGCCAGCACGTGCGCGCGATGCACCCGGCCTGCGGCCCGATGGAGTCGACGTTGCCGAAGATGACGTCGTCGACCGCAACAGGATCGATGCCGGTGCGCTCCACCAGGGCGACGATCGGGTGCGCGCCGAGGTCGGCCGGGTGCACCTGGGCCAGCCCGCCGCCCCGGCGTCCGACCGGTGTGCGGACCGCGTCGACGATGTAGGCCTCGGCCATGGGGTCCTCCGTGACGGGCGGGTCGCCGGTTCGTGTGGATGCGAGGGCCGGTCTTCGGACCTGAGATCCACACGAAGCGCCGAATGGAACGGGTTGCAGTGTAGGAGGTCAGCTGCGGCGGTCGGCCAGGAAGGGGAAGCGCTTGCGGGTGGCCCGCACCACCTCGGGGTCGACGTCGGCGAGCACGAGGGTTTCCGTGCCCGCCGCGCTCGCCAGGACCTCGCCCATCGGGTCGATGATGTACGAGTCGCCGACGTAGGTGAGCTTGCCGCCGGTACCCACGCGGTTCACGCCGAGCACGTAGGCCTGGTTCTCGATCGCGCGCGCCCGCAGCAACGTCTGCCAGTGCAGGCGCCGGCTCTCCGGCCAGTTCGCGACGACGACGTAGAGGTCGGTGCGGTCGGCGACGGCCCAGAACTCGTCGGCGAAGCGCAGGTCGTAGCAGACGAACAGGCTCACCGCGACGTCGTCGACGGGCACGGTGACGAGCGCGCTCCCTGCTGCGTAGTGCTCCTGCTCCCCCGCGTAGCTGAACGGGTGGATCTTGTCGTAGCGGTGGACCGTGCCGTCGGGCCCGGCGAGCAGCAGACGGTTCGCGGGCTTCGCGGCGCCGCGATCGCGCTCGGGCACGGAGCCGCACACCCACACGCCGTTCGCGGCGGCCTGCTCGGCCAGGAACGTCGCGCTCGGCCCACCGGCCGGCTCGGCGACCCGTTCGCCGTCCATCGAGAACCCCGTCGAGAACATCTCCGTCAATGCGACGAGCCGCGCGCCCGCGGCCGCCGCAGCCGCGATCTGCGGCGCGAGACGGGCGAAGTTCGCGTCGCGGTCCTCCCAGACGATGTCGTGCTGCACGCCGGCGACACGGATCACGCGCGCATCCCCTTCAACCGGCCGACGGCCTCGTCGAGCACCGACTCGCGCTTGCAGAACGCGAAGCGCACCAACGACCGACCCTCCTTGCGGTTCGTGTAGAAGACCGCGTTCGGGATCGCGACCACGCCGGCCCGCCCAGCGAGCTCGCGGCAGAACGCGATCCCGTCGGTCTCACCGAACGGGGAGATGTCGGCGGTCACGAAGTACGTCCCTGCCGGCGCGTAGACGGTGAAGCCGGCGTCGACGAGCCCGTCGCACAGACGATCGCGCTTCGCGCGCAGCACGCCGGCGATGTCCGTGAAGTAGGCGTCCGGGAGGCCGAGCCCCACCGCGATCGCGTGTTGGAACGGCGCGCCGTTGACGTACGTGAGGAACTGCTTTGCGGTCCGCACGGCGTCGACGAGCCCGTCGGGGCCGCACGCCCACCCGATCTTCCACCCGGTGAACGAGAACGTCTTGCCGCCCGACGAGATCGTGATCGTCCGGTCGCGCATGCCGGGGAGGGTCGCGAGTGGGATGTGTTCACCGTCGAACACCAGGTGCTCGTAGACCTCGTCTGTGACGGCGATGAGATCGTGCGCGCGGCAGAGGCGCGCAACCGCGTCGAGCTCGTCACGCGAGAACACCTTGCCCGTCGGGTTGTGCGGCGAGTTCAGCAGGAAAAGACGGGTTCGGGGCGTGACCGCGGCGCGCAGCGCGTCGACGTCGAACCGGTAGTGAGGCGGACGCAACGTGACGACCCGCAGCGAGGCGCCGGCCATGGCCGCGCCGGCCGCATAGGAGTCGTACGTGGGCTCGAACGTGAGGACCTCGTCGCCCACGTCGCACAGCGCGAGCAGGCTCGCAGCGATCGCCTCGGTCGCGCCCGCGGTCACGAGTACCTCGCGGTCGGGGTCGTAGTCGAGGCCCCAGAAGCGTCGCTGGTGCTCGGAGATCGCGTGGCGCAGCTCGGGGATCCCGATACCGGGCGGGTACTGGTTGTGCCCCGCCTCGATCGCCGCGACCGCCGCCTGCGACACCTCTGCGGGTCCGTCCTCGTCCGGAAACCCCTGACCGAGGTTGATGGCGCCGGTGCGCAGGGCGAGGGCCGACATCTCGGCGAAGATCGTCTCGCCGAATCCCTGGAGACGGGCGTTGAGGTACGGGACGCGTGCCGTCACCGCGTCGCTCAGCCCTTCACGTAGGAGAACTTCTCTGCGATCCGGCCGTCGCGTGCGCGCATCACGTCGACGCCGCGCACGTGACCCGAGCCCCAGTCGTAGCGCCAGGTCTGCACGATGCGATCGCCGGCGACGAAGATGTCCTCGGTATCGAAGTGCGCGCTCACGTCGTCGAAGATCGCGTTCCACGCGGCACGCACCGCGTCACGCCCTTCGTGACGCTCGCCGTCGGGTGCCGGCCCGGTGCTCTCGAACGCACAGTCGTCGGTCACGAGGTCCATCGCACGATCGAGGTCGTGATCGTTCCACGCCTTCCCGAACTCGCCTGCGAGGTCGAGCAGCTCCTGATCGGTCATCGATCGTCCTCCCGCTGGGATACCGGCTCGGCAACCTGTCGCGGATCCCAATACTCGCGCCACCAGGCGATCCGGCCCTCCGCGTCGATGCGGGCGACACTCATCCCCTCCCAGCGGAACCGCGCCGCGTCGCTGCGGCGCCGGGTCGAGATCGTCCACTCGGCCATGACCACGTCGCCGTTCACCGCCAGGTGGTGGAAGTCGAACGACTCCGGCGCCGCCCACGCGAACGAGCGGTGGACGAGCTCCGCGTAGCGGTCGCGTCCCCGCACCGGCTCCTCGCGTCCCGGCATCCAGATCTCGAGGTCGGCGGCGAAGAGCTCCAGGTACGCGGGTTCGTCCGCCGCGAGCCACGCGCGCCGTCGACGGTCGAACAGCGCCTGGGCCTCGGCGAGCGTCAGGCTCGGCGCTGACATCAGAGCGAGTCGTAGAGCGCGGCGACGAGCGTCTCCGTGCGCCGGTCACCCGTGAGCCCGAGCTGCATCTGGTTCATCACGTACCCGAACGCGATGCCCGCGTCGGGATCGGCGAAGCCGAGCGACCCACCCGCGCCCGGATGACCGAACGCGCCCGGACCGCTCGCCGGCGAGAGCATCGGCGGAAGGCTGAAGCCGAGCCCGAAACGGGTCGGCATGCCGAGCACGGCATCGGTGCCGTCGGACTGCACCTCGGTCGCGCGCTTGACGGTGTCGGGCGTCAGGATGCGGACGCCGTCGACCTCGCCGACGCACGCGGCGTAGAGCTTCGCGATCGCGCGTGCACTCGCGATGCCGTTCGACGACGGCATCTCCGCCGCGTGGAGGGGGCGGGTGTTCCACATGTCGTCGTAGTGGAACAGGTTCGACGGCCCGGTCATCACGCGGCCGAGCAGCGAGTCGCCGGTCATGAACGCGTCGTAGAGCTCCTTGGCCTGCTCGTCACCCAGCTCGAGCGGCGGGAGCAGGGTCGCGACGCGCGGCTCTTCCGACTCGGGCAGCCCGATCCAGAGGTCGAGGTGCAGCGGTGTTGCAAGCTCGCGGGCGACGAACCCGCCCGCCGTGAGTCCCGTGACGCGCCGGATCACCTCGCCGAGGAGCCATCCGTACGAGCGCGCGTGGTAGCCGTGCTGCGTCCCGGGCTCCCACACCGGCTCCTGTGCCGCGAGCGCGCCGACGACACCGTCCCAACGCAGCACGTCGTCGAGGGTGAGATCCGCGGTGACGTCCGCGAGCCCGGCGCGGTGCGACAGCAGCCAGCGCAACGGGATCGAGCCCTTGCCCGCGTCGGCGAACTCGGGCCAGTACCGCGCCACGGGCGCGTCGAGCTCGAGCTCGCCCCGTTGCAGCAGCAGGTTGACCGCGATCGCGGTCACGCCCTTGGTGGTCGAGAAGACGAGCGCAACGGTGTCGCGTTCCCAGGCTCGCTCCCGGTCACGGTCGGCGAGCCCACCCCACAGGTCGACGACGGGACGGCTCCCGACGTACACGCAGCACGCGGCACCGACGTCGCCATGCTCGGTGAAGTTGCGTGCGAACGCCTCGCGCACGCGCTCGAAGCCAGGCTCGACCCGACCCTGGACGTCGACCGGGGGCATCGCTACGCGCCCAACCGCTTCAGGGTCTGCTCGGCCTCGTCGACGATCCGCTGCACGAGCTCGTTGACCGTCGGGAGATCGTCGATCACACCCACGACCTGACCGCTCGACATCACGCCGAGATCGGGTCGGCCGTCGACCATCGCGGCCTTGAGGAGCATCGGCGTGTTCGCGGCCATGACGACCTGGCTCCACGACAGCTCCTGGCTGCGCTTCATCGCGAGCCCTTCCTGCGCGATCGCGCGCCAGGACGTGCCCGAGAGCTTCTTGAACGCCAGCGCGTTGCGGACCGCGCGCGGCAGGCTCGTCACCGTTCCACCCGCCTCGAGCTTGTCGACGAGCTCGCTGCGCAACACCCGGTGCGGCACGCCGTCGACCTGGGCCGTCACGACGGTGTCGGTCACCGCCTTGCCGAGGTACACCTCCTTCACCTCCTCGGGCACGGTGCTGTCGCGCGTGAGGAGGAAGCGCGTGCCCATCGCGACGCCGCCCGCACCATACGCGAGCGCGGCGACCAGCCCGCGGCCGTCGAAGAAGCCCCCCGCGGCGACGACCGGGATGTCGACGGTGTCGACGACCTGCGGGAGCAGCAACGTGGTCGGCACCGGCCCGGTGTGACCGCCCCCCTCGCCGCCCTGCACGATCACCGCGTCGACGCCCCACTGCGCGACCTTCTCGGCGTGTCGCTTCGCCCCGATGGAGGGCATGACGACGACGCCCGCGTCCTTGAGCTTCGCGATGAGCTCCTGCTTCGGTGCGAGCGCGAACGACGCGACCTTGACGTGTTCCCGGATCAGCAGGTCGATGCGCTCCGTCGCGTCGGGCGCGTCGGCGCGGATGTTCACGCCGAAGGGCTTGGCCGTGCGCTGCTTCGTCTCCGCGATCGCGTCGCGCAGCTGGGCGAAGTCCATCGTGCCCGCGGCGAGGATGCCGAGACCGCCCGCGTTCGAGGTCGCGGCCGCGAGCCGCGGCCCGGCGACCCACCCCATGCCGGTCTGGACGATCGGGTAGTCGACCCCCACCAGCTCGCAGAACCGGGTGTGCAACGTCGGATGGGTCATGGCCCCACCAGTCTGGAGGCGATCGACCCGCCTATGGCAAGGAAATCGGCTCCAGAGTGCCGGGGGTTCATCCCTTGACCTCGGCGTTGCGCAGGCCGTCGGGATCGAGGACGTCGCGGATGAGGTGCAGCTCCTCGGTGGACGGGAGCCGGGTCTCGGCGACGTCGTCGGGGACGACGAGCGGGAAGCCCGTGTTCTCGACGACGTCGTCGACGGCGACGCCGGGATGGAGCGAGCGGAGACGCATCGAATGGTCCTGCGTCTCGAAGTCGAACACGCCCTTGTTGGAGACGACCCGCCGGATCTCGTGGAACTCCGACACGGTGGACGGCGCGGCCGCGGCGCGGTCGTAGCCGACGCCGGAGACGCAGTCGACCTGCTCGACGAACACACGCGAGGTGTGGTTCGGCACCCAGTAGCTGGTCGGGTGGTTGACCGTGTTGCCAGGGGCGCCGCGCACACCGAGCAGTTGCGCCTTGGGCTTCTGCCAGGGGCCGATGCACGCGATGTTCTGGTTCCCGTACCGGTCGACCTGCGTCGCGCCCATCATGACGTGACGCTTTCCCGACCACACGACGTCGAAGACGTTGCGGAACGGCATCCACCCCTCGACGAGCTTCGGCGCGTCGCCCGGTGCACCGACCGGGATCGGCGCGCCGAGGAGCACCGCGTCGCCGTCGGTGTAGACGAGGTCGGGCTCGAACGTCGATGCCGCGAGCCGAACCGCGATCATCGGGATCGTCCCGATCGGGCTGGCGAGGATCTCCCCGTCGCCGCGCCACACCTCAGCGCACGCGACCACACAGATCTCGGCGAGTGTCGGCTCGCTCACTCCCATGGCTCCCTCCGCTCCCGCTCCAGGAGGCTTCGCTCAGCGGAGCTCCGCTGCGTCCGCACTACTCCGACACTCCGATCACGCGGCGGTAGTCGGCTTCGGGGACGTCGACGTACTTGGCCCGGAACGCGGCCCACGCGTCGGGATCCTTCGCGGTCGCCGCGTACTCGCGCTGCACCGCCTCGTCGCGCTGGTAGTCGGGTATGCAGTGGGTGAAGTGCGCGCCGTAGGGGGCCTCGATCACGCCATCGGTCATCATGCGGTTGATCTTCAGCGTCTGCTCCGACCCTTCTTTGAGGAAGTCGGCGGTGTCGACCACCCGCTCGCAGCTCATGAAGCGGCGATCGGCGGCCATGCAGTACAGGTCGTCGAAGAACCAGTCGGGCCCGAGGTATTGACCGTTGCCGCGCGCGTCGGCTCGGTTCGCGTGGACGATCGCGGCGTCGAGGTGCAGCGCGGGCATGGCCACGAGCACCTGCCCGTCGTAGGGCGACTCGACCGTCTTCAGCTCCGGGTTCACGTCCATGATCGCCGAGCCGAGGCCGGCGCGGCACGGCAGGAACGACACCCGCATCGCGGCGGCGCGCAGGCCCCACTGGAGCATGCCCTCGTCGAGCTCCATCGCCTCGATGGTGCCCCGCTCACGAGCGGCGCGGAAGTGGGGCTCGAGCGGGATGGAATCGAGCGACACGAAACCGTAGACGACCTTACGGACCTTGCCCGCCGCGCACAGCATGCCGACGTCGGGCCCGCCGTAGGACACGATCGTCAGGTCGGACAGCGGGGAACGCAGGATCTCGCGCACGATCGACATGGGCTTGCGCCGGGAGCCCCAGCCGCCGATGCCGATCGTCATCCCGTCGCGAAGCTCGCCGACGACGTCGGCCTCGGTCATGCGCTTGTCCATGTGCTCCTCTCGCCGGTCAACGCGTCGCGATGATGCAGCTGCCGTGACCGAAGAGGCCCTGGTTGATCGCGAGGCCGACGCGCGCACCCTCGACCTGGCGCTCGCCCGCGGTGCCGCGCAGCTGCCACGTGAGCTCGCACAGCTGCGCGATGGCCTGCGCCGGGATCGCCTCGCCGAAGCACGCGAGACCGCCGCTGGGATTGACGGGGATGCGACCGCCGAGCGCGGTATCACCCTCGCGCAGCAGCTTCTCGGCCTCCCCCGGCCCGCAGATCCCGATGTTCTCGTACCAATCGAGCTCGAGCGCGGTCGAGAGGTCGTACACCTCGGCGAAGCTCAGGTCGTCGGGGCCGACACCCGCCTGCTCGTAGGCGGCCGCGGCGATGGAGTCGCGGTACGACTGCTCGGGTGGCGCGACCGCGGCCGCGGAGTCGGTCCCGATGTCGGGCATGTCGAGGTACGTGTTCGGATAGCGCGGTGTCACCGTCGAGATGCCGGTGACGCGCACCCCGCCGTCGACGCCGTGTGTGCGCGCGTAGTCGGTGCTCGCGAGGACGACCGCGGCGGCGCCGTCGCTCGTCGCGCAGATGTCGACCAGGCGCAGCGGATCGGAGACCACGGGCGACTTCGCGATGTCCTCGGCCGTGAACTCCTTGCGGTAGCGCGCGTTCGGGTTGCCCAGACCGTGGCGACTGTTCTTGATCTTCACCGCGGCGAAGTCGTCGAGCGTCGCGGCTTGGAGCTCCATGCGCCGTCGCGCGTAGAGCCCGAAGTACGTCGGGTTCGTCGCGCCCAACACACGGAAGCGCAGCCAGTCGGGGTCGTTCCAACGCTCACCCGGCGCCGGACCGAAGAAGCCTTGCGGCGCGGTGTCGGCGCCGACGACGAGCGCCACGTCGCAGAAGCCCGCGAGGATCTGCGCGCGGGCCGCCTGCACCGCCATGGCGCCCGATGCGCACGCGCCGTACGCGCTCGACACCGGCAGACCGGTCCACCCGAGCGCCTGTGCGAACGTCGAGCCCGCGACGTAGCCCGGGTAGCCGTTGCGCATGGTGTCGGCGCCGGCGAGGAACTGCACGTCGTCGAGGCCGATGCCCGCGTCGGCGAGGGCGGCGCGCGCCGCGACCACTCCGTACTCGACAAAGTTGCGGCCCCACTTCCCCCACGGGTGCATCCCGACGCCGAGGACCGCGACTTCACGTGAGTTACTCATGTGTTCACCGGCTTCCACTTCCAGACGGTGTGGGTCTCGTCGTCGGTCTCGTAGAACGGCTCGATCGTGACCTCGACCTCGTCGCCGAGGTGCACGGTGTCCGGATCGACGCCCGTCGCGAGATGGCCGAGCACGATCATCTGCTCCGCGGGCAGCTCGACCGCAACGACGGTGTAGGGCTCGAACGGCTCACGAGCCGGATACGGAGGAGGCGGCGCGTACTGGTTCGTCGTCGCCGACCACACCTTGCCGCGGCGCGACAACGGCACCTCGTCGAGCTCGGTGCTCCCGCAACGCGGGTTGCGGCACGCGAACGTCTGCTTCGGAAAGAAGTACGAGCCGCAGGCGCGGCACTTCGTCCCGATGAGGTGCGCGCCGCCGTCCTCGCCGAACCAACCCTCGACCTCGGGCACGAGCGGCTTCGCCGTCACTTCTTCTCCAATTCCGCGTCCATGGCTCCCTCGGCGCCCCCTCCCGGGCTCCGCCCAGGGGGCGCCTGCGTCCGCACCTCCGCGTCCCGCTTGTCGACGAACGCCTGGCGCAGCTCGTCGGAGTCGCCCCAAAGGTTGAGCTCGAAGGTGAAACCCTGCTCGAAGCGGTAGCTGCGCTTCACGTCGACCGGGTCGATCGCGTTCAGCGACTCCTTGGCCCGCCGCATCACGATGGGGCTCTTCTTGGCGATCAGCTGCGCGATCTCGCGGGCCGTGTCCATCAACTGGTCGCGAGGCACGACGCGCTCGACGGTGCCGAACGCCAGCAGCTCCTGCGCGCTGATCATCGAGCCGGTGAAGAACAGCGCGCGCATCTTGTGCTGCGGCACGAGGCGGCTGAGGTGCGTCGCCGCGCCGAGCGCGCCCCGGTCGACCTCGGGAAGGCCGAACGTCGCGTCGTCGGACGCGACCACGATGTCGGCGTTGCCCGCGATCCCGATCCCACCGCCGAGGCAGAAGCCGTGCACCGCGGCGATGACGGGCACCTCGCAGTCGTAGACCGCGGCGAAGGTCTCCCAGCAGCCGCGGTTGACCCCGATCAACGACTCGTGGGTCGGGTCGGCGGCGAGCTCCTTGATGTCGACGCCGGCCTGGAAGCCCTTCAGGTTCTGGTCGGCGGCGACGATGACGGCCCGAACCTCGGGGTCGCGCCCGAACCGACGGATCGTCTCCGCGAGCTCGAACCACCCGGCAACGGGCAGCGCGTTGACGGGCGGGTTGGCGATCACGACCTCGCCGACGTGGTCGCGCACTTCCGATCGGATCATCGCCTCGAGGCTATCCGACGCACCGTCAGATCCGCCGGGGACGCCGGTGCTAGAACCACGGCTCATGGCCGATCCGCTCGACTTCTCGGGGAAGGTCGCGATCGTGACCGGCGGGTGCCGCGGCATCGGCGCCGGCATCACGAGCCGGTTCCTCGAGGCCGGCGCGGACGTCGTCATCTGCTGCCGGCACGCGCCCGAGGAGCTCCCGACCGGAGGCGGGCGCGCCGCCGCGTTCGTCGAGGCCGACGTGCGTGACGCTGACCAGGTCGACAACGTGATCGCCTTCGCGACGGGTCAGTTCGGACGCCTCGACGTCCTCATCAACAACGCGGGCGGTGCGCCGCCCGCCGACAGCGCGACGGCGTCACCGCGCTTCACGACGTCGATCATCACGCTGAACCTCATCGCCCCGCTCGTGTTCGCGCAGCGCGCCAACGGCGTGATGCAGACGCAGCGCGAGGGCGGCTGCATCGTCAACATCGCGAGCGTGAGCGGCATGCGGCCGTCCCCCGACAGCGCGGCCTACGGCGCTGCGAAGGCGGGTCTGATCAATGCGACCACGACGCTCGCGGTCGAGTGGGCGCCGAAGGTGCGGGTCAACTGCGTGACCGCGGGCCTGATCCGCACCGAGCAGGCGCATCTGTTCTACGGCGACGAGGAAGGGATCGCCGCGGTCGGCAAGACCGTCCCGCTCGGGCGGATGGGCGAGCCCGACGACATCGCGAACGCGTGCCTGTTCCTCGCCTCGCCGCTCGCCGCCTACGTGAGCGGCGAGAACCTGGTCGTGCACGGCGGCGGCGAACGCCCTGCCTACCTCGACGCCTCGACGTCAGAACGCCTCAACCCCTGACCGTTACGGGTGTTGGCTGCTGACTGACACCACCTCGCCGGTCATGTAGGACGAGTACTCGCTGGCGAGGAACACGATGACGTTCGCGACCTCCCACGGCTCCGCGGCGCGTCCGAACGCCTCGCGCTGCGTGAGCTCGTCGAGCAGCTCGTCGCTCGTCACCTTGGAGAGGAACGGGTGCATCGCGAGGCTCGGCGCGACGGCGTTGACGCGCACGTTGAACGGCGCGGCCTCGACCGCGGCGCAACGCGTGAGCGCCATCACGCCCGCCTTCGCCGCGGCGTAGTGACACTGCCCTTCCTGGGCCCGCCACCCCACGACCGATGCGTTGTTGACGATCACACCCGACGTCTGCGCCTGCATGAGCCGCAGCGCGGCGCGCATGCACCGGAACGTCCCGTTGAGGGTGACGTCGGTGACCGCCGACCACTGCTCGTCGGTCATCTCCGCGAGCGTCGCGGTCCCACCCAGCCCTGCGTTGTTGACGAGCACGTCGAGGCGACCATGGGCGGCGACGGTCGCCGCGAACATGGCCTGCACCGACGCTTCGTCGGTGACGTCGCACGGGAGCGCGAGCGGCGTGATGCCCATGACGTGACCGAGCTGCTCGGCCGATTCCTCGAGCCGTCGTTCGTGCTTGTCGCTGATGACGACGGTCGCGCCCTCTTCCACGCACCGCTTCGCGGTCGCGAAGCCGATGCCGGTCCCCGCCGCCGCGGTGACGAGCACGACCCTGCCGTCCAGCAGATGGTGACCGGTCGGGTACGGAGGGGGCGCGGGCGTCTCGCGACGTTCCGGGCCCTCGGGTGATTGCTCGCTGCTCATGCTGTCGCCTTCGGCTCGCGGGGCAGCTCCAGCGCCCGCTCCGCGATCTGGTTCCGCTGGATCTGGTTCGACCCCCCGTAGATCGTGTCCGCCCGCGTCCATAGGAACAACCGTTGCGCAGCGCTCAGCTCGTAGGGCGGCGCGTCGGCCACCATCCCGTCGGAGCCCAGCACGTCGATCGCGAGCTCGCCGAGGCGGCGATGGAAGCCGGCCCAGTACAGCTTGGTGATCAGCCCCTCGCGACTGAGCTCGGCCTTCTCCGCCTGGGCCAGACCGCGCAGCGCGTTGTACCGCATGATCTGCAGACCGATCCACGCATCGGCGAGACGTTGCCGCACGACGGGATCCGCGGCACGACCATTGGCGCGCGCGGCATCGAACACCGCGTGCAGCTCGTTCTCGAAGTTGAGCTGCTGGCCGAGGGTGGACACGCCCCGCTCGAACGCGAGCGTCCCCATCGCGACCTTCCAACCGTCGTTCACCTCGCCCACGATGTTCTCCGACGCGGTGCGCGCACTGTCGAAGAACACCTCGTTGAACTCCGACGTGCCGGTGAGCTGGATGATCGGGCGGATCTCGATTCCGTCCTGACGCATCGGCACGAGCAGATACGAGAGGCCGCGATGCTTCGGCGCGTCCTTGTCGGTGCGACAGATCACGAAGCACCACTCGGCCCACTGCGCGAGCGACGTCCACACCTTCTGGCCGCTCACGACCCACTCGTCGCCGTCGAGCTCGGCCCGCGTCGACACGTTCGCGAGGTCGGAGCCCGCGTTCGGCTCCGAGTAGCCCTGGCACCACAGCTCGGTCCCCGCCACGATCCCGGGCAGGAAGCGCCGCTTCTGTTCCTCGCTGCCGAACGCGAGCAGCGTCGGACCGAGCAGCCCCTCCCCGACGATGCCGACCCGCGCTGGCGCGCGTGAGCGGGCGTACTCCTCGAAGTAGATGACCTGCTGCGAGATGCTCAGGCCGCGACCGCCGTAGGTCTCCGGGAACCCGACGCACGTCCAACCGTTCGCGCCGAGGTGACGCTCCCACGCGAGACGCCCCTCGAACGCTTCGTGCTCCGCGCCCGGTCCGCCTGCACCGCGCAGCGCCGCGAAGTCACCGACCAGGTTCGCGTCGAGCCAGCCGCGGATCTCGGCTCGGAACCGCTCGTCGTCGCTCGCGTCCGACACGGCCGCGCGTCTACGCGTTGGGCTTCTCGCCCGACGCCGCGGCGGCCCGCATCGCGTCGAGCCGGTCGATCATCGCCATGCGCTCCTGACCGACCGTCGAGTCGATGCGCGCCGCGATCTCGGCCGGGGTCCAGCGCCCGTCCTTGTACATGGCCCGCATCTCGCGAGGCTGGTTCCACACCGCGATCTTCCCGCCGACCGCGGTGTACACCTGACCGGTGACATGACGAGCCGCGTCCGACAGGAGGTAGCCGACCATCGGCGCGACGTCCTCCGGCTCGCCGTTCTCGGCCAGCTCCATGGGAACGTTCGCCGACATGCGGGTGCGGGCGATGGGCGCGATGCAGTTCGCGGTCACGTTGTACCGGTACATGCCGACGGCTGCGCTGCGCACCAGCGACACGATGCCGCCCTTCGCCGAGCTGTAGTTCGCCTGGGCGACGCTGCCCGCGAACGCGCCGGACGTGAAGCCGATCAACGTGCCCGACTGCTGCTGCTTCATGATCGATGCCGCGGCGCGGAACACGGTGAACGTGCCCTTCAAATGGGTCTCCACGACGGGGTCCCACTCGTCTTCGCTCATGTTGAAGAGCATCCGCTCCTTGAGGATGCCGGCGACGCACACCACACCGTCGATGCGGCCCCAGTTGTCGACCGCGGTCTGTACGATGCGGGCGCCGCCCTCCATCGTCGTGACGGTGTCGGCCACCGCGACCGCGGTGCCGCCCGCGGCGCCGATCTCCTTCACGACCGCGTCGGCAACCTCGCTCGTCGGGTCCTCACCCGCCATCCCGACGCCGAAGTCGGCGACGACGACGTTCGCGCCCTCGGCCGCGCACAGCAGCGCCACCGCGCGGCCGATGCCCCGGCCCGCGCCCGTCACCGCGATCGACTTGCCTTCGAGGAAACCCGCCACGTGCGACCTCTCCATGTGCGCCGTACTGGATCTGACGGGACGTTAGCAAAGGGGTCTCGGCTACTTTCCGCCCGTGAGCAGGAGTGTCCATGTCGCCGTGCTCGACGACTACCAGGACGTCGCCGAAGGCATGGCCGACTGGAGCTCGCTGCCCGCCGGGACCCGTGTCGAGTTCTTCCACGACCACCTCACCGATCGCGACGCGCTGGTCGCGCGCCTGGAGCCCTTCGAGGTCGTCGTCGCGATGCGCGAGCGCACCGCATTCCCGCGCGCGCTCTTGGAACGGCTCCCGAACCTCGGGCTGCTCGTGACGACAGGCCCCTTCAACGCCGCGATCGACCTCGCTGCCGCGGCCGACCACGGCGTCGTCGTGTGCGGCACCGGCGGGACCGCGGCCGCGACGGCCGAGCTGACGTGGGGACTGATCCTCGCGGCGGCCCGTCACATCCCTCTCGAGGACGCGGGCGTGCGCGCCGGGCGGTGGCAGCAGACCATCGGACCCGAGCTGCACGGCAAGACGCTCGCCGTGCTCGGTCTCGGCCGGCTCGGAGGTCAGATCGCACGTGTCGGCAACGCGTTCGGCATGGACGTCGTCGCGTGGAGCGAGAACCTCACCGACGAGCGATGTGCACAGGTCGGCGGCGTGACCCGTGTCGAGAAGGACGAGCTGTTCGCGCGCGCCGACGTGCTGACGATCCACCTCGTCCTGAGCGACCGCACACGCGGGCTCGTCGCCGAGCGGGAGCTCCGACTCATGAAGCCGACCGCGCTGCTCGTGAACACGTCACGGGGACCGATCGTCGACGAGCACGCGCTCGCACGCGCACTCCGCGAAGGCGTCATCGCGAGCGCGGCGCTCGACGTGTTCGAGGAGGAGCCGTTGCCCGACCACCACCCGTTGCGCGCCGCACCGAACACGGTGCTGACACCGCACCTCGGCTACGTCACCGAGGACACCTACCGCGTCTTCTACCGTGACGCCGTGGACGACATCGCCGCGTTCCTCGCCGGTACTCCGAAGCGCATCGTGGAGCCCCGGTCGTGAGCACCGTGCGGACGGAGCGGAGCTCCGCCGGGCGCAGCCCTCTGGAGCGGGAGCGGAGGGAGCCATGAGCACCGTGCGGACGGAGCGGAGCTCCGCCGGGCGCAGCCCTCTGGAGCGGGAGCGGAGGGAGCCATGAGTGCAGCCCTGTGCCCCGTCTGCGGTTCGGAGCTCGTCACGTCGGACCAGTGCCGTGCGTGCCACACGCCCAGCACCTCGTTCCCGTGGCCGCGAAGCCTGCCGCCCGACGCCGACGAGCTGGAGTACGAGCTGGACGGCATGGAGCCGCGCGACCGTGCGCTCGCCACGCAGGCCCTCAACGACGAGGGCATCGCGTACCGGTGGGAGCCGGGTCCGGTGCTCGTCGTCGCGGCGGACGAGGAGGAGCGCGTCGACGAGATCCTGGACGAGGCGACGAGCATCGACGTCGACGACGTCGAGACCGCGCCGGCCGACGACGAAGACGTCGCGTCCGACGAGCTCGCGATGGAGGGCCTGTCGCAGGTCTACGACGCGGCCGACCGGCTCGCCCGCGCGCCCGACAACGAGCACGCGGCACAGGCGCTCGAGCAGGCCACCGCGATCGTCGTGGAGCACGAGCCGCCGTGGGGGTTCGAGGCCTCGGTATGGCAACGCATCGGCGAGTCGGCGACCGAGCTCCTGGCCCTCATCCGCGACGAGGACGGCACCCTCGGCGACATCATCGTCGAGGCCGAGACGCTCCGGGAGATGGTGCGCCCGCACGTGTGAACCGCACGTGGGCGTACGCTCTCCGGTCATGGCGCGCATCGATATCCCCAGCGGCGACGGCGGCGACCCGGTCATGGTGTGGACGCTGCGCCCCGACATGGGGGCCGCGATCGGCGAGCTGGTCGACGCCGCGTACAAGAAGAGTCGCCTGCCCGCACGCGAGCGCGAGGCCGCGCGCATGCGCATCGCGCAGCTCAACGACTGCCCCATCTGACTGAATTACCGGGCTGCGTCGTTGGCGCAGCAAGGCGTCACCCCCGAGCTCTACGAGCACGTCGCCGAGTACCGCGAGCGTGACGGCTACACGGAGCGCGAGAAGCTCGCGATCGAGTATGCGGAGCGCTTCGTGCTCGACCACCTCGGCATGGACGACGGGTTCTGGGCGCGCCTACGCGCCGCGTTCGCCGACGACGAGATCCTCGATCTCGCGATCTGCACGAGCACGTTCCTCGCGCTCGGTCGCCTGCTGCAGGTGCTCCGCATCGAGGACCCGACCCGGCAAATCACCGGCTGACGCGGATGGCGTTCGCCAGCTCGTCGAGCGCTGGCAGCACGGTGTCGGCAGGACCGGCGGGAACGCGCAGCACGACCTCCTCGACGCCGAGCGACGCGTAGTACTCGACCTTGCCGGGATCGTGGAGCACGCCGAACGGGACGATCCGCAGCGCCGCGGGATCGCGGCCTGCCTTCTCGACCGCCCGCTGCAGGTCCGGGAGCACGGCACGGATCCCGCCACCGCCGATGGGCATCCACCCGTCGCCGTACTCGGCGATCGCCGCGAACAGCTTGGGGCCGGCCGCGCCCCCGATGAGCACCGGCGGGCCCGCCGGCCGCGCCGGCTTCGGCCACGACCAGCTGGGCTCGAAGCGCACGTGCGCGCCGTCGAAGCCGGCGACGTCGTGGGTCCAGAGCGCCCGCATCGCGAGCACGTGCTCGCGCACGATCTCGCGCCGGTGGGGGACGTCGATCCCGTGGTCCTCCATCTCCTCGACGTTCCATCCGAAGCCGATCCCGAGCACGAACCGTCCACCGGAGAGGTGGTCGAGCGTCGCGATCGTCTTCGCGGTGACGATCGGCTCGTGCTGCGCGATCACCGAGATGCCGGTGCCGAGCTCGATGCGCTCGGTGACGGCCGCCGCGGCGGCCAGGGCGACGAACGGGTCGAGCGTGCGGCGGTACTCGTCGGCGAGCTCGTCACCTCCGGTCGGCGGCGGGGTCCGGCGGCTGACCGGGATGTGCGTGTGCTCGGGGACGTAGAGCGACGTGAAGCCGCGCTCCTCGACCGCGCGTGCGAGCTCGGCGGGACCTATCGAGAGGTCGGTCATGAACATGGTGACGCCGAAGCGCATCGCAGAACCGTACGTGACCGCACGCGTGACCCGCCCCGCTCCGTAGACTTCCTGGCGGTGACCGGACACGTGGTCAAGCCGGAGGTGACGCAGCCGGACGTGGTCGCGTCGGGCCCGAGCGCCGACGCGCTGGCCGAGATAGCCGACGAGTCGCCCGAGACGCTCGACGCGTTGCTCGACGCGCGCGGCTGGGGCGACGGGCTCCCGGTCGTCGCACCGACCCGTGAGCGGGTCGACGCGATGCTCGAGGGCTACGCCGGTGACGCCGACGAGGTCCTCGCGGTCCTCGCGCCACGCTTCGGCCGGGCGACGCCGCGCGTCCTCGCCGTCAACGCGGTCATGGCCGGATGCCGCCCCGGCGTGCTGCCCGTGCTCACGACCGCGGTCCGCGCCCTCGGTCGCCCGGAGGTCAACCTCGAAGGCGTGCAGGCGACCACCCACCCGTGCGCCCCGCTGCTCGTCGTCCACGGCGAGGCGGTCGAGCGTCTCGGGTTCAACGCGGGCATGGGGACGTTCGGACCCGGCACGCGCGCCAACGCCACCGTCGGGCGGGCGTTGCGCCTCGTGCTCCTGCACGTCGGCGGTGGGTATCCGGGCCGCGGCGACGCGTCCACGCAGGGGCAGCCGTCGAAGTACTCGTACTGCATCGCCGAGAACGCGACTGCCAGCCCGTGGCCCGCGTATCACCGGAGCCGCGACGTCGACGCGACGAGCGCGGTCACCGTCGCGTGTTGCGAGAACCCGCACAACTTCCACGACATGGAGAGCGACGAACCGGTCCGTCTCCTCACGAAAGCGGCTTCCGTCGTCGCGACGCTCGGCTCCAACAACGCCTGCATCAGCGAGGGCGAGATCTTCGTGGTCCTGTGCCCCGAGCACGCGGCGACGATCGCCGCACGCGGTTGGTCACGCGCCGACGTTCAGTCGTTCCTCTACGAACGCGCTCGGCTGCCTCGCGCGACGTTGCGCGACGCGTTCGACGTGGTGCGGTGGAAGCCGTGGATGCTCGCGATCGATGATCCGGACACACTGCTGCCGATGACCGACCATCCCGACAACTACCGCGTGCTCGTCGCCGGTGGGCCGGGCAAGCACTCGTGCGTCCTGCCGAGTTGGGGCATGACCCGCAGCGTCACCCTGCCCGTGGAGCTCACGTGAAGATCCTCTCGCCCGAAGGTGAGGTCGTCGGCGCGCGCCGCACGCTCGCGGCGCCGCT
Organism: Acidimicrobiia bacterium; assembly: GCA_036558745.1. Lineage (GTDB taxonomy): Bacteria > Actinomycetota > Acidimicrobiia > IMCC26256 > JAMXLJ01 > JAMXLJ01. The sequence goes on from DATBEZ010000075.1 coordinate 25,519, forward strand.
GCCGGTGCTGGCCGGCGCGAAGGTGGCGGTGCTCGACAACGGAAAGCCGAACGCGCGGCTGCTCCTGCAGACGATCGCGCAGCGGCTCGGCGCCCGCACCGGCGCACAGGTCGCGCTCGTCACCGCCAAGGCGACCGCGGCCACGCCGGCCGAGCCCGAGATCATCCAAGAGCTGCGCGCAGCGGACCTCGTTCTCACCGGGTCGGCCGACTGAGGGTCGTGCACGTCGTGGAGTGTCCACGACCTCGTCGAGCTCGAGAGCACCGGTGTTCCCACCGTCGTGCTCGCGACCACGGCCTTCGAGCGCCAAGCGCGCCGGGTCGCGTCCGCGTACGGTCTCGACGCGCGCATCGTCGTTGTCGAGCATCCACTCGGCGGTGTCGACGAGGACGGCATACGCGCACGGGCCGAGGGTGCGGTCGAAGCCGTGCTCGGTCTGGTCACGAGCTGAGCGATCGGAACCGGGAGACGTCGTGCGCGCGGTCCGCAACACCGAAGATGGCATCGCCGTCGTCGACGTCGCCGATCCGGACCGGCCGGGGATGCGGGTGCGCGTGCGCGGCGCCGGGATCTGCGGCAGCGATCTCGCGATGATCCGGATGGGGCCCATTGCCGTCACCCTCGGCCACGAGATCGCGGGCGTGCTCGACGACGGCACGCCCGTCGCGATCGATCCGAGCGAGCCGTGCGGCACCTGCGACCAGTGCCGCGCCGGTCGTCGGCATCTCTGTCGCACCGGTGCCGAGCGGACCATCGGCGTCGGCGTCGACGGCGGGATGGCCGACGAGCTGATCGCGCCGGCCGACTCGATCATCCCGTTGTCGACCGCGCTCTCGGTGGCCGACGCGTGCCTCGTCGAGCCGCTCGCGGTCGCGATCCACGGTCTGCGCATCGCGGGCTGCGACGGCGGCGCACGCGTCGCGGTCGTCGGCGCCGGCAGCGTGGGGCTGCTCGCGGCTGCTGCCGCGGTCGCAACCGGGTGCGAGGTCGGTCTCGCAGCTCGTCATCCGCATCAGCGGGCCGCGGGTGAGGCGCTCGGCGCGACGCCGACGGAGGGCGAGTACGACATGGTCGTCGACGCCGCGGGCAGCGACGACGCGCTGGTCGAGGTCGCACGGCTGTGCGCGCCGGGCGCGACCGTGGTCGAGCTCAGCACGCACTGGGGCACGGTGCCGGTGCCGGGCATCCCCGCGCTCATGAAGGAGCTGCGCTTCGTCTGGTCGTACACGTACGGCACGCACGTCGGCGGTCGCGACGTCGACACGGCCGCGATGCTGCTCGCCCGCAACCCCGACGTCGCGAGCACCGTGATCACCCACAGGTTTCCGCTCGAGGAGGCGGTCGAGGCGTTCCGCGTCGCGGCGGACCGGCGGTCGGGCGCGATCAAGGTCGTCCTCGAACCGAGCTAGTCGCGTTCGACGCCGGCACCGGTTCCGCGCCACCATGCCGGCCATGGACGTCTACGAAGCGCTCTACACCACGCGCGCGATGCGCCGGGTGCGGCCTGACCCGATCCCCCGCGACGTGCAGAAGCGGATCCTCGACGCCGCGATCCGCGCGCCGAGCGGCGGCAACACCCAGGACTGGCGATTCCTGCTCGTCGACGACCCGGCCGTGAAGGCGAAGCTCGCGCCGTTGTACCAGGACAGCATCGCCCAGCTCTGGAAGACGATCTACGCGGGGCGCATCGCGGACGCGGAGGCGAGCTCCGACGATCCCGAGTCGGTCCAGCTGCTGAAGGTGATCCGCTCGGCCCAGCACCTCGCCGACAACTTCGCCGACGTGCCGCTCTTCCTGTTCGCGTTCGTGCGTCTCGACCCGACGGGCGGCTCGATCTTCCCGGCCGTGTGGAGCGCGCAGCTCGCCGCGCGCGCGGAGGGTGTCGGCAGCTCGCTCACGTCGGTGCTCGGTGTGTTCCACGGTCCGGAGACGTTCGAGGTCCTCGGCGTCCCGACCGACGAGGCGTGGGTGATGGCGTGCTGCGTGTCGTTCGGCTATCCGACCGGCCGCTGGGCGGTCGCACCGCGCCGGCCGGTGCACGAGGTGTCGTACCGCAACCGGTGGGGCACCGACGTCGGCTTCGAGTGCCCCGACCCGTTGTGGAGCGCGGAGGCCTGAACGCTGCGGCGGTCAGGGCCGGCGCGGGCGGTGCAGCCCCGCGGTCGACCCGCCGTCGAGCACGAACTCGGAGCCGGTCGAGTAGAGCGACTCGTCGGACCCGAGGAACAACGCCATGTACGCGACCTCCTCGGGTAGCCCGACGCGCCCGAGCGGCAGATGCCGGAAGCCTGCGTCGAGGTCGCGGTCGGCGTCCTCGGGACGGCGCACCATCGCGGTGTCGACGCCACCGGGATGGATCGAGTTGACCCGGATCCCGTCGGGACCGAGCTCGACCGCGGCGACCTTC
>DATBEZ010000076.1:0-29871 GCA_036558745.1 Acidimicrobiia bacterium
TTTTCGCTCGGGTCGCCCCGCCGCCGAGCCGATTGAGGACTGGATTGAGGGATGCGACGTCCCCCGGTCGGACGGGCTCGCATCCGGGGGAGATCGGCCAGGGAGGGCCGGGCGATGCGGCAGATCCCGGAGCTGGACGCCCTGCGGGGCATCGCGGCGGTGATGATCCTCCTGTACCACCTCCGGCTCTGGCGCTGCTTCCCGGCGTGGTCGACGGCCGTCGACCTGTTCTTCGTGCTCTCGGGCTTCCTGATCACGTCGCTGCTCCTCGCAGAGACCGCGGCCACGGGCACCGTCGCACTCGGTGGGTTCTGGGCCCGACGGGCGCGCCGTCTCCTGCCCGCGCTCGCCGGGATGCTCGTCGGCGTCGCCGCGTACGCGGTGGTGTTCGCGCAACCGTCGGAGCTCGGGCAGATCCGTGGCGACGCGCTCGCGACGCTCGGCTACGTCGCGAACTGGCGTGCCGTGCTCGCGCGCCAGGACTACTGGTCCCTGTTCCGCTCGCCTTCCCCGTTGCAGCACACGTGGAGCCTCGCGATCGAGGAGCAGTTCTACGTCGTGTGGCCGATCGTCGTGCTCGCGCTCGCCGCGTGGAGACGTCATGCCGCGGCCAAGGCCGTGCTCGTCACGTCGCTCGTGCTCGCGGCGGCGTCGACCACCCTGATGGCGGTCCTGTACGCGCCGTCGGACGTGTCACGCGTCTACTACGGCACCGACACGCGCGGGGCGGCCATCCTGCTCGGTGCCGCGCTCGCCGCCGCTCGGGTCGTCCGGCCCCCGACCGAACGGCGAGGACGCCGTCTCGTGCTCGAAGCGGCCGGCATCGCCGGCATGGCGGGTCTCGGCGTCGCGTGGGCCCGTCTCGACGGGCAGTCGGCGTTCCTGTACCCGTACGGCTTCCTGCTCTGCGGTGTCGCCGCGACCGCGGTGATCGCGGCCGCGACGCACCCCGAGCCGATGCTCGTCTCGAAGGTGCTGCGCTTCCGTCCTCTCTGCCTGCTCGGTCTCGTGAGCTACGCCGTGTACCTGTGGCACTGGCCGGTGGACGTCGTCGTGGACACGCAGCGGACCGGCTTGTCGGGATGGTCGCTCCTGGGCGTCCGGGTGTCGATCACGCTCGTGATCGCGGTGCTGTCGTTCGTGCTCCTGGAACGGCCGATCCGTCGCGGCGCGCTGACGCCGCGCTCGTGGCGCGCGCTCACCCCGGTCGTCGCCGGCGGGCTGCTCGCGCTCACGCTCGTCGTGACCGCAGCGGGTCAGCCGGCCGTCGCGACGCCGGTGAGGCCCCCGACCACGTGGAGCAGCGTCACCACGGCGCCGGGCATCGCGCGGCCGGTGCGCGTGCTCGTCGTCGGCGACTCGGTTGCGGTGTCGCTCACACCCGGGCTGCAACACGACGCGGCGCCGACGAACCTCGACATCGTCCTCGGTGCTGCGGTCGGCTGCGACGCGAACGGTCACGGGACCGTGCTCAACGCGCCGGCGAACGCACCGCGGAACTGCCCTCCGGCGTGGCCGGTGCTCGTCGCGCGGCTGCGCCCCGATGTCGTGCTCATGGTCGACAGCGGCGTGTGGAGCATCCGGGACGAGCATGTCGACGGACGGATCGTGCGGGTCGGGACCGCCGAATGGGACGCACGCCGGATCGCACAGTGGCAGGGCGCCGTCGACACGTTCAGCGCGTCCGGAGCCCACGTCGTCATCCCGACGATCGCCTACGTCCACCCGCCCGACGGTCCGACACCGATCGGCTCGGTTGCCGACCCCGCCGACGTCGACCGGGCGGACGTCGACCTGGCCGCGCTCGCGGCGCGCAACCCGACGCGTGTCAGCCTCGTCGACCTCCGCGGCTTCGTGTGCCCGCAGGGCCGGTACGAGGACGGGCTCGACGGCGTGGAGCACCTCAGACCCGACGGCGTGCACTACGGACCTGCAGGCTCCGACCTCGTCGGTCGATGGCTCGCACCGCTGCTCGCTGCCGCGGGCACCTCGGCGAGGTGACCCGCGGCGCGTGCAGTGGCTTCGCGGCGCGGGCGATCAGTAGCCGTACCCCGAGCCCGAACCGGAGCTCGAGGAGCTCGTCGTCGCGGTGGTGGTGGGGGTCGGCGCGGTCGTCGCGGCCCCGCCCGGCGCACCCGAGAGGCCGGCGCCGCTGGCGGCCGCGATGGTCTGGCCGTTCGCGGTGAAGATCGCGCCCTGCATGCCCCGGCTCCGGTGGAAACGGCAGTAGAAGTTGAACGCGCCGTTCTGGGGGACCGTCACCTGGATCGTCTTGGTCTGGTCGGGGTTCACCATCTGGTCGACCACGCCGTCGATCGTGAACGTGTGGACCTGCTTGCCCTCGTTCTTGAGCTGGATCGTCAGCGAGGACCCGGGCGTCGCCTTCACGAACGTCGGTTCGAAGTAGTAGTCGTCGGCCTCCAGCGAGACCGTGGTCGTGCCGGTCACGTCCTTGACGCCCTTGTTCGTCAGCTTCCCGGTGAGCTGCACGGGTGCGGACGAGCCGGATGCGGTCGTGCTCGTCGACTTCGAACCGCTCGAGCTCGAACCGCACGCGCCGAGAACCAGGATCCCCGCGATCAGTGCGGCCGCTGCGCTCGCGAACTTGCCCATGCTCGTTGCTCCTCCTCACCGGTGCGGCCCCCTCGCCGCGCCGTCGACCGGTCCTACGGGCCGGCCTCGGCGGCGGATTGGGGCGCTACGCGTCGGCGCGCCGGCCGAGGCGCTACGGTGAGCGACCGGGATGTGACCGACGTCCCCAATCCACTGCATCGAGAAAGCCGTACCTCCCAGCGTGTGGTCCGTTTCCGACGACGCCCTGCTCGCGGGTCTCGCGACCGGCGACTCAGAGGCTGCCGCGGCCTTCGTGCGGCGGTTCCAGCGGCGCGTCTACGGCCTCGCGCTCTCGATCGCGGGCGACCCGGTGCTGGCCGAGGACATCGCCCAGGAGGCGTTCCTGCGCGCCTGGCGTCACGCGGGCGCCTACGACTCGCGGCGGGGCACGGTGACGACGTGGCTGCTCGCCATCACCCGCAACCTCTCGATCGACGCCATCCGCCTGCGCCGGCCCATCGTGATCGACCCCGAGTCGATCCTCGCCATGAACCTGCCGTCGCAGACCCGCTCACCCGAGGACGCGGCCACGACGAGCCACGACGTGTCGCGGTTGCGTGGCGCGCTCACCGAGCTCCCGCCCGAGCAGCGGCGCGCGCTCTTGCTCGCCGCCTTCCACGGCCAGACCGCTCGCGAGGTGAGCGAGAGCGAGGGCATCCCGCTCGGCACCGCCAAGACGCGCATCCGTACTGCGATGCTGCGCCTGCGGGCCGCGCTCGTGTCGGAGGGGCAGGCGGAGTGAAGGCGGTGACGCGATGAGCGCCTTCTCCTGCACGCAGGTCCGCGACCTCGCACCGGAACTCGCGCTCGGCGTCCTCGGTGGTGCCGAGCGAGCCGAGGCGCTCCAGCACGTGGACGAGTGCCCGCTGTGCCGCACGCACGTCTCGGAGCTGTCCGAGGTGGCCGACGCCCTGAGCCTCCTCGCGCCCGAGGCCGAGCCGCCGGTCGGGTTCGAGGACCGCGTATTGCAGTCCGTCGGCGCGCAGCGCGGACGCTCGTGGCGCAACGCGAGCCTCTCGAAGCTCGTCGCCGCGGCTGCCGTCGTCCTCGCGCTCGGCACCGGGGCGGTCGTCGGCACCGTCGCCGCGGTGCACGGGATCACCGGGCACAAGAGCGACTACGAGACGATCGGCGGGCGGTCGTTCCGCGCCGCGGCGATGGTCGGCTCGGCCGGGAAGCGTTCGGGCGAGGCGTTCGCCTACGACGGGCATCCATCGTGGGTCTTCGTCTCGATCGACTACGCGGTGCCGACGGGGACGTACCAGATCGTGCTCGACGACGCGAGCGGCCGGCACCTCCTGGGCGAGATGCACGTCGTCGGCGGGCACGGGACGTGGGGCGGCTCCGCGCCCGGATCGATCGCGCACGTCAAGGGCGTGCGACTCGTCGACCGCGACAACAAGCTGCAGTGCGAGGCGATGTTCACCTGACGTCCGGCGCGGCCACCTGCAACCGGTCGCGGAGGAACGCGAGGACCTGATCGAGGGCGGCACGCGTCGGATGGCCCGCCTCATCGACCAGATCGTTGGTCAGCACCGAGTGCGCACGGCGCGGGATCCCGTACACGTTGCCGGGTGACGAGTCGATCTCGACCGCGATGAACGCGTCGCCGAGCTCCCGGCGGAGCGTCTCGAAGCGCTCCGCGGGCACCGCCATGTCGTTCGTGAAGCGCAGGCCGAGGATGCACGTGCCCTGTGCGGCGCGTGCCTTCACCTGCTCGAGATCGGCTCCGCAGATGCCGACAGCGGCCTTCCGCTTCGCGCCGATCGGGAACGGCAGGGACGGCTGGCTCAGCACCGGCGCGACGACGTTCTCGTCCACCATCATCCCGAGCGCGAAGCCCCCGGTGAAGCACATGCCCACCACGCCGACGCCCGGGCCGCCGCAGCGCGCGTGCGCGTCGCGGGCGAGGGCACGCAGCCAGGCGGTCACGGGGCTCGTGCGGTCGAGCGCGAACGTCGCGAACTCCCGGGCGACGCAGTTGCGGGCCATCACCCCGGCCGCGTAGCCCATCGCCAGCCCGCGGCCGGGCTCACCGAACAGGCGCGGCATCACCGCCGTGAAGCCCGCGTCGACGAGCCGGCGCGCGAAGCCCGCGACCTCGGGCGTGATCCCGGGAACCTCCGCGATCACGATCACCGCGGGACCCGATCCGGCCTCGTACACGTCGCGGCGCTCGCCCTCGGCTTCGAACGTCGTCCGCCGGAATTCGTCCAGCACGTTGTTCGTGTCTTCGGGCACGGACGGACAAGCTAGACCTCCGAGGGACTCACGTCGTCGAGGCCACGATGGGCCGACTCGGGAAGTCGCGGCGCGAAGAACAGCGCGCCGACCATGGGCGCGATGCCACACAGCGCGATGGACGGGCCGAAGCCGCCGAGCGGACCGCTCAGGAACCCGGCGACGAGCAGGCCGGTCACCGACCCGGCGACGCCGCACACGAGCAGCAGCGAGTTGGAGGTGCCGCGCACCTCGGTGGGGAACAGCTCGGCGTCGAGCGTCCCGATCGCCAGGGTCGAGGCGCCCGCGAAGACGATCGCGAACGTCGACGCGAGCCAGAGCAGAACACCCGACGAGAGGAAGAACACCACCTGGATCGCGGTCGCAGCCGCGAGCGCGACGACGGCGACGGGCCGCCGGCCGCGGGTCTCGGCCACTCGTCCGCCGATGACGAGACCGAGCAGGCCCGGTACGCCGTTCGTCACCGTGCGGAACAGGGCGACGGCGGAGTTCGAGAACCCTCGCTCGTCGTGGAGGAACGTGTTGGTCAGCTGAGCCGACGGCGCGCTGAAGACGCTCGTGAGGAACGCGAGCACCGCGAGGACGAGGAAGCGCGGTCCGTAGGAGCGGCTGCCGAGCTCGGACACGCGGCCGCGAGCGCCTCGCGCGGTCAGCGCCCGCCACCGTCGTGTCTCGGGCATCGCTCGCATGACGGCCGGGAGCAGGACGATCGATGCAGCGCTGACCGCGAAGAGGATGCGCCACGCGTCGCTGCCGATGTCGGCGAGTGGGAGCAACACCACCGAGACGCCGTAGCCGAAGCCGGCGGAGAGCCCGAGCATCATGGCCGCGAACGCACGCGCGCCGTCGGGCGCGTCCTCGATGGCCGCGATCCCCGCGACGACCACGATCGCGTTGACGAAGGCGCGTGTGAGCAGCTGCGAACCGGTGAAGATCGCGAGGTTCGGCGCGACGGCCGCGATCGCGTTGGACACGCACAGGCCCGCGAACGCGATCGCGAGCAACCTCCGCCGGCCGCGGCGGTCGGCGGCCACACCGACGACGAGCGCGACGAGCACACCGGCGCGCGTGATCGCGAGCGCGCCGCCCAGGTCCGCCTTCGACGCGTGGAACGAGAGGCGGATCGAGTCGCCGACCTGACCGAAGAGCGCGGAGCCGAACGACGCCACCGCGCCCAGCGCGCACACGGCCGCGAGCAGGCGAATCTGGTCGTGGTCGAAGGGGACCGCAGGGAGGAACGTCGGCGTTCCCGGTACCGGCGGAGGTTCATCACCGGAAAGAGCCGCTTCGACCGTGTCGCCCGCGTGACGGATCAGGCGGCGGAGGTTCACCCGGACGACGGGACCGAAGAACCACTGGAAGAACGGGACCCGGAGCGTGCTGCGCGCCTCGAGCGTCACCGCGGACGTGCCGTCGGCCGACGGTTCGACGACGGCCTGGAGCGTCCCCTGACCCGTCGTGTCGTGGGGGAGCGGGCCGCCGAAAACGGCGGTGCCGTCATCGGCCGTCAGGCCGAGCGAGTCGACCAGCAGCTCACGCGCTCGATCCGCCGGCGCGTCGAGATGGAGCAGCAGGCGCCGGTGCACGTGCGGCATGCTACGGCCTCACCCCCGAACGACCGGCGCGCCACGACGGCGAGCGCGTCCCCCGAGGAGGCAGCGATGGCACAGCTCAAGGTCGGCGACAAGGCGCCCGACTTCGCGCTCACCGACCAGCACGGCAAGAGGGTGAAGCTCAAGGACCGTCGGGGTCGGAAGACCGTCGTGTACTTCTACCCGAAGGCGAACACGAGCGGCTGCACGACCCAGTCGTGCGCGCTGCGCGACGCAGAGCCCGCGCTGCGCAAGCTGAAGGCCGACGTGCTCGGCATCAGCCCGGACCAGCCCGCCGCGCAGCTCAAGTTCGACGAGAAGTACGACCTCGGCTTCCCGCTGCTGTCCGACGCGGACCACGCGGTCGCGGAGGCGTGGGGCGCGTGGGGCGAGAAGTCGATGTACGGCAAGAAGTTCATGGGCATCGTCCGCTCCGCCTTCGTCGTCGACGAGAAGGGCAAGATCGCGGCCGCGTTCTACAAGGTCAGCCCGAAGGACACTGTCCCGAAGGTCACGGAGGCCCTCAAGGGCGAGGTGTAGCGCCCGACACACCCGTACGGAAGCCCCCGGAGCGTGGGAGCGTAGGAACGGGCTGGGAACGGCCTCGGACTATCGCGGCGCGACGCTCATCGCGGCAGGGATGGATGCGGTCGGGGCTCCGGCCACCAGGTTCGTGTACCTGGCCGAGGCGCCGGGCGCCAGGTGCGCGATGTACCAGCCGGCATTGCCCGCGTAGTCCCACCCGCCGGGCAGGGTCACGCTGGCCCCGTGCGTCGTGTCGCCCCAGGCGGGCGCCGGTTGCCCGTCGACCCACGCCTCGAACGTCAACGTGTTCCCGATCACGCGTGCGCAGAGATCCCAAGGGAATGGGATCAGCCCGGCCGAGTTCACGAAGACCGACGAGAGGTCGAACTGGCCGATCTTCGTGAAGACGTTGGGCGTGCTCGTGTCCCAGACGTGCACGTCGAAGGTCCAGAACGCGAACAGGAAGATGTTCTTCGTGACGGTGATGGCCCGCGTCACACCGTTGACCGTGGTGAGTCGGAGCGTGGCGCCCTGCTGGGCGGGGTCGCTCTGCGCGGACCAGGTCGCGCAGGTCTGCTCGTCCGCGAGCGGTGTCTGCTCCGCGGGGTAGAACGCGGCGCGACTGTTGTTGCCCTGGTTCGTCGCCGCGGCCGTGATCGTGACCGTGCCGCCGGACGCGCTCAGGCTGTAGGTGTCGCTGCCTTCGGCCGTGAGGTTCGCGGCCTTGTACGCCGGGTCGATCGGTTGGATCAACGTTCCGCATGCGGCGAGCAACACTCCGAACGCGATCGCCGCGAGCCAACGACCCGAGCGACCGCCGCGGCGCGCCCTCGAAGCGAACGCGCTCGAACGCGCGTCCACGCTCCTCTGCCTCGCCATCGTCGCTCCCCGCCCTCGGCGATCCCACCGGCGCCGCGAGCCACGTTCGTAGCCCGAGGCCGCTTCCCGCGTCAACCGCTGTTCACCATCGAGGCTGCCGGGCGCCAGCCGCCGGCACGTTGGATGCCGCCCCTGGTGACGAGACGTCACGCGCCCGCCTCGCTCAGTTGAGACATGAACCGGCGCTCTGACGCCGGTTCATGTCCCAACCGGCGGTGGGGGACGGTCGCCTCACGCGCGACCGGCGGGTTGTGGCAGCTCGTCGGGAAGGACGAACGCGGCGACGAGACCGATGATCGTGGCCGCGCCGAGCACGATCATGGCGTAGCCGTAGGACCGGGCGCCGTGCGCGACGAGCGCGACGAGGACGGTCCCCGCGATCGCGGTCCCGAGCGTGGAACCAAGGTTCGAGACCGCGCGCGAGAGACCGGAGATCTCGCCCTGCAGGTCGTCGGAGAAGCTCGACTGCACGATGTTCACGGACGGGGTGAGCATCAGGCCGGACCCGAACCCGATCGCGAACAGTCCCGGCATGAAGGCCCAGACGCTCGGCTTCCAGACCACCAGGACGAGCAGCGCGGCGATGCCGAACGCGGTGATGACGAATCCGGTGAGGATGAGCCTGCGTTGCGCGTAGCGCTTGGCGAACCGTTCCGCGAGCAGCGACGAGATGAGGATGCCAACCGTCGCCGCGGTGAAGATCACGCCGGTTTGGATCGCGTTGTAGCCGCGTACGACCTGGAGGTACGCGGACACGACGAACGCGGTTCCGAGAAGAACCGCCCATTGCACACTCTGGGTCACCATGCCCAGATTCGACACGCGGTTGCGAAACAGATCGGTGGAGAGCAGCGGCGTGCGCCCGGCGCGTTCCTTGGCGCGGATGTGCACGAAGAACCACACCATGAAGGCCGCGCCGAGCACCATGAGCACGAGGGTCAGCCAGAGATTGTCGGCCGCGGCCTGGATCCCCATGACGAGAAGCACCAAACCGAGTGCCGACAGGACGATGCCGACAGGATCCATGGGGCTCGCGGGGTCGGCCGGAAGCGGATCCTTCAGGTCACGACTGAGCCACACGATCCCGGCGACGACGAGCGCCTGGAACACGAACGCGGCGCGCCAACTGATCGCGGTGGTGATCAGCCCGCCGATCAGTGGCCCGGTTGCGGCACCGATGCCACCCATCCCGCTGATGGCCCCGAACGCACGTGCTCGCGACGGGATGTCCTCGAACAAGAGCGTGGTCAGGATGTACACCGGCGGGATCAGCAACGCCGTGCCGATCCCTTCGAAGATCGAGTTGCCGAGGATCAACACGCCCAACGCGGGCGCGAGCGCGCTCATCACGGCACCGATCGCGTAGATGGCAAGGCCCATCCTGAAGCAACGCTTGCGGCCGAGACGGTCCGTGAGCTTGCCGCCCGGGATCATGAACGCCGCCATCACCAGGAGGAACACGGTGATCGCGGTCTGGACGCCCTTCACGGTCGTGTTCAGGTCGTGGCTGATGTCGTTGATCATCACGTTCATGTTCGAGCCCGCGAAGCTGCAGATGAACTGCGCGAGCGCGAGCGGGATCAGCATCCGCCGCAGGTTCGGCGTTGGGCCCGTCGTCGTGGTTTCCGCCACGCTGCATCGTCCCCCGGTGCTCGACGCGGAGCCCGCCCCTCGCCTGCGCACCCTGAAGGTCGGCAGGCCGGCCGTCATCACCCACACGGGGTGACCGGGCGCCGCCGTGGGGTGCCCCCGCGGGCTGGTCGCTTCTCAGCCGTCCGACCCGGGAGCGGTCAGCGTCGAGATCAGGCGCCGACGGCGTGGAAACCGCCGTCGACGTGGACCATCTCGCCCGTCGTCGCGGGGAACCAGTCGGAGAGCAACGCGACGCACGCGCGCGCGACCGGGGTCGGGTCGCGCAGGTCCCAACCCAGCGGCGCGCGCTCCGACCACACCTCTTCGAAGCGGTCGAAGCCGGGGATGCTCTTCGCGGCCATCGTTCGGACGGGTCCTGCGCACACGAGGTTCACCCGCACGTTGCGCGGTCCGAGATCGCGGGCCAGGTAGCGCGCCGTCGACTCCAGCGCGGCCTTGGCGACGCCCATCCAGTCGTAGACCGGCCACGCCTGGGTCGCGTCGAAGTCGAGCCCGACGACCGAGCCGCCACCCTCCATCAACGGCAGCGCCGCGCGTGTCAGCGCCGCGAGCGAGTACGCGGAGATCTGCAACGCGACGGCGACGTCTGCCCAGGGCGCGTCCACGAAGCCGCCGCCGAGACAGCTCTCGGGCGCGAACGCCACCGCGTGCAGCACACCGTCGAGACGGCTGCCCACGACGTGGGACAGCCCGGCGAGGTTCGAGTCGTCGGTGACGTCGAGCTCGACGATGTCGGGCTCGGTGGGGAGACGCCGCGCCGTTCGCTTGGTCAGGCTCATCTGACGACCGAACGACGTGAGCACGATCTCGGCGCCTTCCTCCTGCGCGAGCTTCGCGACCGAGAAGGCCAGCGACGCGTCCGTCAGCACGCCGGTGATCAGGATGCGCTTGCCCTCGAGCAACATGGCGGTCCCCCTGCTGACAGGTCGTGGTGCTGCCGTCAGAACGGCGTGTTCGAGTGGGAACGGGCGACGACCATCTCGCGCTTGGTGCACAGATGGTCGAGCGCGCGTGCGAGCACGGCGCGGGTGGACGCGGGCTCGATCACCTCGTCGACCAGACCGCGCGAAGCGGCGACATAGGGATTCGAGAACGCCTGCTCGTATTCGCCTCGCAGGCGCAGCTCCTCACGCGCGCGCTCGGGTTCGTCGGTGAGCGCGTCGAGCCGTCGCCGGTGGAGGATCTGCACCGCGCCGGGCGCCCCCATCACCGCGATCTCCGCGCACGGCCACGCCGCGCACCAGTCGGAACCGACGCCCTTCGAGTCCATCACGATGTACGCGCCGCCGTACGCCTTGCGCAGCACGACACACAGGCGGGGCACGGTCGCGGCCGCGTACGCGTGGACCAGCTCCGCGCCGTGGCGGATCATGCCCCGCCACTCGAGGTCCTTACCCGGCTCGAACCCGGGGGTGTCGACGAACGTCACGATCGGGAGGTTGAACGCGTCGCACCACTGGACGAAGCGGGCGGCCTTCGACGAGGCCTCGATGTCGATCGTCCCGGCGCGCACCGCGGGCTGGTTGGCGACGATGCCGACCGTCCGCCCGCCCAGACGTCCGAGCCCGGTCACCATGTTGGCCGCGTGCCCGGCCCACAGCTCGAAGAAGGTGTGCTCGTCGAGCACGTCGTCGACCAGCGTCCGTACGTCGTACGACGCGTTGGCGCGGTCCGGGACCACGGACGCCGCGCGTTCGCACGCACGCTCGATCGGGTCGTCGCAGTGCGCGATCGGCGGGTCGGCGAGATGGTTCGCCGGAAGGTAGGAGAGGACGTGCTCGACGACGTGCTCGACGTCGCTCTCGTCCTCGACCACGAACGACGCGACCCCGCTGCGACCCCCGTGCATCGCGGCGCCGCCCAAGCTCCCTCGCGACACCTGGACGCCGGTGAACTCCGCGACCGAGTCGGGCCCGCTCAGGTACGCGAACGCCTCGCGCGTCATCACGACCTGGTCGACGAGGCCCAGCAGAAGTGCCGGCCCCGACACGCACGCGCCCACGACGACGAGCACCGTCGGGACGACGCCCGACGCGTCCGCGAACGCGCGGGCGAGCAGACCCCACGCGTGCAGGCCGACGACGCCTTCGCCGAGCTCCGCGCCCGACGTGTCGAGGACGCCCACGACGGGGACGCCGAGCTCGGTCGCGAGCCGCACGATCCGTTCCGCCGCGGCGCCGCCCGCCTCACCGATCGCGCCGTGGTGCTTGCCGCCGGCGACGCGAAACCACGCAACCCGATGGCCGCCGAGGTCACGGATGGACGCCGCCACCGCGGCGCTGCGTGCGGCCCCGACGACGACTCCCCGCTCGGACGAGCCGAGCGAGGCGGTCACGCGGGACCGACGACGAGGCTCACGTTGTGGCCGCCGAAGCCGAACGAGTTGGAGACGAGGGGCCGGGGCCCGACCTCCCGGGGCGAGCCGGCGACGACGTCGACGTCGACGTCGTCGCCGCGCTGCTCGTGGTTCGCGGTCGGCGGTACCACGCCGTCCCGGATGGAGAGCACGCCCGCGATCGCCTCGATCGCGCCCGCGGCGCCGATCGTGTGCCCCGTGACGCCCTTCACGGACGTGACCGGTGGTGCGTCGTCGCCGAACACCTTCCGGATCGCTTCGGCCTCGGCCGCGTCGTTGAGCGGCGTCGACGTCCCGTGCGCGTTGACGTGACCGATCGCGCCGGCCCCGAGCCCGGCGTCGTCGAGCGCGAGCTGCATGCACGCCGCGGCGCCGGCGCCACCGGGGGAGGGCGCGGTCACGTGGTGGGCGTCGTCGTTGCGTCCGTAGCCGAGGACCTCGGCGTAGACATGAGCCCCGCGAGCCTGCGCGCGCTCGAGTGGCTCGAGGACGAGGAAACCGGCGCCCTCGCCCATCACGAACCCGTCGCGCGCCGCGTCGAACGGGCGTGAAGCGTGCTGCGGATCGTCGTTGTTGCCGCTCAGCGCGCCCATGCGGGCGAACGCGGCCACGGTGATCAGCGTGACCGCGGCCTCGGCCCCGCCGGCCACGACGACATCCGCGCTGCCGTCACGGAGGAGCCGCGCGCCCTCACCGATGCTGTGCGCGCCCGCGGCGCACGCGGTCGCGACGCAGAAGTTCACGCCGGTCCAACCGAAGCGCATCGCGATCTCACCAGCGGTGCGATTGGCCATCATCATCGGCACGAAGAACGGGCTGATCCGCGACGGGCCCTTCTCGAGATAGGTGCGCTCCTGCTCCTCGAGCGTCGCGATGCCGCCGACACCGGTGCCCGCGACGACCGCGCAGCGCGCCGGATCCGTGCGCACGTCACCTGCGTCCGCCAGCGCGTCGGCGGCCGCGGCCACACCCAACTGGGTGACCCGGTCGAGGCGACGCGCCTCCTTGGGGCCGAAGTACGGCTCCGGGTCGAAGCCGCGCACCTCGCACGCGAACTGCACGGGAAGCTCCGACGGGTCGAAGCGCTCGATCCGCGCTGCGGCCGACTCGCCCGCGAGCAGCTGCGACCAGAACGACTCGACGTCGAGCCCCGCGGGCGACTTGATCCCGAGCCCGGTGATCGCGACCCGCGGCCGCCCCCGGTGGTCGACGACGCTCATGGCTCCCTCCGCTCCCGCTCGAGGGGGCTTCGCCCAGCGGACCTTCGCTGCGTCCGCACGGTGGTCGTACTCATGCCGAGGCGCCGGCCTTGGACAGGACGAGGTCCACCGCCTGACCGACGGTCGCGACGCCCTCGAGGTCCTCCTCGGGCACCGTGATGTCGAAGCGCTCCTCGAGGCCCATCACCAGCTCGACGAGGTCGAGGCTGTCGGCGTCGAGGTCCTCCTTGAAGCGCGCCTGCTCGGTGACGGAGTCGGGTTCCACACTCAGGACCTCGACGGCGACGTCACGGATGGCGTCGAGCACTTCGGGCCGTTCCATGGGGGCTCCTTCTGATCGTCTGCTGGAGAGAACTGTCTGTGCGTTGCTCCGGTCAGTGGCCCATGGCCAGGCCGCCGTCGACGGGCACGACCGCGCCCGTGACGTACCCCGCGGCGTCGGAGCACAAGAACGCGACCACCGCCGCGCACTCCTCGCTCGTGCCCAACCGACCCAAGGGCACCGCACCCTCGGCCCAGGCCCGCCACTCGTCGGGCATGGCGTCGGTCATCGCGGTCACGATAGGCCCGGGCGCGACCACGTTGCAGGTGATCCCACGCGACGCGAGCTCCCTGGCGACGGAGCGCGTCAGGCCGACGAGGCCGGCCTTCGCCGCCGCGTAGTTCGCCTGCCCGGGCGCTCCCATCTGCCCGCTCGCCGACGAGACGTTCACGATCCGCCCGAAACGCGCCTTCATCATCGAGCGGGTCGCTCGACGGATCATGTGGAACGCGCCCGTGAGGTTCGTCCCGAGCACCTCGTCCCACTGCTCGTCCGACATGCGCGCGACGAGGCCGTCACGTGTGATCCCCGCGTTGTTCACGAGCACCGTGACCGGGTCCCATTCGCGCTCGACCTCGGCGAACAGCGCGTCGACCGACGCGACGTCGGTGACGTCGGCGCGAACCGCGAGCGCGGCGGTACCGGCTTCCTCGATGGCTTGGACCGTCTCCTTCGCACCCGCGTCGTCGCTCGAGTAGCAGAACGCGACGCGGTGCCCGGCGCGTCCCAGCGCAACCGCGATCGCGCGACCGATGCCGCGGGACGCGCCGCTCACGAGCGCGACGCGCCCGTTCGCGTCGCTCACGCGCCCGTCGCCCAGCGCAGCACCGCGCTGCCCCAGGTCATGCCCGCGCCGAACCCGGACAGCAGCACGAGGTCACCGTCCTTCAGCCGACCGTCCTCGGCGGCCTCCGACAGTGCGAGAGGGATCGACGCGGCGGAGGTGTTGCCGTACCGGTCGATGTTGACGATCGTCCGCTCGCGCGGGATCCCGAGCTTCTTCGCCGCGCTGTCGATGATGCGCACGTTGGCCTGGTGGGGGACGAACCACGCGACGTCGTCGACCTCGACGGCCGCGCGCTCGAGCGCGAGCCCTGCGGACTCGACGATGATCCGAACCGCGCGGCGGAAGACCTCCTGTCCGGCCATCTTGAGGTAGTGATCGCGCGCGGCGATGGTCTCGGGGGTCGCCGGGCGACGGCTGCCGCCGGCGGGGACCTCGAGGAGATGGGCGGCGGACCCGTCGCAGCCCAGGTCCCAGGACAGCAGACCGACGGCGTCGTCGTCGGAACGGCTCAGCACGACGGCGGCCGCGGCGTCTCCGAACAGGATGCAGGTGCTGCGGTCCTCCGGATCGGTGACCCGGCTCAACGTCTCGGCCCCGACGACCAGGACGTGGTCGAGGTTGCCCGCGGTCAACAACGCCGCGCCGGTGACGAGCGCGTACACGAACCCCGCGCAGCCGGCGCCCAGGTCGAAGGAACCGCACCGCAGCCCCAGCCCGTCGCCGACGAACGCGCCGGTGTG
Organism: Acidimicrobiia bacterium; assembly: GCA_036558745.1. Taxonomy (GTDB): domain Bacteria; phylum Actinomycetota; class Acidimicrobiia; order IMCC26256; family JAMXLJ01; genus JAMXLJ01. The sequence goes on from DATBEZ010000076.1 coordinate 14,929, forward strand.
GGGGATGGGCTGCTCGGGGGTCGCGGTGGCGAGCACCATGAGGTCGATCGCGTGAGGCGTCAGACCCGCGTGCTTGATCGCGTCGGCACCGGCCGCGGTCGCGAGGCCGGCGGTCGTCTCGCCGTCGACGGCGATGCGACGCTCACGGATCCCGGTGCGCTCCACGATCCAGGCGTCCGACGTGTCGACGCGCTGCTCGAGGTCGTGGTTCGTGAGACGGCCGGTCGGTACCGCGGTGCCGACGCCGGTGATCGTCGCGCGCGTCATGCGACGCGCAGCCACGCGACGGGCTGACCCTCGCGCAACCGCTGTCCCGGCTCCGCCAGCATGCCCATCAGGAAGCCACGGAACGGGCTGCGCACCGGCACCTGGGTACCGGGGCCGTCGAGCATGCCGATGGTCTGGCCTTCGTCGACCAGCTCGCCTTCGCACGTCACCGTCTCCGCATCGACGGGACGGAACACCCCTACCGCGGGGGACACGATCATCCGCTCGGGCACGAGCAGCCGCTCGCCTTGGACGAGCACCGCTTCCATCAGTTCTCCTCTCGTGCCTGCGTGAGATCGGCCGGCGTGGCGATGTTCACCATCGCGATGTCGGGAACCGTGCGCTTGGCCAGCGCGGCCAGCATCGAACCGTGACCTACTTCGACGAGCTCCTGCGCGCCGAGCGAGGCGAGCGAGCCCTGCACCTCGCGCCATCGCACCGGTACGGTCACGTGCGCGGCCAGGCGCGTCCGCCAGCCTTCGCCGTCGGTGTAGGGCTGCGCGTCCTGGTTCGACACAACCGGTGCCGCCGTGTCGCGCAGCTCGGTCGCCGCGAGCTCACCCGCGAGCGCGTCGGCGGCTTCGCGCATCAACGGCGTGTGGAACGCGCCGCCGACGTTGAGCGCGGTCACCCGTCGCACACCGAGCTCCTTCGCGCGCGCCGATCCCGCATCCACCCCGTTCGGTGTACCCGCGATGACGACCTGACCCGGCGCGTTGTCGTTGGCGACCCAACAGCCGTCGGGCGCCGCGGTGCACGCGTCGAGCGCCTGCTCGGGTGTGGCGCCGAGGAGCGCGGCCATGCGACCGGGGTGACGGTCGGCTGCGGCCTGGGTGAGCTCCGCACGCCGGGCCGCGAAGCGCACACCGTCCTCGAGCGGAAGCGCGCCCGCGGCGATGAGCGCGGTGACCTGGCCGAGGGAGTGGCCCGCGAACGCGACGGGCTCGGGGAACGCGTCCCGGGCGGCCTCCCACGCGACGAGCGACGTGAGCAGGACCGCGAGCTGTGCTTCGCGCGTGCGCGCCAGGCGCTCCGCCGGCGCGTCCACCACCAGGTCCGCGAGCGGCTCGCCGAGCGCCTTCTCGGCGCGTTCGACCACGTTCCAGGCCGGGTGGTCACGCCAGGGCTCGGCCATGGCCGGGGCCTGGGTCCCCTGACCGGGGAAGACGATCGCAGGTCGCACGGGCGCGCGCTCCAGACGTCGGGGACGTGCGGTTCTGGTGTTCGACCCCCTGCCAAAGACGAGGGTTACATCGCCAGGTCACGGCGGTGTGAACCGGCCGTGACCATTCCGGGACGCCGAGCGTGGGTGGGCCACACTGGCCGTCATGCCCGACGTCGACGACCCGGTCGCCCTCCTGCCGCACCGTCCACCGTTCCGCTTCGTCGATCGGGTCGTGACGCTGGATCCGGGGCACGCCATCGAGGCGACGTACCGGGTGACGGGCGAGGAGGCGTTCCTCGCCGGGCACTTCCCGGGCAACCCCGTGTTCCCGGGCGTCATCCAGCTCGAGGCCCTGGCCCAGGCCGGCGCGATCGCGGTCCTGGCCGACGAGCGCTACGCGGGGAAGCTGCCGCTCTTCGGAGGCGTGGAGGGGGTGCGCTTCCGGCGGCTCGTCCGTCCCGGCGACGAGCTGACCCTCCGGGTCGAGCTCGAGCGCCTCTCCGCCCGGGGCGGGTGGGGACAGGGCCGCGCAACCGTGGCCGACGAGCGCTGCTGCGAGGCCCGCCTGTTCTTCGCCCTGGCGTAGCCGTCGCGCCGCTCAGCTCGCGTCGCGGTGGCGGTCGTCGGGCTCGTTCGGGCGGGGCTCGCCTGCCTCGGGCTCGTCGTTCAGCGCGTCCGGGTTCTCACCGAGCAGCAGCGCAGCCTCCGTGTCGGGGTCGAGGGGTCGCTCGGCGCGCACGCGGCGCGACGGACCCACGACGATCACGACGACGGCGAGGACGCAGAGCCCCAGGACGAGGGGCACGACGACGGCGAGGCTCACTCAGGCCACCACCCGGCTCGGGGAGACAGATGAGAATCCTACCGGGGTCGCGCCGCGATCCCGCCGGAGGCGCGCAGATCGCGACCCGTTTTCGTCGTCGACCGCGCGGTCGCGCCGCCCTGCGCGCCGGGGTCGGAAACCACTGTCACCAGCGCCGACGCGCGCGCATCAGGTTTCAACCGGGATCCGACGGGCAACGATGCCTGACAACCATGTCAGCGACATGCAGGGCGTGTCGCCACGAGGGGCGGGGGGCCTCACATGCGAGCTCGGTGGTTGGCGACGGTGACCGCCGCGGCACTCGTCGCGGCACTGGTCGGCGGGATCGCGAGCAGCGTGGGCGCCGACAGCCAGACGACGTCGAATGCGCCGTACACGTGCACGACGAACGGCTTCGGGAACCAGTCGGGCGCGTATGGCGCGACGGTGAGCGACACGATCAACCCGGCCGTGCCCGGTGACGTCGAGACGTACCGGTTCGTGGTGCCCTTCGACCAGGCCGCGCCGCCCATCACCGCGACGTACACGGGCGGCCAGACCTCGTACCGGATCCCGGCCGGGCTCACGGTCACGAACGTGACCACGCAGAACCCGTCGGGCCAGACCACCATTCACTCCACCGCCGCGGTGTCGGGCGACAGCATCGTCGTGACGACCACGGCGAACCAGCCGATCGACGGCGCGAGCCACCCGACCCCCGACCTCGTCGTCACCGCGACGATCCTCGACTCGGCACGGGGCCCCGGCGTCGTCTGGCTGGTGCCGTACCACCAGACCGCGACCGTCTCCACCCAGGCCGTCGGCAACGTCAACGCGGACTGCACGCCCAACGACCCGACGATCGTCATCAAGAAGACGACCGTTCCCGCGTTGCAGCCGCCGGTGCCGGGCAATCAGAGCATCGCGGTGCCCAAGGGCGGATCGAAGGCGATCACCCTGACCGCGACCGACGCCGACAGCCCGCAGTCGTCGCTGGTGTTCGCGGTCGCGACGCAGCCGGCACACGGCAACCTCACCGGGACGGTTCCGAACCTGACGTACACACCCGACCCGGCCTACACCGGCCTCGACAGCTTCACGTTCACCGTCACCGACAACACGAACCTGAGCGGGACCGGGACGATCTCGATCAACGTGTTCTCCAACACGGTGATCGACAACACGCCACCGGTCGTGTTCGTCGCGACACCGCCGAGCGGTGCGGTGTACACGCCCGGTCAGGCGGTGAGCGCCGTGTACGCGTGCGCCGACTCGACGACGGGCATCAAGTCGTGCACCGGCACGGTTGCGAACGGCGCGCCGATCGACACGACGGTCGGCCAGCACACGTTCACCGTCGACGCGTCCGACAACGCGGACAACCCCGCGCGCACGACGGTGTCGTACCGTGTGATCGATCCGACGCTCGTCGCGCAGCCGTACAACGCGGTCGTGCCGACGAGCAGCAGCACCGCGAACGAGATCCCGACCGATTGCGGCGAGGTCGTGCGCACGTCCGAGACGGACATCCCCGCACTCACGTCCGCCGCGCCGACCGTGGGCACGGGTCGTATGTTCACGTTCCGCGTGGCACTCGGCGCGCAGCAGGTCCCGATCGCGACGACCGCGACGAACATCACCTACTCGTTCGCGGCACCGACGAACGGGACCTACCAATCGGCGGCGATCGTTCCGGGAACCGGGAGCACGAACGCGCAAGGCTCGTCCTCGGTCGCCGTGACTGGCGGCAAGGCCGTCCTCACGGTGGCCGGTCCGATCGCCGGCGGCAACACCGCGGCGACGCCGTTCACGCCGCCCACGTTCGACGTCACCGTTCTCGCGAGCGGGACGGCGGGCGCTGTGGTGCAGACGCAGTTCGACCGCTTCACCGAGCACCTCGCGGTCGGGCCACTCACGAGCGACAAGTCGTGCGTCGGGGGCGACGCGCACGACAACGAGGTCAATCCGATCCTGAGCAAGACGACCGTCGTCGACACCACCCCGCCGACCGTCGCGCTCACCACTCCCGCGAACGGCGCGGTCTATCTCACCGGTGACAGCGTGACGGCGAGCTTCACATGTGCCGACGAGCACGCGCTGGGTACGTGCATCGGCAGCGGCGCGAACGGCAGCGCGATCGACACGTCGGCGACCGGCATCAAGTCGTTCACCGTCACCGCGACCGACGCGACCGGCAACGTCGCGCAGCGCTTCGTGTCGTTCACGGTCAAGCCTGCGACGGTCACCTACACCGCGCGCTTCCCGCTCTCGAGCGCGTCGCAGCTCTACTCGACCGCGGCGTACCTGCACACCACGCCCGACAAGCTGCCGGCACTGGGCGTGTCCCTGCTGCAGTACCTGGTCGCCATCTCGCCGAACCCGCCGAACCCGATCGTTCCGCCGCCCGCCAACACGGGCGAGATCGCGCTGCCCACCACGTACCCGCAGGCGAGCGTCCCGGGCATCCTCGACCTCGCCGGCAAGTTCGTCATCGACGGCGACCAGCTGCACTGGCTCGGGACCCAGCTCCTGGTCTTCATCGTCGCGATCTCGCCGCACTGAGCCGCCATCTCGCCGCACGGAAAGGAAGCGGCGCACGAACCCCGCCGGCCGAGCGACCGGCGCCAATGCCCGCGGCGCCGGTCAGGTCGGCGGAGGAACGATGGCGCGGAAGGGGAGCGTGCGCGCGACCTCGCCGTCGATCTCGAGCTCGAACGTGTACGCCCCCGGACTCGGCACCGCGAGCTGGAACTGCATCGCGAACGGCAGCGACTGGTCCTCACCCGGTGCGAGCTGGGGTGGGCGACCGACCGTGAACGAGTTCGCGGCCTCGACGGGCGGCATCGCCTCCGCGCCCGGGGGTACCCACGGCGCGACCGGATGCCCGTCCTCGTCGAGCAGCCTGACGGTGAGCGTGTGGGGCTGGTTCGTCGCGGTGTAGGGCACACGGATGATGGCGCCGAGCGCGAGCTGGACGAGATGTGGCGGCTCCGCGCCGACCCAGCAGATGCTCACGCCCGCGCCGTTGAGGTACAGCTTCCCCTCGGCCGCTTCGGCGTGGTTGCACAACATCGCGTCGACCTGCATGGGGATATTTCTACTTGGCCGAGGTCTCCTTGGCCGCCGACGAATTCTGAGCGGGGCGAGTCTCGCGGGCGTCAGGGCGGCCCCTGCCGACAGGGCCGCACGCTGCATCACGCGTTTCTGGCTCGAGAGGCGCGCTCAGTCGCTGCTCAACGCGCGTAGGGGGCGACCTGGGCGGTGACCCAACGGGCGTACTCGACCTGGCCGGCCGGCGTCAGGTGTATCGCGGTCGGCGGGATCCACTCCGGATGGCCGGCGAAGTGACCGGCGTAGTCGAGCAGGTGGAGGTTCGGCCATCGAGCGGTCGCGCCGAGCAGCGAGATGTCGGCCGCGAGCTCCGAGACCACCCACGGGAGACCGGCACCCTGCACGATCCGCACGTTCGACCACAGCACGGGCACCTGCGCGGGTATCGACCGCATGATCCGGTCGATCGCGGCGGGCAGGAACTTCACCCGATCCACGGACGCGTCGTTGGTGCCGAGCTGCACGACGACGACGCGCGGTCGCGACTGCGCGAGGTCGCTGGGCAACCACGCCGCCCAGCGGGGGTCGCTCGTCGCGATGCCCGGCTGCGCGTCGACAGTCGGTGTGAACCGCTGTTGCATCACCGACTCGACCGCGCGCCCCGAGAGCGCGAGGTTGCTGTCACCTACGAGCAGCACGTGGGCGCCCCGCCCGGTGGTGCGGGTGACGCGGAACCGGGAGAGCAGCGGCGAGGCGCACCCGGTTGCCACGAGCGTCAGGGCGAGCATCGGCACGAGGCGACGCATCACGGTTTCCTCCCCCCGGGCCCGACGGCGGCGCCGGCACGCGGCCCCGGACCATCGCAAGCAGTGTGCCCCGAGCGGGACGCACGGAACCGCCACCGTATGACCGCGGGCAGGGGCTACTGCAGACCGCCGCCGAAGAACACCCCGGTCGCGGCGATGCGCGCGCTGCCGACGCGCCGCAGGGACGAGCGCACGAACGACCGCACCCGCGGCCGGCTGAGGATGTAGGACCGCGTCGCGCGGCCCGGCGCGCACGCCGCCCGGTACGCGATCGCGCGCGGCGACGTGCTCTCGACACGGCCCGTGCCCACTTCCAAAAACGCGTTCTTGAACGAACGCTTGTACGTCTCGTCGCCATGGGCGAGGTCGATGTACGCGATGCCGTCGGTGCACGCCTGCTCGATCGTGCGGAGCATGCAGATCGCACCCGGGGAGTAGGACGAGAACGCGGGGTTGTAGGCCGAGAACCACCCGGCCCACACGCCGTCGAACACGAGACTGAGGTCGGCGGCCACGAGCTCGTCGCCCGCGTGGAGCGTCGAGAGCACGGGCTCGAGCAGACCGCGTGGGCCGCCCGCGAGCAGGTCGAGGAGGTCGCGCACCCAACGACGCGCGAACGGGTCGGGCCAGCCGCTGCGCCGGTACTGCTGCGACTTCCACGCGACGAGGTGACTGAACTCGCTCGAGTGCATCGGCGTGTGCCGCAGCTCGAGCGGCGCGACCTCGCGCTCGAGCTTGCGCGCGAGGTACATCGTGTTCTTGATACGGCGACGACGGCGCGCATCGGCGAGGTAGCCGTCCCATCCGCCGGACGTGTCGATGATCGGGGACGGCACCAGCTCGTCGGCCGCGAGGTCGCGCGCCTGCTCGCCCGTCAGGCCACTGAACTCGATGATCGGCAGACGGGCGGCGCGCGCGATCTCGGCCCACGACCACACGAGCCCGGGCTCGTGCACGAACGCCTGCCGGTATGTGAGCCGGGCCGCGAGCGGACGCGCGGCTCCCATGGCGTGCTGGTCGAAGGCGAAGAAGCCGACGGCGTCGGCACCGTCCTCGACGACGGCCACGCGGGCGCGCCGCGACACCGAGCCGACGGCCTGGGCGAACTCGCCGGAGAGGAACGGGTGGCGCAACGAGGGCGCGGCGAGCTGCAGCGACCGCCATCGTTCGAGCTCGGCCGTCCCCAATTCGGGTGGCCGGCAGACCGTTGCCTCCACCGCTCGCGCGCTCCTGCCCTGGTCGCCCGGACGGTCCTACCCGTCACGCCGACCGTACGTGCGCGCCCGGGTACAAGCAACCCCGCGGCTCCGCGCGAACAGCCGGTTCGCGTGCCCGGAGTGGGACTCGAACCCACACGCCTCGCGGCAACCGATTTTGAGTCGGTCGCGTCTGCCGATTCCGCCATCCGGGCGAGCCGAGCGAGGTTACCGCCCAGACCCTCCCCGGGACGCTGCCCTCGGGCTACGCGATTCCGGCTCCGGATGGAGCATCTCCGCAGGCCGGAGGACGCCCGCGCCATCCGGGCCGGCCCCCAATAGACTGCGCTCGCCATGAACCCGTCCATCCTCCAGCGTCGCCTCGTCGACGTCACCGAGCGGCTGAAGAAGGTGCGCGCCGAGCTGGCCGTCACCGAGGAGCAGCTCGTGTTCCTGGAGGAGGAGGCCGACGAAGCGCGTCTGCGGGCGCTCGTCTCCGAGACGCCGCTCGGTGACATCGAGGCGCGTGACGCGCGTCGCCACGCCGACGCGCTCGCCCGCCAGCGCGAGGCGCTCCTGCGCAGCGTCGCCGAGCTCGTCCGCGAGCAGGACCGACTCCTCGACCGGATGTCGGCGGAGCTGTCGGCGCAGTGACCGAGACCGGAGCCGTTTCCATGTCCGACACCGCCTCCGCCCAGTCGTCGAGCGCGACCCGAGTCGTGATCGCCGAGGACGAGGCGATCATCCGACTCGATCTCAAGGAGCTCCTCGAGGAGGAGGGCTACGAGGTCGTGGGGGAGACCGGGCGCGGCGACGAGGCCGTCGACCTCGTGCGCACGTTGCGTCCCGACCTCGCGATCCTCGACATCAAGATGCCGGGCATGGACGGCCTGTCGGCCGCGCGCCACATCGCGGGTGAGCGTCTCGCGGCCGTCCTCATCCTCACCGCGTTCTCGCAGCGCGATCTCGTCGAGCAGGCGCGCGACGCCGGCGCGCTTGCCTACCTGGTCAAGCCGTTCCAGAAGAGCGACCTGCTGCCGGCCATCGAGGTCGCGTTGGGCCGCCACTCCGAGCTCGTGTCGCTCGAGCGCGAGCTGGGCGACCTGGCCGAGCGGCTCGAGGCCCGCAAGCTGATCGACCGGGCCAAGGGCCGGCTGATGGACGAGCACGGGATGTCGGAGCAACAGGCGTGGCGGTTCCTCCAGACGAACGCGATGGACCGCCGGCTGAAGGTCCACGAGATCGCCAAGCTCGTCATCGACGAGCAGCTGACCCCCTGAGCGCCTCTCGGTAGGAGACACACCCCGCCGGTACGATCGGCGGGTGAGCAAGCTCCTGCTCCTCGACGGGCACTCCCTTGCGTACCGGGCGTTCTACGCGCTGCCCACCGACCTCGCGACCACGTCGGGCACCGTGACGAACGCGGTGTACGGCTTCACGTCGATGCTCGTCAAGGTCCTCACCGACGAGAAGCCCGACTACATCGGGGTCGCGTTCGACACTCCGAAGCCGACGTTCCGCAACGAGATGGACGTCGACTACAAGGCGAACCGCAAGGAGACGCCCGACCTCTTCCGTTCGCAGCTTCCGCTCATCCGCCAGGTGCTCGAAGCGCTCGAGATCCGAACGATCGAGGTCGAGGGTGTCGAAGCGGACGACGTCATCGGCACGCTCGCACGCCGGGCGGAAGCGGAGGGGATCGACGTCGTGGTCGTGACCGGCGACCGTGACGCGTACCAGCTCGTGCGCGATCCGCACGTCAAGGTCCTCTACAACCGCCGCGGTGTGTCCGACTACGTGCTCTACGACGAAGCGGGCATCGTCGAGCGCACCGGCGGTGTCACGCCTGCGCAGTACCCCGACTACGCGGCGCTGCGCGGCGACACGAGCGACAACCTGCCCGGCGTCCCCGGCATCGGCGAGAAGACCGCGGCGAAGCTCGTCACCACCTACGACGACCTCGAAGGGATCTACGACCATCTCGACGAGCTGCCTCCGCGCCAGCGGACCAATCTCGGCGAGGCCCGCGACCGCGTGTTCCTGAACCGCGAGATGTCGCGTCTGCAGCTCGAGTGCGACGTCGACATCGAGCCCGAGGACCTGCGCGAGGGTGCGTTCGACATGGAAGCGGTGCGCGTGCTGTTCAACCAGCTCGAGTTCCGCACGCTCTTCCCTCGATTGCTCGAGGCGGTCGGCGAGACGGCGGCGGCGCCCGAATCGGAGGCCCTCGAGGCCGATGTCGAGGTGCTGCGCGACGTCGACACGGTCGCGACGCGGTTGCGCGACCTCGCGGCCGACACCGCGCCGTACGCGGTGGAGGCCCGCTGGGCCGGCGCGCCGGGTCGGTCCGACGTCCTCGGCGTCGCGTTCGCGGACGGCGACGGTCGCGTGACCTACGTCGACGCGCCGTTGCTCGTCGATCCCAAGGTCGTCGACCCGCTGGAGCAGCTCTTCGGACCGTCGGGTCCTCCGCTCGTCGCGCACCGGGCGAAGGAGCTCATGCACGGCATCAAGGCGGTCGACGTGCGCTCGCTCGCGTCCGACACCGCGGTGATGGCGTACCTCCTCGATCCGGGCGAGGGCCGGTACCTGCTCGAGGACCTCGCACTCCGACACCTCGGTCTGGAGATCACGTCGCCCGACGCGGTCGAGGGCACGCTCGACCTGGACGGCAACGCCGAGGTCGAGAACACCGGCCGGCGTGCGGTCGCGGTGCTCCGACTCTCCGACGCGTTGCGCGACGCGCTCGACAAGCGGGAGCTCACCGATCTGTACGAGCGGTTCGAGCGCCCGCTCGTGCGCGTGCTCGCCCGCATGGAGGACGCGGGCGTCCGCATCGACCTCGACTTTCTCTCCGAGCTGGCCCACGACCTGTCGCAGCAATGCGAGGACCTCGAGCGTCGTATCCACGCGCACGCGGGCGAGCCCTTCGTCATCAACTCGGTGCCCCAGCTGCGGCGGGTGCTGTTCGAGCAGCTCGGGCTCACGCCGGTGAAGAAGACCAAGACCGGCCCGTCGACCGACGCCGACTCGCTGCAGAAGATGGCCGCGGTCAACGCGCACCCGATCCTCGACGACCTTCTCCGCTATCGCGAGGTGGAGAAGCTGCGCAGCACGTACGCCGACGCGCTGCCGCCGCTCGTCCAGGCCGACGGTCGCATCCATGCGACGTTCAACCAGATCGCGACCACGACGGGGCGGATCTCGAGCGAGAGCCCGAACCTCCAGAACGTCCCGGTGCGCACCGCCGACGGCCGCGAGATGCGCAAGGCGTTCATCGCCGACGACGGCTGCGGGCTCCTGACCGCCGACTACAGCCAGATCGAGCTGCGGGTGCTCGCCCACCTCGCGCAGGACCCCGGGCTGATCGAGGCGTTCGCCCGCGACGCCGACGTCCACACGACCACCGCGTCACGCGTGTTCGGCGTGGAGGAGGCCGACGTCGACGCGTTCCAGCGGCGCTTCGCGAAGGTCGTCAACTACGGGCTCGCCTACGGGATGGAGGCGTACGGCCTGGGGCAGCGGCTCGACATCCCGACCGACGAGGCCCGCGACATCCTCGATGCGTACTTCGCCTCGTTCCCCAAGGTGAAGACCTACATGGAGCAGACCGTCCGAGAGGCCCGCAACCGCGGGTACACGACGACGATCTTCGGGCGCCGGCGCCAGATCAGCGAGCTGTCGTCCGACAACTTCCGCATCCGCCAGATGGGGGAGCGGATGGCCCAGAACGCCCCGGTCCAGGGCTCCGCGGCCGACATCTTCAAGCTCGCCATGGTTCAGCTCGATACAGCACTGGACGAGAGCGGCCTCCGGAGCCGGATGCTGCTCACGGTCCACGACGAGCTGGTGCTCGAGGTGCCCTTCGACGAGCGGGATCCCGTCGAGGCCCTCGTGCGACGGGTGATGGAGAACGTGTGCGAGCTGGCGGTGCCGTTGCGGGTGGACATCGGCTTCGGCCCCACGTGGGCCGACGCGAAGTAACCCGCGCCCCGCTCTTCTCCCGCACCTCGATCCTGCTCGGCGTCGCGGTCGCGCTCGCCGCCGGCACGGTGCTCGTGATCTCGGCGGTGACGGCAGGGCGCGTCCACATGCTCGAGAGCGACGGCGCGTCGTTCGCCGCAATCGCACGCGATCCATTCGGCAACGCGGCGACGATCCACGGTTTCGGTCATCAGATCGACGGCACCGCGTACCGCTTCGGACGGATGCTGATGCCCTTCCTCGCATGGTTGCTCGCGGGCGGTCAGGCCGGCGCGACGACCGTGACGCTGCCGATCGTCGTCGCGTGCGGCTTCGGGCTCTCGGTCGCGGCCGCCGCCGAGCTCGCGCGCCGACATGCACGCCCGCCCGCGCTCGGTCTCGTGGTGCTCGCCGTGCCGTACACGTTCTTCTGGGTCCAGACGCCCCACCTCGTGTCGGACCCCGCCGTCACCGGCTTCGTGCTCACGAGCTACCTGCTCGACGTCGACGGCAGGCGCGGGTTGGCGCGCGTCGTCGCCGCGCTCACGATCTTGACCCGCGAAGCAGCCGCGCTCGCGTTCCTTCCGCTGGTCTGGCGCGACTGGAAGGAGCGCCGCCGCGGCGCGGTGCGCGACTGGTCGCTCGTGCTGGCGCCGTACGTGGCCTGGTGCTTGTGGCTGCGCGTGCGGACCGGCTTCTTCCCGTTCACGGATCCCGCGTCGTCACGGCGGGGCGCCCTCTCGCTTCCCCTTCTCGGCATCGTGCGCATGTACCGCGGCGGCGCGCCGAGCGGGCCGTTGTTCACGCTCCTCGTCGCGGGAGCGACGCTGCTCGTCGCGCTCCTCGTCGGCCGCGAGCGCAGATGGTTCCCGGTGCGCGACGGCGGCCTGTGGTTGACCGCGCTGATCCTCTGTTACGGGACCGGAGTGTGGGCCTTGTGGGGCGAGGCGCTGCGAGTCATGAGCACCGCTCAGTCGCTGCTGCTTCTCGCTCTCGTCGCGGGAGCGCGCGTGCCGGCAGGATCGGACGAGGACGCGCGTGCTACGCCGCGGTCGCGAACGGGAACGGGGTGACCGCGACGATCGCGGCGGCGTAACGGATGCGGCGCCAGTCGGCGTCGTCGTCGCCCGTGATCGCGAGGATCTTGTCGACGTCGACCACGAGACGCCCGGCCTCGGCGCGAGGGTCGAAGCCGTTGCGCTCGAACGCGTCACGCATCTCCAGCGCCCAGTTCTCGATCCACATGCGTTCGTGCGGCGCCCAGATGTTGCGCTCGTTCTCGAGGATCGCCGCTGCGATGGTCACACCGTCGGTCTGCATACCGTCTGCTCGGAAGGTGATCAGCCGGTTTGAGCCTGCGACCTGCGAATCATCCCTTCGGACGATGCCGTCCGTACGATGCTCGCCGTGGAGACACCGCCGGACGGGTGGTTCGACCCGATCGCCGACTTCCTCGGCCCCGCGTACCTGCGCAACGCGTTCACCAAGGGGACGGAGCAGGAGGTCGCCTTTCTCGTCGACGCGCTCGGCCTCGTGCCGGGCGCGCGCGTGCTCGACGTGGGTTGCGGACCCGGACGTCACGCGCTCGCGTTGGCCCGACGGGGCATCGCCGTCCACGGCGTCGACCGCGCCGACGCGTTCCTCGACCTGGCGCGCGCCGAGGCGTCGCACGGGGACCTCCCGGCCACGTTCGAGCATCTCGACGTCCGCGACCTCGACGTCGACGGCACCTACGACGCGGTCGTGTGCCTGTGCCAGGGCGGCTTCGGGTTGCTCGGCGGCCACGACGAGGAGGACGTCCTGGCCCGGATCGTCCGCGCCGCGCGTCCGGGCGGAGCGGTCGCGGTCTCGGCCTTCTCCGCCTACTTCGCGCTCCGGTTCCTCGAGGCCGGCGAGGAATTCGACCCCGACCTCGGAGTGCTCCACGAGGTGAGCACCGTCCGCGGCCCCGACGGCAGCGAGCGACCCTTCGCCGTGTGGACCACCTGCTTGACCGCGCGGGAGCTGCGCGCGCTCGGACGGGCCGCCGGCCTGGAGCGCCTCGCGGTCCACGGGGTCACTCCGGGTGACTACGGCGCGCGGCCGCCCGCGCTCGACCGCCCCGAGCTGCTCCTCCTGGGCCGGCGGGCGATTTCGCCCTCTCCCGCTCCGACCGGGAAGGCGGTAGCCTGACGTCTGGCCCTTTCCCCGAGGGCCGTGACTCGCGTTCATCGACATCCTGCCGGGGCCCATGCACGGATCCCGGTCCCGGACGTGTGGCCGGGTCGTGCATCGTTGTCCCAGAGGAGCATCCCAGTTGTCGCAGCAGGAGCCGACGGCGGTCCAGACCGCCGTCCCGGAAGCAAGCGGGGCGCCGAACGCCCCGGCGGGCGACGAGTCCGCCACCCCCGTTCCGTCGGGTGAAGCCGCAGGCGCAGTCGACCCGACCGGCGCCGAGGAGATCGACCAGGACGCGCCCGTCGTCCTCGACGACCTCGACGGTCAGTCACTGTCCGACGCGATCGACGCGACCATCGTCGACTTCGACGAAGGCGGGTTGGTGAGCGGCACCGTCGTGAAGATCGACAGCGACGAGGTGCTCCTCGACATCGGTTACAAGTCCGAAGGCGTGATCCCGAGCAAGGAGCTCTCGATCCGCAACGACGTCAACCCGGCCGACGTCGTCGACCTCGGCGAGCAGGTCGAGGCGCTCGTCCTCCAGAAGGAGGACAAGGACGGCCGGCTGATCCTCTCGAAGAAGCGGGCCCAGTACGAGCGCGCCTGGGGGAAGATCGAGGAGCTCAAGGCTGCGGAGGGTGTCGTCGAAGGTCCCGTCATCGAGGTCGTCAAGGGCGGTCTGATCCTCGACATCGGGCTGCGTGGTTTCCTGCCCGCCTCGCTCGTCGACCTGCGCCGCGTGCGTGACCTCCACCCGTACGTCGGTCGGACGCTGCAGGCGAAGATCATCGAGCTCGACAAGAACCGCAACAACGTCGTGCTGTCACGGCGCGCGTACCTGGAAGAGACGCAGCGCGAGCAGCGCGACGAGTTCCTCGCCAACCTGAAGCCGGGCGAGGTCCGCAAGGGCGTCGTCTCGTCGGTCGTGAACTTCGGTGCGTTCGTCGACCTCGGCGGGATGGACGGCCTCGTGCACGTGTCCGAGCTGTCGTGGAAGCACGTCGACCACCCGAGCTCCGTCGTGCAGGTGGGCGACGAGGTGACGGTCCAGGTGCTCGACGTCGACCTCAGCCGCGAGCGGATCTCGCTGTCGCTGAAGGCGACCCAGCAGGACCCCTGGCAGGAGTTCGCGGGCGGCCACCAGGTCGGCGAGCTCGTGTACGGCCGGGTCACGAAGCTCGTGCCCTTCGGCGCCTTCGTCCAGGTCGGCGACGGCATCGAGGGTCTCGTGCACATCTCCGAGATGGCGGTGCACCACGTCGAGGCGCCCGAGCAGGTCGTCACCCCCGGCGAGGAGCTGTGGGTGAAGATCATCGACATCGACCTGGAGCGCCGGCGCATCTCGCTGTCGATCAAGCAGGCCGCCGAGGGTGGTGTCGTCGCCGCGGAGTACCAGGAGCACTACGGCGAGCACGCCTACGACGAGCAGGGCAACTACATCGGCCCGACCTACGACGAGGCCGCCGAGGCGACCCAGCTCGACGAAGCAGCCGCGGAGCAGCCCGCCGCGGAGGAATCCGCCGCCGGAGAGCCCGT
>DATBEZ010000077.1:0-33192 GCA_036558745.1 Acidimicrobiia bacterium
GCGTCGCTCAGCCGATCCCGAGGTAGCGCGCGAGGTAGTAGACCGCGGGGAGGCAGAAGAGCATCGCGTCGAAGCGGTCGAGCACGCCGCCGTGACCGGGCAGGATCGAGCCCAGGTCCTTGATCCCCAGGTCGCGCTTGATCATCGACTCGCAGAGGTCGCCGAGCGGGGCCATGATCGCCACGACGACACCGAGCGCGAGCCCGTAGCTCACCTTGGCGTCCCACGGCGTGAGCTTGATCACACCGCTCACGATGACCCCGAGGACGATCGCCGCGGCCATGCCCGCGACCAGACCTTCGAGCGTCTTGTTGGGCGAGACCCCGGGCGCGATGCGGGTGCGGCCGAACTGCGAGCCGACGAAGTACCCGAACAGGTCGTAGCCGACCGCGCAGATCGCCATCCCGAGGACCAGGCCGACACCGTTCGGCTGGGTCAGCAAGAGCCCGGCGAATCCACCGAGCCCACCGACGTACACGAACCCGAGCAGCGTCATCCCGATGTTGACGTTCGCTCTCGCGCGCACGACGCCGGCGAGGTACCACAGCATCGAGAACACCATCACGAGCACGAGGATGTCGGGATACGCGCGGACGCCGCGCTTGTACGCGGCGACGACGAGCGTGATCGACCCCAACAAGCCGATCACCGAGGCCGGGCGGTGACCGGCGCGCCGGAACGCCTCGTACAGCTCGAGCGACGCGAGTCCGACGATCACCGCGACCATGGCGGTCGCGGTGCCACGTCCGAATTTGAGGCAGATGAGCGCGACGACCGCGACCGCGATGCCGGTGACGATGCGGGTCGGCATGTCGCTGGCCGACGGTCGCGCCGGCCCCACGGGTTCCTCGGGCCGCGGCCGGCGCGGCGGCTCGCGGCGACGGCCCTGCTCGGCGCGCTGGCGCGTGCCCGAACGGCGTCGGCGCGCCACCTGCTCCTCGAACACGACGTCGTCGTCGACCTCGTCGGCGAGCGCGCCGAGGCCGGGCGCGTCGTCGCGCAGTGACGCGCCGAAGTCGAAGTCGCTCTCGGCCCAGTCCTGCGCGTCGGTGCGGAAGCGCGGTGCGCTGCCCGCGAGCGACGCCCACGCGTCCTCGTCCTCACCGGTGATGTCGACCGGCTCCGCCTCGGGCAGGATGTGGGGCACTTCACCCGTTGGCGGCTCGGTCCAGTGCGGCAACGGCACGGATCCGCTCGCCTCGGGCGGCACGCTCACGGCCTCACCCGGCTCCTCGCCCTCGACCTCGTCGAGCGCGACCTCCTCCACCGCCTCGTCACGCGCCCATTGGCGGTCGCGCCACTCGTCCTCGCGCCAGCGATCTCGCCAGCCGCCCTCGTCGTCCGTCGCGCCGACGAGATCGACGTCGTCGTCGGCCTCGAGCGACGGGCCGGGCGCGCCACGGGCGGGCCGATCCGCGCCGTTGTCGGCTCTAAGCGCCAGGTCGTCCTCCGCCCACACCGCACCGGGCCAGCTCTCCGCGCCGCCGGGCGCGGAGTCCATCTCGGTCTCCTCGGCCTCGAGCGGCTCGTCGCCGGGCCGGGCGGGGGCGACCCGTGGCGTCGGCGCGTCACGGTCGGCCGGGAGCGGGAACCGTGCCGCCGGACGCAGACCCGGATCGGGCCGCGGGGGCACGTCGCCGGGGCGCAGCTCGTCCTCGGTGAGACGGCGACCGACCTGGCCACCTTCCATCGCGGCTTGGGCCTCCTCGGCGCCGATGATGCGGACGCCCTCGGGCGTCGTGGTGTCGCCGCTGCGGGAGGTCTCGGGCTCCCGGGCCTCGGGATCGTCGTCGCGCGCGTCGCTCACGTTCGCTTCCCGGCTCCCCACATACGACGTCAAGGCTAGCTGCGGGGCCCGATCCGAGTCGGACTCCCCTGACGGGCTGCTCACACCTCGAGCAGCTCCTGCTCCTTGTGCGAGAGCAGCTGGTCGACCTCCGCGACCATGTCGTGGGTCAGCTTCTCGAGCTCCTTCTCGGCCCGGTCGAGCTCGTCCTTGCTGAGCTCGCCCTCCTTCTCGAACGACTCGAGGTCGTGGCGTGACTGGCGGCGGATGTTGCGCACGGCGACCCGCGCCTCCTCGGCGCGGTGCTTCACCACCTTCACGAGCTCCTTGCGGCGGTCCTCGGTGAGCTGCGGGAAGGTGAGGCGGATGACCTGACCGTCGTTGGACGGGTTGATCCCGAGATCGCTGCCCTGGATCGCCTTCTCGATCGCCTTGATCGCGCTCTTGTCGTAGGGCGAGACGACGAGCACGCGCGGCTCGGGCACGGTGAAGCCCGCGAGCTGCTGGAGCGGCGTCTCGCTGCCGTAGTAGTCGACCTTCAGCTTCTCGACCAGCGCCGGCGTCGCACGACCGCTGCGAACGGCGCCGAACTCGTCGCGCAGGTGCGCGAGCGCCTTGCGCATCTTGTCGCGGGTCTCGGCGATGACCTCTTCTCTCATGACGTTGGCCTCTCGCTCCTACGGCGCGGTGCTCGAGCTGACGAGCGTACCGATCGGCTCGCCGACGAGCGCGCGACCGATGTTGCCGGGCGCGGTCACGTCGAACACGATGATCGGCAGCTCGTTGTCCATGCAGAACGTGATCGCGGTCGAGTCCATGATCTTCAAGCCGCGGTTCAGCACCTCGAAGTGACTGACGGCTTCGAGCTTGACCGCGTCGGGGTCGAGTCGCGGGTCGGCGCTGTACACCCCGTCGACGCCCGAGTGGGTGCCCTTCAAGATCGCCTCCGCGCCGATCTCGGCCGCGCGTAGGGCGGCGGTCGTGTCGGTCGTGAAGTAGGGGTTCCCGGTACCGGCCGCGAACACCACGACGCGACCCTTCTCGAGGTGTCGCACCGCGCGCAGCGGGATGTAGGGCTCGGCCACCTGGGCCATCGTGATCGCGGTCTGCACCCGCGTCGGCTGACCGACGGCTTCGAGCGCGTCCTGCAGCGCGAGCGCGTTGATGACCGTCGCGAGCATGCCCATGTAGTCGGCCCGGGCCCGGTCCATACCCCGCGTCGCGCCGCTCATCCCACGGAAGATGTTGCCGCCACCCACGACGACCGCCATCTCGACGCCGAGCTCGACGCGCGCCGACGCGACCTCCTCGGCGATGCGCTGCACCACCGCGGCGTCGATGCCGAAGTTGCTGGAAGCGTCGGCGAAGGCTTCGCCCGAGAGCTTGAGCACCACTCGGCGGAACCGGCTCGCACCCACGCGATCCCCTTCGCTTCCTTCACTGGTCGTTTCGGCGCGCCAGCGGGCGCGCGTCCCGTTACTCCTCGCCGACCTTCACACGCGCGAAGCGCCGGACCGACGCGCCACCGCCCACCGACGACAGCAGCTTGCCGATCGTCGTCTTCGGGTCGCGCACGTAGGCCTGCTCGATGAGCACGTAGTCCTGGTAGAAGCCCTTGAGCCGGCCCTCGACGATCTGGGGGATCTTGTCCTCGGGCCGGCCCTCGTTCCGGGTCAGCTCCTCGAGCACGGCCCGCTCCTTGTCGATCGCGTCGGGCGGCACCTCGTCACGCGTGACGTAGCGGGGCGCCGCGCTGGCGATGTGGAGCGCGATGTCGTGCGCGACCTCGCGCGCCTTCGCGTCGCCGGTGTCGACCCCCGCGACCTCGACCAGCACGCCGATCACCCCGCGCTCGTTCTGCACGTGCTTGTAGCCGTCGAGCAGGCCGTCGGCCGTCTCGAAGCGCACGATGCGACCGAGCTCGATCTTCTCGCCGAGCTTCGCACCGAGCTGGGTGATCGTCTCGCCGACCGTCCCGTCGGCGAAGGGCTTGTCGACCAGCCCGGACTCACCTTCCTTGGCCACGAGCTTGGCCAGGTCGGCGACGGTCTGCTTGAAGTCGGCGCCCTTGGCCACGAAGTCGGTCTCGCAGTTGATCTCGACGAGCGCGCCGACGGCACCGTCGACGACCACGTCGACCGCGCCCTGGCTCGCCGTGCGTCCCTCGCGCTTGCTCGCTCCCGCGAGGCCCTTCTTGCGCAGCCAGTCCTTCGCTTGCTCGAGGTCGCCGTCGGTCTCGGTGAGCGCCTTCTTGCAGTCCATCATCCCGGCGCCGGTCTGCCTGCGGAGCTCGGCGACGTCCTTGGCCGTGAAATCAGCCATTGGCTGCCTCCGTCGCGGTGTCGGCTGCGGCCGCGCCCTCGCTCGCGGGCGCGTCGGCCGTCTCGGCGGGAGCCCGGGCCGCGGTGCGGGCACGCTCCTCGATCTCCCGCTGCTTACGCGCGGCCTCGGCCGCGCCGCGCCGCTGCTCCTCCGCCTTGCGACGCTGCTGCTCGGGACTGAGTGCCTGCCGCGGCGGCGCCGCCGCAGCAGGCTCCTCGGCACGGGTCCCTGGGCGCGCACCCTTTCGCCGCGCGAGCGTCGCACCTTCGATCACCCCGTCGGCGATCACGCGGCACATCAGGTTGGCGGCGCGGATCGCGTCGTCGTTGCCGGGGATCACGTAGTCGATCACGTCGGGGTCGCAGTTGGTGTCGACGACTGCGACCACGGGGATGCCGAGCCGGTTCGCCTCGGTGACCGCGATGTGCTCCTTCTTGGTGTCGATCACGAAGATCGCGTCCGGTAGCTTCTCGAGGTTGCGGATGCCGCCCAGGTTGCGCTCGAGCTTCGCGAGCTCCCGGCGGTGGCGCAGGCCTTCCTTCTTGGGCATCTGGTCGGCCTCGCCGCTCGTGACGATCCGCTCGAGCTCGCGCAGCTTCGCGACCCGCGCGTGCACGGTCGGGAAGTTGGTGAGCATGCCGCCCAGCCACCGGAAGTTGACGTAGGGCATGTTGGACCGCTCGGCCTCGCGCTGGATCGGCTCCTGGGCCTGCTTCTTCGTCCCGACGAACATGATCGAGCCGCCGTTCTCGACGGTCGAGCGGACGAAGCGGTACGCGGTGTCGATGCGCGTCAACGTCTGCTGGAGATCGATGACGTAGATGCCGTTGCGCTCGCCGAAGATGAACCGCTTCATCTTCGGGTTCCAGCGCCTCGTCTGGTGGCCGAAGTGCACTCCGGCACCGAGCAGGTCTTTCATCGTGACCACAGCCACGTCGGGTTCCTCCCTCGGTTGATCCTCCGCCCGCTACGACACCCGGCGAAGGTCCGCTCGGGTGCACCTCGGGTGTGCGGGCGTGCGTGGTCCCAGTCGTCCGACAGGGTCAGCACGAGTGTAGCCGGGGCCCGATACGAGGCCCGGGGCCGGTCTGGCCCCGGACCTGGGCGTTCCCCCTGCTCGCGGTCACACGCGATACGCCTGCAGACCTTCGCGGTCGCCATTCGCGCGGGCCACCACGACCTGACCCGGAAGCCCGACCGGCTGTGCCGACCCCGCTGCCTCCTCCACCCGGTGGACGACCTCGCCCGTACGACGATCGAGGAAGACGGTGACGGGCGCGTACGTGGTGACCACGACGAAGCGCGGGCCGACCACGACCCGGGTGCGCAGCACCGCGTCCCGTAGGTCCGCGTGCCATCGCTCGACGCCCGCGACCGGATCGACGGCCGCCACCCTGCCGAAGTGGTCGGTGACGAACACCGTGTCACCGTCCGTCGCGGGCTCGAGGTACGGGCCGAACGACGCCGGCGCGGGGACGTTCGTGCGGAGCTTCCCGTCGCCGAGCGCAAAGGCGCTCACCGAGGCGTGGTAGTTCCCGTCGCCCGTCGCGACCACGACGAGGTCGCGCATCACGACCGGCGGCGACGTGTCGATGCCGAGCGTGTGCTCCCACCGGACGCTTCCTGTGCCGACGTCGACGACGCGCAGCACCGGATCGAAGCCGTTCTCCCACAGCGCGACGACGGCGCCGCCGTCACCGTCGAGAGCAAGACGCGCCAGCGCGGTCCCGGGTTCGCGGATGCGCCAGCGCAGTGACCCGTCGGCTGCCGCGCGCCCCTCGAGCTCCCCGGCCTCGGTCGTCGCGAGCACGAGGTCGTCGGAGCCGTGCCGGTGAGCGAGTGCGACGCTCTCGACGTCGGAGCCGTCCTCGACGCTCCAGCGCACGTGGCCGTCGCCGCGGTCGAGCACGACGAGACGCGCATCCGCCGCGACCGCGACGCGCGTCGCGTCGAGCGCGGGCGGTTGGAGGCTGTGACCCGCGCCCTCGACGTCGGTCGACCAGAGGTCATGCCCGGACGGGTCGAGCGCGGTGACCCGCGAGCCGTTCCGGAGCACGACGACGCCGGCGGCGTCACCGCCGAGATCGCTCGCGCCGATCATCACGCGCTCCCACGTCGGCAGAGGGCGCGGCGACGTGACGCGGGCCGGCTTCGCCGGCGTGTGCGCGTCGGTCACCTCGAGCACGGCTCCGACCGCGGCCAGCAGCGCGAACGCGACGACGATGACGGCCGCGACGAGCGCAACGGTGCGGAGACGTGACCGGCCGCGGTGACGAATGACGGACGGACGCGTTGACACGGAGCAGCTCCTTCGGAAGAGTCGCGTCAGGGTGTGAGCGCGTCCGCGGCGCGGCCGGCGGCGGCGCCGGCGCGCGCGATGACGTGCTCGGTCCGTGTGATCACCACGGGTTCGATCGCGTCGCGGACGCCTTCGGGGAAGGACACGCACGGAGGCGGGCGCCCCTCGAGTGCGAGGCGCACCGCGCTCATCGCGCGGCGGTCGTGGGTGATCGCGTCGTGCTCGCTGACGACGCCCGCCGGGTCGACCATGACGGTCTGCGCGCCGTCGAGGTCGACCTGCGTGGCCGGGACCACGTAGTCGTCGGGCGCGCCGAGGCTCGTGTAATCGACCTGATCCGGCAACGGGCGCTTCCAGAGATCGCGCAGGAGCGGCGAGCGCTCGGCCAGTTGACGAAGCGACGCACCATCCGGAGGTGGGAGGCCGGCCGCCTGCGCCGCGAACGTGAGCGCGCCGCGACCGCTCGTCGACCCCACGATCTCGGCGGCGGCGGTCGCGAGCGGCGCGCCCCTGTGCGGTGAGGAGAGCGAGACGACGGTCCCGAGCGGCGGGTAGGTCGGGTCCTTCGCCCGGTACACGAGCTTGAGGAACACGTCGACGACCACACCGCCCTGGGAGTGCGCGACCAGATCGACCTCTCGTCCGGGGTCGGCGCGCTGCATCGCCTTGAGCTGCGCGGCAAGGCTGTGGGCCTGGATCACGAGGTCGTTCCACGTGTCCGAGGGCTTGTAGGCCGGTGCGGTCCCGGCGTAGGAGAAGCTCCTGACCTCCGCGGGGTCGTAGCCGAGGTCCTTCACGGGCAGGCCGAGGGCGTTGCCCCGCCCGTCGAACGAGCTGCTGATCCCGGCCACGACCATCAGCGCGTGCCCGGATCCTCCTGTCCCGTCGGCGGCCGGCGCGTCCGAGGTGCAGTGCAGACGCGACCTCGCCCAGTCGACGAGGCGCCGACCGACCTCCAGCACGTCCTTCGCCGCGGCGCTGATCCCCGCGGCGCGCGCCACGTCCCGGACGAACCGTGTCGCCGCGACAAGTCCCGCCGCGCCGCCCTGCACGAACGAGCCGACAACGTCACCACCCGCATCCAGCACGCGACCGGTGGCGTCGACGAGCGCACCCAGCACGCCGCCACCAGCACCGCCATTCCCACCGCCACGCGCCCACGCCGGTAACCGCACGGTGAGGCCGACGTCGTCGGCGATCGCACGTTCCTCGCGCGCGGGCACGATCGGACCGACGTCGGTGTCACCGCGCACCGGCGCGAGATGCACGACGCGCGCGAGATCCGGTGGCGCGAACAACAGCATCGGGTCGAGGTACGTGTCGCCCCGACGGAGCGAGAGGTGCAGCACGCCGACCGTGTGGTCCTGGCCCTGGCCGCCGGAAGCGCCGATCGTCTGACCGGCGTGCACGCGGGCGCCGACACGGACGTCGATGCGGGCGAGGAAGGAGTATCCGGTACGCAGACCGCCCGCGTGCGCGACGACCACGTGCAAGCTGCCCGCGACCGGTCCCGCGAACGCGACCACGCCTTCGCCCGCCGCGACGACAGGGGTGCCGGCAGGGGCCGCGAGGTCGACGCCGCGGTGGCCGGGACCGAAGCGCGACGACGGCGCCGAGAACGCGCGCACGACCGCACCCGCGACGGGACGGACCCAGGCCGAGGTCGCGGCGCCGGCCGGCGCGAGGTGGAACGTGAGCGCTGCGAGCGCGACGAAGACGCACGCGCTCGTCATGGCGGACCTGTGGACCAACGACCTTCCCCTGCGGCGGAGCGGACACGACGCGGGGAAGGCGGGCGGAAGTGGTGCGCAGACTAGCCGGGCGCGACGACGGTCACCAGCCCGACGCGCACGCGACGGGTCGGCACGTCAGCGTGTCAACGCACGGCGGGACGTTCCGGCTCGCTCAGCCGGCCGCGCAGCTGGAAGATCGCCTTGGTGTGGATCTGGCACACGCGGCTCTCGGTGACGCCGAGGACCTCGCCGATCTCGGAGAGCGTGAGCCCCTCGTAGTAGTAGAGCGTGAGCACGAGGCGCTCGCGGTCGGGCATCCGGTTGATCGCGTCCGCGAGCACGTGCTTCATCTCGTCGAGCTCGAACGCCTGCACGGGATCGTGCGCGCTGTCGGCGATCGTGTCGCCGACCGTCGCCGAGCTGCCCCGTTCGGAGCCCGCGCTCAGCAGCTCGTCGAGCGCGACGAGGCCGACGAAGGAGATCTGCGACAACGTCTGCGCGAACTCCCCCTCGCTGAGGCCGAGCTCCTGGGCCACCTCGGAGTCCTCGGGAGTTCGGCGCAGCTCGTTCTCGAGCTTGGAGTACGCGCGCTCGATGGCCCGGGCCTTCGAGCGCACCGACCGCGGCACCCAGTCGATGGAGCGCAGCTCGTCGATGATGGCGCCCTTGATGCGCGAGATCGCGTAGGTCTCGAATTTGAAACCACGGGCCGGGTCGAACTTGTCGATGGCGTCGATGAGCCCGAAGATGCCGTAGCTGACGAGGTCGGCCTGCTCGATGTTCTGCGGAAGGCCCGCCGCGACACGGCCGGCGACGAACTTCACGAGGGGCGAATAGTGCAGGATCAGCCGCTCGCGCGCTTCGCGCCCGCCCTCCGTCTTGTACTGCTGCCAGAGATCGGCAACCAGTGCAGCGGCATCGTCGATGGTGTCGTCAGGCACGTGGATGGGTGGCCTCGTAGACCGCACGGAGCCGGTCTCGGGTCAGATGAGTGTAGACCTGCGTCGTAGCGAGATCGGCGTGGCCTAGCAGCTCCTGCACGGTGCGAAGGTCCGCCCCGCCCTCGAGCAGGTGGGTGGCGTACGCGTGGCGGAGCGCGTGCGGGTGCAACGTGCGGCCGTCCGGGAGGGGATGTCGGTCCAGGACCCGCCGCGCGTCACGAGGTGAGAGTGCCCGCCCGAGCGTGTTGAGGAACAGCAGGTCAGCCGGGCTTTCGGGACGGGCGAGGACCGGCCGGCCGTCCTCGAGATACGCGCGGAGCGCGTCCACGGCCGGCTCACCGAGCGGGACCCGTCGCGTCTTGGCGCCCTTGCCGAGCACGGTGACGTGCCGGCGACGCAGGTCGCAACGATCGAAGGTGAGCCCACAACATTCGGAGATGCGCACGCCGGTGCCGTAGAGCACCTCGAGGAGCGCGAGGTCCCGCCGGGCGACGGCGAGGGGCCGGCGGTCGGGGGTCGCCCCGGGCTCCATGGGCGGCTCGTCGTCGGGGGCGGTGAGCGCCGCGGCCGCGTCGAGCATGGCGACCGCTTCGCGACGACGGGGCACCCGCGGCAGGCGAGCGGGGCCCTTCGGCGCACGAAGGGTCCGGCTCAGATCCGCGGCGAGGACGCCGGTGCGATGGAGGAACCGCAGGTACGCACGGATCGCGGCCGCCTTGCGTGCGATCGATCGCGGCGCCAGGCGGCGCGTCGTGAGGAAGGCGAGGTAGCGGCGACACGTCGCATGGTCGAGCCGACCCGGCTCGGAGCACGCGCCACGCGCCAGCCACGCGACGAACTGCCCGACGTCCCGGATGTACGCGGCACGCGTGTTCGCGCTCTGGGCCTGCAGCGACGCCACGAACGGCTCGAGCGCCCAGACCGGATCCAGCGCGCCCGGCTCGGCGTCGTCGACATCGTCGAGGTCGTCGAGGTCGTCGCGGGCGGCGTCGTCCACGGGGCCGCGCACCATGTGCGGGCAGGCTACCAACGGGCACGTACCGATCCTGTGACCATCGGGTGCTCGTGAAACGGCGCGTCACCGTGCTTCGTCCCACGAAATCGTGGGAAGGCTCACACCCGCGTGAGTCAGGTCGTGGAGCGGAGAGCGGGCCGCCAGGTCGCGCCGGCGGTACAGCCCGCCGCGGCATCGGGGTCGGGGCGGCGCGCCGTCCGCATGCCCGGGTTCGACGGCCTGCGCGGGCTCGCCGCGCTGAGTGTCCTCGTCTACCACGTCGGCCAGTTCGTCCCGGATCACGACCGCGTC
Source organism: Acidimicrobiia bacterium (assembly GCA_036558745.1). GTDB lineage: Bacteria > Actinomycetota > Acidimicrobiia > IMCC26256 > JAMXLJ01 > JAMXLJ01. The sequence continues at coordinate 10,388 of DATBEZ010000077.1, forward strand.
ACGGCGTCGATCGTCGGACGTCTCGACCAGGGCGTGTCCGTCTTCTTCGTGTTGTCGGGGTTCCTGCTGACGCGCCCGTTCATCACCGCGAACCTCCGTGGCGAGCCCGTCCCGCGCGGCGGGCCGTACGCGCGCCGCCGGTTCCTGCGCATCTACCCCGCGTACTGGTGCGCGCTCCTCGTCAGCGTGTACGTCCTCGACCAGGGCACGCTGCGCGGGTTCCGGCTCAAGGCGGAGCACGTCGCGCTGGTGCAGACGTACTTCCATTGGCCGCACGGGACCGCGCTCACCGTCGCGTGGACGCTCGTCATCGAGGTCACGTTCTACGCGGTGCTGCCGCTCTACGCCGCGTTGGTCCGGCTCGTCGCGCGACGGATCCGTCCGGTGTACGCCGAGCTGGGCGGCGCGCTGCTCCTGCTCGTCGCCGGGACGGCGGTCCAGCTCGCGTACTCGGCGGACTCGTCGTCGATCCCCGTGTGGGCGCGCATCTTCCCGCTCTACGCGCCGATGTTCGCGTGGGGGATGCTGCTCGCCATCGCGGCGGTGTGGTGGCAGGACCGCGACGAGATGCCGCGTCCACTCCACTGGATCGCGCGACACGGTGGGCTGTGTTGGCTCGCAGGGATCGGTTGCCTGCTCGGACTCGCGGCGTTCCTCGGCACGACCCCACCGGTCGCGTTGCACCGCAGCGAGGTGCTGGCCCTGCTCGTGGTCGGTGGTGTGCTCGGCCTCGCGTTCGTGCTCCCCCTCGCGCTGAGCCCGACGCGGACCGGGGTGGTACCGACCGTGCTGGGCTGGCGACCGGTCGCGTACCTCGGCACGATCAGCTACGCCTTCTACCTCTGGCACCTCGCGCTGATGGACAAGCTCGACCCTCACTTCACGTACCGGGGTCTCAGCGGGTTCCTCGAGCTCATGCTGCTGACGATCGCCGTGACCGTCGCGGTCGCGAGCGCGAGCTGGTACCTCCTCGAGCGTCCGATCATCCGCTGGTCGCGTCGACCGCGGGTGATGCCGGGCCGGCGACGCGAGCCTGTCTGAACCCGCCCGTCCGGCCGTAGCTGTCGTACCCCCTGTCTAGGGTGGGCGCAGCCGTCGAGGTGCCGCGGCCCGGCCCTCCAGTCAGCCATCCGCGTCCGGAGGTCTGGAGGTCCGCATGCTCGCTTCGGTCTGGAGCGCGACGTTGCTCGGCGTCGAGGGCCGGCTCGTCGCGGTCGAGGTGCACGTCTCGAACGGCCTTCCCGCGTACAACGTGGTCGGCCTGCCCGACGCCGCCGGCCGCGAGTCGCGTGAGCGCGTCCGCGCCGCGATGCTCTCCTCGGAGCTCGAGTGGCCGTTGCGCAGGCTCACCGTCAACCTCGCACCGGGCGGTCTGCGCAAGACGGGCGCGGGGTTCGAGCTCGCGGTCGCGCTCGGCCTGCTGCTCGCGTCGGCGGAGCTCCCCACCGACTGCCTCGAGAGCACCGGTGTGTTGGGTGAGCTCGGCCTCGACGGGTCGATCCGACCGGTGCACGGGACGATCGCGCTCGTCGACGCGTTCCGGCATGCGGGGCTGCAACGGGTGATCGTGCCCGCGGCGAACGCGCCCGAGGCGTCGCTCGTGACGGACATCACCGTGCTCCCGGCCCGCACGTTGGGCGAGCTGCGCGCGTGTCTGAAGGCCGAGCTGCCGTGGCCCGAAGTGGACACGAGCGATGTCGTGTTCGCGGCCGACAGCGACCCCGACGACGACGAGAGCCTCGATCTCTCCGACGTGCGCGGGCTGCGCCTGGCACGCGAGGCGCTCGAGGTCGCGGTGGCCGGCGGTCACCACCTGCTCATGGTCGGACCGCCGGGCGTCGGCAAGACGATGCTGGCCCGGCGCATCACGACGATCCTGCCGCCGCTCGACCCCGAGGCCGCGCTGGACGTCACCCGCATCCATTCCGTCGCCGGCGACCTCGCGAGCGGCCGGCTCGTGACTCGTGCGCCATTCCGCGCGCCACACCACACCGCGTCGACCGCGGCACTCGTCGGTGGTGGCAGCGGCCGGCCGACGCCGGGCGAGGTCTCGCTCGCGACGCACGGCATCCTCTTCCTCGACGAGCTCGGCGAGTTCTCCCCCGCGACACTCGACGCGCTCCGCCAGCCACTCGAAGAGCGCGCGGTGCGCATCTCGCGACAATCGTCGGCGCTGACCTTCCCCGCCGACTTCCTCCTCGTCGCGTGTTCCAACCCGTGTCCCTGCGGCGAGCCGACCGACCGATGCCGCTGCGATCCCGCCAGGCTCGCGCGCTACCGGCGTCGCCTGTCGGCACCGTTGCTCGACCGCTTCGACGTCCGGATGTCGGTGAGCCCGCCGGAGTCGAACGACGTGGCGGGCGAGTCGTCGGCGGTGGTGCGCGAGCGGGTGCGCGCCGCGGTCGACCGTCAGCGTGCCCGGTACGCCGGGCGACGCTGGCAACGCAACGGTGCGCTGCCCGCAGGACCGCTGCGGCGTGAGGTTCCGCTGACGGGCGACGCGGTCGACGCCTGGCGGGAGATCATCCGGCGGCGCGCGCTCACCGGGCGCGGCGCGGCCGCGATCCGACGGGTCGCACGCACGCTCGCCGATCTCGACGACACCGCTCGGGTGACGGCGGGGCACCTGGGCCGTGCGGAGCAGCTCCGTGAGGACGTCCCGTGAGCGCGACCGCGTCCGGGACCATGCGCATGTTTCCGCCCGACGTGACCGACGATGAACGGGTCGCAGCCGCGGTGCTCGTGGGCTTGCCGTCGATGACGCCGGCCCGCCTGCGCGCGCTGTTCGCGGCGTGGCCCGATGCGCGTGACGCGCTCGCAGCGATCCGCGCCCACGACCCGGAGGTCCTGACCGTTCTGCGCGCGCACGTCAGGACGACGTCGCACACCGACTACGTGGCACTGGTACGACGCTGGACGTCGTCGGGTTCGTGGGACGCGACAGCGCGGATACTCGCGGCACGCGGCACCCGGGTCCATCTCGCGGGCGACGACGACTTCCCGATCGAAGAGGTGGTGCCCAAGCGTCCGGAGGTGCTGCTGATCGAGGGTGAGGGCTGTGACGCGCTGCGCGGGCCGCGTGTCGCGATCGTCGGGACGCGCGCCGCGACGCCGCACGGGCTGCGCGACGCGCGCGAGCTCGGACGCTTCCTCGCGCAGGCCGGGTGTGCGGTGGTGAGCGGCATGGCCATCGGCATCGACGGAGCGGCGCACATCGGCGCGCTCGACGTCGAAGGCCGTGCCGTCGGCGTGGTCGCCACGGGCCTCGACGTCGTGTACCCGCGACGGCACCACGTCCTGTTCGAGCGGGTCCGCCGACACGGGTGCCTCGTCAGCGAGTCCGGCTTCGGCACGAAACCCGACGCGAGCCGCTTTCCCGTGCGCAACCGGATCATCGCCGGTCTGGCCGACGTCGTCGTGGTGGTCGAGGCGACGATCAAGGGAGGTGCGCGCATCACGGCGGAGCGCGCGCTCGAGTACGACCGACCCGTGCTCGCGATGCCCGGATCGCGACGCAACGCGGCCGCGGCGGGCTGCAACGCGCTGCTCGCCGACGGCGCGCACCCGCTCCTCGACCCGTCCGACGTGCTCGTGGCGCTGGGGATGACACCGGGATCGCGCCGCTCGTGGGAACCCCGGGCGCAGGTGTCGGGCGACGCGCGTCGCTGCCTCGACGCGTGCGGCGGCGAGCCCGCGACCGTCGACCAGCTCGCGAGCCGGACCGGGCTGCCGCTCGAGGACATCGCCCGGTGCGTCGCCGAATGCGAACGAACCGGGCTGCTCGAGCGGTCGCGAGGACTGCTGTGGCCACGATGAGCGCGTCCGGGCGCGGTGAATCGTCACGCAGGGCGCGTCTTGGGCCGTGTTGCTCAAGTGGTCCCGTGAGGTTCCCGAAACCGCGGGTGTGAACGGAATGCCTCGTCTCGAGCGGTGCCCGTACGACGGCAGCCCCGTCGTCGCGGACGCGTACCCCGGCGGCTTCGTCGTGGTGTCGTGCGAGAGCTGCGGCGCGGCGTGGGAGCTGCACAACGCGTTCGTGCGGCGTGTCGCCGAACCGGATTGGATCGCGGTGCGAGTCGCATCGGAACACCGGCGTGGCGCATCCGCGGCGATCCGGCCGCGCGTCTGACGCACCGGTCGACTTCGCTACGGTCGGATCGTGGTCGTGCACCCCTCCCGCGACGACGAGACCGTCGAGGTTCGTCACGTGCAGCCGTACCAGGCGACGAAGCGCTACCGCTGCCCCGGCTGCGACCACGAGATCGAACCCGGCGTCGGTCACGAGGTGGTCGTCCCGCTCGACGCGCCCGACCTGCGCCGTCACTGGCACACGCCGTGCTGGGCCGCAGTGGTCCGCCGGCGCGAGCGGGAACGCGAACGTCACCGCCGCTCGGGGACGGGACGCACGCGCTGAGGCGCACAGAGGGCCCGGGCCGTCCGAGTGCAGCGGCACGGTGGAACCGCCGTTGCTCCGGGTATCACCGCTGGAGCAAGCGCGCGGCACGGGGAGCGACGTCGGCGTGGCCGAGGATCGAGCACAAGAGCGTGAATGGGTGCGTCAGGACAACCTGGCGAACGCCGGACTGATCGGCGCGGCCCTGATCATGGTCCAGCCGTTCCTCACCGCCTCGCGACTGGATGTCACGGCCAAGATCTGCACGGTGTCCTTCGCGGTGGCGATTCCGCTCCTCGCGGCGCTGATCTTGATCGGCCAGCAGGAGACGTTTCGACAGCAAGCGACGAAGTCGGTGCTCGTCACCATCACGAAACCCGTCGGGCAAGGCTCCGCGTTCGTTGGGATCGTCGCGGGCTTCTGGCACGTCACGTGGATCGCCGGAGTCGCGATGCTCGTCGTCGCGTTCATCGCAGTCGGTGTGCACTCGGCGGGTTACGTCCGCCTCGAACGCGACACGCCCGGATCGAAGCTCGCCACGGTCGAGGCGCTGCGGCGTCGCCAGGACGCCAAGGGTCGCGAGATTCGCGACTTGGGTTTGCGCGCGGAGCGCGAGGGACGTCGGTTCTCTGGCCCGGAGCTGGACCGAGTGGAAGAGCTCCGCGCGGATATCGAGCGCATCGGTCGCGACATCGAGGCGTTGTTCTCCGACGGAGAAGAACCGACGCTCACCCAGCGCGACGAGTAGCTCCCAACTGCGCGGCGAGGCGCTCGGTACCGCCCTGGGTGCCGCAGTGGTCAGAACGCGCCTTCGAGCACGGACACCACGAGTCGACCGTCGCCGTCGGGCATCACTGATGCGACGTCGAAGCGCAGCTCCCGCACGACCGCCTGACGCTCGTCGAGCCACTTCGCGGCGAGGATCCGCAGTCGTTGGCGCTTCTCGCGCGTGATCGCCTCGACCGGCGCGCCGAAGCGGTCGCTGCGTCGGGTCTTCACCTCGCAGAACACCACGACACGCCCGCGTTCGAGGACGAGATCGAGCTCGCCTTCGCGCCGGCGCCAGTTGCGGTCGACGACGCGGTAGCCGTCACGCTCGTACCACGCGGCGACCGCGGCCTCGCCCCGTGCGCCGAGATCGCGGCGCGCATCGACGGGCCGGTTCGTGCGTCGCCGCGGCTCGTCGGCGACACCGGAGCCGCCCACGGCTCAGAGGTCCTTGCCCGCGAGCTCCTCGACGTTGACGTCCTTGAACGTGACGACGCGAACGTTGGCGACGAAGCGGGCGGGACGGTACATGTCCCAGACCCACGCGTCCTGGAGGTTGAGCTCGAAGTAGACGCGGCCGTGCTCGTTGTGCACGTCCATCGTCACCTTGTTGGTGAGGTAGAAGCGCCGCTCGGTCTCGACGACGTAGGCGAACATCGGCAGGACGTCGCGGTACTCCTTGTAGAGCTGCAGCTCGATCTCGGTCTCGTACCGCTCGAGGTCCTCAGCGCTCACCGGAGCCTCCCGATCGCCGCAAGTCTACGCGGGCCGGCGCGGCAGGGAGCCGCTGTCGGCCTGGTCCATGGTACCGGGGGAAGCGCGCAATTCGTCCGGATCGTGCCCGATGGGGCGGGGGAAACGGGCGGTCTCAGACCCGCCGCTCCTTCACCTTGGCCGCCTTCCCGATCCGGTCGCGCAGGTAGTAGAGCTTCGCCCGGCGCACGTCGCCGAGGGTGGCCACCTCGATCTTGGCGATCGTGGGCGAGTGGACGGGGAACGTCCGCTCGACGCCCACACCGAAGCTCACCTTGCGGACCGTGAACGTCTCGTGCACGCCGCTGCCCTGGCGGCGGATCACGACGCCCTGGAAGACCTGGTTCCGCTGCCGGTTCCCCTCCACGACGCGGACGTGCACCTTCACCGTGTCGCCGGGGGCGAACACGGGCACGTCGTCGCGAAGTTGGGCGCGGTCGACCAGGTCGGTGCGGTTCATGACGCCAGACCCCCGGGAGGCGAGTGGGCGGAGACCCGCCAATGTAGCCGTTCGATATCGCCTTGGCCGCCGCCGGAGTCGGAGCGGGCGAGGCGGGTTGGTGGCAAGGCGGCCATGTCGTCTTGGCCGCCCCCGAAGTCGGAGCGAGCGAGGCGGGTTGGTGGCAAGGCGGCGCCACCAACAGACGACTCGCTGGGTGGACGCCCTTCGAGAGAGCAGTGCGCCTGTCAGTCCGGGAATTCGTCGAGCACGGCCTGCTCCGCAGCGGTGAGCTCGCGCCCGGCGAACAGGTCGGGACGGCGGGCGAGCGTGCGTCGCAACGCCTGGGCGTGGCGCCACCGGGCGATGCGCGCGTGGTCGCCCGACCGCAGCACCTCCGGGACCGCGTGGCCGCGGAACTCGGCCGGGCGCGTGTAGTGCGGATACTCGAGCAGCCCGTGCGCGAACGACTCCTCGCTGCCCGACGCGTCGTTGCCCATCACGCCGGGCAGGAGCCGGCACACCGCGTCGATCACGACCAACGCCGCGGGCTCACCCCCGCTCAGCACGAAGTCGCCGACCGACAGCTCACCGTCGCAACCCAACGCCGCGACCCGCTCGTCCACGCCCTCGTAACGCCCGCACACCAACGAGAACCCGTCGCCCGACGCGAGATCCGTGGCGCACGCCTGGTCGAACCGCCGGCCGCCCGCGGCCAGGAGCAGCACCGGCCGCGGCGGCGCCGCGTCCTCGATCGCGGCGATGAGCGGCTCGGGTCGCATGACCATGCCCGCGCCGCCGCCGAAGGGCGTGTCGTCGACCGAGCGGTGGCGGCCGGTCGCGAACGCACGCGGGTCGTGCAGCCGCACGTCGACCAGACCCGCGTCCCGTGCCTTCCCGAGCAGCGACACCGACAACGACGGCTCGAGGAACTCCGGAAAGATCGTGAACACGTCGATGCGCACCGCTCGACCTCAGCTCGCGCCGCCGGGACGGTTCACGTCGAGCAGCCCCTCGGGCGGATCGATGACGACCACGCCGGGCCGCTCGTCGACGACGAAGACCACGGGGACGAGCGTGCCGTCGTCGAGCACGAGAAGGTCGTGCGCGGGGTTCGCCTCGACGGCGCGGACCACACCGACACGCGTGCCGGCCCGGTCGAGGACCTCGGCGTCGATGAGCTCGTGCAGCCACCGCTCGTCGGTCGGCAACGGACCGAGCGGTTCGCCGGTGAGGGCGAGACCGCGCAGCGCCTCGGCCGCGGTGCGGTCGTCGACACCCGTGAAGTGCACGAGCCACCGGTCCTGGTGGACGCGCGCGGTGTCGACGCGCAACTCGCGTTCACCGACCCAGAGCCGCGAGCCCGGTGCGAAGCGCTCGTCGCGGTTCGTCGACGCGGTGACCGCGACCTCGCCGCGGAGGCCGTGAGCCCGGCCGATCCGGCCGACCTCGAGCCGGCCGGTCGCTCCCCCGCCTCCGGGCGGCGCCGTCTCGCCGCCGGCCGGGTTCCGCGAGGACGGCCCGCTACTCGAGGACGTCGACGTTGGCCTTGATGCCTTCGGACGCGCCGGCGGCCCGGGTCAGCTGGCGCAGGGCCTGGATGACCCGGCCCCGTTTGCCGATGAGGCGCCCCATGTCGGACGGGTTGGTGCGGATCATCAGCTGCACCTCACCCGCCCGCTCCTCGACGTCGATCTCGACCGCTTCTGGGTCCTCGGCGACGGCCTTCGCGACGTGCTCCACCACCGCCCGGGCCCGCGCGCCGACGATGCGGTTGCCCTCCGGCGCGATCTCGTCGAACTCGTCGTCGATGGCGTCGGTCCCGCTCACGACTCGCCCTCCTCCGCCGCCGCAGCGCCGTCGCCCGCCTCGCCGGCCGGCTCTGCCGGAGCGGCCGCGGCCGGCGCCGGCTTGGGCTTCGGGGTGTGGGCGCGGGGCTTGTGGCGCCCCGCTGCCTTCGGGTGCTCGGCCTTGAACCGCTCCCAGACGCCCGTCGTGACCAGCAGCTTCTGGACCTGCTCGGTCGGCTGGGCGCCCTGGCGCAGCCACGCCAGCGCCCGCTCGTCGTCGATCTGGACGAGCGACGGCTCCTGGCGCGGGCCGTACTGCCCGATGATCTCGATGTAGCGACCGTCGCGGGGCGAACGGCCGTCGGCGACGACGACCCGGTAGCTGGGCTGCTTCTTCTTGCCCACGCGCATGAGGCGGATCTTCACGGCCACAGTGGTGACGCTCCTTCCGGAGTGCGGAATTCGTGCGGCGGCCCGGACGGGTGTGCAGCGCCGTCCGACTGACGAGCCGCTCGCGAGACGAGCAAGCCTACAGACCCGGGATGCCCATACGCGGGCCCTTGCCCTTGGCGACGGAGCGCATGACCTGCTGCACCATCTTGAACTGTTTGAGCAGCGCGTTCACATCCTGGGTGGTCGTCCCGCTGCCGTTGGCGATGCGCAGCCGGCGGGAGCCGTTGATGATCGCGGGCTCGCGCCGCTCCTTGAGGGTCATCGAGCAGATGATCGCCTCCACCTTGGCGATCTCGTCCTCGTCGACCTGGGCGTTCTTCATCTCCTTGGGCAGTCCCGGCATCATCTTCACGATGCTGGACAACGGGCCCATCTTGCGGACCTGACGCATCTGCTCGAGGAAGTCCTCGAGCGTGAACTGGCCCTTGCGCAGCCGCTCCTCGGCCTTCGCCGCCTGGGTCTTGTCGAACGCGGCCTCGGCCTTCTCGATGAGCGTGAGGACGTCGCCCATCCCGAGGATCCGGCTGGCCATGCGGTCGGGGTGGAACGGCTCGAAGTCCTCGAGCTTCTCCCCCGTCCCCGCGAACAGGATGGGCTTGCCGACGACCTCCTTCACGGAGAGCGCGGCACCGCCGCGGGCGTCGCCGTCGATCTTCGAGAGGATCACGCCGTCGAGCCCGACCGCCTGGTCGAAGGCCTCGGCGACGTTCACGGCCTCCTGACCGGTCATGGCGTCGACCACGAGCAGCGTGTCGTCGGGCTTGACGGCGTCGCGCACGTCGCGCAGCTCGTCCATCAGCTCCTCGTCCACCTGCAAACGTCCGGCGGTGTCGACGATGACGACGTTGCGGCCGAGGCGCGCAGCCTCGTCGAGGGAGGTGCGCGCGACCCCGACGGGATCCGCGGGCACGCCGTCACCGGCCGAGTGCACGGGCAGGTCGAGGCGGCGCCCGAGGACGCGCAGCTGCTCGACGGCGGCCGGGCGCTGGAGGTCGGCGGCCACGAGCAGCACCCCGAGCCCCTGGCTCTTCAGGTGGCGGGCGAGCTTGCCGGCGGCGGTGGTCTTCCCGGAGCCCTGGAGTCCCGCGAGCATCACGACGGTCGGCGGCTTCGGGCTCATCTCGAGCTTGCCCGTCGTGCCGCCGAGCGTCGCGACCAGCTCCTCGTGGACGATCTTGATGACCTGCTGGGCGGGCGTGAGGCTCTTGGCCAGCTCGGCGCCGTTGGCCCGCTCCTTCACCCGACCGATGAACGCCCGCACGACCCGGACGTTGACGTCGGCCTCGAGCAGAGCGAGACGGATCTCGCGGGCGACCTCGTCGACGTCGGCGTCGCTCAGGCGCCCGCGACCGCGCAGGCGGGTGAAGATCGAGTCGAAGCGTTCGGAGAGGGCGTCGAACACGCGGTGCCACCAGCTCGGGAGGGGACCTCGCAGTGTACCGGCCACCGCCCGACGGGGCTCCCGGACCCGGCGTCCGTCCGGCGCCGTCACCCGATGAGACGTCCGTGAAGATCCCGTGACCCAAAGAGGCGCGACGGTGACGCGGAGTCGGACCCGCGGTTAACATCCGGGACCTCACGCACGGACGCACGTAGGCGGCGTTCGCGGTCAGTCGCCGAACCATGGGGGGCACGGACTTGAGAGTCCTCGCGTATCTCGACGCCAATTCCGGCAGCTTGATCGCGTCGGCCATCGCGGGCGGTCTCGCGGGGGTCGCGGTCGTCTTCAAGATGGGCCGCGCCCGGGTCGCGCAGTTCTTCTCACCGAAGAAGCGCCGGGAGGCCGCGGCGGAGCGGGCGGCCGAGTCCGAGTAGTGCCGGGCCGCGTTCGACCGGCGCCCCTGCCTGCGCACCACCGTCGATGACCGACGTCCAACGCGAGTCGGCGTCGTTTCGCGACCCGACCGGATCGGTGTTCTACGTCGACGGACGCGTGCTGCGCGGGCTCGACGAGGCCGGCGCGGCCGACTACGACACGCTCGCGGCGACGACGTTCTTCCCGGAGCTCCTCGCGGACGGGAAGGTGGTCGGGACCACTGCGCTCGACGCGTCCGCGGTGCCCGAAGGCGCGACGAGTTGGGCCCGGGTTCTCGAGCACGACCGCGTGCCGTTCGTGTCGTACCCGTACGAGTGGAGCTTCTCGATGCTGCGCGACGCCGCCGCGCTCCATCTCGACGTGCTGCTCGCCGCGCTGGGCGAGAAGATGACGATGAAGGACGGCACCGCGTTCAACGTGCAGTGGCGCGGCGCGACGCCGGTCTTCATCGATGTCGGCTCGTTCGAGCGCGCCGGGCGCGGTCCGTGGATCGGCTACCGCCAGTTCTGCGGCACGTTCCTCTATCCGATGATGCTCGAGGCGCACCTGCGCATCCCGTTCCAGCGGTACCTGCTCGGCCATCTCGACGGGCTCGAGCCGACCGAGATGCGTCAGCTCCTCGCCGGGCGCCGCCGGTTCAAGAAGGGCGTGTTCCGCCACGTGTACCTGCACAGCGTGGCCGAGTCGCGCGTGACGGGCGGCGGGCAGGCCCTCAAGGAGGAGATGGGCAAGGCCGGCTTCGACCTCGAGCTGACGCGCGCGATGGTCACGAAGCTGCGCAAGCTGGTGGGCAAGCTGCGGTCGCGCCGTTCCGACTCAGCATGGAGCGCGTACCGCGACGTGTGCTCCTACAGCGACGACGACACCGCCGCGAAGGAGGCGTTCGTGCGGTCGGCGGTCGAGGGTCGCGGGTTCAACCTCGCGTGGGACCTCGGCTGCAACGACGGGCGGTACGCTCGTCTGGTCGCGCAGCACGCGGGCTACGTCATCGCGCTCGACGGTGACGACGTGGTCGTCGACACCCTGTACCGCAAGCTGCGCGAGGACGGCGTCACGAACATCCAACCCATGGTGATGGACCTCACCGATCCGTCGCCCGCACGCGGCTGGCGCGGCGTCGAGCGACGGTCCTTCGAAGAACGGTCCAGCCCGGACCTCGTCCTCGCGCTCGCGCTCGTGCACCACCTCGCCATCGCGTCCAACGTTCCCCTCGACGACGTCGTCGGATGGTTCCGGTCCCTCGACGCGACGCTCGTCGTCGAGTTCGCGCACCGGGAGGACCCGATGGTCAAACGGCTGCTCGCCAACAAGCAGGCGGGGCTCTTCGACGACTACGGCGTCGAGCGCTTCGACGCGCTCCTCTCCGAACGGTTCACCGTCGAGCGGCGCGAGGCGCTCCCGGGCGGTACCCGAACCCTGTACCTCTGCACACCCCGCTCGTGAACACCGCCGCGGACAGTCCTGACGACCGCCGGAGCAATCTGCTCCGGTTCCTGGAGCTGTTCGCCGCGACCGGCTTCGCGATCACGCAGCCGTTGCTCTCGGTGTTCGGTCGCAGCCCCGACACGTTCATCTTCCGCACCGCGTCGCGTCTCGACATCGTCGTCTTCGCGCTGCTGATCGCGCTGGTCCCCGCGCTGATCGTCTGGGCCATCGAGCTCGCGGTCGCGCTCGTCAGCCACCGGGCCCGCGACGTCGTGCACCTCGTGGCGATCGCCGGCCTCGCGGTGCTCATGGGCCTCCAGCTCGCGAAGAAGGTCGTCTCGCTGCACGGCGCCGCGATGATCCTCGCAGGCGTCGGCTTCGGCGTCGTCTGTGTGCTCGCCTACCGCGCGTTCGCGAACGTTCGGGTCTGGCTGCGCTTCGCGTCGCCCGCACCGATCGCGTTCCTCCTGGTGTTCATCCTCGCGTCGCCGGTGTCCGACCTCGTGTTCCCGAAGGAGGCCCACGCCGCGCAGCTGGGGTCGTCGGCGAACGCTCCATCGGTCGTGGTGGTGACCTTCGACGAGTGGCCGACGTCGTCGTTCGTCGGCAGCGACGGGAAGGTCGAGGCCCAGCTGTTTCCGAACCTCGCGCGTCTCGCGCAGGGTTCGACGTGGTACCGGAACGAGACCACGGTGACGAACTCCACCTGGTACGCGGTGCCGACGATCATGACCGGGATGTACCCGAAGGACGGGCAGATCCCGGAGGCCTCCGCGCACCCGCAGAACATCTTCACCTTCCTCGGCGGCACGTACCGGCTCTCGGTGTTCGAGACCGTCACGCGCCTCTGCCCGCCCTCGCTGTGCGCGCCACCGAAGGCGTCGAGCGCGTCCGGCGTGCGCGCACTGCTCCACGACGCCGCGTCGGCGTACAAGAAGATGCTGTCCCCCAGCGCGAAGAGCTCCGATGTGACCGCCGGCTTCGAGGAGCGGGCGACGAGCACGGCGGTCAACGACGCCCGCAACGCGACCGGGGCGAACGACCACGCGGACATCGACCTCGGCGTCGCGACCGCGAACCGGCCCGAGCGCTTCGCGCAGTTCCTCGACTCGCTGAAGCCGAACGAGAAGCCGACGCTGCACTTCCTGCACATCCTGCTGCCCCACGTCGCGTACCGGTACCTGCCGTCGGGACGGCAGTACGTGTTCCCGAGCACGCAGTTCGGAGAATCCGGCGACGGCACGTGGACCACCCAGGCGTGGCCGCCCGCGCTCGCGCACGAGCGCATGCTGCTGCAGGCCGCCTACGCCGACCAGCTCGTGGGCCAGCTCCTCGACCGCCTCCGCGCAACCGGGCTCTACGACCGCTCCGTGCTCGTCGTCACGGCCGATCACGGCATCGCGTTCACACCGGGACAGAACGTCCGCGGCGAGGGGAACGTGACCGTGCCCCCCCCGCTGTACCCGCAAGTGCTGTGGGCGCCGCTGTTCGTGAAGGCGAGCGGCCAGAAGACCGGCGCGATCAGCGACGCGAACGTGATGTCGATCGACGTCGTGCCGACGATCGCGAAGCTCATCGGCTTCAAGATCCCGTGGAAGGTCGACGGCGTCCCCGCCGGTGAGCGCACCGGCGATCGCAAGACCTTCATGTGGGCCAAGACCACGCCGTTCGGCGTGGGCATCGCGTCGAACGTGACCTACGACGGCGCGCCGGGCGAGCAACAGATGCTCGCCGACAACGTCGACGGCATCACGGAACCGGGTGACCCCGCGCTCCGCCTCTACCGCGTCGCGCCCGAAGGCGCGCTCGTCGGCCGCACGGTCACGTCGCTCGACGTCGGCGCGGCGGCGCGTGGTGGCGCGACACTCTCGCAGCTCGACGAGTTCCACAAGGTGAAGCTCTCGTCGGGATCGGTTCCCGCGTTGGTGTGGGGCACGGTCGACCACGCCGGCACGGTCGCGATCGCCGTCAACGGGAAGATCGGCGGCGTGTCACCGACGTTCCGCGACGGCAACGTCGCGAACCGGATCGCCATGATGGTCCCCGACTCGTTGATGCGCGACGGCTCGAACGACGTCGCCCTCTACGAGGTCACCGGCGACGCGTCGAGCCCGCAGCTGCACCGCCTCACGGTCCGCCAGGGCGGCTGACGGAGCGGACCCGCTAGCGCGCCACGCTCACGAACCCGTCGCCGACGAGGTTCACGGTGAGCAGGTTGATCCAGTGCAGTGTCTGCACACCGCCCGTCGTCGTGCGAACGAAGCGCGTGTAGTAGTCGGTGCGGAACGCGTGCAACCGTTGGAGCAGGTTCTCCGGGTGCTGGTACAGGCCGACCACGGAGTCGACCTCGGCCGCGAGCACGCTGTCGGGGCTGACGGGCGTGACCGTCGTCGTCGCCGAGACCACGGCCACGCTCGACTGCTCGTACATCGCCGCCGCGAGGTTGCGCGCGCCCACACGCGCGCCGTCGTTGTCGCACGCGATGGAGACGAAGATGTTGAGGCGGTTCGACGGGATGGTCGCCGCGCCGGTGACGTCGAGGTTCGTGGACGAGCCGTTGTTGGCGAAGATCGCGCTGGGTGAGCCGTGCGACACGTCGACGACGAGACCGCCGTGGAACGCGCTGTTGGACGCGGCGAGCACGCTCGCGGCGCTCGGTCCGGACGGTGTGGTCATGACGTCGGGCGAGCACGTCGTCGAATCGAAGATCTTGAAGACGTGCGTCGCGAGGTTGGGCTGCTGGAGCGCGTTGGCGTTCAGGCACTGGATCGCGGAGGTGTCGCCGTTCGTCTGGACGCTGCCGGCGAGCAGGGTCGCGTCGCTCCGGTAGGACGCGGCGGTGAACGCCGCGTGACGGTCGGCGAACGTCGTGAGGTCCGCGGGCTGGCTGATCGGGATGCGGAACACGTCGAACGTCGGGAACGAGAGATTGAGATCGTTCGGATCGACGGTGCCGTCACCACCGTCGATCGTGGCGGGCGCGAGGAACTCGTAGGGGAGATCCGTGTCGAAGGTCTGGTCGAACGGCGCGGCGGCATGCAGGAGGAATCGCGGGATCGTGGGCACCTGCATCGGCGCACCCGTGTAGTCGGCGGTGGGCGCGGCGACGATGCCGAGGTATCGCGGTCGCTGCGCGGTGCTGAAACGCCACGTGAAACGGCCGCGCAGGTACTGGCGGACGGACTCGGCCGTGAGCGGGGCGCCGTGGTTCGCCGCGACGATGTCGGACAGGGGCACGAACGTGTGGCTGAGGTTCAGCTGCGCGAGGAACGGCTGGAGCAGCTGCTGCTCCTGGACGAAGGTGTTCTGGTCGAGCGCGGGGAGCACCAGCACGAGATCGGCGTCGTCCCCCGTGGGGTTGCCGACCGGCAGCGTGCACGCCGCGAGCAGCAGCCCGACGACGACCGCGCCCACGACCCGCCCGATCCGCATGTGCCACCCCCCGGCGCCACGCCGCCGCCCGGACGGGTCGCCGGGGGACAGCATCGCGCGCCGCCGAGGGACACGACGAGGTCATGACGTTCGGCTCTGTCGATGCGACTACCTCCAGACCCGTGCCGCTGCCGACAGCTTCCCGCAATACCGGGAGTTCGACATGGTCGGGCTGTCGGGCGGCGGGTGGGAGACGACCGTGTACGCCGCGATCGACACCGCATCAGGCTCAGCTTCCCCGTCGCGGGAACCGTCCCGCCGCCGCCTCGTCGATCTCGACACGGAACGAGCCGGAGCCGAGCGTCGCGAGCGAGGTGCGGATCCGCTCCTCGGATCTCGTGGAACAACGTCGTCAACGTGATCGTCGCCGACCCGGTGGCCGTCAGTCCGACGCCGGGACGGTTCGACGTGGTTGCGCTGACGTCGGACTACCACGCCTCCCACTGATGGGTGGACGGCACCACGGTGCGCTCCGAGCCGGTCAGCGACACGCTCCGCGCGCTCGTTCGACCGGCGATGTTGTCGGCACCGGGTCACGTCGACATCTATGTCCGGGGTTTCGATCGCGCGCTGTACCACGCCCGCAAGGTCGAGCCCGCTCGTCGTGGAGCCCATGGCGGGTGGATCCCCGACTTCCCCACCGCGGCCGCGACGTCGGGCTCGTCGGGGGTGACGCGGCTCGTGTTCGTCCGCGGTCTGGACGGACAGATCGTGCAGATGTCGTCAGTCGACGACGCGCCGTGGCAGTGGCAGCTGGTGCATGCACCCGATGCGACGTGGCAGTTTGCGGGGGGCACCGAGCGCGGTCAGCTGTGGCGGCGTCGTGGCGGTGCAGACGCGGACCGTCGACGACTCGCTCGCCACGCTCACGCGAACGACCACCGGCTGGACGTTCGTGAACAACGGTGGTGCGCTGACCGACAACCGGTCGCGGTGTGCGGTGGCGCGTACGCGCGCGACCGTGACGGCGCGCCGGCGTTCTTCGACGGGACGGCGTGGACGTCCCGCGGCGGCTCGCTCGACTGAAGCCCTACGAGCCGGCTTGCTCCGCGTCGGCTTGCAGCTCCTTGGTGTCGGCCTTCATCTGCTTGGCCTCGACCTTCCGTGCCCGCTTCATCGCGCGCTCGACCTTGGCCTCGAGATCCGAGACCGCGACGACCACGAGCCCGGCCTGCCCGTCGTCGAGCTGCTCACCGAGCTCCTTGAGATCCTTCCGGCTCATCCCGGCCGCCGCGTGGCCGGCGATCGCGCCGAGCAGCGCGCCGCCGCCGGTCGTCGCCGCGAGCAGACCACCACCGATCGCCGCGGCGGGGAACAACGCGACCACGAGCCCGGTCGCGAGGCCGACACCGCCGCCCAGCACGCCGCCGACGCGCGTCGGCGTCTCGTGCTTCTTCACGATCTTCACCTTGCCGTCGGCCCGACGCTCGACAACCGCGGCGTCGTACGCGTCGATCAGGCCCGCCTCGGCATGGAGATCCTTGATCGCGTCGTAGTCGGCGAGCGCGTCGCCGGGATCGTCGTACACACCGGCATAGACGAGGAACGTGTCGGCCGCCATCGCCCACCTCCGTGGCGTCGCGGGCACCCCATATGGTCGTGTCGCCCGAGCACCGCGACGGTACGACGGGCGATCGCGAGGATCAACGGGCGACCGGCCGCTACGAGAGCAGCGCGTCGACGAACTCCACGGCGTCGAAGGGGATCAGGTCGTCGGCCGACTCGCCGATGCCGACCACCTTGACCGGGATCCCGAGCTCGCCCTGGATCGCCAGCACGATGCCGCCCTTCGCGCTCCCGTCGAGCTTCGTGAGCACGACGCCGGTGACCTCGACCGCGTCCGTGAACTGGCGGGCCTGGATGAGGCCGTTCTGCCCGGTCGTCGCGTCGATGACGAGCAGCACCTCCTTCAGCGCGCCCGGCGTGCGGTCGACGATGCGCCGGAGCTTCTTGAGCTCCTCCATGAGGTTCACCTTCGTGTGCAGCCGTCCCGCGGTGTCGACGAGCACCAGGTCTGCGCTTCGACTCGCGGCGGCGCTCATCGCGTCGAACACGATCGATCCGGGATCCGCGCCCTCCTGACCGCGCACGAGCTCCGCGCCGACGCGCTCGGCCCACAGGCCGAGCTGCTCGGCCGCTGCGGCACGGAACGTGTCCGCCGCCGCGAGCACCAGTCGGTGACCCTCGGCGACCTCCTGCTGGGCCAGCTTGGCGATCGTCGTGGTCTTCCCGACGCCGTTCACGCCGACGAACATCCACACGTTCGCCTCACCGGCATCGAGGTGCAGCGCGCGATCCGCGGGCTCGAGCACGGCAACCAGCTCGGCGCGGAGGAGATCGAGCAGGTCACCCGCGTCCGACACCTTCATCTCGCGCGCGCGTGCGCGCAGATCCTCGAGCACGCGCGTCGTCGTGGTCACACCGACGTCGGCGAGCAGAAGGCTCTCCTCGAGCTCGTCCCAGATCTCGTCGTCGATGTGGCCGCGCCCGGTCAGGTCGGTGAGGAACCCGGTGAACGCGGCGCGCGTGCGTCCCAGACGGTCGCGCAGTCGCGGCTTGACCGGTGGCGCGACCGGCGCGGGTGGGGCTTCGGGCGCGGGTGCCGGCGGGGCCTCGGGCAGCGCGACCTCGGGCTCGGGCGGAGCCTCGGGGATCGGCGGCGCCGGTGGTGCTTCAGGTCGCGCCGGTGGGCGGCCCGGGCGTGGCCGCGCCGGCGGCGCCGGACGCGTCGGCGGCTGCTTCCCGACGTCGGTTGCGCCGCCTTCCTCGGGTCCACCCGGTCTGCGACGGCCCGAAGGTGGCGGCGCGGGGATCCCGAGCTGCTCGGAGATCTCGCGCGTCCGGCGTTGCGAGCGGCGCGACAGCCCGATGCCCACCGCGACGAGCAGGACCCCGAGCACGAGGATGGCGAGGATGACGACGAGACTCGACATGAGGGTTGCGATCCTAGGAGGGAGGCTTCGGCGAGGTGTCGCTCAGCGGGGTGCCGGCGGTTCGCTGCGCGGCCCGCCACTCGGTGTCGCGTCGGGCTCGTCGCCCGCTGCATCCGCCGCGGGCGCCGCGGTCGCGGTGATCCCGGCCTCGCGGAACGCGACGGCGAGACGGGCCCGTAGCTCGCGCGCCACGCGCCACTGCTCGAGCACCTGGGTCTTGGCCACGAGCCGGATCACCACCGTGTCGGGGTTGATGTCCTCGACGCCCCACACCTCGGGCTCGGCCGTGATCAGCGGCCGGAAGGCCGGATCGCGCCACAACGCGTCGGCGGTCTCCTTGATCACCGTCGTCGCGCGCGCGATGTCGGTGCTCGCGGGCAAGGTGAGGTCGAGCAGCGCGCGTGACCACTGCTGCGACTGGTTTCCGACGCGGGCGATCGTGCCGTTCGGCACGTGCCACACCACCCCTTCCACGTCGCGCAGGCGCGTGGTGCGCAAGGAGATTCCCTCGACGGTGCCGGTCGCGACGCCCGCGTCGATCACGTCACCGACGCCGTACTGGTCCTCGATGAGCATGAAGATCCCGCTGAGGAAGTCCTTCACGAGTGACTGCGAGCCGAAGCCGATCGCGACGCCGATGATGCCCGCACCCGCGATGACCGGACCGAGCGCCACACCGAGGATGTCGAGCACGCTGATCGCGGCCATGGACCAGATGACGACCGCGACGATGCTCGAGAGCAGCGCACCGATCGTCTCCGCTCGCTGCGCCTTGCGCACGCTCGGGATCGGGCCGGTGTCGAGCCACGAAAGCCCGGCCCGGCGCCGCAGCGAGCCGATCCGCTCGTCGGCCTGACCGACACGCCGGAACCCGCGCCGGATGAGCCGGCGGCTGATCCGCACGAGCAGCCACGCGACGAGGACCAGGACGACGATGCGGACCGGCTTCGAGATCGCGTCCGCGAACTCGGCCGCGCCCCGGTTGTGGCTGAGGCGGTACACGTTCGTGCACAGCCAGCCCTGCTCCTGCTTCGCGCCGCAGGCGGCGGTGAGGCCGTCGCTCGTCGGGACCGTCTGCGCGGTGAGCACGGCGAGGAACGCGGGCGTCATCCCGACGCGGCCTCGCTAGGGCGCGGCGGCTGCAGCCGTGAACAGCCCCTCGTCGCCGGTGGTCCGCTGGCTCACCACGCGGCTCGATCCGCCCGGCGGCATCGACACGCCGTAGAGGCAGTCGGCCGCCTCCATGGTGCGCTTCTGGTGCGACACGATCACGAGCTGGGCCTCGTCGCGGAACTCGTGGATGAGATCGAGGAACCGGTGCAGGTTCACGTCGTCGAGCGCGGCCTCGACCTCGTCGAGCAGGTAGAAGGGCGACGGCCGCGCGCGGAACACCGCGAAGAGGTACGCGAGCGCGGTGAGCGACCGTTCGCCACCGGACAGCAACGACAGCCGCCGCGTGTTCTTCCCTGACGGGCGGGCCTCGATCTCGATACCGGTGTTGAGCATGTCGTCGGGGTCGGTGAGCGAGATGCGTCCCGAGCCGCCGGGGAACAGCGTCGCGAAGAGCTCGTCGAAGTGGCGCGAGACGTCGGCGAACGCCGACTCGAACACGGTGACGATCTCGTGGTCGACGGCCTTGATGACGCGAGTGAGCTCGCGCCGGCTCTCCTTCACGTCCTCGAGCTGGGTCTGGAGGAAGTCGTGGCGCTCGCGCAGCTCGTCGTACTCCTGGAGCGCGAGCGGGTTCACCGGACCCATGAGACGCAGCTCGCGCTCGAGCTCGCGCGCGCGTCCGGCGAGCGTGGTCCCGTCGGGCACTTCGGGAGCGGGCGCGTCGAGCGCGACCGCCGGCTCGCAGTCGTACTCGGCGCGGAGCTTCTCGACCGCGGCCTCGAGGCGCATGCGGGTCTCGGCCTCTTCCACCTCGGCCCGCGACATCTGCTCGCGCAGCTCGGCCAGCTGCTGCTCGAGCCCCGACCGCTCGCCGCGCAACCCGTCGAGCCGACGGCCCGCGGCGCCGGCCTCCTCGGAACGCTTGCGGCGCCGCTCCGACACCCGCGCGTGGACCGACCCGATCGTGGCGAGACGCTCGTCGAGAGTGACGACCAGGGTCTCGCAGACGCGTGCACGTGAGGCGAGGCGCGCCCGGTGCCGTTCCGCCTCGGCCTGGGCCTCGGGATCGCGTGCGAGACGCGTCTCGACCTCGGCGAGGCGGTCCTGCAGCAGACCGCGACGTTCCTCGAGCGCTGCGGCGCGCACCTCGAGCTCGCGCCGCATCGTCGTCGTCGCCTGCTCGCGTTCCGCCAAGGCGGCGCGTTGCCGCACGCGCTCGGCTTCGCGGCTCGCGGCCTCTTGCTCCGCGGCCTCGAGCCCGGGCAGCACGAGCTGCAGCTCCGCGACGCGCGCGTCATCGGCCTCGTGACGGCGACGGATCACGTCGAGCTCGGCCGCGACCTGCTCGAGCTCCTCGGCGCGCGCGGAGGTCTCCCGTTCCAGCTGCTCGATGACGACGACGGCGCGGTGCCGTCGCTCGGCACTCTCCCGTGCCGTCTCGCGCGCTGCGGCCTCGGCGGCCCGCGCCTCGTCGAGGGCGGCGCTCGTCCGCTGCACCGCGGTCTCCGCGTCGGCGCGCTCGCGATCGGCGCGCCCGGCCTGTTCCTGGGCTTCGTCGAGCGCGGCCTGGGTGGCACCCGCGTCGCGGTCGCCGCCAGCGCGCCACACGTCGGGCCCGCCGAAGCAGTCACCGTCGCGTGTGACCACGACGACACCGGGGTTCGCGAGCGCGAGGTCGAGCGCGTCACGCCAGTCGCCGTCGGCCAGGACGACCCCGTCCAGCAGGCGGGCGAGCCCACCCTCGAGCGCGGGGACGCGGGCGCGGACGCACTCGACCAGCGAACGGGTGCGCGGCGGCGCGAGACGTCCCTGCACCGGCTGCGTGTGGGCACCGTCGACGACGAGCAACCAGCCGCCCGCGTCGCCGGCCTTCAAGCGTTCGAGCGCGTCACGCGCCGCGGGGCCGCCGTCGACGACGACGGCGCGGAGCGCGTCGCCCAGCGCGGCCGTCACCGCCATCTCGGTACCGGCCTCGATCTCGAGGTGGTCGACCAGCGGACCCACGACCCCCGTGAGCCCGGCGACCCGCTCGGCGCCCGCTGCGACGCGCGCGGTGTCGAGGGCCTGGCTCAGCGCCTCGGCCCGCGCCCGCCAACGCTGGGCCTCGCCCTCGGCGCGACGGAACGCGGTCTGCGCGTCGCTGCCGGCCTCCTCGGCCGCGCGTCGCCGCTCTGCGGCGACGTCCAGCGCGGCGTCGAGGTCGACCGACGCCGACGTCGCGCGCTCCAACTCCGCGCGGGCCTCACGCTGCTCGTCACCGAGGCGAGCGAGTCGCTCCTCCGTCGCGCGACGGCGCGCGTCGAGGCGGCCCAGCTCGGACTCGCCGCGCTGCAGCGCCTCGCGACCCGCCTGCAGGTCGCGGCGTAGCGCGGCCAGCTTCTCGGCCGCGTCATCGGCCTCGGCCTCGGCGAGCGCCGCGCGCTCGGCCGCGACCGCCCGCTCGAGCACGTCGACCTCGGCCGCGGGCTCCGTCAGCGCGACCGCGTCGGCCTCGACCTTCGTGAGCTCGTCGCGCAGCCCCGCTGCGTCGGCGACGAGCGTCTCGACCACACCGGTGTCGGCCGCGGCCGCGAGCTCCCGCTCCAGACCCCGCTGACGTTCGGCCGCGAGCGCGCGCAGACCGCGAGCCCGTTCGCGCAACGACTCCACGCGCACCAAGGCGTCGGCGAGGTCGTCGTCGCCCAGCGCGCTGAGCGCGTGCTCCGCGTCGAGCACCGCGGTGTCGAGCTCGCGAAGGCGCGCCCGGACGCGACCGTCGTCGTCGTCGAACCCCGCCCGCTTGTCGCGCAAACGCTCGCGCCGCGTCTGGAGTCCCGCGATCTCGTGGCCGGCGAGGTGCAGCCGAATCGCGCGCAGCTCGTCGACGAGACCGTCGTGACGACGGGCCGCGTCGGCCTGCCGTTGCAGCGGGGTGAGCCCGCGCCGCACCTCGCGCAACAGGTCCTGCAGGCGCAGCAGGTTGCCCTCGGTCGCCTCGAGCCGCCGCTCGGCCTTCTCCCGCCGCTTCCGGAACTTGAGGATGCCGGCCGCCTCCTCGACGACCGCGCGACGGTCCTCGGGTCGCGAGTTGAGGATCGTGTCGAGCTGACCCTGCCCGACGATGACGTGCTGCTGGCGGCCGATGCCCGAGTCCGAGAGCAGCTCCTGGATGTCGAGCAGCCGGCACGGCGCGCCGTTGATCGCGTACTCCGACTCGCCCGTGCGGAACAACGTGCGGGTGATGGTCACCTCGGAGAACTCGATCGGCAGCAGCCCCGCGGAGTTGTCGATCGTGAGCGAGACCTCGGCCCGGCCCAGCGCAGGGCGGTCGGGCGTCCCCGCGAAGATGACGTCGTCCATCTTGGCGCCCCGCAGGCTGCGCGCACCCTGCGCGCCGAGCACCCACGCGACCGAGTCGACGACGTTGGACTTGCCCGATCCGTTGGGCCCGACGACCACGGTGACGCCCGGCTCGAACTCGAGCGTCGTCTTGTCCGCGAACGACTTGAAG